>PDZV01000075.1 GCA_002753135.1 Magnetococcales bacterium WMHbinv6 | reverse complement strand
CGGCGGCATGGAGCAATTTTTCGGCACTGCCGAAATGGTGCAGCAAGCGGTTGATGCGCACCGGGCCAAGTCCGGGGGTGCGGATCAGTTTCAGCCATTCCAGAAGGGTATGCCGATCCATGCCGGTGCCACTCTCACTCGCGGTTGGCGACCAGGTCGCCACGGATGACCGGTTGCGCGGTGGAGGCCAGCAGGGCCAGCGAGGCATATTCTCCCACCCAGAGCAGGATGGCCTGCCCAATCGGTCGTTGCATCGGGGGCAGAGGTTGTGCGCTCAGCGGATCAACAGCGGGCGGTGGCGTATGGTAGATGGTCAGAATCAGACCGGGTGCCACCCGATCCTGCCGCCCAAGACCGATGCTGACCACCGCACCCTCACCGGCGGTGGCCATCTCATCCGGCAGGGAGAGAATAGTGCCCTGCACGGGCAAAGGGGCGCGGCGATGCGGTTGCAGCGGCCAGTTGGGATAGGATTCGTAGAGCAGACGGTCCCCCGGCTGCATCTCCTGCCGCAGATCGGTCAGGTGGGCCTGTCTGCCGTCGGGCGACTCGGTGTCCAGTTGCAGTTGGCCGAGGCGATGGGCCAGGGTGCCACGATGCTGGCCGCTGTGCGGATCGATCAGAGCCGCTCCAGGGCGATAGACCAGAAACAGGGTCCCGGGGGGGGCGGGATGCTTGAGGGCCAGCGTCAGGGTATCACCGGGCAGCAGCAGCTGGTGATCCTGGTGGTTGCCTTGGATATACCCCTGATCCGTCTCCGTTGGGGCCAGAATGCGGTCTCCGTAGTGCAAAAAATGGCGGATGCGCCGTTGCAGCTCTTCGTCAGGCAGCGTTTGTGGCCGCTGGGCCGGTGCCAGGGTGACGGTCGGATAGAGTGGCAGGCGCGCCAGAGGTGCCGCAGGGGCGGTGTTGCGGCTGCTCCGCTCGCCGACAGCAGGGCGGGGACCCGGTTCGTCGGCCAGAAGCGGTACGATCAGGCCGCAGAACAACAGGGTCAGCAGAGGGGTCGCACCGCTGTGGATCATGGCCGGGTCTGATCTTCGTTCGGGCTGGCTTTGTGGCTGCCAATGCGCGGCTCTTCACCCAGGGCCAGCCGTTGGATATTGCTGCGGTGCCGCCAGATGATGATCGGCACGATAGACAAAGCCACGGCCATGGCCACGCGGGAGTCCTGGGAAAAGAGGAAGAGGGGCAGCAACAGAAAGGCCAGCAGGGCAGCCAGCGAGGAGATGCGAAAGATCAGGGCCGTCAGCAGCCAGGTGAGGAGGGCGAACAGACCGGCGGTGGGGGTCCAGGCCAAAAAAATCCCCAGGGCCGTGGCCACCCCTTTGCCACCCTTGAAGCGCAGATAGATCGGGAACAGATGGCCAAAAAAGGCCGCCAGGGCGATACCACCGAGCAGGGGGTCATGGGGGCCGAGCCACTGACGGGCCAGCAGGACAGGCAAAAAACCTTTGCCGATATCAAGCAGCAGGGCAAGGGCCCCGGCCACTTTGCCGGTGGTGCGCAAAACGTTGGTGGCCCCGATATTGCCGCTGCCCTGGCGGCGAATGTCGCCGCCGCCCATCCCTTTGGCAACCAGCAGACCAAAAGGGACCGCTCCCAGCAGGTAGGCAGCGAGCATGGCCACTCCCCAGCCGAGCGGATGCAGTGTCGATGAAACGGGTAATGCGGAAAAATCCATCCTGAAATCATCCAAAAATGTGGGTGAGAGCTTGCACGCAAGCGGTTTTATCCTTATCGTACACCAATCTACATGGTTATTGTACGGATCGGAAACCTATTTTATGACACACGAGGCGCATTATGTCCAAATCCCTGAATAAAGTGCAATTGATTGGTCATCTGGGGGCTGACCCGGAGGTTCGTTTTACCCAGGATGGACGTGCCATTGCCGGCTTGCGGGTGGCAACCTCCGATACCTGGACCGATAAACAGGGACAGAAACAGGAGCGTACGGAATGGCATGCGGTTTCTGTTTTCGGCAAATTGGCGGAGATTGCCCAACAATATCTGCGCAAGGGTAGCAAGGTTTTTCTGGAAGGCCAACTGCAAACCGATAAATATACCGACAAACAGGGGATAGAGCGCTATTCCACCAAGGTGGTCCTGAGCCCCTACAACGGCCAGATGATCCTTTTGGACCGTGCCGACCGTCCTGCAGGTGCCGGTGAGGTCCCTGCCTATGCCGGTCCGCCCCAGGGGGGGGGATATGGAGCGGGCTATGGCGCTGCCCCGCAGGCCGCTGCTGGGCCCGTCAATCCGCCCGGGCCGCGCGGTGGGCAGCCGTCGCCTCATCCGAATGCGCCGACGGCGGATCACCATTTTGATCGTCAACCCGATTTTGATGACGATATTCCGTTTTAGGGTCTGTTTTCCCGGCTTCGCTGCAGCAGGACCACCGCCTGGGCGGCAACCCCTTCGTGGCGACCAGTAAAGCCGAGACCTTCGGTGGTGGTGGCCTTGACATTGACCTGTGGCGTGGCAATGTCGAGCAGACGGGCAATTTCCCGACACATATCGGGCATGTAGGGTGCCAGTTTGGGGCGCTGACAGATTATGGTGGCATCGACATTGATCACCTGCCACTGCTGGCGGCGGATGGTATCGTGAACGGTGGTCAGCAGCTCCCGGCTGTCGATGCCGCGATAGGTGGGGTCGGTATCGGGAAAATGGCGGCCCAGATCCCCCAATCCGGCGGCCCCGAGCAGGGCATCCATGATGGCATGCAGCAGGACATCGGCGTCGGAGTGGCCGAGCAACCCCTGTTCATGGGGAATTTGCACCCCCCCCAACAGCAGCAGCCGTCCGGGGCTCCAGCGATGGACATCAAACCCTTGTCCGACCCTTATTTCCATTTTGACTCCTCCTGTTGCAGCCACCATGCCGCCCATTGCCGATCCTGGGGGTAGGTGATCTTGATGTTGCTTGCTGAACCGGCCACCACCTGAACCGGCAGCTGCAGACGTTCGACCAGAGAGGCATCATCGGTGCCAAGAAACGACGCGGCTGCCGCCTGTTGATGGGCATGACGGATCAGCCCCAGCCGAAACAGCTGTGGCGTTTGTACCAGACAGAGGCTGCTGCGTTGCAGAGTGGTGATCACCTGTTGTTGGGCATTGATCTGTTTGACCGTATCACCGGCCATCAGGGCGGGAATGATGGCGTCGTGGTCGGCACGGGCGGCCAGCAGTCGATCCAGCAACGGCTGATCGACCAGGGGACGGGCTCCGTCGTGAATGGCAACCCAGTGATCGTCGGCCTGTGTGATGGCCTGCAAACCCTGGTAGACCGAATGCTGCCGTTCGCTGCCACCGGCCACCGGTGCGGCGACCTTGGGCAGATCGGGCAGCCAGGGGCCCATGATCTGCTGCCAGAGGGCAGCCCCGGTCGGGGCGATGACCGGCACAATGTGCGCAATCAGGGGGTGGGCGTGCAGGCGGTGCAGGGTATGCCACAGCAGGGGGTAGGGACCGAGTGGCAGATATTGTTTCGGCAACGGGCCGCCCAGGCGTTCTCCCCGGCCTGCGGCCAGCACGATCAGGGTGCAGGCGGACATGGCGATTCTCTTGGCAGTGGCGATGAGCCATTGTAACAACGACCCCTTTTACCACACAATGATGGTCATGGCGATGGACAACGGCGACTGCCACTGCCCAGGCCGGAGGGAACGAGTCGTCGCAAGGAGGGCAGGCAAGGTGCCGCACGGGTGGCCGTCATGCGGGAGCAAAGCAGCAGGGCACTTTCAGCAACGGGCTGATGGAGTCGAAGGATGAGGGAATGGTATGTCTGGGGGGCTGTCAGCAGTTATGCGGCAGCGGCGCTATGGATTACCTATCTGCAACTGCGCGGAGGCAGTCGGCCTTCGTTGTTGGGATGGTGGCTGGTTTTTATCGGCTGGCTGGTACAGCTTTTTCCCCTGGTGCGCCTGTTGGTCGATGAGCATGGGGCGCTGGATGTGCAGCTGAGTACCTCCCTGGAAATGTCCACTCTGGCCATGGGCGGTATTTATTTGCTCTGGTGGCGGCTGCGCCCGCAGGCGGCGCGCACGGTGGGGGTCTTGTTGTTGCCGTTGATGGTGGTTACCCTGCTGGCTTCCCGCTGGCTGCCGGTCGCCCACAGCGATCTGCGGGCGATGAGCGATCCGCTGTTGGTCAGCCACCTGTTGTTGTCTTTGATGGCCTACGGTCTGTTCAGCATTGCCGCCATGCTGGCCTTGATGGATGCTTTTCAGGAACATGCCCTGCGCACCAAACATTTCGGCGAACTGTTTGCCATTTTGCCCCCCCTGGATGCCCTGGAGGAGACCCTCTTTTTGATGGTCAGCATGGGCTTTCTGCTCCTGAGTGCCAGCATGCTGACCGGAGGTTGGTACTCCTACCACGAACGGGGCACCATTTTGCAGTTCAACCACAAACAGATGTTCACCTGGGCCACCTGGCTGGTCTACGGCATCTTGCTGCTTGGCCGCCACTTTCAAGGTTGGCGCGGTCGCCGCGCCGTCCGCCTCACCCTCTGGGGCTACCTTTTTCTTGCCCTGGCCTTCCTGGGGGTCAAATTTGTTACCCAGATTATTTTGGGGCGGTAGTTGTTGACTGGCTCTATTTCTGCGGGAACAGACTCAGATGCCTCTGCAGAATGAACCGACTTCGGTTGATGAATATGATTCCCTCTGGAAAGAGGTGTTGAGGGGGTATGCGGGTCCAGGGAGGCTGGCTCCCTGGCCGGTCCAGGGTGGAACCCTGGGAATTTGCCTTTAATCTTTTGCCTTTGGCGCGATTTTCACCGTAAGCAG
>PDZV01000074.1 GCA_002753135.1 Magnetococcales bacterium WMHbinv6 | reverse complement strand
CTGAAAGGGCGGTTGCCAGAGGGCATATGGTGATGATTTTCCTCACGCAGCGCCGAACGTACCGGATTGCCGGTCAGGACCACGCGGGCATATTTGTCTTGAGCCGCACCATCTGCATCCAGTTTGGCCTGAAAAGAGTGGGCCGCATCGGCAAAAGCGAGAAAGATTTGATCCACCAGTTTGCCCAGCAACCGATTGGTCAAGCCGGCGCGGGCATTTTGTTCATGCAGCGCGGTGGGCAGACCCAACAGACGGGCAGCGACGACAGTGGGGGCCGAGACATACCCCCCCATACCCAGAACGACATCGGGCTGATAGTCGCGGATGATCCGGATGGCAGAGTACAGGGCAAAGGGCAGGCCAAAGAGAGTGCGCAGGCGGGTGGTTATCCCTTTGCCTTTGATTTGTCCGACACGCAACATTTCCAGTCGTTTGCCCCGTTGCGGTAACAGACGGCTCTCCATGCCGTAGGGGGTACCAACAAACAGCACGTCACCGCCACAGGCTTCCCAGGCGTCGGCGATGGCGATGGCCGGAAAAATATGGCCGCCGGTGCCGCCACCGGCGATAAGCAATTTTTTACCTTCCGCGTTCATGAGGCACTCTCCCTTGGGGTAGTCACGCGACCTGCCGACTTTTCTGCCGGGGCAATGGTACGGGAAAAAGCCAGCAATAAACCGATGGCACTCAGGGTGATAATCAGCGAGGTTCCGCCGTAGCTGACCAGGGGCAGCGTCAACCCTTTTGGCGGCAGCAAACCCATCACCACCCCCATATTGGCGACGGCTTGTGAGCCGATCAACACGGTCAATCCGGTGGTGCTGAGACGGACGAAAGCGTTGTTCGTCAGGCGGGCGATGCGGATGGCGCGCCAGACCAGAACGGCGAAGAGAAAAATGATCAGCCAAACCATGCCCAACCCCATCTCTTCGCCGATGACGGCAAAAATGAAGTCAGTATGCGATTCGGGCAGATAAAACTGTTTTTGTTCGCCCTGCCCCAGACCGGTGCCCCATAGTCCTCCGTTGCCGAAAGAGAGCAGCGATTGTACCAGCTGAAAGGAGCTGTTTTGGGGATCGTCCCACGGATCCAGAAAAGAGGTGACCCGGCGAAAGCGGTAGGGGGCCATGATCACGGCGACGGCGGCCATGGGGATGGCAATCATCAACAAGCCGGCAATCCAGGAGAGGGGAATGCCGGCGATAAACACGATACCAAAGACGATGGCGGCGCTGATGACGGTGGCACCGAAATCGGGTTCCGACATCAACAGGGCAGCGCCGAGCATGAACAGGGCCAGCAGGTAAAAAATACCGTCACGGACCCGATAGACCAGACCCGGATCGTGGGCGATCAGGTGCGAGAGGTAGAGGGCCAACATCACCTTGTAGGGTTCGGAGGGTTGCACGGTGATGACGCGCAGATTCAGCCAACGGCGGGCACCACCACCTTCCAAACCCATGCCAGGGACCAGCACGGCCAACAGCAGGACAATGGCAATCCAGAAGCCTACCTGGCCAAGAAAACGGATGGTGTCGATGGGCAAACGGCTGATGATGATCATCGCGACAATGCCGATCAGGGCAAAAACGGCATTGCGCAGGGCAAAATGGGTGGCATCACCAAAATGGCGCAGGGCGATGGGGGCAGAAGCGGAATAGACCATGACCAGACCGATGATCAACAAGGCAAAAGCGGTTCCAGCCAACCAGAGATCCATCGCCCCGGTGTTGGGCAGAGATGGCTCATTGTTGGTGGATTTACCAGCTTTTCTGCGGATCAGGTTAAACGCCATGCTCGTTCTCCGACCATAAAAAGGTCGGCCTTGGTTATGGTTAGCGAATTTTCAGAGTGGATATACCGATCAACGCCAAAATAATCGAGATAATCCAGAAACGAACGATAATTTTTGGTTCAGCCCACCCTTTCAGCTCAAAATGGTGATGGATGGGAGCCATGCGAAAAACCCGCTTGCCAATCAGTTTAAATGAGGCAACCTGGACGATCACCGACAGAGTTTCTACCACAAAAATGCCGCCGACGATGGCCAGGACAATTTCATGGCGGGTAATCAGGCCGATGGTGCCCAGGGCAGCACCCAGTGCCAGCGATCCCACATCGCCCATAAATACCTGTGCCGGGTAGGTGTTGAACCAGAGAAAGCCCAAAGCAGCCCCGACCATGGCCCCACAGAAGATGGCCAGTTCACCGGCCCCGGCAACGTAGGGGATGCCCAAATAGTTGGCAAAGAGCAGATGACCGGTCACATAGGCGATGACCAGAAAGGTGGCGGCGGTCAACATGGTCGGACCGATGGCCAGGCCGTCCAGGCCGTCGGTCAGGTTGACGGCATTGCTGGTGCCGACGATCACCAGGATGGTGAACGGGTAATAAACCCAGCCCAAATCGATGGAGAGGGTTTTGAAAAAAGGGATGGCCAGGGTGCCGAAGGTGTTGCCGTGATCAATGCTTTTCAGCCAGTAGGCCATCATCAGGGAGATGGCGCTTTGCAGCAAAAAACGGGTGCGCGCCGAAATGCCTTTGGAATTTTTGTGGGCAACCTTGCGATAGTCATCCCAGAAGCCAATGGCACCAAAAGAGAGGGTGGTGGTCAGCACCATCCAGATAAAAGGATTGGTCAAATTGGCCCAGAGCAGGGTGGGAACCACCATGGCCAGAAGAATCAGGGTACCCCCCATGGTGGGCGTCCCTTTTTTTTCAAGGAGGTGGCGTTGCGGCCCGTCACTGCGGATCGGCTGGCCGATGCTTTGCAGTCGTTGCAAAGAGCGAATCAGCCAGGGACCGATCACAAAGGAGAGCAGCAAGGCGGTCAAGGTGGCACCGATGCTGCGAAAGGTGATGTATTTGAACAGGTTCAGAACCGACCAGTGGTCGCTGAGAGGAAAAAGAAGATTATAGAGCATTGGTCACCAGATTTTCGACGATACGTTCCATTTTCATGCCACGGGATCCTTTGACCAACACCACATCCTCCGCACGCAGCAGCGGGCCGATTTGGTCAAGCCACTCTGCCGGGTCGTGCCGATGTTGGGCATGGATCGACTCTGTTTTCCCTTGCGTCTGTTGCAGCACCGCTTGATGGAGCTGGACCATCAGCGGTCCGGCGGTGAACAACAGTTCGATATTATTATCCAGGATCTCTTGACACAGTTCGCCATGCAACCCTTCAGCCTCTTTGCCCAGTTCCAGCATGTCGCCCAAAATGGCGACGCGGCGACCTGGGGGGAGGGGGTGCGGCATGGCCCGCAGGGCCGCCCGCACCGAACCGGGATTGGCGTTATAGCTGTCATCGATCACCAGCCACCCTTGGGCAGCGCGGCGCACGCCGCCCCGCCCCGCCGCTGGTGCAAACGCTTGCACGCCTGCGGCAATATCATGCAGCGCCACCCCTGCACGGCGGGCCGCCGCGGCGACGGCCAAGGCATTGAGACGCAAATGTTCACCTGGATAGGACAGACCGGTTTTTACCCCATCCTGTTCTGCTTGCCAATGGATAATGAAAGATTGAGCGCTATTATTTTCCGTTGCTTGCTTCTCCAGATCGCTTGCATCTGTTTCTGTGCTTGCCGCGTCGTTCCACGAACAATAGATGTCGGCCTGACTGTCAGAGCCAAAGGTCAGAATGGGGACGGATCCGGCTTTGGCGCGCAGTTGATCGCTGTAGGGTCTGCCTGCGGGTAGAATGGCCAGACCCGTTGCCGGCAGCGCTTGCAGCAGCTCGCCCTTGGCATCGGCGATGGCCTGCACATCGGCAAAAGAGGCCAGATGGGCGGCCATGACATTGGTGATGATGCCGATATCCGGTTTGGCCAACTGCGCCAGGTAGGCAATTTCACCAGCGGCACTCATGCCCATTTCCAGCACCAGCACCTGGCAGTTTTCCGGCATGGCCAACAAGGTCAACGGCAGGCCGATGTGGTTGTTGAAGTTGCCGCGTGTGGCATGGATCAGCGGAAAGTGGCGCTGCAGAACCCCGGTCAACATCTCTTTGACTGTGGTTTTGCCACAGGAACCGGTAACCGCCAGTACCAGAGGATTGACCTGTTGCCGCCAACGGCTGGCCGCCTCTCCCAAACGGTGCAGAACATTATCGACCAGCACAACCGGAACCGGCACTGTTTTGGCCGGCAGCTGTTCGGCCAGCACGGCGGCACAGCCGGCCTCGACCGCTTTGCCGATAAAATCATGGCCATCAAAACGGTCACCCCGCACGGCGGCAAACAACTCTCCGGGGCGAAGGGTGCGCGTGTCGATGGAAACACCGGTCAAGGGAATCGGCTCTGCCTTATCATCAAATAATGCCAGAGAAATAGCCACAACAACTCCTTTGTCGGAACCAATGGAATGGCGCGGCCCGCGCTACGGGCCGCGCCACGACTGGCTTTCATTATACGTCAACTTGCGGCGACTGTCTTGCAACTTATTGCGGTTGAGCATGATTGCGCTGGCGCTTGAGGAAGAAAGAAAACAAATCTATTTTTTATTTGAATATTTGCCTGGTTCAGGACTACCATAACCGGCTTGTGGCGGATGGGTGGGAGGAGATACGGCAACAAAAGCGTGGGGGAGGAGTGGGTGTGAGCATGGGCAAAAGGGTGGTATGGCTGGTTGGCCTGTTAACCGTATCGTTGTTGACAGGGTGTGCGGGGGCGATGCGCAGTTACAACACGGAATTGCGGGAGACGACACAACTGTTGGCCAGCAGTCGACCTGACCTGGCCCTGCAGGTATTGGAACAGAACAATCCGCAAGAGGAGAAAGATCTGCTCTATCTCTTTGAAAAAGGCTCTTTGTTGCGCTTGCAGGGAGAGTTTGCCGGCAGCCGCAATCAATGGCTGGAGGCGGACAGTCGGGTGCGGGCATGGGAGGATCTGGCCCGCAGCAATCCGGGACG
>PDZV01000073.1 GCA_002753135.1 Magnetococcales bacterium WMHbinv6 | reverse complement strand
TTTGGCGGCAGCCAGGGGGCACGGGTTTTCAGCGACCTGCTGCCCCCGGCGTTGCAAAAAGTCAAAGAGAGCGGCATGCCGGTCGAAATTCGCCACCAGGTTCCCCAGGAAGATAGTGAACGGGTCGCGGCACAGTACGAACAAATGGGCATCAAAGCCACCGTTGCCCCTTTTTTCCAGAATATGGTCGAAGCCTATCGTCAGGCCGATCTGGTCATCTGTCGGGCCGGGGCCACCACCGTGGCCGAGTTGGCCACCGTTGGTAAACCAGCGTTGTTCATTCCCTATCCGCATGCCGCCGACGATCATCAAACCGCCAACGCCATGGCCATGGTCAGGATACACGGTGGCTGGCTGCAAGCGCAGGCGGATCTCTCGGTGGCATGGCTGAGCGATTTTTTGCTGGCACGGATGGCTGACCCCGCCGGTTTGCTGGAAACCGGCCATCGCGCCAACACCCTGGCCAATCCCCGCTCTGCCGATTTAATCATCCAACACCTGTTGGCCCTGACACCCCAGCAAAAAGGTTCATGAACAGCTGTGGCCACAAAATATCCAACCTTACCCCCCTGTTGTCTTCAAAGCTCCGTGCCTCGGCGTCACTTCCTTGCTATAGTTTATTGAAAACTGGAACGAGTGAGAGCGATGAAAGAGCCGACGGCGCGGCGGAAACCTGGCCCAATCTCTGCGGATCAACCCCATCAAAGTGTCATGCTGGATGCGGTGATGCACGCCCTGGATCCGACACCAGGCGGAATCTACGTCGATGCCACCTTCGGCGATGGCGGCCACAGTCAGGCCATCCTGCAACGCATCGCTCCCGACGGGCATCTGTTTGCCTTGGACCGGGATCAGGCCGCCTGGCAGCGCAATCGCAGCCTGTTGGCGCAGTGGTCAGAGAACATGACCCCCATCCATACCCCTTTCAGCCGCCTGCGAACCGTGCTGAACGAGCAGGGTGTCTCCTCAATCCAGGGTATCATTTTCGATTTGGGGGTCTCTTCGCCACAACTGGATGATGCCAGACGGGGGTTCTCCTTTCAGTATGACGGACCATTGGATATGCGCATGGATCAATCTAGCGATGAATCGCCGCTCGTGCCAGGCCGCCCATCGGTCAGCGCCGATCCACGGCGTATGACGGCTGCCATGATCGTCAATACGTTCGACAAGGAGCAATTGGCCGATATTTTTTTCCACTACGGCGAGGAGCGGCACGCCCGGCGAATTGCCCAAGCCATCGTTACCGATCGGCAAAAACAGCCCTTCACCACAACCAGACAGTTGGCCTCCCTGCTGGAACGGATTATGCCGAACCCATCCGGGCGCATCCATCCGGCAACCCGTATTTTTCAGGCGCTGCGCATCGCCGTCAATCAGGAGTTGCACGAGCTGCAAACCGCCTTGCAGGAGGCGTTATCTCTTCTGGCGGTCGGTGGCCGGGCGGTGGTGATCAGTTTTCATTCGCTGGAAGACCGCATCGTCAAACAGATATTCCGGCAAATGGCCGATCCAGGTCACGCCGAACGGGCCATGGCCTCCGGGCCGGCTTTGTTGCAACAACCGGTTAAACCGGTTGCCGAATATCGTCTGCTGACCAACAAACCGTTGCTGCCAGAGGCAGCGGAAATTGCCCACAACCCCCGTTCGCGCAGTGCCCGCATGCGGGCAATCGAACGGTTGTCACCGCCTGCGCTACCTGTGACCTTTGTGCCGACAGCCCGGCGGACCGTTGTGTGTGAGGCTCAATCATGAGATTCGGTTGGCCCATGATTGCGCTGCTGACCATTCTGCTGGTGCTGACCGCAGCCATCACCGTCTCCTCCCGCGTCTGGATGTTGGAGAGTCATCGCGAGTTGACCCAGGCCGAAAAAGATTACAATGAGCTGCTCGATAAAGAACATGCTCTGAAAATTGAGTTGATTGCCCGTACCGACATCAACACCATCGAACGGCGGGCCCGACAAGAGCTGGGCATGCAGCCTCTTTGGCCCACGCAATGGCGATTGGTCAAGCCATGAAACTGATTCGCAGCAAAACCAACACGCCCAAAAGCAGCACCCCGCGCACGGGCAACCGACAAATGGGTGGCACCAGCCATTCTGGCAGCTCGGGCAAAAATTTTGCTGTCAAACGGCGGGAGCGCGGTTCATTGTGGCGGACAGCCGGCGGGGAAAAACGGTTCTCTTTTTCCCTCCCTTCCTGGCTGCAACGCCGTCGTGGGCAAACCGCTGCCCCAACCGGTGCCAGCAGCAAGAGCGCCGCCTCGGCCTGGCGTGACCGCCTGGCGCTGGCCAGCCGTTTCCTGAGCAGCAAACGACGCGCACTGGGCAGAAAAAATCAAGCGGAAACGCCTGCCGTCTCCGAAACAGGCAACACACCGCGACGCACTTTTTCCTTGAGTGGCGAGTGGTTGCATCGTGGTCAACAATGGGCCACTCGCGCCAAAAGCCTGGTCAGCCGCCGCCGTGCGGGCAGACCGCCTGCGGAAACCGTCGCACCACCATCTCCTCCGGCCCGGGAACGGCCTGCGGATAACCGGCAACAACGTCTGCGCGATACCCTGCGTTCGGTGGGCGAGCGGTTGACCTTGCCGCGCAAGCCTGCCCGACGCAGCGAAGAGCGCCCCGCCGTCAACCGGGAGCCAGCCGCCGTTCGTCCGGCAAAACGACCGCTGGGCAAAACCATCAGTCAGGGCGTGTTGTGGCTGTTGGGCAATGCACCGGCCAGCCGCCCGGCTCCCTCTCCTGAAAAAAAGGCCGCCCCTCCCGGTACGGCGCGGCCCCGTATTCCGGTTTCGGTCCGTTTGCCAGTACCCAGAGGGGTACCCAATTTTCTCGCTCGTCGGACCCATTTGCCGGTACCCACGTTAAGCGCTGAATCGTTGCACAAGCGCTTCTATTTTTTGCTCTCTTGTTTCATTTTTGTCTTTTTGGTGCTGGCCTATCGTGCGGTCGATCTGACTGTCATTCAACACGGCATGTTGAAAGAGAAGGCGCAAAACCAGTATCGGAAAAAGGTGGTGGTACCAGCCTACCGTGGTCGAATCATGGATCGCAACGGCAAAACCCTTTCGGTCAGTTTGCCGGTCAAATCCTTGTCGGTCGACATCGACCGCATGGAAGATCCCGATCTTTTGGCCCGCCAGTTGGCTCCCCTGATTCAATGGCCGGAAGATCAGTTGCGCCAACGGCTGAAAGCAGCACGCAAAAAATCTTTCCCGGTGTTGCAGCACCAATTGACCCCGATGGTGATCCACCGCATTCAGCAGTTGGAGGATCCCTCAATCTTTTTGACACCGGAGGTACAGCGTTTTTATCCGGTGGGTGAAATTACGGCGCACATTCTGGGCTTTGTCGATTTTGACGGTCGCGGCGTGGAAGGGTTGGAACGTTCCCTGGAAAAAGAGCTGCGTGGCAAGGCGGGCGAAAGTCTGTTTGCCCATGATCGCCTGGGACGGCCCATGCCCACCGGCAAGGTGATTGAACCGGCACAACCAGGCAGTGATGTGGTGCTGACAATCGATAGCAATATTCAGTATATTGCCTATCGCACACTGCTCAAAGGGGTCACCAAGGCGCAGGCCAAGGGGGGCACCGTCATTGTCATGAATCCCAATAACGGTGACATCTATGCCATGGTCAACCAGCCTGGCTTTAACCCCAACAATCTGGCGGAAAGCAAAGCAGAAGATCGCCGCAATCGGGCCATCGCCGATGCCTACGAACCAGGTTCCACCTTTAAAACCTTTACCGTCTCTGCCGCTCTGGATTTGGGCCTGGTCAAACCATCAACCGCCTTTGACGTACATGGCGGCACGTTGCGCATCGGCGGACGGACCATCCGCGACTTTCACCAGGGCAAACGCTGGTTGACCGTGGAACAGATTCTGGAAACCAGCTCCAACGTCGGCGCGGCCAAAATCGGTTTGGCGATTGGCAATGCCAACATGGATCGCTACATCAGTCAATACGGTTTTGGCAAAGCCACCAGGCTGGGATTTCACAATGAATCGCCGGGTGCCGTTCCCGACATTACCGCCTACCGGATCGTGGGACTGGCCAACCGTTCCTATGGTTATGGTATCACCGCCACGCCGTTGCAGATTGCCACCGCAACCGCTGCTGCCATCAACGGCGGCATGCTGTACAAACCCCATCTGATCGCCGGTCGCATGGTCCACGGCAAAATGATTCCCAGCGAACGTCCAGAACCGCATCGGGTCATCAAAGCGGAAACCTCGGCCACCATGCGGCAGATATTGGCCCTGGCCGTCGGACCGGAAGGGACGGCACCCCAGGCCCGCGTGGAAGGGTATCCCGTCGCAGGCAAAACCGGTACCGCCCGCAAAGCGATTGGCAGTCAGGGGTATGTGCGCGGTCACTATTTTTCCTCTTTTGTCGGCTTTGTACCGGCTGACAAGCCCAAGCTGTTGATTTATGTCGGTATCGATGAACCGAAAGGGGTTTTTTACGGCGGTTTGGTCGCGGCCCCCATTTTCCGCGACATTGCCCAGGAAATTTTGCCCCTGCTCTCCATCTTTCCGGAAAACCGCATTGATCCCGATCTGCCTGCCCTGCTGGATGCCTCTGCAGACAAAACAACTGAGGCTGGCAAAAAGAGCGATCCCCGCACCGCTCTCAAAGCGGATAACAAAGGCAGCCATAAACCGGGTGAAAAGAGCGACAAAGCGGACAAAAACGGGCAAGTGGCCGCTAAAGGCGACAAGAAAGGGGAGAAAAAAGGTGACAAAAAGGGCGAACCGGAACCCCCTCCCGAACCACCCTCGCCCCTGCTGCATCTCAGTCTGGACGACGCACTGGAACAGTTGAAAAAAGAGTCCATCGTGCCACGCATCGAAGGACATGGCCGGGTGGTCCGGGTGGAAAAATCGCCGGAAGGCGAAACCCATCTGTTTCTGGAATAACCTTCTGCTGACTCCGGGAAACGGATGAGCCCCCTGCACACCTGTCGATCTCTGGCCGCCTGCTGTGACGGTATGC
>PDZV01000072.1 GCA_002753135.1 Magnetococcales bacterium WMHbinv6 | reverse complement strand
TTCGGTGCATAGTTGCATCACCGGGCCAAGGTGATCGGTGGGGAGCAGAATGGAGGCTTTGATGAACGGTTCATCAATTTGATCGTAACGACCGGGGGGCGGCAGATCGGCAGGATTATGCACCTCCATGACCACCCCATCGGTGCGATGCACCCGATACACCACCGTGGGCGCGGTGGTGATCAGATCCAGGTCAAACTCCCGTTCCAGCCTCTCCTGGACAATTTCCATGTGCAGCAGGCCCAAAAAGCCGCAGCGGCAACCAAAACCGAGCGCGGGCGAGGTTTCCGGTTCAAAGTTGATGGCCGAATCGTTGAGGGCAAGTTTTTCCAGCGCGTCGGTTAAGGCTTCGTAGTCGGAGGCGATGACCGGATAGAGACCGGCAAACACCATCGATTTGGCCTCGCGAAAGCCGGGCAGTTGTTCGGAGGTCGGCGCGGCGGCATCGGTCAGCGTGTCGCCGATGCGGGCCTGGGAGACCACTTTGATGCCTGCCACCACCCAGCCAACCTCTCCCGCCGAGAGGCTGCTCACCTGGGTCATTTTGGGGGTGAAAATGCCGACGCTGTCCAACGGGTAGTCCGCGCCCACACCGAGCAGACGAATTTTACGGGTCCGCTCGGCATTGTTTTGTGTACTCATGCGCCCGTCGTAAACCCGCACCAGGGAGATCACCCCCAGATAGTTGTCATACCAGGAGTCGACCACCAAGGCTTTGAGGGGGGCATCCGGGTTGCCTTGTGGCGGCGGAATCAGGGCCACCACCGCCTCCAGAATATCGCGAATGCCGATACCGGTTTTGGCAGAGGCCAGGATGGCCTGCGAGGCATCCAGTCCGATGACCTCCTCAATCTGAGTGCGCACCCGTTCCGGTTCGGCGGAGGGAAGATCAATTTTGTTGAGTACCGGCACGATGGCCAAGTTGTTTTCGATGGCCAGATAGACGTTGGCCATGGTTTGCGCTTCCACACCCTGCACCGCATCCACCACCAGCAAGGCCCCTTCGCAGGCGGCCAGAGAGCGGGAGACCTCATAGGAAAAATCGACATGGCCGGGGGTGTCGATCAGATTGAGAATATAGGTGCGGCCATTGAGGGCCTGATAGGTGAGCCGGACCGACTGCGCCTTGATGGTAATACCCCGTTCCCGTTCCAGGTCCATGCTGTCGAGAACCTGTTCGGTCATGTCGCGGGCATCCAAACCGCCGGTGAATTCAATCAGACGATCGGCCAGGGTGCTTTTGCCGTGGTCGATGTGGGCAATGATGGAAAAATTACGAATATGATCCAGGGCCATGAGAAAGTGGTCATCGGGGAGAGAAGGTTGATAATCCGGAAGAGGTATCAGGCAACCGGCGGCCAATGCACACGGTTGCCTCTCTATCGTTTGCCGTTGAACCGTTACTTATAATCTCCCCGATCCGTTTTGGCCAGTTCTACTGTTGCCAATACCGCCGTTCGATGCAAAAGTTCCCGTTCTTCGCCTTTTTCGGTGACATGGGAGAGGGTGCGCAGGGCGTTGTCTCGGGTTTCCCGCAGACGTTCTCTGGCCACATCCAGATTGCCGGAGCCGATGGCAGACTGGACCAGATCGTGTCCCAAGGCCTCCAGCGAGTCGAGCAGTTCACCGGTTTGTTCCAGATGTTCACGTCGTTGGTGGCGGTTCGGATCAGAACCGCCGTTGCCAGGATCAAACTGGACCGTTTGGATAACTGATACGGCTTCGGGTTCTTTAACCCCGGAAACTTCCGCCAATTGCCGGGCAAAAATTTCCCCCACTGGTGAACCGGGAGCGATATTCTTACCGGATACAGCAGGGCGGGCTATGGTCTTGTCGCCTTTGTTGGATCGGCGGATAGTCATGGAACTCTCCCAACGGCAAACAGATGGAGTAATAGATCGCGACGGTTGATTCTGTCACAAAATACAACCGATCCGCCTCACACTCAATCAAAAACAGTGCCAAGAGAGCTGCTTTTTTTGCCGAACTTTACAAAGAGCAGAAAAAAAGGGGAAAACTCCCCGTGGCTGTGATCCGAGACAGGCGGTCACGGGGATAAAAAAGGGAGAGGGAGACAGGAGTTACACTCCTTGCCGGTTTTGGATCTTTTTATAGGCCAATTTGTTGAGGGCATTGAGCAGCGCTTTGGCAGAGGCGACGATGACATCCGAATCGGCCCCTTGTCCCTGGGCTACCCGGTCACCTTTTTCCAGGCGCACGGTCACCTCTCCCTGGGCATCGGTGCCACCGGTGATGGCATGCACCTGATAGAGTTGCAAACCGGTCTGTTTCAAATCAGGAATAATCTGGGCAATGGCTTGAAAGACGGCGTCGACCGGTCCTGCGCCCCAACTGGCACCGCGCAGCCGTTCTCCCTGTACATCCAGCTCCACGGCAGCCACCGGGGTATCCTGGGTGCCAGAGGCGACATGCAGGCGAATCAGGCGGTAATGTTCCCCTTCCCGGATTACTTCGTCATCGACCAAAGCGATCAAATCTTCATCAAACAGCTCCTGTTTTTTGTCCGCCACCTCTTTGAAACGGCGGAAGGCCTGTTCCAGTTGCTCCTGCGAGAGTTGATAGCCCAAGGTTTCCAGACGGTCACGAAAGGCATGCCGACCGGAAAGTTTGCCCAGTACCATGCGATTGGCCGACAGACCCACCGAATCGGGGGTCATGATTTCGTAGGTCGTCGCCTCTTTGAGAACGCCATCCTGATGAATGCCAGCCTGATGGGCAAAAGCGTTGGCTCCGACGATGGCCTTGTTGGGTTGTACCGGAAAACCGGTGATCGACGAGACCAGCTTCGAGGCGCGGGTAATCTCCGTGGTGACCACCCCCACCTGAAACGGCAGCAGATCTTTCCGGGTGCGGATGGCCATCACCACCTCTTCCAGGGCGGCATTGCCGGCCCGTTCGCCCAGGCCGTTGATGGTGCATTCCACCTGACGGGCACCATTCAGCACCGCCGACAGCGAGTTGGCTACCGCCAGGCCCAGATCGTTATGGCAGTGTACCGACAATACGGCCCGATCAATATTGGCAACCCGCTCTTTCAGGGTGCGAATACGGGCACCAAATTCGTGCGGCAGGGTATAGCCGACCGTATCGGGAATATTGATGGTCCGCGCACCGGCGGCGATGACCGCCTCGACGATGCGACAGAGAAAATCCAAATCGCTGCGCCCGGCATCTTCAGCAGACCACTCCACATTGCTGGTATAGGCGCAGGCGTGGCGTACCGCTGCCACCGCCGCTTCCACCACCTGATCCGGGCTCATGTTGAGCTTGTGCTTCATGTGGATCGGGCTGGTGGCAATGAAAGTGTGAATGCGCGGATCGGCAGCGCCACGCAACGCTTCCCAGGCCCGGTCGATATCTTTGATTGTGGCACGCGAGAGACCGGCTACGCTGCACTCTTTGATGGTACCGGCAATTTTTTGCACCGCCTCAAAATCGCCGGGCGAGGACATGGGAAAACCGGCTTCGATGACATCCACCCGCAACTTTTCCAGCTGTCGGGCGACGCGCAATTTATCGTCCACGGTCATCGCCGCACCGGGCGATTGCTCCCCGTCACGCAGCGTGGTATCGAATATGAAAATTTTTTCTTCGCTCATGAGGACACCCTGAGGAACCGCCGTCACCTGAATGCAGCGCAGAAAGAGCAAGAGAGATAAAAAAAGCGGTCATGGTAAGACCAAGGACCGCTTGTATCCAGAAGATTTTGGTCGGGACGAGAGGATTTGAACCTCCGACCCCTAGCACCCCAAGCTAGTGCGCTACCAGTCTGCGCCACGCCCCGTATCCGGAAAATTCGTCATACTACGCTATCGGCAGCCAACTGTCCAGCATCAATTAACGCCCGGTACAATTTGTCTGTCAGTCGCTGCCGACTGATCGGACAGAGAGGGGCAACTCTGCCCTACCGATAGCGCTGGTGGGACAAATTTGCCGGGTAATTGCCTGTCTCTCTGCTGTGCTGCCAGGTGCCCCGTTTTGGCGGCGCTGTGCAAAAAAAATTGAATACTATTCAATATCTTGTCCACTATTTGTCACAACAAAAATGAGGCCATACCCCCTCACAGCAGCCCCAATAAACCGGTAATAAAGAGTGGCATGCGGCTTGCCATAACGAAGGCAAGGGGCTGAGCGTACCGACTCAGTCGGCATTTTTTGAATGCGAAAAGGAACTGACCGTGAATATCACCCGTATTGCCGATTTTTTGGTTAACCAAGTGGTCAAAACCGCTTCCGGCCTGCAGCAGCAGGGCAAGGAGGCTTCACCGCAGGATGTTTCCCGCCCTCAACGTGAAAAACCGCTGCAAAGAAGCGTCGATACCGAACGGATGGCCACCCCTTCCTCTGCCTATCGCGTCACCATCTCCTCGGCGGCCATGCAGAAAATGGCCATGTCGCTGTAAGCCAACGGCTGCTTTTGCCGGTTGGCGTGCGCTTCGGTTGCGGTGGCAGGAAGGCAAAAATTGCCTTGACCAGGCAGATCCGGTAAATGGCGGATCGGTGCTGTGCCGTGGCGGCCATGCGGTTGCTGGCGGCATAGGTAAACCCTGTATCGGCGGGTGTCGGGCTCAATGTTCCGTGCCGGGCATCATGCCCAATGCCTGCTTGTAGAGCAGCACCATGGTCTCTTCTTCATCCAGATCTTCCTGATCCCGTTTCCGTTCGCGCAGCACGATGCGTAAAATTTTCGGATCAAAGCCGCTGCTTTTTACCTCCTGAAAAACCTCTTTGACCTGTTCGCCCAGCGCCGTTTTTTCCTCTTCCAACCGTTCGATCCGTTCAATATATTGCAGCAGATGCGCACCGGTGATGCCGCCCACTTCAACCGGCATCGCGCTGCTTTTGACTTGCTGTAATCCCGACATAATCGACTCCTTATATAATCTCATTTTAAGAGAAGACCAGGGGAGGTTCCGTGTGGATGCTGCCCCGATCTGGTCAATCATTTGACGATTAACCCCCGCCGAAGAGAGAAAGAGCAAACGGCATGCCTATTCATTCTGCCCTGGCCCTGCGGGCCGACGATCTGAAGAAACTGTATGCAGTATATGGAGATTTTTATC
>PDZV01000024.1 GCA_002753135.1 Magnetococcales bacterium WMHbinv6 | reverse complement strand
ACCCTCCCCTTCTTTTGTATGAGTTGATTGACTGCTCACTCATTCTGGCACCTTTTGGATGCCGTTGGGAGGGGTGGGTCCATTCCATTAGTCAGAAAAAGGGAGCAGGATTAAGAGGCTGCCAACGCCTGCAAGGCAGTCAGGCAGGGCAAGGCGGCTGCACCATGGGCACCGGCACAACTGGCAGCGGCCTCTTCCCCTTCCTGGTTGAGCCGTTCCACCATGCGCATGGCTTCGCCCAAATCCTGAATGCCTTCCAACAGGCATTCTCCCACCACCGGGTGATCGGTGCGGCAGACGCTGAAGCCGGTTTCACCCACTTCCACCTGCACCGCATCGCATAAAGTCACAGAACTGTTTTCGTTTTCGGACATAGAGGTTCTCCTGTCTATCCAGGGGTTTGTCTAACCCGGCCTGGTCAAAGTGATCCTGCTTTTATTGACCCATTCCACAGCCGGGCGATGATATATGACGCACTTGTTAGACCCAGATATAACAGATTTTCTCCCTCATTGCAATCATCATCCCCGACCGCCCCGTTATTAACATATGGTAATAGTTTAATTATCTGATACGCAGAGGTTGATGACACCCCTTTCAGCCCCCCTCAACTGCTTTATTGGGCAGCAATACCGAGAGCAAAGCAGCGCAGAGTACAAAGCCTGTGGACCACCACAAACAGCCACTCAACCCTTGTGTCTGAAAGACCCAGCCGGAGAGCAAGGTGCCGGTGAGTCGGCCAGCGGCGTTGGCGCTGTAGTAGAAACCGACGTTCATCGCCACCTTATCGTTGTCCGAATAGGAGAGGATCAGATAAGAGTGGACCGAAGAGTTGATGGCAAAAACAATCCCAAAGGCGGCCAATCCGGCGACCAGGGCCGTGGCCGGGTCGAAGCCCGACTCCAGGGCCAGGGCAATACCTGCCGGAAAAAGGGCCAGCAAAAAGGCGACGTTGCGGGCGGTGCCCCCACTCGGATGGCGTTCACCGCGAAACAACAAAGGAGCCGCCGCCTGAACAAAACCATAACAGACCACCCACAGGGCGAGAAAACTGCCGACAAACACATGGTTCCAACCCACCACCGATTGCAGAAAAACCGGCAAGCCGACCACAAACCAGACATCCCGCGAACCGAACAAAAAGAAACGGGCGGCTGAAAGCAGATTGATCTCCCGACTGTTGGCAAAAATCTGGCTGATTTTTGCCTTGCTTTTCGACATACCCATGCTGCCGGGCAACACCAGCCAGGCGATGAGATAGACCAGGAGCAGCGTTGCCGCCAGCGCGGCCAACGTCATCTGAAAGCCCCACAACTGCAACAGCAGCGCCCCGAGAAAAAAACCAGCCCCCTTGAGGGTATTTTTTGAGCCAGTCAACACGGCAGCCCATTTGAACAGGCGGGATTCGGCATCCGCCCCCTTGGGCGTCACCAACTTGACCCCGGCTTTGGCACTCATTTTGTTAAGATCTTTGGCAATGCCGGAGAGGGCCATGGCGGTCATCACATAGGGCACCGTCAACCAGAGCGGATCCATGGCCAGCATGCCCAGGGCAAAAACCTGCAAGATTCCGCCGATGATCATGGTGCGGTTCAGACCGATGCGGCTGGCAATCCAGCCGCCGACGGCGTTGGTTAAAATGCCGAAAATTTCATAAAAAAGAAACAGAAAGGCGATGGCAATTGGGCTGAAGCCCAGATGGTGAAAATGCAGCACCACCAACATGTGGATGGCCCCGTCCGTCAGGGTAAACGCCCAATAGGCCAGGGTGATGATCAGATAAATACGAAATCCGAGAGGGGGATTGCCTTCCGTCGTCATGGGCACCTCGCAACCTGCTTGGCCGGGAGGAACCACCTCCCGGCGGGTCAAAATGGGCTTGCCGCATCTTACAGGGAGCGGGCCACCTGAGCGGCCAGTTCCACCAAACGGTTGGCGTAACCGACCTCGTTGTCGTACCAGGAGAGAATTTTGACATGGGTGCCATCGATCACCATGGTCGACAAAGCGTCGACGATGGAGGAGCGGGTATCATTGTTGTAGTCGATGGAGACCAAAGGCCGCTCCTCATAGCCGAGAACGCCTTGCAGTTCACCCATGGCCGCCTCTTTGAGGCAACCATTGACCTCTTCCACCGTGGTGGCGCGGGGGGTTTCAAAGACCATGTCGGTCAACGAGGCGTTGAGCAGGGGCACCCGAACCGCCGTGCCGTTGATTTTGCCGGTCAATTCGGGAAAAATCTGCGTGATGGCTTTGGCCGAACCGGTGCTGGTGGGAATCAGAGAGAGCGAGTTGGCCCGGGCACGGCGCAAATCCTTGTGGCCGCTGTCGATAATGGTTTGAGTATTGGTGATGTTGTGAATGGTGGTCATCGAACCACGCACGATGCCAATTTTATCCAGCATCACCTTGACCACCGGTGCCAGGCAGTTGGTGGTGCAGGAGGCAGCGGTCACCACCTGGTGTTTGTCAGGCTCGTAGAGATGGTGATTGACCCCGACGACCACATTCAGCGCCTGCGCCTCTTTGACCGGACAGGCGACCACCACCTTTTTTACCCCGGCAGCAAAATAGGGCTGCAGCGCCGCCATGGTTTTAAACTTGCCGGTACACTCCAACACCAGATCAACCCCCAGCCCCTGCCAATCGACACCATCAACGGTCGGCGAGCTACTATAACCAATACGCCGCCCCTCAATGGAGATGGCGGAACCATCGGCACTGACCTCCTGTTGCCAGCGGCCATGCACCGAGTCAAATTGCAGCAGATGAGCAGCACAGGCGGCATCGCCCAAAATTTCGTTGACATGTACAAATTCCAACTCCGGCAAACGCCCCCATGCCGCCCGCAATCCCAACCGTCCCATGCGCCCAAAACCGTTGATGCCCACTCGAATTGCCATTGTTTTTATTCTCCCATACGTTGGATGAAACCCCGATCAAGGGTGCCACTGCCGTTGATGGCTGTCAACATGATCTCTGAGGGAAAAATATATGCTTGACCATATATATGTCAAGCAGTATATTTGTCCCATCGAATATTTGTAGCGTGGCTGGCACTCCCTTTTCTCCAACGATGCCTGCCATCCTGATTCAGATGCAGCTCTATGGAACAACCGTAACGGGCAAGAGGAGAAAAAATGTCTGGAATCCACGTTCTGTTTCTTTGCACCCACAATTCCGCCCGCAGTATCATGGCAGAGGCGTTGCTTAACCATCTGGCTGCGGGCAGAGTGCGCGGCTATTCGGCGGGCAGCCATCCCAGCGGGACGGTGCATCCGCTGGCTTTGGCCGTGCTGCAACAGGCAGGGATTGCCACCGACTCCCTGCGCAGCAAAGATTGGGATACCTTCACCCTGCCGGATGCGCCACGGATGAACCTCACAATCACCGTCTGCGATCAGGCGGCGGGCGAAATCTGTCCGATCTGGCCAGGTGGACCACGCAAGGCCCATTGGGGCGTTGCAGAACCGGGGGCATTGGCTGCGGGCAAGTCGACGGCAGAGGCGTTGCCGATTTTTGCCCAGGTTGCTGCCCTTCTGCAACAACGGATCGAACGGTTTTTGGCCTTGCCGCTGGAGAGCCTCTCGGCGGCAGAACTGCAGCAGGCCGCCCACAGCATTGCCCAGAGTGAAAACGATGCGGAATAACACTTTTTCAGGAAACAGACGATGAGTGGACACTGTGAAGTGGCAGCCCGCCGGAAAGCGACTGCCCGGATGGGATTTTTTGAACGGTGGCTGACCCTGTGGGTCGCTTTGTGCATCGTTGCCGGCATTGTGCTGGGCCATCTGGCCCCGGCCCCCTTCCAGAAAATCGGCACGCTGGAGTTGGCGCAGGTCAATTTGCCGGTGGCTTTGCTGATCTGGTTGATGATCATCCCCATGCTGCTGAAGATTGATTTTCGTGCCCTGCATCAGGTCAAGGATCATTGGCGCGGCATCGCCGTGACTCTGTTCATCAACTGGGGGGTCAAACCTTTTTCCATGGCCTTGTTGGGCTGGTTGTTTATCGGCCATCTGTTTCGCCCCTGGCTGCCGCCGGAGCAACTGGACTCTTATATTGCCGGACTGATCATTCTGGCTGCCGCCCCCTGCACGGCCATGGTTTTTGTCTGGAGCCATCTCACCGATGGCGAACCCCATTTTACCTTGAGTCAGGTGGCCCTGAACGATTTGATCATGGTGGTGGCCTTTGCCCCCCTCGTCGGCCTGCTGCTCGGGCTCTCCTCGATCACCGTACCGTGGGAGACGCTGCTGTTGTCGGTGGCTCTGTTCATTGTCGTGCCGGTGATTGTGGCACAGAGTTGGCGGCTGCGTCTGTTGGCCACGGGGGGAGAGGTAGCGCTGCAGGCCATCCTCAAACGACTGCAACCCTTCTCGCTGCTCGCCTTGTTGGCAACCCTGGTGCTGCTGTTCGGTTTTCAGGGTGAGCAGATTTTGGCCCAACCGCTGGTGATTCTGCTTCTGGCGGTGCCGATTCTGATTCAGGTTTACTTTAACGCCGGACTGGCCTATCTGCTCAACCGCAGCGTTGGCGAAGCCCACTGCGTGGCTGCCCCTTCCGCTCTGATCGGGGCCAGCAATTTTTTTGAACTGGCAGTGGCCACGGCCATCGGTCTGTTTGGTTTCAGCTCAGGGGCTGCCCTGGCGACGGTGGTTGGGGTGTTGGTGGAGGTACCGGTCATGCTTTCGGTGGTCCACCTCACCCTGCGCAGCCGTGACTGGTATCAACGGGGAATGTCAAATCACTCTTCTTGACTCTTGGCAATCTCCCACACGAAAACAGAAGGCACCTTGTCGCAAGCTGTTGCTGGTCACGGTTGTTAAAGTGTTGCACACCGTTCACGGTGCCGACATAGCACCCTCCGAAGAGCAAGGCATGGCCTTTTACGGCGCACCCTTTTTTGCTCCGCACCACCCTGCCTTGCCTTCACCACTTTCAATAAACTGACAGCGGCAAAACTGACCTGAAGGCTCACATTGCGGCATCATTCTGCTTGCCCGAACAGACGTTTCAGCCATTTTTGGCGACAAAGCGCAGAATTCACAAATTTGTTACAACTCCGAGATGATAACTTCATAACTGGCTGATACCGTAGCTCACAAGAAAGGTCGGGACAACAACCCGGCACAAAAAATACAGCGTGCTGTCCTGCGGATCAATTGCCTGCTCATGAGGAAATACGAATGAATAAGTACTATGCCGTTATCGTTGCTGTTGCCACTGCAATGTCCGTTGGTTCCACCGCCACGGCAGGAACAATGATCCAGAACAAAGGATCCGACACCCTGGTCAATGTTGCCCAGTCGTTGGCCGAAGAGTACCAAAAAATCAAACCGGAGGTGGCCATCGCCGTCACCGGAGGGGGCAGTGGCACCGGTATCGCAGCCATGATCAACGGCACGGTTGATATTGCCAACTCCAGCCGGATCATCGAAGAAAAAGAGATCAAAATGGCGGCAAAAAACAATATTCATCCACGGGAACTGGTGATCGGCTATGATGCGCTGGGCGTATTCGTTCACAAGAGCAATCCCCTGAATGAGATTACTTTGGCCAACCTTGCCCGCATGTATGGCGATGGCGGCGACCTGAACAATTGGAAACAGTTGGGCGTGGAGGTGCCAGGTTGCAAAGGTCAAAAAATCATCCTGATCTCGCGTCAGAACAATTCAGGCACCTACGAATATTTTCGCGAGGCGGTGTTGCACAAAAAAGATTTCATCATGGGTACCCGTGACATGCACGGTTCCAAAGATGTGGTGGATCTGGTGGGCAAAACCCCCTGTGCCATCGGCTACAGTGGCATGGCCTACGCCGATCAGAGCAGCAAAATGCTGAACATCAAAAAAGATGACTCCTCACCAGCCGTTGCCCCCTCCATGGAGAGTGCTGTCAATAAAACCTATCCTATTGCTCGCCCGCTGTTCATGTATACCAATGGCGAGCCAACTGGTGAAATCAAAACCTATCTGGATTGGGTAATGAGTCAGCAGGGCCAATGCCTGGTCAGCAAAAAGGGGTATGCTCCGGCCAAGCCTGTTGCCTGCAAATAACCATCAGCAAGCGTGGCAATACAATGCAATTGGTTGCCAATTGACACCCAATACGGAAATGGTCTGAACATGCCTATTTATGAACAAAAACTGCAAAACGATATTGCGGAAATCAAAAAAGAGGTCAGCAAACTGGGAGAAATGGTCATCCAGGCGCTTGCGGACAGTGTGAGCGCCCTGTTCAACGGTGATGATCAACTGGCCAGTCTGACCGTTCTGCGGGATTTTCCCATCAACCGCCAATGTCTTCGACTGAACAAACAATGCCATACCTTCATTGCCCGCCATCTGCCCAGTGCTGGCCATCTGCGCATGGTGACCTCAGTCATTCAGATGGTCATGGAGTTGGAACGGGTCGGTGACTATGCCCGCACAATCTCCCGGGAAGCGATTCACATGCACCACGCTCCCGAAGGAAAGGTGCAGCACGATCTGCAGAAGATGGCCAAACATGCCCAGGAAATTCTCCAATTGAGCATGCAGGCTTTTGCCAGCGAAAATGTGCAACTGGCCCGCTCCACCCACCTCGCCTCCAAGCAGGGTGGCATTGATCTGGAGTTGATTTTTCAGGATTTGATCGACTCCTGTGATGGCGGTGGCGGCAGGGAGATGGCCATACGTCTGTTGGATTTGCAAAGCATCGCCTACATGCTGGAACGGGTCATCAATCGGGCCGCCAATGTTTGCGAAGAGATTCTGTTCATTCTGGCAGGCGAAATCGTGCCAACGCGGCGGCAGGAGATACTGTTTGTGGATCAAGACGGCACCGTCCTGGCCCCTCTGGCTGAGGCGGTCGCCCGCAAGGGCTATGGAGAGTTGGCCGGTTTTCGCAGTGCCGGGCGCACTGTGACCGGAACCATCGGTCAACCACTCGCTGATTTTATGCAGAACAACGGCTTGACCACGCACAAGGTGCGCCCTGTCAACATGGAACAGATTCTGCCTGACCTGGAAGATGTCAACATCATCATTTCATTTCAGGATGTGGTCAAACAGTCGGGTTGGGCTATCCCGTTCCACACCACCGTGCTGGAGTGGCAGGTTGGCATGCCGCCGTCCGAAGGTATGGAGCAGGCGGAGTGTATGGCACAATACGAGGAGATTTATCGCTCTCTGGCAGGCCAACTGGCACTATTGATGGGCATGCTGGTCGGCGAGGCGGAGGATTGAGATGAACACGCGCTCTGATCTCTCCCCGACTGGCAATGCCGCCGGCGATATTCGCAACCAGGATTGGTATGTGGATAAATTTTTTCAATCTGCCATGTTTGTCTGCGGCATCTCGGCGATTGTCTTTGTGATCGGCATCTTCATCTTTGTGTTCAAAGAGGGGGCCGGCTTCATCATACAGCAAATGGACTGGGCCGAATTTTTTCTCTCGCCAAAATGGCGGCCCACCTCTGCCACACAGGCCACCTACGGCACCCTGGCCATGGTGGCAGGAACAGCCGCCGTGACGGTCATTTCCATGGCCATCGCCCTGCCGTTTTCCTTTGGGGCAGCCATCTATATT
Source organism: Magnetococcales bacterium WMHbinv6 (assembly GCA_002753135.1). Lineage (GTDB taxonomy): Bacteria > Pseudomonadota > Magnetococcia > Magnetococcales > Magnetaquicoccaceae > Magnetaquicoccus. The sequence continues at coordinate 52,419 of PDZV01000024.1, read as the reverse complement.
GCCGAATTTGCCCAGGGAAGAACCAGAGAGTGGTTGAAAGTCATCATCGAAATGTTGGCAGCCATTCCTTCGGTGGTCTGGGGCTTCATCGGCCTGATGATCATGAACCCGCTGATTATCGAAAGTTTTGATGTACCCATTGGTCTCAATGTCCTCAACGCCGGCATCATTCTGGGCTTGATGGCCGCCCCGATCATCACTTCGATTGCCGAAGATGCCTTCAAAGCGGTACCGGACACCTACCGGGAGGCGGCAGAAGCGTTGGGGGCAACCAAATGGCAGGTGGTCTACAAAGTGATCTTGCCAGCCGCCAAAAACGGCTTGTTGTCTGCCGCATTGCTGGGCGTTGGCCGTGCCTTTGGTGAAACCATGGCGGTTTTGATGGCCAGTGGGCACGCTTTGACCATCCCTGGTTCCGTGTTTGACTCCATCCGCGCCCTCACCGCAACCATTGCCGCCGAACTGGGGGAGACGCCGGTCGGTTCTGATCACTATCAGGCTCTGTTTGCCATCGGGATCTTTTTGTTCACCATCACCTTCATCATCAATATGACCGCCGATTTTATCGTGCGTGGCATCAAGAATCAGTGAGGTCTTCCATGAATTCTGTATCAGGCACGCACAGTGTTCGCTTTCAGGCGGAACCGATCAACCTCAAAAATGCCCAGGTACAAAAACTGGTCAAAATTGTCTTGGGGCTGATGGCCGTTACGCTGGTCATTCCCGTTGCTTTAATCATTCTCACCCTGCTCCAAAAGGGGAGCCCGGCCATCTCATGGCAGTTTTTGACCACCTTTCCCAGCAACGGCATGACCGCCGGCGGTATTTTTCCCGCTTTGCTGGGTACGGTTTGGCTGGTGGCCATCTCGCTGTTGGCTTCCGTGCCGCTGGGGGTGGCTGCCGCCATCTACCTCAGTGAATATGCCCCGCAAGACCACTGGTTGACCCGGGTGATCAACCTGGCAACCATCAATCTGGCCGGTGTACCGTCGATTGTGCATGCCCTGTTTGGCTTGGGGGCTTTTGTCGCCTTTTTTCGCCTCGGCACCAGCATTCTGGCGGCCAGCCTGACCTTGGCGGTCATGACTCTGCCGGTGGTGATTGTCGCCTCCTGGGAATCCCTGCAATCGGTTCCGCAAGCCTTTCGCGAAGCCTGTTGGAATATGGGGGCCACCCGTTGGCAAACCATTTGGCATGTGGTGCTGCCCAATGCCCTGACCGGAATTTTGACCGGCATCATTTTGCAGGTCTCACGGGCAGCGGGAGAAACCGCCCCCATCATGTTTACGGGTGCTGCCTTTTTTCTTCCCTTCCTTCCTTCTGGAATCATGGACCAAACCATGGCGCTGGCCCTGCATCTTTTCACCATTTCCACCCAAGTGCCTGGTGTACCGGAAGAGATTCCCTTTGGCGTTGCCCTGGTATTATTCGGCATCGTTCTGGTGGTGAATGCCTTTTCCATCTGGTTACGCATGTATTTGCGTAGCAAGAAAAAATGGTGATGAGCAACAGAGAGTTGACAGCTTTCAGGCAACTTTCACACACAAAACAGGACAGGACAACGCGCACATGAATCGCACAGCCAGCAAGAACAACAAAATCAGCATACGCAATCTGACCATTCGCTATGGCAATTTTACTGCCTTGTCGGAAGTCAGCCTGGATATACCAGCCAATGAGGTGTTCGGCATCATCGGACCGGCCAACAGCGGCAAAACCTCTTTTCTTAACGCCCTCAATCGCATGGACATGATGCGTACCACCATGCAGGTGGAAGGAAGCGTACTCTTTAACGGAGTGGATGTCCGCTCCTGGAGCAATGTCTACGCCCTGCGGAGCAAAATTGGCGTGGTCTTCCCGCTACCGGTGGGCTTGCCGCTCTCCATCTACGACAATGTGGCTTTGTCACCCCGGTTGCGTGGCATCGCCAACAAAAGCCAGATCGATGAAATTGTTGAACGTTCTCTGCGGCGGGCAGCCTTGTGGGACGAAGTCAAGGATCGCTTGACCTCACTGGGAAGTCTGCTTTCCGGCGGCCAGCAACAACGACTGACCATCGCCAGAGCCTTGTCACAGGATCCTGAAGTATTGATGCTGGATGAATTTTCCATCGCCGTCGATCCGGTCACCACCATGCGCATTGAGGATGTTCTCAAAGAGTTGAAACAGCAGATGACGGTGATTCTGGTGACCAATCTGGTGCAACAGGCCAATCGCCTGGCCGATCGCACGGCCTTTTTTCTCGATGGTCGTTGCGTGGAGGTGGGAGAGACACGGGCACTCTTTGCGGGCAAGGTGACCGATCAGCGTACCCATGACTATATCGAAGGCCGTTTCGGCTGACGCAACCTTTCCTATCCGCCGACAGGACATGATCACACCATGAATATTCAGGAAAACCAACCAGACATTGCCATCAGGACAGTCAGTCTCAACCTTTGGTACGGTCAATTTCAGGCTCTGTTCGATGTCAATTTAGAGATCAAACAGGGTATTATCACCTCCATGATTGGTCCGAGTGGCTGTGGCAAATCCACGGTGTTGCGCAGCGTCGATCGAATCAATGAACGGCTGGGATATGTGCGCATCACCGGAGCCATCAATGTACTCGACAAAAACATCTACGACGTGGATGTGGATCTTGCCCAACTCCGCAAACAGGTGGGCATGGTGTTTCAACGCCCCAATCCCCTGCCCATTTCGATTTATGACAACGTGATCTTTGGTCACCGCATCCACCGCCCGCCAGGCAGCAAGCTGCATCGCGATGAAGAGGATGGCATTGTCGAAGCTGCATTGCGGCGGGTGTTGCTCTGGGATAAAGTCAAAGATAAATTGCAACGCAAGGCAACGCTCGACCTGTCGCTGGAAGAACGGCAAAAATTGTGCATCGCCCGCCTGCTGCCGGTCAAACCAGCTGTCTTGCTGATGGATGAACCCTGTTCGGCGCTGGACCCGAAAGGGACGGCTGCGGTCGAAGATTTGATCTGGGAGTTGCGCGGCGAGTATTCCATTCTGTTGGTCACCCACAACATGGCCCAGGCACGAAGAACCAGTGATGAATGCGTTTTCATGCTGATGGGTCGGGTGATGGAACACAGCAAAACCGATGACATGTTTGTCACCCCGACCCGGCGCGAAACCGCCGATTATATCGAGGGCCGCTACGGATGATCGGCTCCGCTCTGGCTACCCCGCCGGAAAAAATGAGAATATGGCATGACCACTTGTGTTGGGAATGAGGAATGGCCGGAACTGTGTTGATTGTGGAGGATGAAGCCGACCTGCTCAAGGCGCTGGCCTATAATCTGCGCAAGGGCAATTATGCCGTACGCCAGGCTGTCAACGGCAGCCAGGCCCTGCGCGAGATCGGGCGCACACCCAGGCCCGATCTCGTGATTCTGGACCTGCAACTGCCAGACATCACCGGGCTGGAGATCTGCCGCAGAATTCGCGCCGATCCGGCGACCAGAAGCATGGGTATCCTGATTCTGACCGCCCGCAGCCAGGAGATCGATCTGCTGATCGGTTTTGAAATGGGTGCCGATGACTATATGGCAAAACCTTTCAGCATCCGGGAACTGCTGATGAGAGTGCAGGCCTTGTTGCGGCGTACTGGCCAGGATTTTGCCGAACAGAACACGCCATCGATTCAGTTCGGAATATTGCGTATCGATCCAGAAGCGTTTCGGGTCTGGGTTGAAGAGGAGGAGGTGCAACTCACCTCCATCGAACTGAAACTGTTGACCACCTTGTTGGAACGTCGTGGCCGTTTGCAGACACGCGATGTGTTGCTCAACGATGTCTGGGGCATATATTCCGATGTGCAGACCCGTACTGTCGATGTCCACATCAAACGATTGCGCAACAAACTGGGTAAAGCGAGTGAATATATCGAAACGTTGCATGGCATGGGCTATCGCCTGCGAGGGACACCCTGAACCGATTCCGGTTGCGGCGTTCGCCGCGCGGAACTGACCCTGGCATGACCATTTTTCCCTCCAGGATTGGCATACAATTCAAACTGTTCGCCTACTTCATGCTCATCATATGCCTGGCGCTGGGCATCGGTGGCGTGGTCATCGAAACGTTGCTGGTGAGCAACCGATTTGAGGCCATTCGCCAGGATTTGTTGCGTCAGCTGCGCACGATTGAGTTGATGATCACCAACATGGCGACCGGCGGAACAGAGGAGAGCTACTCTGATCTGGCCCAGCGACTGGGCACCGTTCTGGAAATGCGCGTCACCATCATCAACACCCATGGTCAGGTGCTGGGTGATTCATCGATCGACAGGCAACATCTGCTGCAGGTAGAAAATCATCTGCACCGGCCCGAAGTCATCGCCGCCATGACAGCACAGACCGGAACGGCCACCCGTCACTCCAGCACGGTCAATGCCGATCTGTTCTATATGGCCTATAAAATTGCTCAGGGTGACCGGCAGTTGATCGTGCGCCTTGCCCGCCCGCTGCATGATCTGCAACAGGAAATCACCCAATTGCGGCAACTGGTCCTCGGTTCTCTTCTGCTGGCCATGCTTCTGGCCGTGGTCATGAGTCTTATCGCCGCCCACCTGGCCACCAAACCGCTCAGGGGACTGGTGGCACAGGCGCAGAAAATTGCCGAAGGCCATCCCCGAAAACCTCTGGTGGTTGCCGCCAAAGATGAAATCGGTGGCCTGGCTGACTCCTTCAACTGCATGCTCACCCAACTGGAACAATCAATGGACCTGGTTGCCCTGGAACGGGATCGCTTGCGTGCCGTGCTGGAGGGTATTCTTGATGCCGTGGTGGCGGTGGACGCCAGCGGTCACATCTCCCTGGTCAACCATGCCGCCTTGACCCTGTTTGCTTTGGATACGGCCCCGATTGCCACCCACTTAAGCACGTTGTTGCCGGAAGATCAGCTGCAAGGTCTGCTGCCTCCCTATCTGGGCGATGTGTGCCAAAAAGAGATCACCCTGACCCACCTCGGAGAGAAAAGGTTGCAGGTGAGTTGTGCCTGCACGAAAAGTGATCAGGGGTGCATCATGCTGCTGCGGGACATCACCGAAAAATATCGTGTGCAACAGATGCAACGGGAATTTGTCGCCAACGCATCGCATGAACTGCGCACCCCGGTCAGTATCATTCGCCTGAATGCAGAAACCCTGATGGATGATGTTGAGGCTGAAGACGAACAGAGCCATTTTCTGCTGGAAGGTATCTTTCGACAATCGTTGCGCCTGTCAAAGCTGGTCGCCGATCTGTTGGATCTCTCTCGTCTGGAATCGGGCAACATGCGCTTTCAGCCGGAACCAACCGCAATCCGCAGCATGGCCGATCAGATTGTCCACTCTCTGCACCCTTTATGCCGGGAAAAAAATATCCAGTTTGACAATCAAATTGATGAATCTTTACGCCTCTTGGTGGACCCTTCCGCCCTGGAACAGGTGTTGACCAATCTGTTCAGCAACGCTTTCACCTATGTTCCGCTTGCCGGTCAGGTAATATTGCGCTTGGGCGCTGCCGATCCCGGTTGGATCTGTTTGCAGGTGGTTGATAACGGCCCGGGCATTCCGGCTGCGCACCATCCCCGGCTTTTCAACCGCTTCTACCGGATCGATTCAGGCCGTTCCCGGGAGGCGGGAGGAACGGGGTTGGGGCTGACCATTGTCAAACATCTGGTAGAGAGCATGCACGGCAAGGTCGGCTTGCACGCTGTCGTGCCGCATGGTTGTTGCTTCTGGTTCACCTTGCCGACCGAGTTGGCCTGATACATCCGCGCAGGCCAGCTTGCGATGGCGGGCAGCCCTCGCTTCACAGACTCAGCAGCACATTGTGCCGGGTGACCCGTTCCGGCGCTTTAACCTTGAATTCGCTTCTCATCACCGACAACACCTCAAAAAAGGAGCCTGCTTCCGGCACCAGGTGGCGCAGTTGCAGCGGTTCGAGCGGGGTGTACACGGTAACCTGATGGTTGCAACCGGCCAAGCCGGTGGCCAGACGCAGCGATTCAAAATACATGCAACGATCCTCCCCCAAAATGATGGCAATATCTTTCACCCCCACCGTCGGCACCGTTTCCGGCCAACGGGCTGCAGGCAACGCAAGCGTCACCTGACTGTCACGAATCAAACGCCCCAGAGAGGCCAACCCCGCCGCCACAAAGGGCGAACCCGGCGGCGGTGGCTCTGCCGCCAACTGCTGATGGTTATGGGCACAAAAAAGCCGCTCACCCGGCGGCCAGGCGCTGAAATCGGCCTGCAATAAACGGGTTGCCGCAGCCAGACAAAAAAGATCCACCTGCTCCGGCCACTCCCCCTGCCGGCACAACCGCTGCGCCCCATCCTCCGGGAGATGATCCTGACTTAAAATAACTGTCATGCGGCGTATGCTGTGCATTCTCTTCTCCCTGCCGGGGCAGATGGCGGGCCGTTTCGGCATCGTGGGCAAGCATATCTGGTGCCAACTCGCTTGAGTCGATTTGCTGCGGAAAATGATCCCCTTACATTCGCGTTGCTAAAAGGGGATGTGCGGGGATTTCACTTGACAATTTGGGCGGCTTTGTCCAAATTCGCCTGGGGGTATTGCTGCTCACCCCGAAGAGGCCCGAAATACGCTCAAGGAGATTTGACATGCCATTGGTTTCGATGCGGCAACTGCTCGATCATGCGGCGGAACAGGATTACGGCATCCCCGCGTTTAACGTCAATAATATGGAACAGGTGCGGGCGATCATGCGCGCGGCTGCCGATACCGACAGTCCGGTCATTCTGCAGGCCTCTGCCGGGGCCCGCGACTATGCCGGTGAAGCCTTCCTGCGCCATCAGATTCTCGCCGCCCTGGAGGTCTACCCGCAAATTCCCATTGTCATGCACCAGGATCATGGGCAGACGCCGGCTGTCTGCCTGATGGCCATGCGCAGCGGTTTCAGCAGCGTGATGATGGATGGCTCCCTGCGCGAAGATGGCAAAACCGCCGCCAACTATGACTACAACGTGCAGGTGACCGCCCGCGTGGTAGAGATGGCGCACGCCATCGGGGTGTCGGTCGAAGGGGAACTCGGCGTGCTGGGCTCGCTGGAAAGCGGCATGGCTGGCAAAGAGGACGGACACGGGGCCGAAGGCAAACTGGAACGGGAACGGCTGTTGACCGACCCGGAAGAGGCCGCCCGCTTCGTGCAGGCCACCCAGGTGGATGCCCTGGCCATCGCCATCGGCACCTCGCACGGAGCCTACAAATTCAGCCGCAAACCTACTGGTGATATTCTGGCCATCGAGCGCATCAAAGAGATCCACCAGCGTATCCCCAACACCCACCTGGTGATGCACGGCTCCTCCTCGGTACCGCAGGATCTGTTGGCGACCATCAACGAATTTGGCGGGGCCATCCCGGAAACCTATGGCGTGCCGGTCGAAGAGATCTGCACCGGCATCCGCTTCGGGGTACGCAAAATCAATATCGATACCGATCTGCGCCTGGCAATGACCGCTGCGGTACGTCAGCATTTTGCCAAAAATCCGAAAAATTTTGACCCGCGCAAATATCTGCGTCCTGCCGAAGATGCCGCCTACCGCGTCTGCAAGGAGCGTTTTGAACAGTTCGGCACGGCAGGCCGGGCGGGCAAAATGACCGCCGTGCCGCTCGATGAGATGGCCAGGCGCTACGCCGCCGGGCAACTGGCCCCGCAGGTTCAATCGTGAAAGGGGCACCTCTCCCGGGCAACCGTGGGCGAGCCTCCGGCGCTCCGCGCTCCTTTGTCCGCTGGCTGACCCTGCTGTTGCTGCCGTTGCTGCCACTGCCTGCCTGGGCCATCGGCGATCACTCCAACCCCTGTATCGTGGCCCGGGAGATGGCGGTCAAAGGTATTGCCATCTACGAACGGGATACCGATCAGGGCATCGCCGCCATGAACAATGCCGCCGTGATCTGCCCCAGCGATCCAGGCATCGCCTTCAACCTGGGGCTGGCCTACTACATGGCGGGCAACGCCGAACGGGCAGAAGCGGTCTGGGACAGCCTGAATCTGATGCCGGGTGCCACCGAAGCCAATAATCGGGAAAAGGCCATCGCCAACCTCGCCTGGCTCAAATTTGAACTGGGCAAGGATAAAGAGTCGCTGCAACTGGCCAACGAAGGGTTGCAGGTGTTTGTCGGCAACTGGTCGCTGGCCCATTCCAAACTTTATGCCCTCTTCCGCCTGGGCCGTTATCTGGAAGCCTATGACTGGTTGAGCCGTTCCGGCTTCAGCGGTGTGCGTGCCGTGCAGTGGCAGAATCAGGCCTCCGAATATGTGGTGGAGACCTTATGGCGCAAATTTCGTGAATGTCTGAAGCCGCAAAAGGGCAAACCCTGTGAACATGACGGCCAACTGCCCGCCATCCGGCAGGCGATCAACCTGCTGATCAAAGAGTATCCGCAGGAGAGCCGTTTCGTCGAGGCCAAAGACCGCCTGCTCTCTGTCCACCTGGACAAAGATGCCGAGATGCCCTACCCCATCGACCTGCCGCATGAAACCTGGAAAAAAAGCGGCGTGATGGATGATCAGTCACCCCTGCTCGATGACCACATTCAGGCCCTGCCGCCCATCGCTCCCTGGGAAAAACGCGACGATGCCTACGCGCTCATCGTTGGCATCAACCGCTACCAGCATCTGCGTTCCCGCCATTTTGCCGATCGCGATGCCCGCCATATGCAGCGCATGCTGGTGCAACGGGGATTGTTCAAAGATGATGTGGAGCATGTCCGCCTGCGGGTCGATCAGGAGGCCAATCTGGCCACCCTGCGTGACGATCTGCGCTGGCTGGTGCGTCAGGGTCAGCTCAATCCGGGTGCCATTCTGTTGTTTTATTATTCCGGCTGGGCCGCCCCCCTGGTGATCGACAATGCGGTGGAAGATGGTCTGCTGTTGCCGGCTGAAAGCCAGCTGGAGGGGATCAACCCGCAAGCAGCCATTTCGTTGGCAGAACTGCAGGAGTCGCTGAACAAACTGAAAAACGCCAATGCCGCCATCATTCTCGACACCTGTTTCAACAACAGCGCGGAGTGCGCGGCGCAAGGTCGCAGCGCATCGGGCAACATGAGCCATGCGGCAAAAGCCCAATCGGCCATAGCCCTGGACGCCGCTTTTTTCCGGGGTCCGCATGCCTGGCTGGTCTCTTCTCTGCAAAAACGGGCACCGTTGCATGGGGCCGGTCGGCAGGGGGGCTTGACCTATTATCTGCTCAAGGCCATGCTGGGTGAGAATGAAAACAGAGAACAGACTGGCGACGATTGGATCCAACTGGCGGAAAGCTACCGTTATCTGCAGCAGATGATGCCGGAGGGCGACGTTTATCTGTCCAAACCGATCAAGATGCGCCTGAGCAAAAGCAAAGGAGAGAGATAAGTGTTGCGTTTGGCAAGCCCATCTGCCCCTTCTGTACGCCGGAAAACGGCAGGTTCCAGCCGCCATGGCCTGGTCGCTCTGCTGTTGTTACCCCTGCTGGCTTTGGCCGCCACGGCAGAGGCCTTCCTCATCAAAGAGTGGGACGAATTGAGTACCACCGTCACCACCCCAGGCGGCGCGGTGGATATTCAGGCAGGCAAACCGTGGCGGGAACCGTTGAGCGGTATCTCTTTTGTCTGGGTTCCCGGCGGCTGTTACAAGATGGGTTCCCCGCCCAACGCGGAAGGACGGGATGCCGACGAAGAGCCGATGCACAACGTCTGCCTCTCCGGTTTTTGGCTCGGCGAACGGGAAGTGACCCAGCAGCAATGGCAACGGGTGTTGCTGCACAACCCGTCACAGCTGCACCATGAGGTGATGGGACAAAAAGATGAGGCCTTTCCGGTGGAACACATCACCCGCATGGATGTGGAGGAGTATCTGGCCAAATTGAACACCCACCATCAGGGCTCAGTCAACTTTGCCCTGCCGACGGAAGCGCAATGGGAATATGCCTGCCGCAACGGCGGTGAAAAAGTGGTCTATCCCGGCTACGCCCAGGTGGATCAACTGGCCTGGTATCGCCATAACAGCAACAACAGCACGCAGATGACCGGCAGCCGCCTGCCCAACCGACTGGGGCTCTATGACATGGGCGGCAATGTCTGGGAGTGGGTGCGCGACAGCTACGATAAAAACGCCTACGGCCAGCACGGCAGCAACGATCCACTGGTCAGCAGCGACACTCCCTTTTCCGTCATCCGGGGCGGCGGCTGGAAAGATGGCTCGGAGGGAATCCGGTGCGCCAATCGGGGGTTTGAACGTTTCGGCCACAAACGGCCTGATTTGGGTTTGCGGCTGGCCGCCAGCGTCGATGTCAAACCGGTAGAGACGAAGGGAACCAAACGGGTCGCCCGGCCAAAAATGCCCTTTTAGCCACGCAGGGTGTGATGAAAATTTGTCGTCAGTTCAAATTTGAAGCGGCCCATCGCCTGCCCTACCACGATGGCCGCTGTCATCGTCTGCATGGCCACTCCTACCGTCTGGAACTGACCTTTTGCGGCCCGGTGCAGGCCATTCAGGCCGACAACCCGCAATCGGGTTTTGTCGTCGATTTTGGACGCCTGGACCAATTGATCACCACAGAGCTGATCGACCGTTATCTGGACCATTTTGTGCTGGAAGAGAGCGTTCCGGGCCTGCCCTACAGTTCAGCAGAGCTGCTGGCGGCCTGGATTGTCGCCTGGTGCATGCACCATCTGGAGGGACGCCCGGAGATGGTCGCCATGCGCATCGAAACTGCCCGTCTGTGGGAGACGGTGCATGCCTGGGCCGAGGCCGACCGCCAGGATGCCCAACAGCTGCTGCCGCTCTTTGCCTCGCCGCAAAGTGCCTTCTGCTGACCCCCACTCCTCGTCGGCGATGGTTGCGCTTACTGCCCGTTATCCGATCTGTGATCTGTTTGCCAGCGTTCAGGGCGAAGCCAGCTGGAGCGGGCGACCCATGCTGTTTATCCGCTTTCATGGTTGCCCCCTGGCCTGCCCCTGGTGCGACGAACCGCTGCATCGTGATCCGGCAGCCCGCCGGGAGATGCTGGCCGAGCAATTGTTGCAGGCCGTGCGCCGTCTGCATCCCCGTCTGCCCTATCTGCTGCTGACCGGTGGTGAGCCGCTGGCAGTACCCCGCCTGGCGGAACTGGTCGATTTTTTCAAGCAACAGGGCTTCTGGCAGGCCATGGAAACCTCTGGCGTCGGCGGTCCCATCCCGGAGGGGGTGGATTGGCTCACCCTGTCACCCAAAACCAAACTGGCCGAGGCGATCTATCAACGGGCGAATGAGGTCAAATATGTTATCGGCCCCTCCCCGTCGCCACGCCTGCGGGCAGAAATTCTGCAGCGGGCCGAGTTGCACCCGAATGTCTGGGTACAACCCCGCTCCGGGGCAGAGGGCAACCGACAGGGGCAGGCGATCATCAACCCGCAGGCCGTGGCCGCCTGCCTGCAGCTGATCGATGAGGCGGCGGGCACCATTCGCCTGTCGTTGCAACTGCATAAATGGCTCAACCTGCCGTGATGCGTGCGCCCCCTCCTCTGCTGTTGATTACCGACCCCTCTCTGGGGGCAGCCTTGCCGGAACGGGTGGCGGCGGCCCTGGCCGGCGGCGTCCGCCATCTGCTGCTGCGCCACAAAGGGGGCTCGGCAGCAGATTTGCTGACCCAGGCTGCCGCGTTGCAACCCTTGGCCCGACAGAACGGTGCCTTGCTGCTGATTCATGACCGGCTGGATGTGGCCCTGGCCTTGGCGGCGGATGGGGTTCATCTGCCGGAAAATGGTCTGCCGACTGCCATGGCCCGTCGGCTGCTGCCGCACGGTTTGTTGGGTCGTTCCTGCCATTCACCCGACTCCGCCTGTCAGGCGCTGGCGGCAGGGGCCGATTATGTCACCCTCTCGCCGGTTTTTGCCACCCGTTCCCACCCGGAGGCCATTCCGCTGGGCCTGGCCACCTTCGCCGCCTGGCGACAGCAAATTCCTGGCCCCGTCCTGGCCCTGGGCGGCATTACGGTGGCCAACGCCGCCTCGGTTGTCCTGGCCGGTGCCGATGGGGTAGCCCTGATCCGTGGCCTGCTGGAAAAAAACCCTGAACAGGCCGCCCGCAACTTATTATCTAAAATTTTCCGAGGGTTGGCAGAACACGGTTGATTCCTGGACAAAGTGGTTTACAATGCGGGGTTGATCTGTGTTAATAAATCCTGTTAAGCCAAGCGGGCCGAACGGGCCTGGCGAGTGCCTGTGTGTGGAGGTAGGGTGAATATGCAATTGCGCCCCAAATGGATTGTGCTGTTTTTGTTGAGCAGCCTGCTGACCCTGTTGCTGACCGGTTGGACGGCGGCCCGCTGGCTGGGAGAGACAGCCAACGAAGCGGCCAAAGGTCGGGCGACCACCATTCTGGAAATCAAAAAAAATCGGATGGAACAGCATGTTGCCCGCTATCGTAACGATATGGAGCTGCTGGCCAACGCCGCCCAGTCAGTCTACAACCAGCCGAGCGGTCAACAGCCTTCGCAACGGCTGGAGACCATCCGCGACCACTATGCCGCCACCCTGCAAAAACAGCTGCAGGAGTGGATGCAGGAGGTGGAACGGTTGGCAGCCAGCGAACCGTTAGCCAAACAGTTGGCCACCATCGACTGGGTGTTTCGCGACGGCGGCGAAAAATTGACCAGCGACCGCTGGCCGGTGCTGGCAGCCACCATGACCCCCAGCCTGAACCGTTTCCGGGAAAAACAGGGTTTTGACAACGTTTACCTGGTCTCCGCCACGGGCAGCGTGGTGTTGAGCGCCCAACCCGACGCCCTGTTGGGCAAAAATATCGGTCGCGCTCCCTTGAAGGATGTGGGCATCGGCAAGCTGTTTCCCGAAGGACTCAATCGCAGCGGCATGGCCGGTTTTGCCCTCTATGCGCCGCTGGACAACCAGCCTGCAGGCTGGTTGGCAGCCCCGGTCCACAAGGATGCGCTGGCAGACGGCAAAGTGATCGGCATGCTGGTGGCCCGTATCGCACCGCACGCCCTGGCCAGCCGCAGCCGCCCGACTTTGGAAGAGGGCGAAAAAAATATTCGCCTCTCGCTGGTCGGTCCAGACCGTCTGCGCTATCTGGAAGCGACGGCAACGGCAACCACCCCGGCCCGCAAGCCGGAAAGCCTCTCCAGCCCGGCGGTGATCGCCGCTTTGGCGGGCAACAAAGGGGCCGGCAACGGCAAAGGGAGCAACGGTCAGGCGGTTTTTCACGCCTGGAGCCCGCTGCAGCTGTTGCCACCACCGCAAGGACCGGATCTGGCCTGGGCAGTGATCGCCGAACAGCCGATCAGCCAGGCCCTGAGTATCGACCCGAAACAGGGGGTTCCCTTCTACAAACAACACATGGAGCAGGGCGGATATTATGATCTGTTTCTGGTGCAACCGGATGGCGAAATCTTTTTTTCGGTGGCCAAACAGGCTGATTTTGCCACCAACTTGTTGACCGGCCCCCTGGCCCAGACCAATCTGGGGCGGCTGGTGCAGCAGGTGTTGGCCAAGCCGGGCTTTGTCATGACCGATTATGAACCCTACCCACCCAGCAACAATGAGCCCGCCGCCTTCATGGCACAAGCGGTCCTGCAGGAGGGAGCCCTCAAGGTGGTGGCTGCGGTACAACTGCCGATGGAGTTGTTGACCAACCTGATGCAACATCGGGACGGCCTGGAGGGGGATGGTGATGCCTATCTGGTGGGTCCCGATTTTCGTTTACGCTCCGATTCCATCCGCGACCCGCAAAACCATTCGGTGGTCGCCTCTTTTGCCGGTTCCATCGCCAGCAACGGGGCGCAAACCGAGGCGGTGCAGGCGGCGTTGGCGGGCAAATCGGGCATGCTGATCGGCAAAAACTGGGCCGGGGCCACGGTCTATACCGCCTACGCCCCGCTGACGGTGGGCAACGGCATCACCTGGGCGGTGATCACCGAAACACCGATGATTCAGGGAGCCTTGCCGCTGCAGCGTATTCCTTTTTCGGTCTGGCTGGCGGCGGGACTCTCTTTGCTGCTGGCCGCTCTGCTGGCCTGGTGGCGTGCGGGCCAACTGCAGGCTGGCCTGCTGGCCAACGTGGAGGCGTTGCAGTGGCTGCGCAAAGGCAAACAGCCAGTCGATCCGTTGCCGGTGGGATCCGACGCTTTGGGTGTGTTATCTCGCGAGGTACGGCTGTTGGCGGAACATTGGCAACAGACCGGTCAGCGCCTGCGCGAGGCCGGACAGCAGATTGCCCGCATGGGCCGGGAGATGAGCAGCATGGCCCGCCATGCCCAGAGTGACGGCCAGCGCGATCCGATGCGCCATGATCTGGAAACCAGCGACGGCATCACCCATGAGATTGCCGCCCGCATTCAGCAACATTTAAAACAGGTACAAAATCTGGAACAGGCGGTGAGCCGTATCCACCACAGCGCCCTGCAAGGCAAAGGAACGCTGGAACAGGCCAGCGAGTCGGCGCAAGAGGTGGCTGAAAAAGCGGCGCAATTTGCCGACACCGCGCAGCAGACCAATCAGTTGTCGATGAAAGCCACCTTTGAAACGGGTGGCAGTGTGGAAAAGTCGGGCAACAAAAAGGGTGGGGTTGCCGTCCTGGAAATTCGCAAACTGGCCGAACGAGGTCGCATTCTGGCCGACGAAATTGCCGAACTTTCCAAATCAACCAGCTATCTGGTCGACAACGGACAAGCCATTCTGGGTACCGTGCTGGCAACGGTGCAGGAGTCCACCGTGCTGCTGCAGGGCATGGTACTGGCCGACACGGCGCAACACGGCCAACTGGTGCATGTGCATGGGGTAACACAAGCCTTGCAAAGCCGTATGCAGCAGCAAGGCACCCTGCTGCAACAACTGGCCCCCCTGGCGCAGGCCATGGGTCAGCAGGTTATGCTGCTGCAACGGGATTTGGACCGTTTTGGTGGCGTTGCCAGCCACCACAGCGAAGAAGAGGCCAGCCACGGAGCCGAAGAACATGGTCTGCCCAGCGATGAGGAGTATCTCAGCAAGTAAGGAGGTTATTCCAGCAGTTCTGCTGTCAACAGATACCTGCTACTTCTCCCTCCGGCTGATGTTTTGCTCAGGATACCCCGTGCCAGTAAATCATTGATGTCGCGCAGGGCGCTATCCTGGGAACATTTGCCGATGGCGGCCCATTTGCTGCTGGTCAAGTGGCCGCTAAACCCGTCCAACAGGCGATTGAGCAGTTTGATTTGACGTTCATTGAGGGGTATACCCGCCAGTCGTTGCCAGAACCGGGCTTTACTCAGCACACTTGCCACGCTCTGCTCTGCCTGGATAATGGCCTGTTCCACCATAGCCAAAAACCAGAGCAACCAATCCGTCAGCGACAAAGTGCCTTTTTGTGCTTGTTCAAGAAGCAGATAATAGGACTTTTTTTCCCGTTCGATCTGTGCTGAAAGGCTGTAAAAGCGCTGCGGCGTGCCATCGGCACGGGCCAGCAGCCATTCGGCAATCGCCCGGGCAATACGTCCATT
Organism: Magnetococcales bacterium WMHbinv6; assembly: GCA_002753135.1. GTDB lineage: Bacteria > Pseudomonadota > Magnetococcia > Magnetococcales > Magnetaquicoccaceae > Magnetaquicoccus. Next base: position 36,950 of record PDZV01000024.1, on the reverse strand, counting down.
GCCATCTTCAAACGGGTGTACCGTCACAAACCATAAATGGGCCACGCCAGCCCGCACAATGGGGGATTCCTCTGACGCCTCGTTGATCCAGACCAAAAAGCCGGCCATCTCCGCCGCGACGCGCGCTGCAGGCGGTGCCTCATAATGGACCCGCTGCCGCCCGATCGGGCCAGTAACCACCTGCATCGGTCCACGGCTGTCATCACGCCACCCTCCAACCCGAATCGGCAGCATGCCGGAATAACCTGTCGGAAAAAGCGCCGCCTGCCAGGCAAACAATCGTTCTGCCGTCAGCGGCAAGCGGTAGTGCAGTGTGGCATCCAAAACCATCTGCACCATACCCTCCACGGCCCGATCGGCAACCGGTACCCCAGCCTCGTCCACCCCCAAACGACGCGCCAACGAAGAACGAACCGCAGCGCCATTGAGCCTCTCCCCCTCAATGACACTGCTCTGCAACACCTCGCCGGTCAAAACGTTGAGAATGGCACGCTGTTGCAGATCCATGCCCACATCCGCCAAGCGCCCCAATAAACGCCCCTGCGCATGCGTCACCCGCGATAGAGGAGTCGCCAAGAGTGCCAGATCATAGTGCCACCTTGGCCACGCTTCCGACTGCCAGATATAACGCCATTCTCCGCCGTTCATGCGGCGATTATGGCGGCGATTCGCCGCATGAACAAGATTTTTTCTGTGGACGTGCTGATCAAAGCTGCAACAACGACTGTTCCAACGCCGTTTTGCCCTTTTCCAGCTCCTGGCGCTGTTGCTGCAGTTGGCTGTTCAGGGCTTCGATGCGATTTTCCAGGTCGTCGAGTTTTTCCAGCATGCGGGTGTGAAAGTGGCTTTCGCCGGGGACGGTGTGCAGATTATCCCGCACCCGTACCTGCTCCTGTTCGGTCCGTTCCAGCGCCTCCTGATCGGCTTTGATGCGCCCTTCCAGGGCGGCCAGGGCGCGCCGTTGCTCGAGAATGCCTTGCAAACCCTGGCGAACCTGGGCATCCATCCCCTCCTCGCCAACCAGCAGCGACAGGGCCGACTCCGACGAATGGAGCAAGATCACCTGCTCTGCTTGCAGACGCTCCTCCACCACTTCCAGCGTTTGCTGACTGCCCGCTGCAACTGTCACCGGCAAGCGCCAATGGCGGCCCGATTCGCGGCCCGCGCTGGGAACCACCAGCTGCCATCCTCCCTCCCGCGCCTGCACCACCACCACCTGGCGACTCTCCTTGCTGCGGTTGCGCAGGCTGTAGCGTTGGCTGCGTTTTTCGCGGTGCGACATCTCCAGCACCCCCTTCACCAACTTGACCTTCTCCAACCGGCGCTGCGCCGGGGCCCCCTGACGGATAATTTCCACATCCAGATCCAAGGCGTAGGACAACAGCTGATCGGCACCTGCCGGCAAGTGGTCAAAACGGGCCTCACCGGCATACAGATCACCGTCATACAAAGTCACCGGACCAGGTGAAATGGCCCCGCCGGTACCGTTGACCACCTTCAAGGCCCGCATGCTGCGCCCGCCACCGGCCAGGGTGGTATCAAACAGGGTCAACCGTTCCACCTCCACCGCCGCGTTGACAATCGGCAACATGGCCCCCTGCCCCCGATCCAGATTGACCCCCTCCACCTTAAAAACAAAGGTCTCGCCGGCCTGTTCCCCGCTGGCCAGAATCGCTTCCGGACCCGGATCGGGCAAGGAGGTTTCCCAGGCAGGTTCCGGCAGCGCTCGTTGCGACTGCAGTTCACTGGCCATCGCCGCCTCAGCCTGCCGTCCCGTCTTGGCCGCCAGCGGGGCCGGGGCCAGGGAGCGAACCATTTGCCGCTCCGCCTGTTGGCGGCTCTGCATCTCCAGATCTCTCTCTGCTGCGCCTTTCAGACGCAACGGATCGACAATGCGCTGCCGGGGGCGATACCAGGGTTTGGAAAGCTCTTCGATAAAAGAGATAGGCCGCCCGGAGGCCAGGGTCAAGCGCACCTCCCGCCAATCCTGGCCGCTCTGGTTTTCCACCACCGCCCACCCCTGCAGACGGGCCTTGTTGCTCTTGCCGTCTCCGGGCGGCATGCTCAAACGCCAGGCACTTTTCCATACCGGGCTCTCCATCACATACCCCAGGCGCACCCGCCGCAAACCCTGGCCGGGAATCGGAATCACCACCTCCCGCCGTTCGCGTCCCCGGTTGCCATCCAAGACGGCCAAGGCACGGGCCAAATCCTGCTGCACCCGCTCCTCCAGCAGACGCATGCCACGCACCTCCCGCCAGGGCAGGCTGCGCAACACCCCGTCATCGCTGGACAGATTGATCACCCAATCGGAGGCGGCACCCTCCCCTTTGCTCTCCAAGGCCACCGGGCGCTGTTCGGCACCGGTCAAGCGGCCTGTCAACTGCTCCCCCTGAAAGGTGATCGCCACCTTGGCCCCGCGCAACCGGGTCAACAACTCTCCCACCCCCGGATTGTCGGACAAATCCACCTGCAAACCAGCCAACAGGCGCTCCAACGGCTCCCGCGATGGATAAATGGCCTGCAGGGCGGCCCCGCCATCCACATCCTCCACCACCAACGATTTCAACAGATCGTCAATCTGTTCATCCTTGAAGGAAAGGCGCACATCGCCCGGCGCGGTGACCGAACCGGCATGTTGAAAATAGCCCACTCCCGATGCAAACAGCGCCACCGCCCGCACCGGCACCTCGGCCCAGGCCGTCGCCGCCGCCAAACATAACCAAGAGGCCCCCAACAGACCTGCCCGTCTCTTCATCGTCCACTCCTTCCGCTGTGGTTGTCATCTCCCCCTGCGACCGAGGCACGGAATTGTCGCAAATTCACCGCCTGGAGAAAAGAGATGCTGAAGGCAACAACTGACCAGGCAAAATTGCATTGCCGGGATGAGTGGATTATCATCACAGCGCAAAACCGATTGACCGCAGCCACAAGGAAAACCGACGATGGAGCCCTGCAGCCGCCTCTTTTTTTATTGTCGGGCCGGATTTGAACAGGAGACACTGGCCGAACTCCTGTGGCTCTGCGACGAGATGGGCGTGCGGGTGAGCGGAACCGCCCCGGCGCGAAGCGGCTACGTCCTGCTGCAGCTGGATGATCCCCGTCTGACCGGCAGCCTGTTGGCACGGCTGCGTTTGCAGTCGTTGACCTTCAGCCGCCATTTTTTGGCCTGTGACGGGCCACAAGAACCGTTGCCGATCAAGGATCGCCTTACCCCTTTGGGGCAACGTCTGGCCTCTTTGAGTCAAGAGGTGGGCCCCTTTGCGGCTTTGTGGCTGGGCTATCCGGATTCGGAGGCAGGCAAAGTGCTGGCTCCGCTCTGCCGCGCCCTGCAGGGACGCCTGGAAGAGTCGTTGCGCAAAGAAAACCGGCTGCAGCCCGATACACACCACCCACGGGCAGAAATTGTCTTGTTAAGCGGCACGGAGGCCTTGACCGGCTACTCCTGGCCCGACAAGGGGGCACACTGGCCGATGGGCATTCCCCGTCTGCGCCTGGCCAACGACGCCCCCAGCCGAGCGGCCCTGAAGCTGGAAGAGGCTTTTTGGCAACTGTTGAGCCCAGAGGAGCGACGACAACGGCTCACCCCTGGCCAACGGGCGGTCGATCTGGGGGCGGCACCTGGTGGTTGGAGTCAGGTATTGTTGCAGCGCGGTCTGGCGGTGATCGCCGTCGACCGGGCCGATCTGGCCCCGACGCTGCGCGATGCACCCCGCCTGCACCATCGGCGGGCAGACGGTTTTCATTTTCAACCGTCGCAAAGCGTAGACTGGTTGTTCTGTGATATGGTGGAAAAGCCACGGCGGATTGCCGCATTGATCCAACGCTGGGCCCAGGCCGGCTGGTGCCGCGCAGCCCTCTTCAACCTCAAATTGCCGATGAAAAAACGGTTCGAGGAGCTGCAGCTTTGCCGTCAACTGCTGCTCTCCCCCCTGCAACAGGCGGGCATTCGCTGCCAACTGCGCTTCCGTCATCTCTACCACGACCGGGAAGAGGTCACCGGCCTGTTGCTGCTCGATGCCCACGGCAGAGGCAAGCCAGGCGCTCGCCAACCCGGTCCCGATCCCAAACATCCTGCCAACCCGGCACAACGCCAACCGGGGCGTAAGAGAGAAACCTGAATTATGAGGTACTCAAACTCCCCCCGGCTTCGATATAGGCAAGACGTTGTGCTTTGGTCATGATGTTGAACTGCTCTTGCGTGAAGGCGGCGATGCCGGATTGCAGCAGGGCAAAGTCTGAAGTCTGCAAGCCGGGTATCTGGTTGCTGCGCAAATCGGCGACATGACTGGTCAGGCCCAACACCTGTTCGTCGCTCAGCGCCTTGATCTGCACCGCCGTGAAACCGTGAATCTGGGTAGCACTCATCGCCGCAATCTGTGCCGAGGTGAGACCCGCCTCCTGTTTGCGGCTCAACGAGGCGATCTGGCTGCCGGTCAGGCCGACAATCTGGCTGGTACTCAACACCCCGATCTGATCGCTGCTTAAATGGGGCAGTTGCAACTTGCTCAACACCCCGATCTGGCTGGCGGTCAAGCCGACCAGTTGCCCTTCGCTCATGGCGGCGATAATCCGGATCGATAACCCACCCACCTGCCCGCTGCTCAAGGTGGCAATCTGGGTGGTCGACAAACCGGCAAACTGGGTCACCGACAGCTGTTTGATCTGATTGGCGGTCAAGCCGGCCAACTGGGTGGTGGTCAAAGCCGCCAATTGATCGGCCAACAGACCCATGACCTGATCGGTGGCCAAGGCATGGATGCCGGTCGAAGTGAGCCCCTCCAACTGCGCCGCTGTCAACGTCGCCAACTGGCTGCCGCTCATCCCCTGCAACTGCCGGGTGTTCAAGGCCCCCAGATCCTCCGCATGCAGCCCGGCAATTTGGGTGCGGGTCAAGGCGCGCAGAATTGTCACCGTCAAACCGGCCATCTGGCCGCTGGTCAGCGCCTCCATCTGCTGCAGCGAAAAGGCCGCCACCTGCCGGGTACTCAAGACGGCCAAATCATCGTTGCTTAGCGCCGCAACCTGCTCGTCGCTTAAAGCCGCCAGCTGGGTCTTGGACAATCGCATAATCTGCGTGCTGGTCAAATCGGCAATCTGGGTGCTGCTCAACGCCTGCAACTGACTCACCGAGAGGCTGCCCACCTGCTCCGCCGTCAATATTTTCTCCTGATCCGGGCGCAACGCTGCCAGCTGTTCACCACTCAGAGCCGTCACCTGCGATAAGTTCAACGAGGCCAGCTGGCGGCGGGTCAAACCTCCGATCTGGGTCACGGTCAAGGCTGCCACCTGCGTGGTGGTCAAACCTCGCACCTGCGTCACCGACATCTGGGCGATGGCCGTGCTGGTGATGGCCGCCAGTTGGGTGATGTTTAAACTGCGCATCTGTTGGCTGGTCAAAGCCCGTACCTGCAAGGCCTGCAAAGCGGCCATCTGCATTTCGGTCAACCCCTGCAACTGGGTGCTGTTCAGGGATTGCATCTGGGTTGTGTTCAGGACACTGATCTGGTTTTCGCTCAAAGAGGCCAGCTGCTCTGCCGCCAGCCCCCGCAACTGCTGTACACTCAGGAGACGCACCTGCTCTACGCTCAACCCTTGCAACTGATCACTGCTCATCGCCGCAAACAGCTCGGAAGAAAAAACACTGATCTGCCGACTGCCCAACCAACCCAGCTGGGCGGCCGACAAGCCGCTTAACTGCGTTGTGGACAAACGCTGCAACTGGGTGGTGGTCAAGCCGCCGATCTGGCTGGCCGTGATCGCCGCCACCTGGCTTTCGCTCCAGCCGGCCATCTGTTGCGCCGACAAGGTGCGAATCTGCTGTGAACTGAGCGCTCCCACCTGCTCCAGGCTCAACAAAGAGAGCTGTGTCGCGGTCAACGCCGCAATCTGGCTGGTCAACAGAGTCGCCAGCGAGGTGGTGGTTAAACCGGCCAATTGGCTGCTGGTCAACTCTTTGATGCGGATTGCCGTCAAGCCCCGGCTCTGGGTGACACTCAATGCGGCAATCTGTTCGCTCTGCAACGCCGAGAGCTGCCCTGCCGTCAACGATCCGATCTGTTCGCTGCTCAATCCTGCCAACTGCTGCACCGACCAGTGGCTGACCTGTTCGCTGGTAAAAAGCTGCAATTGCACCGTGCCCAGCGAACGCAACTGTTCTGCCGTCAAGCCCACTGCCTGCTCGATGGTCAAGGCGGCCAGTTGTGCCCCGGAAAAGGCCTGCATCTGCCGGGTGGTCAACGTCGCCAGATCGTCGGAATGCCAACCGGTCATTTGTGTTGTGGTCAGTGCAGCCAGTTGCCCAGAGGAAAAAGCCCCCAACTGTTGCGGGGTCAGACCGATAAACTGCTCCACCTGCAACCCTTTGATCTGGGTGGTCGTCAAATTGCGAATTTGCGTCGAAGTCAACGCCCCGATCTGGGTGATGCTCAGCGCCCCGATCTGACTGCTGCCCAACCCCTGCCATTGCGAACCGCTCAAAATCGGTATTTGCCCGCTCTGCAACGCTTGAATCTGTGTGCTGTCCCAGACAGCCAACTGATTGTCGGTCAAGCCGGGCAGCGCCTCGTTGGACAAAGCAGCAATGGCCGAAGCGGTCAACATGGCCGCCTGCCGCACACTCAAGACGTTAAGCTGGCTGGAGGTCAACCCGGCAACCTGTGCCGCCGCCAACAACCCGATGCGGGTAGGGGTCAGGGCGGACAACTGCTGACTGGTCAAGAGACTCATCCGCTCGACAGGCAGCGCCGCCAGCTGGGTGGTGGTCAAAAAGGCAACCTGGGTAGGGCTCAGCGCCTTGATCTGTGTGGCGCTCAACCCGGACAACGCGGTATCCGGCAACCCCTGCAGCTGGGTACTGCTCAAGGCAACAATCTGCACGGCACGCAACCCTTTGAGCTGTTCGCTGCTCAGACCCTGCAGCATGGCGGTGGTCCAACCGGCCATCTGGGTCGTGGAAAGCCAGCTGATCTGGGTGGAACTCAAGGCGTTGCCTTGCGTCGCGGTCAACGCAGCAAACTGGTTGCGACTTAAGCTGCCGATCTGTGTCAAGGTCAAAGTCGGCAACTGCTCCACACTCCAGCCAGCCATGGCCGTCACGCTGATGGCAGCCAGCTGCGCGGCGCTCAAACCGGCAATCTGGCTGGTGGTCAAGTTTTGCAGATGGGTCGCGTTCAATCCCGCCAACTGCTTGCTGTTCAGCGTGGCCAACTGGGCGCTGCTCAACCCCTGCCACTGGGTATCGGCAAAAGCGCTCAACTGGGCTGAAGTCACACCCGCCAACTGAAATTTGGAGAAAGAGGCCAGCTGTTGCGCGCTCAACCCGTCCCATTGTTCATCGGACCAGGCCCCCAGTTGCGCCGAACTCAACCCCTGCAACTGCAGGGTGGACAACGAATCGATCTGCCCGGAGGTCAACCCCTGCAACTGGGTGGTACTCATCGCCTTCCAATGGCCAGCCTGCAACCCGGCCAGCTGGCTATCCTCCAGCGAGGCCAATTGGGCGGCGCTCAAACCGTCCAGTTGTGTATTGGCCATGCTGGCCAACTGGGCCGAACTCAAACCATCCAACTGGCTGTTGCTTAAAGCGGCCAACTGCCGGGAAGAGACCCCGTTCCATTGGGTCACCGCCAGCGAGGCCAGTTGCTCTGCACGCAACCCCTGCCACTGGGTCACCGCCAGGCTGCTGATCTGGGCGGAACGCAGCCCGTCGAGCTGGGTCATGGCCAGATTGCTCAACTGTTCCGCCGTCAATCCGTTCCACTGCGTGGACGCCCAGCGATTGAGCTGCAGCGAACCCACCCCGTCGAGCTGATTATCGGCCAGCGAACCCAACTGCGCCGCCGTCAGCCCGGACCACTGCGTATGGGCAAAGCCCGCCAACTGCTCGGCAGAAAAGCCGTTGAGCTGCTCCTCGGTCAAAATCATCAAGCCGCGAGAGGTCAAACCGTTCAGCTGCTCATGGCTCAAGGCAGCCCACTCTTCGGAGGTCAGCGCAGCCAGTTGCGCTGTGGTCAACTGGCTCATTTGTTTACTGGTATAGGTAGGGGTACTCACGCGCACCTCACAAAACAGCCGGAAAGCAGTTCGGGATCGTCTATGTTATTAAAAGTTACATAACAACAAGATAAACAGTTTAACGTGACCTCGATGTGAAAGGCAAGTTTTCCTTGGTCTGGTTTGTTGCAAAGGTGAAACAGAGGGCTGGAAACCGGCAGCAACCGGGGCGTCTAAAAATATGGCAGTCAGGCATGGGATTGCCGGGATGTGTTGGCAGTGATGTGGCTGCGGCAGGGAAGAACTCAAGCAGTGCGGGGGTTGGGAGAGCCTGCTTGGCGGCTGAATTGGCTCAGCACTTCCAGCAAATGTTTTTTGCTGATCGGCTTGGAAAGATGCAGGTTGCAGCCGACCTGCAACGTGTTTTCCCGGTCGTCACGCATGGCGTTGGCAGTCAGGGCGAGGATGGGGATGGCGGAGAGTCGTTTGTTGCGCTCCCAGGTACGAATCTCTCGGGTGGCCTCATAGCCGTTCATGCCGGGCATTTGTACATCCATCAAAATCAGATCAATGCCACCCTCCTGGAAACGGCGTACCGCTTCTGCGCCGTCGGCCACGGTGAGCAAACGGTGCGGGGAGTTTTTCAGGTAGGCTTTGATCAACAGACGGTTCTCTTCGGCGTCGTCGGCAAGCAAAATTGTCAGCCCGCTGTCGTTGGCAACAGGCTCGCTCGGCTGTTGGGCATGCCTCGGTGCAGCAACAACAACGGTCGCCGCAGGTAACGGAATCACCACATGAAACGTGCTGCCTTGTCCAGGCGTGCTGACAAAGCCCATATTCCCACCCATTTTTTCGACCAACTTCCAGCAAATAGACAAACCAAGCCCGGTGCCGCCAAAACGGCGCGTGGTGGAAAGATCGGCCTGGACGAACGGTTGAAAAATGGCCTCCTGCCGCTCGACGGGAATGCCAATGCCGGTATCAGAGACCGCAAAAGAGATACGCTCCTGATCGACACGACTGACCCGTACCTCCACTTTGCCCTTTTCGGTAAATTTGACGGCGTTGGAACAAAGATTCAATAATATTTGCTGGATCCGTAACGGATCGCCCAGCAGCTGTTCCGGCACATCGGCCTCGATATGGCTGGTCAATGCGGTACCTTGGCTCAACGCCTTCAGCTGGATCATCTCCAGCACGGTGCGCACGATGGGGGCAAGGGTGAAGGGAATGGTCTCTATCTCCAACTGACCCGCTTCAATTTTGGACAAATCGAGAATGTCGTTAATCAAAGCCAGCAACCCCTGCGAAGCATGGTTGATGATGTTGACATGCAACGCCTGTTCTTCATCCAAATCACTTTCGGACAACAGCTCCCCCATCCCCAGAATGGCATTCATCGGGGTGCGAATTTCGTGACTCATGGCCGCCAGAAAGCGGCTTTTTTCCTGATTGGCCTTATCGGCCTGCTGCAGCGCCTGGTGCAGCTTGTCGTCCAACTGTTTGCGCTCGATGATACCGGCCAGGGCGTTGGCAACTGCTGCCAACAGCTCGGCCTCATCCTCCTGGCGATGATGATCCACCGGCATATAGATATTCATCACCCCGAGCAGCTTTTCCCGCGATAAAATCGGTACACAATAATGGGCGTGCGGCGACATGCCGGGAAAATGGATCGTATGGGCCGGATTCCTCCAGTCGGCAAACAGCAGTTTTTTGTTGTCCAGCACCTGACCACACAAACAGTGCCCAGAGGTGACTTTGCTGCAGGTTTGCAGCGTATGATTTTCAAATCCCTGATGGATTTTCAAGAGCAGGGCCTGTTCGCTTTCGTCGTACAAAAAAATGCCTCCCTTGCGCAGGGTAGGCAACCAGCTGCCCGATATAATCAGATTCAGGGCAATCTGGAGCTGCTGTTCCAGAGTGTGAAATCCGGTTGATGAGTGGAGCAAAGTATTAATTAAAATCTGTGTCTGCAACAGGCGCTGGCTCTGCACCTCGGCGGCTTTGCGTTCGGTCATGTCACGCGCCACGGCGGAGACGTAACGGCTCTCCTGGACAAACCAGGTGGAGAGCGACAGTTCCAAGGGAAATTCGTCGCCATTTTTGCGCACCCCGACCAACTCCACCGATTTGCCCGCCAGACGCATGACGCCGGACTCACGCACTCTGGCCAAAGCGGCGCAATGCCGTTCCTGAAACCGTTCCGGGATCAAAACGGTCAAAGAACGGCCCAACATTTCTGCTTCCGTGTAGTCAAAAATCACCTCCGCGCCCCGATTCCAGAAGGTGCAAAGACCGTTGAGGTCAGCGGAGATGATGGCTTCGCTGGCTGAATCGGCAATGGCACGCAACTGCAACTCACGCTCACGCAGCGACAATTCAGCCTGATTTTTGGCCCGGATCAGCTGTTGTTTTTCCAGAATGCGATGGATGGTTTCGGCGATCAAATCAGGATAGTTGCTGCCCCCCTCCTTGACCACATAATCGGCAGCCCCCAGACGCAACGCCTCGATAACAATCTCCAGCTTGCTGAAGCCAGAGACCAACACAACCGGAGGTGCTGCCGGTCTGGCCAAAATCTCTTGCAGAATCTCAATGCCATTGCGATGGGGCATTTGATAATCGACCAGAACAATCTGGTAGCTGTTCTCTGCCAACTGTGCCAAACCGCACGCCCCATCCGGGGCAATATCCACAACGAACCCCCGTCGGGCAAGACGACGTTTCACCCATTCGGCCAGGGTGGCATCGTCCTCCATATAAAGGATGGCAATGGGGGCAGGATCAGCGGGCAGCGTGTTCATGCGCAACAGGGAAACGACATGATATGAATAAACAATCCCATGTTCTGAATGGTTTTGGCAAGCTCAAGGGAGTTGACCGGTTTGGTGACAAAATTGTTGCAGCCCAAATCATAGCAGCGTTGCACCTCGACAGGATCGTCCGTGGTGGTCAGCACCACCACAGGGATCACCCGCAGCCGTTCATCCTCTTTCATGACCTGAATCACTTGATAACCATCCATTTCCGGCATATTCAGATCGAGCAGCATCAGCAGATGGACCGGAAAGCTGGCTCCGGCATACTGACCACGCGCATAGAGAAAATCCAACGCCTCCCGACCGTTTTTCAGACGGATGATCGGGTTATTGATGCCACCACGGCGCAGGTTGCGCTCAATCAGGGTGGCATGTCCATCATCATCTTCCACCATCAGAATGGTGACAGGTTGTAGCGAGTTGTCGCTCTCCATCGGCTTGTCTCCTTTTTAGCAGTCGTCGGTGGGCGGCACAATGTATGGCAAAGTAACCCGAAAAAGGGAACCACTGCCCAAGGTGGATTGACACTGGATACGCCCTCCCAACCGTCTGACCAAAGAGAGAACATAGGCCAGACCCATCCCCTCCCCCGGGGTATCCTGTTTGCCAACCCGGTGGAAGAGCATAAATATTTTTTTAAGATCTTCCTGGGCAACGCCTCGGCCATTATCTGCCATGCACAGGGTGATGCGCTGCAGCGCATGATCGACTGTGGCACTGATGTGTACCATGCCAGGACGGCCTGGTTCCAGGTATTTGATCGCATTGTTGAGCAGGTTGCCGACAATCTGCTCGATGGCGGTCCGGTCGATCAACAGACGGGGCAATGGGTCAACGGTAACGGTTGCGCCTGCGCTGCGAATGGCATAGGCCAAAGCCTGAATGTTTTCCTCCACCACCGCCTGCAAATCCACCCTCTCCTGCCGCAACTCCAGGTGCCCGGTACGGGAAAGTTTCAGCACGGCATTGATCAAACGTTCCATTTTTTCGGTTGCCGCCTGCACAAAGTGCAAATCTTCCGGCAAGCGGCGCTGCAACTCACGGATCTGTCTGCTCCGTGCCGTCTCCTGAGCGGGCAAAAGCGGTGTCAACTGCTCATCCAGCTCTTTGAGATCCAGGTGCAACTCTTCGGAAAAACCCTGAATACTGAGCAGCGGTGAGCGCAAATCATGCGAGACGATATAGGTAAAATTGCGCAGCTCTTCATTGAGTTGGGCCAAATCGGACACAGTCTGCCGATGTTCAGCGGCTTCCCGGGTCAACGCCTGAATCGTCGCCTCCATGCGGACCGCCATATGGTCCAACGTTTGCCCCAACAGCCCGATTTCATCCTCTCCCTGCAGCTGCGAACGGGCACCCAGTTCATTGTCGGCCAGGCGGGCGGCGGTGTGACTGACCAGATCAAGTCGCTGCATCTGCTGGCGCACCAGAAAATAACTCATGGCCAGCAACACCAGACAGGCCGTCACACCGATCAAGAGGGTTGAAACAATCTCCTGTTGCAACAGCCGCAACAGCTCCGACTGATCGGTTTTGACCAGCAACCCCATCCCCCACTCTGGATGAAGACGCAGATAACGCACCGCCGCCACCACGGAAACGTTGCGATAATCGGGTGCAATCAGCAGCCCTTCATAACCAACCTTGTTGACCAATAAACCGGATGCGACAGCCTCCGTGTGTGGGTATTTTGCCGAACTGAGCAGATGGCCAGCATCGTCAACCAACAGCACCTCCCCATTGCCGGAAAGCCGCTCTCCCGCATCGAACAGCTCCTTGAAAATGGTATCCGCCGACAAAAAGGCCACCAGAACCGCCAAAGGCTGATCCTGGTCAGCAAAGATTGGAATACCGATACGGAATTGAGGGTGTGTACCGTTACCAAGCCTTTTGGGCCGCCCCAGGTAGCCGCGACGAGCCAAAAGGGTATGGTGCAAAAAGCTGTCGTTGGATACCCCCTGCACAGCCAGCGGCTGGCTGGAAAACAGGCTGTGATGGGGCAACGCCAGCAGCTCGACATGGTCAAACTCCGGATAACTGTTGGCCACGCTGCGCAGCAGGACTTTGAGGGTATCCCTGTTGCTGTCGTTATGCAGATTGCTCAACACCACCGGCAACAGAGGATGGGTGGCGATCATTTGCACATCTTTTCTTTTATCTTCCAACCAGCTTTCGATCTGCTCCTTGTGCAGGTCGGCGATCCAGTTCAGCTGTTGATAGGTTTCGCTGCGCAACTGCTGAATACGCCCCTCCAGACGGGTAAACGGCACCCCCCACAGAGTAACCGCCAGCGTGCAGAACAGACCACTGAGAAAGAGGGTGCCAAACCAAAAGATCAGCCGTGTGCGCAGACTCCAGACCAAGAGAGTTCACTCCTCATAGTCAAACGACAGGGTACGATACCGTTGCTGGGCGGCGAGTACCGCTTCGCCCCGACTGCGATCAAGACAGGCAAGCATGTGTTGCCACGTAAAACCGGGCGGAATGTTGCCAAGTGACTGCAAAAATTCTACCGCTTTGCCCAGCCTCCCCTCTTCCTGCAGTTCATCCTCGGGGAGCAGCGGCAAAACGGCCAGAGCATGCAACGAGCGTCGCACCAAACGGAAAATATCCTCCCGGGCCAGGGCCAACGTTCTGCCGGTCAGGTCGCGAATGGCCGCTTCCGACCAGGAAACGGCTTGCAACAAATGGTCGTCGGATTGGGTCAACCAGTGCAAGGCACGCAGTTCGGCAGCCAGAAAGAGGGCAACCTCTTCCGGATGCTGTTGCACAAAAGCGTTGGTAAAATACCAATAACCCGATGTCAACTGCCGATGGATCACCGTATGCTTGTAGCGTTTGATGGCCAGAGCCGGGGTCGGCTCCCAGGCGGAAAAAGCATCGATACGGCCTTCGGCTAAAGCCTCGGCCATTGCCTGCAAGGGCATGGACTGCAGGGTAACATCGGCAAGGGGAATCCGGTAGGCTTTCAGGGTATTCAACAGGGCATAATGGGCGTTGGAACCAGGCACATAGCCAATGCGCCGCCCGCGCAGTTCGTCCGGCAGCATGGTTTTGCCAGCGACGATGGAGGTAAAATTTTGGTCAAGCAGCGCGACAATGACAATCCGCTCCGCCGCACAGGCGGTGATGGCCGGCATATCCCCCACCACGCCACCCACCAACTCCCCTTGCTGCAGGGCGTTGTTGACCTCCACACCCGACAAAAAGGGGTGAAAGCGCACCTCCTTGCCCAGTTGCTGCAGCGCCAGACGCAGAACACGGTCCCGCCGCACAACTTCAGTGATAATCCCCCCCGGCAGCCACATCGGTTGGATACCCACGGAGATGATGGCTGCAGCCGCTTTATCGGCCTTCTCCTGCACCACAGACGGGCTGCTGCTGTTGCTCTCTGCAGCTGCCAGCGCGGGCAGCAGAAGCCACATCGACAGCAAGCCAACCAGCAGGCACCCTGCCAAGCGCAAAACAGCCATTTTTTCCCTCGCCAAGAGTGGCAAACTCCAGAAACAAGCGTCCACCCGGCCAGGGCAGAGATCCTCGCGCACCACCCAGTTCCCCCTCAGTAATGGCCAAGACAAACCGTACCCGACAAAAAAGTATGCACTGCTCCTGCTTGCGATTTTGTTAAACGACAGACGAATTTCGGCTAAACCGCAGCGTGAACGAACGGTTTTACCGCAGCATAGAGAACCGTTTCGTTAATTTGTGTCATGTAATGATCCATGTAGAAGGTATACCCCAGTTGCAAATCAGCGATCCACTGGGCAATCTCGTAAAGATCCTGCGGCTTGTGATAAATGCAAATAACCAATTTGGGGCGAAAACGACGGATCGTCGATTCGGCTCCTTGTAACGCCAACAATTCAGCGCCTTCCACATCCATTTTTATATAGTCAACTTTTGCTATTGTTCCATTGGCCACCAGGGTATCCAAGGTAGTAAGAGGTGCTTCACAATCTTCAATGGTAAACTGCCCCATGATGGCACTTGCAGAACCAAACCGCACCGGCATCACAGTATTCACAACATTTGAAAGACCATATGGCATAACGCTTACATTTTCAACATTATTCAACTGCAAATTATGCTGTATAATCTCCAAGTGGTTATGTACCGGCTCAAAGCTGTAAACATGACCTTCTTTTCCGACGGCAATAGAAAAACGCACGGCAGATTCACCAATATAGGCCCCGGCATCGATGACATGATCACCCGATTCCGGCTGAATGGTAACATTCTCTTTGTGATAAAAATATTGATTTGCAAAAAACGCAAAAAAGATACCAGAAGTGGCTGCATGTAATTTGATTGGCATACCTTGAAACGAAAAGGTTGCGTACTGCTGATTGCGAACAATATGATTGTTCAGTGCGTAGAAGGCGTTCCAATACCAGTGGGCATCTGTGGTCAAACGAACATGACTCGGTCCCGACATCCTGTAGCGCAACAAGACGACAAAGAGATCCTTTGACCATTGATCTGCCAGTTGATTCCAGGCCGCAAACAGTTGCTGGCGATGATCGACAATCCAGTTCATCCAAAAGGCGCGCTGTTGACAGTCAGCGAAGGGATCAGGGGAATACCACGGTACCGGGGCTCCTTGCACATTATTTTTAATAATTTGCTTTTCATCGAAAAGGGCGTAATAGTGCAGATAATTCATGAAAATATTGCCAGCATTTTCAGATACACCAGCATGTTTTTGATACCACTGCAGGGCAAAGTTTAACACATCCGTATCATGATCATTGGCACTCACTTTTTGCAATGAAACTTGGCCATTCTCTTTGACAGAGGCATTGATTTTGCACAATGATTGCAATATTTTCTCCAAAGTTGATGATTCTTCTCCACTAAAATGTGGCGCAACAAACACCTTGAACAAATCATCAAAATTTATTCCAATATTTACCATCGGCAAGACAAAAGAAAGAAAAGTTTCTTTATTGATCATTATTCTGTTTCCAAGGTGCCAATTAAAATTATCAGGTTGACAGGTCACCCTCCTGCCCCGTTCAGATTGATATCCTCAGGGCAAAAAGTCAACCGCAAAACGGTTTTGCCCCGCCTGCTCCCCTGTTGAGGGGCTCGACGCCCCTCACGGAATATTTCGCGCGCCCCTGTTACTTGCCGAAGAGTCTTGGTTGCTAACTTGACTGGACAGAGCAAGACCGGGTTGGATGTGTATTGACAGCGAGGCCCGCCAGCGAATCGGATTTCCCTCACGTTTCCAGACAACAGGGGGCAAGACAGGGAGAAGCAGTCATAAAATTTGGATCAGCCATCCTCCAACTCCTCCATCCGGCCACCAGCATCCAAATATGCCACCACCCAATTGGGCTTGCGGCCTTTGCCAGACCAACTTTGCTGCGCGTTGTGAGGGTTCCGGTATTTCGTCAGCATCTCATTCCCTGACTGCTTGCCTTGCGTGGCGATAAACTCTTCCACAGTATCGAACCCAGCAGATTTTACCAATGACAGCATCTTCTGGTAGAGTTCCTCCTGTTTTCCCTGCTGCTTATCCTGCGCAGACACAGGCGGCATAACGTCTGGTCGAGAACCGCCCTGTTTGGTTCTTACTTTGGTGACCATCTTCGCAGCGGAGGCTTTGCCGACTGCAGACGCGGCCTTTTCTGCAACAGTCACCTTGGGTTTATTGACAGCCGCAACCGATGCCTTGATCACCTCTTGTACAGGCTTTTGTGCTGCAGCACCACCCCGTTTCCCAACCGTTCTCACCACGGCTTCCTGTGCAATAACCGGTTTTGCCGTGGCATCTTCATGCAATATATCCAGCCCAAACAGATCGGCAATATCCTCGGTTGCAAGCAATTTTTCCTCGGAAGGGTGCTGCATACTCATCGGCAAAGAGGTATCTACCTGGGCAATCAAATCATTTTGGTCCACCGCCCGCAACAAAAACAGAAGTTCCGGCTGCTCGTCCAGACGGGCACCAACCCCGTACAGCACGGCTGCCACGTGTTTGCACATGTACGCATAATCAGGACAACTACAGGAAAATTTGATCTCAGACGGCGATGGAAACAGTCCGCCATCCTGGCGACACAAACGATCCATAACCCCTTTATTGAAACGGCCCTGTAATAGCTCAACCAGGGAATCAATGCCGCCAGAACAATCCCCGCAGATATTCTGCCACACTCCATCCGGGACAGCCGAGATACTGATCTTTATCTGATAGATTGATGATCCACTGACGATTGCCCGGATCTCTTTGGACTGAATCTGAAGATCCAGGACAGAACCGTTGCGCACGTAGGTTCTGCCACGTGGCAGGCGATTTTCATAATCCTGATAGCTTTCCAGGTTCTTGCACCAGGCCTTCCCCCAAAAAGTCGTGGCAATGGCCTGCCCCTGGATCACGACCGGCGCAACCAGTTGCCCCTTCTTGCGCATTTTTTCCACTTGACGGGCCGCCTGTCTGCGCCGTTCAGCCACCGGAACATAGGGTGCCCATCCTCCGTAGCGTGACATGCCTCTTACTCCTCCATAACCGCATTCAGGTCAAAAGCCACCAAGCGCAGCAGTTCGTCATTCGTCATCTCGGTTACGTTGATCTCGCCAGAATCACCCAGTAAATCCTTGGTCAAACTCTTCTTGGCTTCGAGCAGGGTGTCTATTTTCTCTTCGAGCGTACCCTTGCAAACAAACTTATGCACCAACACATTTTTTTTCTGCCCAATACGAAACGCACGATCAGTCGCTTGATTTTCCACCGCAGGATTCCACCAGCGGTCGAAATGCACGACGTGAGACGCTGCCGTCAGATTCAGACCAGATCCGCCTGCTTTGAGTGACAGCACAAAGAAAGGTACCGTCTCATCTTCCTGAAAGGCTTGCACCAACTCTTTGCGTTTCTTGACCGCCGTATCGCCGTGCAAAACCAACCCGCTGCGGCCAAAAATCCTGCTGAGAAACGATGCCAGTGGTCCGGTCGTTTCCCGGAACTGCGTGAAAAGCAGCATTTTTTCTTGACGTGACGACACCACCTCGGCAATCTCCCGCAAACGCATAAATTTTCCGCTCTCTTCCTCAGACCAGTCATGATCATTCAACCAGTGGGACGGGTGGTTGCAGATTTGTTTCAGCCTCATCATGGTGGACAGAATCAACCCCTTGCGCTGAATCCCTTCGCTCTCCTCCAGTTCATTGGCTAAATTTTCTACCGCTTGGCCATAAAGCGCCGCCTGTTTCCGTCCCAAGGAACAGTATGCCTTGATCTCCGTTTTATCTGGCAGGTCGGAAATAATTGACCTGTCCGTCTTCATGCGACGCAAGATGTAGGGCCCGACCAGTTCTCGCAACGGGCCATAAGGGTTATGTGTTCGGCCAACCAATTTTTTTGTGTAACCATTGAATTGTTTGAAATTTCCAAGAAGTCCCGGATTGATAAAATCGAAAATTGACCATAAATCACCCAGATGGTTCTCCACAGGCGTACCAGTCAAAGCGATGCGCGCCCTCGTTTTCAGCGCCTTGGCGGCCTTGGTTTGCTTGGCATTCGGATTCTTGATGGCCTGGGCCTCATCAAGGATGAGCAACCGCCAGTCGGTATCTTCCAATACCGATAACCGCAACAGGCTGCCATAACTGGTGATGACGAGATCGAATCCTAAAAATTGGTCTACTGTCAGAGATTTTATCTGGTCGGCACTTAACGCCGAAGGGTGTACTGTGAGAATTTGCAGGCTGGGAGCAAAGCGCTCAATTTCCGCCACCCAGTTGGCCAACAATGAGGTTGGCACTACCAGCAGGTTCGGTTGTCTATTGTTCCCTTCCCTTGCCTGTACCAGCAACAAAGACAAAACCTGTACCGTCTTGCCAAGCCCCATGTCATCCGCAAGACAGGCACCGAGTCCCAAACTGCTCAACAGGTGCAACCACTTTACACCCGCTTTCTGGTACGGTCGAAGGGTGCCACGCAGTGAAGAACCAGGGTCAACATCATGACCATCAGGATTACGCAAACTCTTCAGCGTGTCAGCCAGCCAAGGACCTGCAACGACCTTCGACCATTCACTGGACGTAATGCCCCTGTCATCTGCACCCAGAGGGGCACCAGCCAGCATGCGCATGGCTTCCGCAAAGGTCAAACCACCTTCCTGAGCCAATGCCTCAGCCTCTTCTAACTGCCGCAAGGTCTGCTCCAATCGCTCACGGTCAATCTCTACCCACTGACCACGAAGCAAAACCAATGTTTCGGTGCCAGCAAGCAAAGAGGCAATCTCATCATCGTTGAGCGGTTCGCCATCCAGCATGACATCCATTTGAAAATCGAGCAGACCGGAAAGCCCTACTTCTGAAGGGGCCTTTTTACCCACAGAGAGTGTGACCAGTGGTCGTGCCGGTCGATTGGAACGCCAAGTGGCAGGCATGCGCACCACGATTCCAGCACTCTCAAGATCTGGCACGCTGGCAAGAAACCCCGCCGCATCGCCTGGAGCCCAACGCAAAGGGTGGAATATCTCCCCGGCATCGACCATCGTCTTCAGCCACGTGCAACGTTCCGCAGCTTTCTGCACCGGCAACAACAACGATAGCAGTTTGTCCCGGTTCGCCGCCCCGGCATATTCGCGCAAAGCTTGGCCAAGCGGTGCATGCTGAACCTTGGCATCCGACGAAAGGCGCATCGTGTAGGTGGCCATGAAGGCAAAGGGGTGTTCCGAGTCGCGCCGATTTTCCGCCAAGTTGAAATGCACCCTCCCAACCAAGTTCCAAACCGGGTTCAATCCCTGCAGAAAATTTTGCAAGTCCATACCGGCTTCGGCAAAAGAGGATGTCAATGCTGTGCCCAACCCGGACCATAACCCCAGCAATACATCGGCGTTCAAATACTCTCCACCAGACATCATGGGAGCTGTCAGGACCAGGAACGAAAGATCGCCTGTTGCTGGTGGCGGAATATCGGGAATGTCATGCGACGTGCGCAGGCAGAGCCCAACCATGTAGCGGGCAGCAAAATCACGCCACCATCCAAACACCGGGGGCAAGGCGTTCCCCACCTCACAAGCCCCTAATTGCATCAATCCGTAGCCGACACCTTTGGCAAAGGCGGCAGCCACCCTATCAGCAACTTTGTCGTCCAAAGAGGGCGTCTCGTCATCGTGTTCAACAACAAGTTTTCCTTGGGGCGTCAGACGCAGGCTTAAATTTCTCATTGGCGTGTTCTGTATCCTCCACGACCCTTTCTGCCCATATCCACAGTCGCTTTCAAAGCTCAACCGGCAGTGGACTTCCCGCCAGCCAAAACAGCACTCAACGCCACTGACCGCCAACAACGCGCAATTGCCACATACTCTTGACTTGTCAGCGCAGGCGTCATAACCCACACCCTGGCGCAACACAGCCACGACCAACGCCCAAACAGCCACAACCGTTGCGCAATTTCAAACCACACTCCCGCACCATCCGTCAGGCCAACTGCAGAACAGTAACACACTGAAAATCAATCTACAATGGCAAGATAACGCCAGATTGGCAAAAGCAAAACCACCGAGTACACAGTACAGACAAAAAACACAATAACATGTAATTTTAACCTATTGGGTCGGCTATTTTGAAGCAGCACAGGGAGGCACCCTATTTCTGGATGAGGTGGGCGAACTGCCTCTTCCAACGCAGGTCAAGTTTTTACGAGTGCTTCAAGAACAGGAGATTGTTCGTGTGGGGGCATAGGTATCGCTTTACGCTGTTGTAGAACCATGTGGCGAGGTAATATTAAAACCATGTGGCGAGGTACACCGGGAAACAGGAGAGTGTCGAATTTCCCCCTGTTGCTTACTGTTTGCTTACTGGAACAAAAACGGCCACCTTGTTAGTGGTCGTAAGTATTTGTTTTATATGGCTTATCGTACGTTACCTCCTTCAAAAATTCTCCGTTTTGCTGCGCCGCAAAACAAAGAATTCCCGGATGAACGAATGGTTGGCGGACGTTACCGCTTGCATGGAAAACCATTCATATACAATGCGATAAACCACCAAACGAAACCATATCCCACCGAAACTCTGCGCCACTCCCTCACGCGGCGTGGTTGTTCTGCATGCGACGGATGCTGTCAAGTCATGAAAACGTCATCAATCGACTTGGCATCCAGGATGCGATCGGTCCAGACTTCGAGCTGTTCCAGGCTGGCTTCCGTTACCTTCTCTTTGATCGGACCCGAGACCTGACCGAAACGTCGTTGGAGAAGGCGCAGCAGCGTGTCGGCTTTACCTTTTTGCTCACCAAGTTGTTCACCCTCCTGCCGCCCTTTCTGCTCTCCCTCCTTTCGAGCCAACTCAACCGCACCCCGCGCATCCGCAATGGCTATGCCCGCCTTCTCATACAATTCCAGTTCCTCCGCTGACATATTGGCCACCATCGCCATCTCGAACGCATGACGAAATGGCTCCGCATTCAGTTTTGCCGGCACTTCCTGCAACGAACCGGCATACTTGATGAAGTAAATCCATTGATCCAGGATACCATCCAGCTCATCCAGAGATTTTTGGAATTTGGGAAGTTCGACAAAAAAGTGCAGAATTTCCTGCAGATAAGATTGTCCGGTGATGATCTCCCGTGACTCGTGGCGTGACACGCAATGGTTAAAGCCGTTGAACAAGATGAAATCCGTGATCGTAATGGCGATCACCTGGTTCAACTTGGGATACTCCTCTCCTCGCTCGACCTGGCTGACATACGCCTTGGCGGCGTTGTACTGGATCCGTTTCAGAAAGGCGGCCACCCTCTGTATCTGCATTTCGACGATGTAGGAGACGCCCCGATGATCGCGGCAACGGACATCCAGGATGGAATATTTCAACTCGCGAATTTTCGGTACCAGAAAGGGATCCAGGATTGTCAGTTCGGCAATCCGCCGGTCGCCTTCCAGGCCGAGCAGGCTTTCCAGAAAACTGACCAGGAGATCCTTGGCACTCTCACTGCCAAAAATTTTCTTGAAGGCAAAATCAATACGTGGGTCGATAAATTTCATGGCAGATCTACCCAATCAGTGGAAGTCACCAGCGCATACCGGTAACAGTCTACCTTTTGCAAAGCACTTTTACCACCACAAACTGGTTCAGAAAGATGTCTTCCGGTTTCTCACTCACACTCGGCAGCTCACCTTAAATTTTATAATATAAGGGTTTTTGGGTTCTTCGGTAACCGTTGAAAACATTTGGATTTTTTGCGTAAAAAAAGCCACTTTTGGGAGTGGCTTGAAAACAGAGAATTTCTGCTGAATTTTATATGGTGGAGCAAGTTTCCGAGCGTCGAACTTTTTCTCCACCACTTTGCTGCAGCGCAGCAGGAGAACGTTTCGACGCCATCTTGGTTAGCCAAGTAATGAGCCGATTAAAATCAATTTGATATTCAATGACTTCTCCGCAGCCGTCGAAATCTCAATGACTTTTCATGACACACCTTCGGACTCGCTTCCGACTCCCGCTTCGTTGGCAAGATGCAATCACGGAATTCTCTATTGCAGATTTTGCATATAAAAATGAGAATGCGGATTCTCCACCACCTTTACGACGGGTCGGCCAACACGCTCTCCAACGTCGGCGCGTCCAGGATTCGGAGACTCCAATTTTCCAAAGTAGCCAGATCGGCATCGGCTATTTTCTGGCTGGCCCAGGGTGGCAAGTCACCGAAGCGGCGTTGCAGTTGGCGGGTCAGGGTGTCTGCTTTACCCTTTTTCTCGCCTCTCTGCTCTCCGATTTCGATGCCCTTCAGGACACCTCTCTCTTCCCCAATCCGCTCCACACTCGAAATGTACGGCATTTTTTTGTCCTCCTCCAATGCAACAATTTCTGCCATCAACCGCTCATCAGCTTCCCTGGGAAGGTGCAACACCCAGTCGATAAATCGGAAAAGATCAATCACCTTCTGGCGGTCATACCCTCGCTGATACAAGCTTCGGATCAGTTTCCATTTCGCTTGGTACCGATCCTCCGTCTTGCCTTTGGTCTTCTTGGCCTGTAAATGCGCCTGCACCACAACTGCAAACGGGTTGCTCGACCGCTCCAAGTCGGCTTCCGAATAGTCCAACAGCTTGATCGCCGTGAACCGGAAACCCACCCGCGTGCCCCACAATTCGTAACCGTATTCAGTCGGCCTCCAGTTGATATCATCATCTGCCAGGACAGCCAAACTGACTACCGGCCTCTTCTTGATGTCATAGGTCCGGTAGTTGTAGGTGAACATCCGCTCCGGGTAGTTGGCCTCTCTGCCACCCTGGATTTCGACGTGAATGACCACCCAATACTCAACACCGTCTTTCTGATAGACCTTCACCAGCTTGTCCATGCGCCGATCGCCGATCTCAGCTTCACGTGCGATGCTGGCCAGTTCCTTGTCGAGAAATTCGTACCCCCTCCTCCACTCTATCCCGTCATGCGCTTCTGGCAGGAAAAAAGCCAGAAAGTCCTCAAAATGCGTCCGCAGAATCTCCTTCCACGGAGTGTCAAATTCGTTTTTCTGGCTCTGGTTGTCGGATTCCGACATAGCCATCTCCTTCCTGCCGACATAGCCATCTCCTTTTCCTGGTGACGCAACAGATCTGTTGGATATACCCGATCACTGCCTTTGACAGCAATCATCGCAGGAAGTTTACCACAACATGGTCATCCACCAACACGGTATGCAGACCATCCACCGTTTGATGCACGACAAAGCTGTCAGCTCCGATGATCGTGTGGCCTGTCGAGTCTGTGGCATGACTGACGCCATCCACGACAACGGTGGTATTGGCACCCAGAACGGTATTGATCGCGTGCTGGACATTGACCACATCCCCGGCATCTCCAGAGATCACCAGAGGATGGTCACTGCCGGAGAAATCCAGGAAATCGTGAACGTTCATGGCGTTGTTCCCGGCACCCCGCATATCCACATGATCGGTGCTGGCCAACGCTTTGTTGGCCAGCAGATTGGTCAAATCCAGGGAGGAGTCGTTGCCAACCAACTTGACTGTATCTCCCTCACGTTGCAGGGCAACACCATCCCAATTAAGCAGTTCCGTGGCCAAACCACTGGGAGGCATGACGCTGGCTGAATCATCTTGCGTAGCGGATGGTGATGAAGTTGCGTCGAAAGGTTCTGATTGCATAGCCGGTACAAAATCCAGTTGCACTTCAGCCATATTTCCATGATGGCCGTCGGCGTAGGTTATGGTGGCAAAGCCGGTCACCGTATTGCCGTTGATGGTCAACTGGTCGTGTTGATCCAGTGACAGCCCCAGACTGGTGATGCCCAATTGCGCCAAGCTGTGCAACTCCTGAATATCCGCCACGCCATCGAGTTTCTGATCCCCCCATACCTGCAAATGGGCAAAGGCTGTATCGTTGATGTCGATTTTACTGTCATGGTTGCTGTCCAGGGTGGCAAGAGCAGCCAGACTGGAGGTGGCATTGGGGGAGGAATGCTCGGAAATCACCTCCTGCATACCATCAATTTTGCCATTGCCGTTCCGGTCCCAAACCAACAACCCATCCCCATGACCGATCCAACCCGTGGGATCAGCGATACCATCTCCATTCATATCAAAATGGATACCGGCCTCTTTGGCAGTCAGACGGATGCCATTGCCATCCAAGTCCAGCACCAAAGGATCACCCTGGCAGAATGTAACGGTGGTGGCCACTTTGATCTGCGCTTGTCCTTTTGAATAAAGGTGGTAGCCGCCACTGATCCCGCCATCTGTCCAACCAGTTCCTCCACGAACAGTATCTCCTGCATCACCATCAACGGTCAGAGTATTGCTGGAATCGGAGAGGTTCAAGAGGTCCAAATCAGTGAGTACCAGCGTATTATTTCCAGCACCTGTCAAGTTAATCGTCTCAATCGATTCAATCCTGCCGCGTTCATTGGCCAGAGTCAGAGTCATGCCAGCCCCCGACAACGCCAGGGTATCGGTACCAATGCCTCCATCTACCAACTGATAAGTCAGGTCGGAGACAGTGATAGTATCATTGCCTTCGCCGCCGTGGAACACATCGGCACCACCGCCACCGGTCATGGTGTCGTTGCCACCGCCGGAGACGAAACTTTCTGCGGCGACAGTGCCAGTCAAGGTGTCAGCTCCGCTGGTACCGAGGAAAGTGACTGAACTTGTGGAGTTGCTGCCGAAGAGGATATAGCTGGAACCTGCGTCGGTAAGACCACCAGGATCGGCTCGACGCGCCCCAACAATCAGATCATCAAATCCATCTCCATTGACATCGCCAACCGAACGGATGGAAACACCTGCTTGATCTCCTGCTGCCGTACCATCCAGGCGGAAACCTGTACTTCCATTGAGACTGGACAGATTCATTGCAGAGGTGAAGCCTGATGATTTACCAAAAAGGACATAGATGGAACCAGAGTCTGTACCGTTCGGATCTGCCTGGAATGCACCGACCATCAAATCATCAAACCCATCTCCATTGACATCTCCTGCTGAACTGACTGAAATGCCAGCATTGTCATCAGCCATTGCACCATCAAGGCGAAAACCGATGCTGCCGTCAAGACTGGAAAGATTGATCACGGAATTGAAGACAGACGAAGAACCAAACACAACGTAACTGGACCCGGATTGTGACAGACCATTCGGATCAGCCCACCGTGCTCCAACAATCAGGTCAGCATAACCATCACCATTGACATCCCCTGCCGTACTGACTGAGAGACCAGAATTGTCTCCCGCCAATGCGCCGTCCAAACGAAAACCTGTGCTGCCATCAAGACCGGAAAGAGCAATCACAGAACTAAACACAGACGAAGAACCAAACACAACATAGCTGGAACCAGATGATGACAGACCGTTAGGATCGGCTCCCCATGCCCCAACAATCAGATCAGCATAACCATCCCCGTTGACATCTCCCCCAGAACTGACTGAAAAACCAGATTCGTCATGCGCTACCGCACCGTTCAGACGAAAACCTGTACTGCCATCAAGACCGGAAAGGTAGATCGTGGAAGAAAAGCCGGATGCTTTACCAAAGACCACGTAACTGGATCCAGCATAACTGTTTACCCCTTTTGCCCCAACAATCAAATCATCAAAACCATCACCGTTGACATCTCCTGCAGAACAGATTGAATAGCCAGACCAATTAGTCCACTGCTCTCCAACCAAACGAAAACCATTACTACCATTGAGGCTAGAAAGGTTGACTGATGAGCTGAATCCAGATGATTTGCCAAAGACCACATAGCTACTTCCAGCCCAGTCGCTGGCTGCCACTGCCCCGATGATTAAGTCATCAATACCATCACCGTTAATATCCCCTGCTGAATTCGAAAATCCTGTCTCATCACCTGCC
Source organism: Magnetococcales bacterium WMHbinv6 (assembly GCA_002753135.1). Lineage (GTDB taxonomy): Bacteria > Pseudomonadota > Magnetococcia > Magnetococcales > Magnetaquicoccaceae > Magnetaquicoccus. Next base: position 10,818 of record PDZV01000024.1, on the reverse strand, counting down.
GCTGCACCATCCAAACGAAAACCGGTGCTTCCATCAAGACTACTAAGATCAATCGAGGAATTGAAACCAGATGTTTTGCCAAACACTACATAGCTGGAGCCAGATCTTCCCAAACCATTATGGTCGGCATCCGATGCCCCAACTATCAAATCGTCATAACCATCCCCATTAACATCTCCTGCTGAACTAACTGACTGTCCAGAGATATCCCCCGCAGCGACCCCATCCAACCGGAACCCGTTAGAGCCATTGAGACTGGACAGAGCAATAACACTGGCAGGAACAGGTTGCGGAGCTACAACAGAAATTGACGTCGCTACATACAGCACCGCCTGTCCCTGCGTGTAGAAATGATAAACGCCGTTGCTACCCCTATCTGTCCAACCGGTTCCCGCGTTGACCACATCCCCAGCATTCCCATCCACCTTCAGGACATTGCCGGAGTCCGACAAATTCAGCGCATCCAACGCCGTCAAGACCAACGTATTATCCCCGCTGCCGGTGAGGTTGATGGTTTCGATGGCCTCGACTTTTCCTCTGAGGTTGGCCAATGTCAGAGTCATTCCTGATCCGGTCAAGGCCAGTGTATCAGTGCCTGTGCCACCATCCACCAGTTGAAAGGTCAAATCGGAAACACTGATGGTGTCGTTGCCTACCCCACCATGGAACACATCGGCACCGCCACCACCGGTCATGGTATCGTTGCCACCGCCAGAGACGAACCGTTCTGCTGCAGAGGTGCCTGCATTCAGAGTGTCGTTGCCGTTGGTGCCAAGGAAGGTGACCGAGTTGGTGGAGTTGCTGCCGAAGATGATGTAAGAAGAACCAGTTCTGCTGTTGGCTCCATACGCTCCAATAATTATGTCAGCAAACCCATCTCCGTTGACATCCCCTGCCGAACTGACTGAGAAGCCCGCTTGGTCACCCGACTCCACCCCATCCAAACGAAATCCGGTACTGCCATCAAGGCTGGCGAGGTTAATCACAGAATTAAAACCAGACGCCTTGCCAAATACCATGTAACTGGAACCTGCAGATGAAAAATTATTCGGATCGGCACGTAATGCTCCAATAATGATGTCATTGAAACCATCCCCGTTGAAATCACCCGCCGAACTAACCAACTTACCGGAGCAGTCATATGCTACCACGCCATCCAAACGAAATCCGGTATGACCATCCAGGTTGGCAAGACTGATCGTTGAATAAAATCCGGTCGCCTTGCCAAATACCACGTAGCTGGAGCCTGCTTGTGCAAGACCATTTGGATTTGCATATCGTGCCCCGATAATCAGGTCATCAAAACCATCACCATTAACATCTCCAGCCGAACTGACTGAAAAACCCGATTGGTCACCCGTCGCCGCACCATCCAGACGAAAACCAGTACTGCCATTGAGGCTGGATAAATCGATCGCTGAATTGAAGCTCGACGCCCCGCCAAATACCACATAACTGGATCCTGCATCTGTTATATTTGGGCTGAACCTGTATGCCCCGACAATCAAGTCACTAAAACCATCTCCGTTGATATCTCCTGCCGAACTGACCGATCTCCCAAATTGGTTGTCTGCCAATATGCCATCTAAGCGGAAACCGGTGTTACCATCCAGGCTACTAAGAGGAAGCACTGCACTAAAACCTGATGCGTGACCAAAAACCACGCAGGCTGAGCCAGCATACGAATTTGTTCCAATAGCTCCAATAATTAGGTCACAAAACCCGTCTCCGTTAACATCCCCCGCTGAACTGACTGAAGCACCGGATCTGTCACCTGTGGCACCAAACAAACGAAAACCTGTGCTACCATCTAGGTTGGCAAGGTCGATCACCGAACTAAAGCCTGATGTTTGACCAAACAGCACGTAGCTTGAACCAATTGCATTGTCACTATATCTAGCTCCAATAAGCACGTCATCTAAACCATCACCATTAACGTCTCCCGCCGAACTGACTGATTCTCCTGTTTGACCATCGACGCCATCTATACGGAAACCAGCACCTCCATCCAGCGTAGAGAAATTGATCCATGTACTAAAATTAGACGCATGACCAAATACTACGTAGACGGAACCAGCATTAAAATTGGCTCCAGGAGCCCCAACGATCAAGTCGTCAAAACCATCTCCGTTGACATCCCCCGCAGAACTAACCGGACTGTCTAACCAATGACCTGCATCTCCAGTTGACACCCCATCCAAACGAAATCCATTGCTACCGTCGATCGTGGCTAGATTGAAGACATTGGCTGATGTAGGCATCTCAATCGTCAGCGTAAAATCATCCGATACAGATGTCCCAGCATGATCAGTGGCTGTGACTTGAACGGAAATATCGCCGGAACCAGTGGGCGTTCCTGTAAAAGTGTGTGTCGTTCCATCAAAGACAAGCCATGTCGGCAAGACAGTTCCATCAGACATCGTTGCAGAATAGGTCAGAGTATCTCCATCGGCATCAACAAAGGTGCCTACAGGTACTTCATAGGCAAAAGCCGCTCCGACAATTGCTGTACGGTCGGAAAGTGGTGATTTAACAACTGGAACATGGTTAACATAGTACTTCTTACCATATAATCCGTCATAGGTCGTGTTCCAAATTGCAACAAATCCTCCATCAGACATTGCTGTCAGTGATGGGCTACCTTGATCTCCAATCGTTGTAGAATTAATTCTGAACTCATTCCCAACTGCCACTCCATTCATGTCGTATCGCTGGCCATACGTCCCGTACTGATCGCCATCCTGTTCCCATGAATTCCAAGACACCACGAACCCACCATCTGCTAGACGGATGCTAGTAGGTGCCCACTGGTAACCCGTCGTGTACGTATTAACCTGAAACTCCGAACCAACAGCTTCACCATTACCGTCAAATCTTTGCCCAAAAACTCCGTACTCATTCCCGTCCTGATCCCACGAACCCCAAGTCACAAAAAAACTATTATCAGATAAAGAGATAACCGTTGGTGCTTCCTGGTTGTTTGATGTGTAAGAATTTATCTTGAACTCAGTCCCTTCTAGAGCACCATAGGCATCAAAACGCTGGCCATATATCCCATACCCACTACCATCCTGGTTTTCTGAACCCCATGCAACCACAAAATCGCCGTTTGACAATGTCGCTACAGAGATGTTCTCATTATTCCAGTAAGTTCCATGTTGATTGCCAAGTGTATAAGTGTTGACTTGAAACTCATTTCCACTTACGGAACCATCTGCATTGTAACGCTGACCAAACACACCTAAACCGTTACCATCTTGGCCGTCAGATTGCCACACAACGACAAACCCACCATTCGCCAATGCTGCCATTGCTGGCAGGCGTTGATCACTATCAACATGCGTGTTGATCTGGAACTCTGACCCGATTTGGTTGCCACTCTCATCATAGCGTTGTCCGAAGATATCGAACCCGTTCCCACTCATGTAGCCATTTGATTCCCAAACTACAACGAACCCTCCATCGACCAACGATGTTGTTACGGGAAAGTAACTATCGCCATCAGGAGAAGCATCAATCTGAAAATCTGCACCAATTAACTCGCCAGTCTCTCTAAAACGCTGACCATAAATATTATAGTGGCCTGTTTGATTCTCATGCCAAGCAACTACATACTCACCGGACGATAGAGTTGTTACAGAAGGTGCATGTGGATCAAACCCACCAGAAGCATCTATTTGGAACTCATTTGTTGAACTAAAACCAGCAACAATAGTCAGCGTAAAATCATCCGAAACTGATGCACCAGATTGATCAGTGGCTGTGACTCGGACAGAAACAGTGCCAGAACTTGTTGGCGTGCCCGTGAAAGTGTGTGTCGTTCCATCAAAAGCAAGCCATGTTGGTAAAGCCGAACCATCAACCAGGGTAGCCGTATAGGTCAGGATGTCACCGGCATTCACGTCGGCGAAGGCATCTGAGGGAATCTGGAAACTGAGGGCGGAGTACTGTTTCACGTTCTGGTCAGCGATGGCGTTGACCACAGAGGGGGCATCATTGACGTTGGCTACGGTGATAATGAATTCATCAGAACCAATTGAGATGCCGTCACTGGCGGTCACCCGGACTGTGATATTGCCTGCATCTCCGTTGATTGGAATGCCGGAGAAGGTGCGCGTGACGGGATCGAAGTTGATCCAGGACGGCAGGGACGAACCATCAGCCAGGGTGGCGATGTAGGTCAGACTGTCGCCATTGGAATCGGTAAAGGCATTGCCCGGCATCTGCCAAGTAAAGACATAGCCCACAAGCGCAGTCCGGTCGGGTAGGGCAATGGCCAGGGCGGGAGCGTCGTTTGAATGAACAAACAAATCCCCGGTCGCATCCAATTTAAGAACAAAAACATCTCTTATATCATTGCTCCACACCTCTGGGTCATATATAGCTGTCAAGGTAATATTACTGGCACTTGGGTCGAAATCCGAAGTTCCTTCAAACCAGCCTGTGATGTGCATATTTCCCAGCGTATCCACGGCAATTGAACGAGCAAACTCCCATCCTGCTCCTCCTGCACTTTTGGCCCATATCAATCTACCTTCAGCGTCCAATTTCTGAACAAAAATATCTGAATTACCTATACTGACCAGACTGAACTCGTCCACTCCAGGATCAAAATCCAAAGCGCCATAGAACCCACCTGATGTGAGGACATTACTGTCCTTATCCACAGCTATTGAATAAGGTATCACACCAAGACTGTTAGAGGGATTTCCGCTGGCCACCTCCCTGCTCCACAGGACATTCCCAAACGAATCCTGTTTTTGAATAAAGCATCCTAGGTCCGCAGAAATGCGCGTCGTGTAGACATTACCCGCATCATCCGTGGCAACGGACAGGACGCCGCCATAAGTGCTGCCCGTATCCTGCACCCACACGAAATTTCCCGATGAATCCATTTTCAGAAGGAAACTGCTATACGTCGCATCCAGAGTGGCGACGCCGTTACCTGGATCAAAATCCACCACACCCGGCCCACTGTATTCCCCGATGACGTAAACATTGTTTGCTCCATCAAGTGTGATTCCCGATGAACGGATGTAACTGGCTTCAATATCGCCCATGGTTTTGACCCATGTCAGGACACCGGTGGAAGCATCCAGCTGCTGAATGAACATAGATTGCCTTTCTACTCCATTCGATACGCTATGAACCGCCGGTCCAGGATCGAAATCCATCGTCCCCCAAAATGATCCCGTGATAGAGAGGTGTCCTGCGTTATCCGTCGCAATCGCGCTTGGCGCGTTATCGCCTGTTCCATCCAGGATGCTGGTCCACAGTACGTTGCCGTCGGTGTCGAACTTCATGGCGACGATGTCGCGATTTGGCCCATCTCCCGCGCCTTCAATCCGGATCATGCCAACGCCTGGGTTATCGAGAGGGTAAAATCCGTCACCATTCACATCCGCCAGACCAGCGGTTACATATAGATTGTTCGATTGATCAACTGTGATGACAACATGATCCTCCATCATTGATGTTCCGCCGGAAAGACCCTTTGCCCAGACGAAATTTCCAACCGCATCCAGTTTCTGAATAAAGATGGCCTCGTGATATCCACTCCATACGCCACCATCATAGTGTTCCGTCGTCAGGTTGAACACCCCTGGGCCGGGGTCGAAATCAATGGTTCCCCTGAAATGTCCCGCCGTATAAATATTACCTGCCCCGTCCACAGCTATGGCATGGCCATAATCGGGATAGGGTCCACCAATCCGAACAGGGAAGTTAGAACCACCTATCGGAGCATCATTGTTGACTACAGCGATAATAAAGTCATCAGAATCTGTTGAAGTGCCATCACTGGCTGTCACCCTTACCGTGATACTACCGAGATCACCGTTATCCGGTATGCCAGAGAAAGTGTATGTGGAGGGATCGAAGGTAATCCATGTCGGCAAGGCAGCACCATCGAACATCGTTGCTGAATAGGTCAGAGTATCTCCATCGGCATCAACAAAGGTGCCTACAGGTACTTCATAGGCAAAGGCTGCTCCGACTATCGCTGTGCGGTCGGGAATCGGGGTTGCCAGTACCGGCTCATGATGGCCAAAAGGAACCCCATTGGCATCAAAACGCTGACCATAAACACCCAAAGGTAACGAAGCCCATGCCACCATGAAACCACCATCTGGCATAGATGTCATGGTTGGTGTGCCTTGGCTACCGTTAGTAAAAGTGTTAACCCGAAATTCGGATCCAACCTCTATACCATTTCTGTCATATTGTTGGCCGTAAACACCATATTCACTACCGTCCTGCTCCCACGAGTGCCACGTTACAACAAACCCTCCGTCTGATAAAGCCGTTTGGGCAGAGACCCACTGATAGCCGTCCGTATAGGTATTAATTTGGAACTCGTCACCAACTGCTGAACTATTTTCGTCATAACGTTGACCATAGACACCACAATAGCTGCCATCCTGCTCATAAGAACTCCATGTAACAAGAAATCCTCCATCGGACAAGGAGACCATGGAAGGACTCATTTGATCATCCGCCGTATAGGTATTGATTCGAAACTCAGAACCAATCCTGGTACCGTCTACACCGTAACGTTGACCATAAATGCCATGCGCACCATATGTGCCGTTCCCGACTCCATCCTGATTTAGGGACTGCCACGTCACAACAAACCCACCGTCAGACAACCCGACCACGTTGGATGGTTCATGAGCAGCCCAATGTTCACCACTCTGATCGCCGACTGTGTAGGTATTGACCTGAAACTCTAAACCAATTTTGGTTCCACTTGCATTAAAACGTTGACCGTAAACACCCCAATCATTTCCATCTTGACCATACGAATTCCACACTGCAACAAATCCACCATCTGACAAAACAGCCATCGCCGGAATACGTTGATCGTTATCAGTGTAGGTATTGATTCTGAATTCTGCACCAACCGGGACCATTGATGCACTGTACCGCTGACCGTAGATTCCAAAGCCTTGACCATCCTGGCCGTTTGATTCCCACGCCACAACAACTCCACCATCTGACAAAGCAATCACCTCTGGATTTAGCTGCGCACCAGTTTCATAGGTGTTGATTTGGAACGTGGAACCAACTACCGTTCCATGCACATCATAGCGTTGTCCAACAATGCCAGTCTCGCTACTATCCCCTGTGTGCCATACTACAACAACACCACCGTCAGACATCGAAGTCGAACTGATAGCAGGATTCCAAACATTGCTGTACGTCCCAATCTGAAACTCCCCTCCTGCGACCTCAGGGTTAAGTGTTGTGATACCAATGTCGAATGAATCGCTAACAGATGCCCCAGCATGATCTGTTGCTGTGACTCGAACGGAAACATCGCCTGAGCCAGTGGGCGTACCAGTGAAAGTGTGTGTCGTTCCTTCAAAGGCAAGCCATGTCGGCAGAGCATCGCCATCGGACATCGTCGCAGAATAGGTTAGAGTATCTCCATCGGCATCAACAAAGGTGCCCGCAGGTACTTCATAAGTAAAAGCCGCTCCGATAATTGCTGTGCGGTCGGGAATAGATCTATTCAAAACTGGCGCGTCGTTGACTGCTGCAACCTCGATATCAATGGTATTGCTACTGGCACTCCAGCTAGACCCATCAAATACCTGAAACTGTACACCACTATGACCGTTTACATCCTGGAAAGGCGCGAACAGTAAGCCGCTAATTTCTGAAGCCACTATCTCCTGGTTGATGGCAACCAGTTGTCCACCTAACCTCAGTTCCCCACCTTCAGGCAAGCCGGTAATCCGTACTGCCATCAACTGACTTCCTGTGTCACGATCTGTGAACGGAAAATCGGACAGGGTGAAGTGGTAAGAGCTATCCTCATTGATAGCAATGTGCGGGCGCATAAAGTCATACCGCACGACTATTCCATTGGCTCCAGATATCACAAAGTCCAGACTACCATTATTGTCTAGATCAACAATCTGACCCGCATATGCTGTGGCATCCACTACATTTTGGGTTACAGAATAATCAGAATTCACCTTAAACCAAACACCACCACGGATAACATCCTTGATCCCATCCTGATCAACATCAATCAGATGAACTGGGTAGTTGCCGTTCCACCATTGCGTATCGGCTGTGATTTTGTATTTGTCAAGAATATGCGCGTTGAATGTCTGATCACCATTATTGATAAGGAGATACTGACCGGCATGATCAACAATCATGACAACATCTTGATCACCATCTCCCTCAATATCACCAATCGTCAAAGCATGCGGACGATCCAACTCGCCAGAACCATATGTGGAAGTAACAGTAATAGTCGTATTGCTTTGTACAGGCAGTGAACCGTCGATATCCAACCAGTTGATTTTGTAATCCCACCATCCGCTACGCACAACATCGTTATAGTGATCTCCATCTAAATCGCCGATCGCTAAACCTCTGGCTGATGTCGACTCCAAGACTTGCTGGGAAGCAAACACCCCAGGAGAGGTTTGTTCAAATAAGAACATCGAGTTAAAATGGTACGAAGCAATAATATCCTGATTGCCATCATTGAAAAGATCACCAACGGCCAAGCTAAAAGCACCCTCTGATGTCGATAAAACGTGCTCCTCGAAAGATGGAACACCTGCACCATCATTCTTAAACCACCCAACCTTACCTAATCCACTAGCCCATTCACCATACGCTGACACAACGATATCTTTGTGTGAATCATTGTCAATATCAGCAATCGCAAACGTAAACACGCGAGGAAAATTCAGAACCTCGGACGTTGAAAAATTGCCATCTCCATGATTCATCATCAAGTAAACATGGTCTGAATCAAATGTACTGCCAGTCAATGGATCAGCAGTCGCAATTACCAGATCCACCATACCATCGTTATTCATATCTGCAGGTAACACCGCTGCAGTCTTTGTCCACACACTGCTCAAAGTCGTTGCCGTTTTGTTGCTCCAACCCAGCGATGAAAATGGCACTGGAGAATACTGTTGCCCCGCAATAGTCAGGGCAAAGGAATCATGCACGCTATGACCAACAGAATCTGTCGCTGTAACCTGAACAGCCAAGATTCCTGTTTCGCCACTTGATGGTAACCCAGTAAACATGTGCGTGTTTGGGTCAAAGCTCAGCCATGTCGGCAAAGCAGTACCATCAGCCAACGTCGCAGAATAGGTTAGAGTATCTCCATCGGCATCAACAAAGGTGCCCGCAGGTACCTCACAGGCAATAGCTGCTCCGACTATCGCTGTGCGGTCGGGAATAGATGTGTTCAAAACCGGCGCGTCGTTGACAGGAGCAACTCTAAGTTTTGCTTCCATAAAAGCGTCGCTGTATGCGGATGCTCCTCCAACCACCGAGACATCCACCTGCTCTCCGCTGATGTGTGCATCGCTCTGATCCCACGCTCGAAATGTCAAACCTGTAGTACCATTCCAGTCGGCACCAGGGATGAATCGGATTCGAGTGCCTGCACTGACAGCCAGCAGAGTACTATTCTGGTCGGAATCAGCGTTCAAATTTTGCCACTGAACGCCATTGTCTAAAGTGAATTGCCATTGACCGTGAACGTTGTCCACCGTGCGAACAGCAATTCCTGTTGTACCACCATCTATGTCACGGATCGAAGAACCAACCAGATCGGAAACCAAGAACCCATTAGTGATGGTATCTTCATTGATGTCACTTAACTCAACAAAATTCTCCGCAAGCAGAATGGAAACTGTGTTGCTATCGTTGGCAACAGCCAAGTCTGGAAGACCATCATTATTGAAATCACCAACCGATATGGCATTTGGTTTGTCAGAAGAGTATGTCTGTCCAGTTTGGAAAGTTCCATTGCTCTGCCCCGACAAAATTGTAACGCTATTACTCCCATAGTTGCTCACAGCCAAATCAACGATGTCATCTCCGTTAAAGTCTTTTGCCACGACATCATTTGGATTTTGTCCAACGGCATAGACAATTTGACTCTGAAACTGACCATTCCATAACCCAAGCAGAATGGATAGATTGTTGCTATTGCCATTGGTTACGATTAAATCAGAATGGCCATCATGGTTCAGGTCACTTGTTGTCATGGCAGTGGGACCGCTACCGACTGCAACTCTCGTCTGCCCCTGGAAACTGCCATTGCCGTTTCCGAGCAGCAGTGACACGTTGTTGTCTTGGGTGTTGACAACCGCCAAGTCAGGGATTCCGTCTTCGTTCCAATCCCCAATTACCACAGCATGAGCCCAGTTACCTACAGAATAGCTACTCTGTGCCTGGAAAGTTCCATTACCGTTTCCAAGCAGAATGGAAACAGTGCGGCTATCCCGATTGACGGTCACGATGTCCGCGTGTCCATCACCATTCAGATCTCCTACGGCTGCAGCCCTTGGGTGGCTGCCCACCGAAATGGAAGATCTAGTCTGGAAAGTGCCGTTTCCTTGACCAAGTAATACAGACACCGTGCTGCCATCATTGGCTACCACCATGTCAAGAAAACCATCTTCGTTGAAATCACTCAAAAGCACAGGGTCTGGATTCCCACCTACCTGATAGGTCGTCTGAGTCTGGAATGTACCGTTCCCAGTTCCCAATAGAACTGAAGCCGTGTCATTACTACTCGGCCAAGTCCCATAATTCGCAACCACTAAATCCTGTACACCATCTTTATTCACATCCCCAATGGCTACTGAAGACGCATGAATACCTACAGAATAGCTCACCTGAGCAGAAAACAAGCCAGTGCTTGTATTCAAAACCGGTGCATCATTAACCGCTGCAACTTCGATATTGATGGTACTGCTGCTGGTACTCCAGTCGATGCCGTCGGAGACTTGAAAACCAATTGTGGCATAGTCCACCCCGTTGGCA
>PDZV01000071.1 GCA_002753135.1 Magnetococcales bacterium WMHbinv6 | reverse complement strand
CGTTGGAGTGCGGTACTGGATGCGTACATGCTGAAAACCATCAGCGATGAACTCTTGAAACCGTTTGGCCAAAAAGGATGAGCCATTGTCCGTCACCAGAAACGGGGGTTTGGACAATTTGCCGTGAACGGACTCTGCCTTGTTCATGGCCTGCTTGATGGCCTTGTTCACCTCGACAGCCGCGTAACTGGGAGACAGTGTGATCATTGAAAAACCGACTCGGAGGATGGCTCTTCATCAGCAAACTCCGCCTTGATCTTTTCGATGCCAGGTATGATCTCCAGAAACACCCGGACCAGTTGCGGATCAAAATCGCTTCCTGACCCTCGACGGATCTCTTGCACTGCCTTTTCCGTACTCCATGGCTGCTTGTAGGGGCGTTTGGAGGTCAGGGCATCAAAGACATCGGCCAGACTGCAAATACGTCCCATCAGGGGAATCCCCTCCCCGGACAACCCCTGCGGATAACCGCTGCCGTCCCACTTCTCGTGATGGGTCAGGGCAATCATGTGGGCAGTGCGCATCAACAACGATGGTTCCCGATCCAACAGCTTGCCTCCCAGCGTGGTATGGGTCTTCATGATGGTGAACTCTTCGCAGGTCAGTTTGCCCGGCTTGAGAAGAATTCTGTCTGGAATGCCAATTTTTCCCACATCATGCATCGGCGCAGCATGCAGCAGCAGCTCCCGGTCATGCCTGGATAACCCCAACCCTTCCCCGATCAAGGCAGAGTATTGGCTCATCCGGTGTACATGCAAGCCAGTTTCGTTATCCCGGTACTCGGATGCCTGGCCCAGTCGACGAATAATCTCCATCCGGGTACCAAGTAGCTCCAGCTCCCGGTCAGCCAACTCCTGGGCAGTACGAGCAGCGCGCAGAATGTAGCGCACCCGGTGACCGAGCAGATCCCAGTTGATCGGCTTGGTGATAAAATCGGTCGCCCCAACCTGATAGGCGTACTTGATCGAGGCCAGATCTTCCAGGGAGGTGGCCAACAGAATCGGCAGATGCTGCAACTCATCCCGGCGGCGGATTTTCTGACACAGCTCAAAACCGTCCATCACCGGCATCACCACATCAGAGATCACCATGTCAGGTCGCCTCTGCCCCATCAACTGCCAAGCATCCTGGCCGTTCTCCGCCTCCAGCACAACAAAACCATCCTGCTCCAACGCCGCTCGCATGGGCAGGCGCTGCAGCAGATCATCATCAACAATCAATACCTGGGGGGCTTGCAGATCATTCGTCCACGGGTTCATGCGCTCTCTCCAAAAGAGTGGGTTCTGCACACCTCCTGCAATGCCTGCTGCGCCTCGGCAAAAGCCGCTTCCGTCCACTCGAACCGTTGTTTCACTCGTGCCATTTGTGCATGCTCCCTCTCCATGAACCGCCCCAGCTCCGCCAGTCGCACCACCCCCATGGTCAGGCAGGAGGATTTCAGCGTATGCGCCGCCACACGCACCGCCTCGGCATCTCCCCGGTTGCACGCTTGTTGCAGTTCGCGCAGCAGCTCTGGAGTCCGATCAAGAAAATGCCCCACCATCCTCTGCAAAAGCCCGTCGCCTCTTTTGCGGGCCAGTTCGACAATGCGTCCCATGGCGGCATGGTCGAGCACCGGCAATGACAACAAGGCATCCCTGTCACCCGCATCGTGTGCCGCTGCCGGGACCAAGGGTGCGGGCGTGGGGCTCACCGCCTGCTCCAAAGGCCCACGACTGCGGCCCGGCAACCAGCGCAGCAGCATGCCGCCCAGATCCGCCTGACTGAACGGCTTTTGCAGATAATCATCCATTCCCGCTTCGCTGCACTGCTGGCGACTCTCCTGCAGCACATGGGCAGTCATGGCAACAATCGGTGTACGGGCTTGTGCTGTTTGTTCTTCCCACCTGCGCAGCCATCTGGTCGTGGCAAAACCGTTCATGACCGGCAGTTCGCAATCCATAAAGATCAGGTCAAAGGGGGCGGATGCCTCCTGGACAACCGTAATAGCCTGTTGACCGTCACTGGCGACCGTTACCTGACAACCGAACAACTGCAAAGCAGCTACCGCCACCTCCTGATTGATCAGATTGTCCTCGACCAGCAGAATGTGGGCAGCAAAATGGCGATTGTCCAAAGAACCGGCTTGCTGGGCAAGCTGCCAAGCGGCAACCTCATCTCTTTCACCCTGCCGCTGCTGGCCAAAGCGCAGCGTACACCAAAAGGTCGAACCTTGACCAGGAGTACTCTCCACTCCCAACTCTCCTCCCATCAAGAGCACCAGTTGCCGGGTGATGGCCAATCCCAACCCAGTACCGCCAAATTTGCGCGAAAATGAGGGATCCTCCTGGGTAAATGCCTGAAACAGCTGGTTCTGGAACTCAGGGGCAATACCAATCCCCGTGTCGATCACTTGAAAACGCAGCAACACATCGGCATCCCGTATTTCCATGCTGTCGACCACCACCCGAACCGATCCAGAAGCGGTAAATTTGATGGCATTGCCCACCAAATTGAACAAAATTTGATTGAGACGATAAGGATCTCCCAGCAGATGCACAGGAACCTGCTCCTCCACCCTGAAGCTGAGATGCAACCCTTTGGTGCTGGCCTGGTGTTCCAGAAGCCCCTTGACATCCGCGATCACCTCACCCAGATCAAACCGGATAAGGTCCATGGTCAACCGTCCCGCCTGGATCTTGCTGAAATCAAGAATATCGTTAATGATCGTCAATAATGTACGCCCTGATCGACTGATGGTCTCCACATAATGGCGCTGTTGTTGCGTCAAAGAAGATTGCAAAAGCAACTCGGCCATACCGAGCACGCCGTTCATGGGAGTACGAATTTCGTGGCTCATGATGGCCAAAAATTCAGACTTGGCCCGGTTGGCCTGTTCCGCCCGATCAAGGGCCTGTTGTTTTTCCGCCTCCAACCGTTTTTTGTCGGTGATGTCATCCTTGATACCGAGAAAGTGAGAAATCTCACCATCCGGGCCACGGATGGGCGAGATATTGGCCATTTCCCAATACAACACCCCATTATGGCGTCGGTTGCACAGATCCCCGCGCCACACCTGCCCGCTGTTGATGGTCTGCCACAAATCCTGGTAAACCTCCAAAGGGGTGAGGCCGGACTTGAGCAGGCTTGGCGAATGGCCAAGCAGCTGCTCACGCGAGTAGCCGCTGGCGGCGATAAAGGTCGGGTTGACATATTGAATGGTGCCGGCCCGATCGGTAATCACGATTGAAGAGGGACTCTGTTCCACCGCCTGGAAGAGAATACGTACCCTCTCTTCGATGCGATGGCGTTCGGTCAGGTCGAGGACCGTTCCCAACATTTCGACTGCCCGCCCCTCGGCGTCGCGGATCACCTCTCCCCGCTGCAACACATGACACAAACTGCCGTCGGGACGCTGTACCGGGTGTTCAGCTTGCAAGAGAGTGCCCGGTTGCAGCAAAGCCTGTTGCAACGCCTGGGCAACCTGCGTGCGGTACGGTTCGGGAATGGCCTGCAGGAACATTTCGTAGGAGGGTTTTTCCTGTATCGGGTCGAGGCCATAGATACGAAAGATCTCTTTTGACCAACTGAAGCGATCCGAAGCAATCTCCCAGTGCCAATGGCCCAACTGAGCGATCTCCTGGGCCATTTCCACCTGTTTTTGTCGGCTGGAGAGCTCCAGGTTGGCGGCGGCCAGGGCATCGCGAGCGCTGGTGATGTTGTGGTACAAGGTTTTGATGGGGCTTTCCAGAGTGGTCTGCACAACTGCCTTGTACAGGAAATAAAAGGCAACGATCTTGAGCAAATGCCCGATCAGATTGGACAAACCATACATATCCACATAGAAGGTAAAACAGAGTTCCGCCCCCACGGTAGCGATCTGCGCCCAGCGCAGAAAAGTCAAAATCTCCTTTTCAAACAGCTGTCGCTTGAGATGCAGCAACAGCATCCCCAGCAGCAGCAGGATGCAAATGAGGTATTCGCTATATTTCTTGAAGGGTGTCAGCCCCTCCCCCTCAACCCAGCAATCGGGAAAGATCTCCCAGGCAAAGATCGACAGCAAGAGCAACCCGGTAACCACTCCATAGACCAGCAGCAGCACATTCACTGCCAAGCGACGGCGCAGGAAAAACAGGGCTGACAAAAATGATAACGCCTCCAGATAGCGCGCTCCGATCCACAACTGCGGTGCCAGATTGGCATCCTGACGCGCAAAAATCGCCATTCCCTTGTAGCCCAGCGTGTGAGTCAGGTCGAGAAAACCAACAAACAGGAAGGCAATACCCAGAAAGAGCAGATAGTGGTTGTCGAAAAAGCGCCGTCCGTTCCAGGCGATGATGAAAAAGGTGAAGGCGATGACAATACTAAAAAGCTCCGCCATGATATGAAACAGCAGATAATGGTCAACCGACAGCACAACCAGCGCCAGCAATAAAGAGGCATTGAAAATCATCCCTGTCAGTTGATTGGGTTGGCTGGTCATGTACAAAGCATTGCCAATCGCCGTTTTTCTATCCATATCCCCTCCCATTCAAGCAAGAGTCCCCTGCGCAGAAAGTCTGCAACCCGTTGAATTTGTTGGACTCTGTTTTTTCAGCCAAGAACAGCGATTTCACAAGCAATTTCAACATGTTGCGCAAATTTTCTCCGGGCTTTCTTCAGGGGACTCATTATTCGCGTTCCTATGCAACCTTGAAAAAGGCACCCACGTCATGGCTGTCCTCCACTATCCACCCGCCGACGCATTTCCAAACCGGCCTTGAAAAACAGGACGCGCTTTGCCTCCACCGGCACTGTTTCACCCGTCTTTGGGTTACGGCCAAGTTTGGCGCGTCGCTCTTTCAGACCAAAACTGCCAAACCCGCGCAGTTCAACCCGGTGGCCGATCTCCAGCGAATGCGCGATGGATCCGAAAATGGTGCTGACGGCAACCTCTGCGTCCTTGTGCGTCAGGTTGCACTGTTTGGCAATCTGGTTGGTCAAATCAGATCTGGTCATGGCCCATTCCCTCCTCCTTATCCGCACCCGTCCATACTGTGTCCGTGCAGGCTACCAGACGGAACAGCTTATTGTAAAAGGATAATTTTCATTCATATCCGCACCTCAGACAGCGCGGATATACTGGGTGGCCGACGCCCAGGGTGACCAACAACGGTGGCCACGGCAACCCGGACCGGGCAGATCAGGCACGGTTGGAGGATGTGGTGCAACTGACCGGATGAGCCAGTAACGCTCCCATCATATCACGAATTTCGCCTACTGAAAATTTTCTGCCGGACATGGTTGGAATCCTCTTTTTGTCACCTCCGTGTAACCCAAAAGCAAAACGGCCACCTTGTGAGTGGCCGTTTTGCTTTTTTTGTATGGTGAGCCGTGTTGGAGTCGAACCAACGGACAGCAGATTAAAAGTCTGCTTTCCGGCGTTTCCGGCACTGTTTTGGTGCCATAAGAAACCATATAAATTCATAACTTTATTTTCTTGCTGTTTCCGACTTTTTCCGCTATTTTTCTTCCTGCTGCTTACTATTTGCTTACTGGAAACCTGAAAACTGGCAAATCGCAGTGTGCTTGCTGTGTTGGGTGACTATTTTTTTGACTGTTTTTTGATCCTGCTTACTGACTGGCGGCCTACCGCTTACTGATATTCAGCACCGATCAAACAGG
>PDZV01000023.1 GCA_002753135.1 Magnetococcales bacterium WMHbinv6 | reverse complement strand
TGTGAATGTCGGCCTGCTGACACAGGGCGGCCATCGTGGCCAGGGTGCCGCGCAGAATTTGTTCCTGACCTGGCCAACTGGCTTTATGCACCACCACCACCGGGCTGTCGGCAGACCAACCTGCGGCGCTTAACTCCCTTTCGATCGTGGGCCAGAGGGTGATGGAAAGATGCAGGCAGAGGGTGCAATGATGGCGGGCCAGATCCTGCAGCTGTTCCCGCTCCGGCATCGGCGTGCGTCCGGCGACGCGGGTCAGGATGACGGTCTGGCACACCTCCGGCAGGGTCAAGGTGGTCTGCGCCGCTGCTGCCGAGGCGGCAAAGGAGGGCACCCCCGGTATCACGCGGGTGGAGGCTCCCGCCTGTTGCAAGGGCGGCAACAGTTCGGCCATGGCCCCATACAAGGAGGGATCACCGGTTTGCAGGCGCACCACCAGCGGGTGTCGACGGGCGGCAGTGAGCAGCCAGTCGACCATCTCTTCCAGGGTCATGGTGCTGGAGTCGGCAATCTGGCAATCGGCGCGGGCATAGGCCAGATGGTCGGTACTGACCAGTGAACCGGCGTAGAGAATGGCACCGGCACGACTGAGCAGTTCCCGGCCACGGACGGTGATCAGATCGGCGGCACCGGGACCGGCACCCACCAGACAAATTTCGCCCAGAAGGGCGTTTGAGGCAGGAGTGCACGGGACAGACATGGCAATTTCCTCGCACGTTGTTGCAGTGGCGAGCTGGGTAGAAAAAGGAATGGGGTATGGTTGCCGAAGAGGGGGGAGGGTGCAAAGCGGGTATCGGAAAAGCCGGGCAACCTCCCGGCATACGCCCATGCCGCCCACCGCAGCACGTTCCAGCCAATCCCTGGGTCGGTTTCCGGGCTGGACGAGCGGAGATTCAGCGAACGAACCTCCCCATGCGGCGCCTTCCCAGCCTGTGTGGCCAGTGGCAACTATGCCGGATGGAGACTCGTGTACCGTTGCGGGGGCAGCACCGGCCTGGCCAACAAAGGCGCGCCGGATTTCCCAGTAAGCCCTCAGGGAGGGATCTGCCGATCAAGATAGAGGGGGTGGCAAATGGGGTCAAGGAATTTTTATCCCCGCTTGACCAGGCCGCGCACACATTCGGTCAGAGCGAGGGTAAACGCCCGACCGGATTGAAAGCGATCATCCGCTTTTTTTTGCAGCGCCTGTTCGAGCAGAGCCAGCAGGCAGGGGGAGAGTTCGGGGCAGAGGGTGGCCAAATTTTGTGGCGGTTCCCGACTGATCTGCCAGATCAGGGCATCCATCGAGCGGGCGGGAAAGGGGAGTTGGCCGCTGACCGTTTGATAAAAGAGTACGCCCAGGGCAAACAGGTCGGCCCGTCCATCCAGTGTCTGGCCCAGCAGCTGTTCTGGTGCCATATAGGCAGGGGTGCCTGCCACCAGCGTGGCCGGGGAACGGCCCTCTTCGGGGTGGGCGGAGAGCGGTTTGTTGAGGTTTTGGGCAAGGCTGAAATCCATCAGTTTGATCACCCCGTGCGTGGGGTCAAACAGCACGTTGGCCGGTTTGACATCGGCATGGACCAGCTGTTGCCGGTGCAGATAATCCAGCGTCATGGCCAGTTTGGCTGCGATCAGAATGGCCCAGGGCAGGGGCAGGGCACGGTTATCGGTGAGATAATCGTGCAGGGTTTTGCCATTCATGTACTCCATGACCACATAGGCTTGACCATCCTCTTCGCCGTGATCCAGCACTTTGAGCAGATGGGGGTGGTGAAGGGATTTGGCCCACTGGGCCCCGTGCAGAAACTGCTGCCGGGCACGGGCCAGTTGCTGTTGGCCGAGGGGTTGCTGGGGGGCAAACAGTTTGATGGCCAGCGCCAGCATACTGTTGTTGCGCCAGCATTGATAGACGGTGCCGCTGCTGCCCTGGCCAATCATTTTGCCCAGTCGGTAGGGGCCGATCTGCGTGGGATGGGCGGGTGTGGCGTCATCGGGAGGGGGGGGCTCCGAGGATGTTTCAACTGCGGGTTGCTCTGTCTGCCGCAGGCTCTCTTCGGCCCCGCTTGCCGGGTTGCGGGAATGCCAATGCCAGGCGAGGGCAGCACCCAGCAGGGGGAGTGTCGCCGCCACTACCCACCATTGGCCAAGCCAAAACCAGAGCGCCGTCCCCGCCAGCAGGATGACACCTGCCAGCGGGAGGGCAAAACGGGCAACTCCGGAACGCGGTGCCGGAAAGTTCATAAGCAGCTCTTTTACAACGGAATGGTCAAACCGATAACCTTAATCTCCGTTGATATAAAGCAAAAAACAGGCCAAAACCAGCCTATTCCATGACAATGGCCGGGAAGGGTTTGTCGTCAAATTGACGAATGGCGACCTGGGCCGCCACTTTGGCGGCAATTTGCCGATAGACCGCTGCTTGCGGGCTTTCCGGCTGGGCGATCAAAATCGGTGTTCCGGCATCTGCCGTTGCACAGATAACGGTATCCAGCGGAATATGGCCCAAAAAGTTGATGCCGGAGGCCGCTGCCTCACGCAAGGCACCGCCATGGGAAAAAATTTCGGAACGGTGCCCGCAGGAGGGGCAGAGAAAATAGGACATGTTTTCGATCACCCCCAAAATGGGTACATCGACTTTATGAAACATGTTGATCCCTTTTTTGACATCCGACAGGGCCACATCCTGCGGGGTGGAGACGATCACCACTCCGGTGATCGGCACCTTTTGGCTCAGGGTCAGTTGGGCATCGCCGGTTCCCGGTGGCAGATCGACCACCAGATAATCCAGTTCTCCCCAATCGATATCGCGCAGCAGTTGTTCCACCGCCATGCCAACCATCGGGCCACGCCAGACCACCGGGGTATCCTCATCCATGAAAAAGCCCATGGAGATCACCTTCATGCCGTAGGCGATCACCGGGGGAATTTTTCCTTTTGTCTCTTTTGGATCGGGTTTATCGGTCACGTTGAGCATGCGTGGCAGGCTGGGACCGTAAATATCGGCGTCGAGCAGGCCGACTTGTGCCCCGGTTTGCGCCAGGGCCACGGCCAGATTGACAGCGGTGGTCGATTTGCCCACCCCGCCCTTGCCAGAGGCGACGGCGATGACATTTTTGACTTCGGGCAGCAGGTTGGACTCCTTTTTTCTCTCCGAACTGCGCACCCGGGCGGTCATGGCAATGTTGACCTTCGTGACACCGGGCAGGGCGGCGACCACCGATTCGGCTTGTTGTTGCAATTTATCTTTCATCGGACAGGCGGGTGTCGTCAGTTCCAGCGTGAAGGAGACAGCGCCTCCCTCGATCACCATGTTTTTAACGAAACCCAGGCTGACGATATTGCGGTGCAAATCAGGGTCGATCACCTGTTTGAGTGCCTCGAGAACCTGTTGTTCTTGAATGGAAGACATGCTGCTCTCCTGAAAAATGCCTGTGGTCAATGCCGAATATCGGCGGATTGAGGATAGTTGCCGCTTGCTTCAAGTCAAGGCGGAAAGTGTATGTTGGAGTGTGGTAACGTGTGCTGGTTTCCGCACGCAGAAAAAAATTTTTCATTGTGTCGGAACGAGGTCACGTGTATGTATCAGCCTTTGTCGGCATGTGACATTTGGATATAAGTTGGTCACACGGATGGCAAGAGGGGGTGGCGTTGTATGGTTTGCACAATCAATTCAATGGGGTATGGCAACCATGTCTGATTTTGCTCTAATCCTGATCAGTACAGTCTTCGTCAATAATTTCGTATTAGTCAAATTTCTGGGAATTTGCCCGTTTTTAGGGGTGTCCAAAAAAGTGGAGACCTCCTTGGGCATGTCGTACGCGGTGGTCTTTGTCATTACCCTGGCGGCGGTGATCTCCTGGCTGGTGGAGCGCTTGATTCTGGCCCCGTTGGAGCTGGAATATATGCGCACGCTCTCCTTCATTCTGATCATTGCCGCTCTGGTACAACTGACAGAAATGGTGATCCGCAAGGTCAGCCCGGTGTTGTATGCTTCGTTGGGTATCTTCCTGCCGCTGATTACCACCAACTGTGCCGTGCTGGGTGTGGCGCTGTTGAATGTGCAGAAGGAGTTCAGCTTTTTGGAGTCCACGGTATACGGTTTCGGTGCTTCGGTCGGCTTTGGTCTGGTTTTGGTGATGTTTGCCGGCATGAGGGAACGGATCGATGTATCGGACGTTCCAGCCTTGATGAAGGGAGCGCCCATTTCGTTGGTGACGGCGGGGTTGTTGTCGCTGGCATTCATGGGTTTTTCCGGCATGGTGAAGTAGTTGTTTGTCCGCTTATCGTTCAAGGAGTAACACCATGATTGATGCGGTATTGAGTATGAGTGGTATGGCTCTGGCCGCCGGTATCGGTCTGGGCTTTGCTGCAAAAAAGTTTTATGTTCAGGCCGATCCGTTGGGAGAAAAACTGGTTGGCGCTCTTCCCGGCAGCAACTGTGGTAACTGTGGTTTTCCCGGTTGTCAGGCCTATGCCGATGCCCTGGTGGCTTCTGGAGCCGACGGCAACGTGGCGATCAATCTCTGCACGCCGGGTGGTACCCCCACCATCAAGCAGATTGCCGATATTCTGGGTGTGGAACCGGTTGCCGCCAAGACGGATCATGGTCCACGGGTAGCCTATATCGACGAAGCGCGTTGTATCGGATGCACGGCCTGCATCAAAGCCTGTCCGGTCGATGCGATTGTCGGTGCCAACAAACAGTCGCATACGGTGATTGTCAGTTGGTGTACCGACTGTGAAGCGTGTGTTGAACCCTGTCCGGTGGATTGTATCGACATGGTGCCGGTGGTGACCAGCTTGTATGACTGGCGCTGGGAAAAACCAGCCGGGCCGAATGCCCAGGTGGCCGCTTGACAGGTTGTTCACCTGCTGAATCTTTCCAGACCGGGTGTCCGGGGGGGCACGCGGGCCTAACGATATCAAGAATGAGGAGTATCCAAGGTGTTAGGGTCATTTCACGGAGGAGTACATCCACACGGCAATAAAGGGATGGCGTCGCACAAAGCGATCGAACCTTTGCCGATGCCGCAGCGGCTTTATGTACCATTACATCAACATGCCGGTCAGCCCTGTGATCCGTGTGTCACAGTCGGTCAGAAGGTTCTGAAAGGGGAGGAGATCGGTCGTTCCGACGCTTGGGTGTCCACTCCGATTCATGCACCCACCTCCGGGACCGTCGTGGGGATAGAAGAGTATCCGGCAGGTCATCCCTCTGGTTTGACCATGTTGACGGTAGTTATTGATCCGGACGGCGAAGATCGTTGGTCGGATAGCATTGCAGGAATTGCTGATCCGATGAATGCGGAGCCTGCCGTGATTCAGGAGCGGATTCGTTGGGCGGGTATTGTCGGCTTGGGTGGCGCGGTCTATCCCAGCTTTATCAAAATGACGCCCCCCAAAGGCAAAAAGGTGGAGACGCTGCTGATTAATGGTGCTGAGTGCGAACCCTACCTGACCAGCGATGAACGGGTGATGGTTGAGCGAGCCAAAGAGACGATCGCCGGCATCGAAATCATGATGCACACCCTGCCGACCAGTAAATGTGTGATCGGTATCGAAGACAACAAGCCGGAAGCCATCAAGGCGATGACCGAAGCGGCACGCAGTTACAACGGCATTCGCGTGCAACCGATGCCTGCCATGTATCCGCAGGGGGCGAGGCAACAGTTGGTGGAGGCGATCACCGGCAAGCAGGTGCCCTCCGGGGCCCGTTTGGTGGATATCGGTCTGTTGGTGCATAACGTGACCACCGCCTATTCCATCTATGAGGCGGTGGTGCATGGCAAACCGTTGATCACCCGCGTGGTGACCGTTTCCGGGCGCGGCATTGCCAAACCGGCCAACCTGGAGACCCTGCTCGGCACACCGATTCGCAACCTGATCGACCATTGTGGCGGCATGAAACCCGGCGTGCGCAAGGTGATTTTGGGCGGACCAATGATGGGGTTGGCGGTCGATAACCTGGATGTGCCGGTGGTCAAAGGCATTGCCGGTGTTTTGGCCCTGTTGCAGAATGAAATTGTTGATAAACCGGAGCAACCGTGCATCCGGTGTGGGCGTTGTGTCCAGGCCTGCCCGATGAGTCTGGTTCCCTCGGAGATGGCGTGGCGGGCCAAGGTGAATCAGTTGGATGTGATGCCGGAGTTGCACCTGAACGACTGTATCGAATGCGGTTCCTGTGGTTTTGTTTGTCCATCCAATATTCCGTTGGTGCAATATTTCCGTTACGCCAAGCTGGCGATTCAGGCTGATCGGCGGGCGCAGAAAAAACTGGATATGGATAAGGCACGCACCAAGGCCAAAGCGGCCCGTGTCGAGCAGGAAAAACTGGAAAAAGAGCGCCAGAAAGAGGCGATGAAGGCCGCCATGGCGGCACGCAAGAAGGCGGCAGCCGAAGCAGCACCAGCGGAGGCAGCTCCGGCAGCTCCGGCGGCTCCGGCAACTGAGACGGTGGCGGCAGCGGTTGCAACCGACGCCGCTCCGGTAGCAGAAGGAGCAGCAGCGCTCAGCGATGCAGAGAGCAAGGCGGCCCGGGCAGCGCGCGCTGCCCAGGCGGCTCGGGCAGCCAGAGCGGCCAAGGCAGCCAAAGAACAGGCTTGACAGGCTGTTGAAGGCGGAGGGGATCTGTTACAAGATGTCTTACAGGGAGGCTAGTTAGAATGTCATGAGTCAAACCAATCTGCTTACGACGACTTCTCCCCATGTACATGATGGTGATTCAGTTGCCAATGTCATGGAGGCTGTGATTTGGGCTTTGATGCCGGCCACGGCCATGGCGGTAATGATTTTTGGCTGGACAGCGTTGTTGGTGATTCTCATCACTACGCTCTCCTGCCTGGTTACGGAACATTTATTTCTGAAATTGCGCAAACGGCCATCGGCGGTTGCCGACCGTTCTGCAGCGTTGACCGGGCTGTTGCTGGCCTTGACCTTGCCGCCCCACTCCCCGTGGTGGATGTGTGTGGCGGGAGGGGTGTTTGCCATTCTGGTGGGCAAGCAGGTTTATGGCGGCTTGGGTTACAACATGTTCAACCCGGCGCTGATTGCCCGCGTCTTTTTGTTGATCTCCTTCCCTGCACAAATGACGGCCTGGCCAGCGGTCAATCCGTTGTTCAGCGAACAGGCCTATTCGTTGGGGGATTCAATCGCCATCATCATGACCGGCCAGAGCAGTGCGCCGGAGTTGGCCGATGCCGTCAGTACCGCCACGCCACTGGGACAGTATCGGACGGAAACCGGTATGGGCAAAACCGTGCAGGATGCCATGGGCGGCAAATATACCGGCTATGATGAGGTGCGTGCCGCCAGTGGTTTGATCGGCGGTTCGCTGGGAGAAACTTCCGCTCTGTTGCTGGCTGCCGGTGGTATCTACCTGTTGCGCAAAAAGGTGATCACCTGGCACATTCCGGTGACCATGTTTGCCGGATGTCTGGTGCCAGCGACCATTTTTTGGACCTTTGATCCGGCGCATTATCCCGATCCGGTCTTTCATCTTTTGACCGGAGGTCTGGTGATCGGTGCCTTTTATATGGCCACCGATATGGTGACCTCGCCGATCACTGTTAAAGGGCAAATTATCTTTGGCTTGGGGTGCGGTTTGTTGACCTATCTGATCCGCACTTGGAGTGGTTACCCGGAGGGGGTATCGTTTGCGGTGGTTCTCATGAATGCGGTGGTGCCTTTGATTGACCAATACACCCGACCACGGGCCTACGGGCAGGTGGCCTAATGTTGACGACCAGCGAACAGCGATAGAGGAGTTCAACCATGCCCGATTTTTTGAGAATGGGAATCGTCCTGATGGTGGTGGGTCTGGTGGCGACTGCCATTTTGTCGACCATCGAATCGGTTACCCGTGATCCGATCGCCGAAGCCAAAAGGCAAGAGACGTTGCGGATGTTGAAAATGGTTCTGCCGGAAGGGTTTGACAACGAACCGGTCAGCGACACGGTGCTGCTGGCGGATAAACGTTTGAACAGCAAAGAAAAGCCGGTTATTTTTTATCGGGGCCGCAAAGGGAGTACCGATCTGGGTGCGGCCTATGTGGTAACGGCTCCAGATGGATACTCTGGCGACATTGAAATCATGATGTCGGTTTTGCCAGCCGGCACCATTCATCTGGTCCAGATTGTGGCCCACAAGGAGACTCCTGGCCTGGGTGATAAAATTATGCCGGATAAAGGGGATTGGTTGAAAAAATTTACCGGCAAAAATTCAACCAACATTCGCTGGGGTGTGAAGAAGGATGGGGGCGACTTTGACCAATTTGCCGGTGCAACCATTACCCCGCGTGCCGTGGTGAATGCCGTAAAACGAGGGCTGGATTTCTTCGTTGAAAAGAAAGATCTGATCTTTCAACCCGCCAAGCAGGAGAAAAAGCCATGAGCGAAAACAAAACCTTACAGATTATTCAGGACGGGTTGTGGAGCAATAACGGCATTTTTGTCCAAATGTTGGGCATGTGCCCGACATTGGCAGTGACCACCTCGTTGGAAAACGGTTTCGGTATGGGGTTGGCAACGACCTTTGTGCTGATTGGTTCTAATGCGGTGATCTCTTTGATCCGCAAACTGATTCCGTCGGATGTGCGCATCCCTGCCTATATCATCGTCATTGCCGCATTCGTGACCATCATTGACCTGACCATGAATGCCTATGTCCATGACTTGCATAAGGTTTTGGGCATTTTTATCCCGTTGATTGTGGTAAACTGTATTATTCTGGGACGGGCCGAGGCCTATGCTTCCAAAAATTCGGTCGGTTCTTCCGCGCTTGATGGTATTTCTACCGGTCTTGGTTTTACCCTGGCGTTGAGCATTCTGGGTGCGACACGGGAAATTTTGGGTGCAGGTACCATCCTGGGCATACCGATTGCGGGCAGTGATTTTCAACCTTCCCTGGTTTTTGTTCTGCCACCGGGGGCGTTTATCGCCCTGGGATTCATTCTGGTCGGTGTGCGTTGGATCAACGAAAAACGAGAAAACAAAGCCTGACCGATAGCCTGACCTGTTGTACCCCGCAAGCCCCTGGCATGGCGAGACGCTCTCGGCCCTGTCAGGGGCTTTTTTTTTGCTTGACTCCATAATTTGATCAAATTTATATAAAATTTTTATTCAAACAATACAATATGTGTCTGAAATTATGGATTATTCAATGATGATCAATAAAAATTCTTTGTTTAATCTGTAGTTCAATATTCAATCTTTGACGTGATGGCACTTGCATAAAAAGCGACATTGATATATTTTCACATTTTTTATAAATCGCTTTCTTGATTGTTTGTCCACAAGCAGACTCCTGCCTCCACCAATCAACACCAGCCGAGCTGGCAAGTGCTGCGGGTGACGGGAGGAGGGGCGATGGACAGTTGCCGCCGGGGGAATGACGATGAATATTGTGATTATTGGTGCCACATCGATGGGCGAGGTGCTTGCCAAATATATGGTGGAAGAGGGGCACGATGTCCACGTGGTGGACACCGACTCCGACGCCATCGCACAAATGGCAGGTCATTTGGATGTACGGGCATTGGCAGGGGAGATTCAGGATCCGGGTATTCTCTCTGAGGTGCAGATTGCCAACGCCGATATGATTTTGGCCGTCACCCAGTCGGATGCCAACAATATTGTGACTGCTCTGGCGTTGCATGGTCAGTCACCCAAAGCCCGTTATGCTTTGTGGGTGCGTGATGCCCAGTTTACCAACAACTCTCAATTATGGCAGGGTGCCCAGTTTGAGCAGGCCATGCTGTTGACCCCGGAACGCAATGCACTAAACCTGTTGGTGGATCTGTTGGAAATACCTCTGGCTTTTGAAGTGGCCTCCTTTTTGGATGGTAAAATTCATTTGGCCGGCTTTTGTTTGCAGGAGGGGAGCCCGCTGGTTGGCAAAAAATTGTGTGATATTGACCGCAATGCGGAGTTCAGAACTTTGGTGGTGGCTGTGGAACGCGATCACGAAGTGTTCATCCCCACTGGAGAGTTTGTTTTTTTCTCCCAGGATCGCCTGTTCATTTCCCTGTTGGAGGGGAGCAAACTATCAGACTCTTTTGATTTTATGGGGTTGGAGCAAAGCCATCTGAAAATGCGTAACAGCCGCTATTTGATTGGCGGTGGCGGCAAGATGGGCTTCATGTTGGCTCGTCAGTTGGAAGAAAAAGGTTTGTCACCGATCGTCATTGAAAAAAGCCGCAAGCAGGCCAAAGGGTTGGTGGAACGGCTTACCAGAAGTCAGGTTCTGCATGGCGATGTGACCAATTTGAATCTGCTCAAAGAGTTGATCGATGGCTCGACCACCTATATTGCCCTTTCCGGCAATCAGGAGATCAACTTCATGTCTTCAGTGCTGGCACGTCGTTTGGGTGCCAACCGTTCCATCACCTTGTTCGATAATGAAGGCTATATGGCCATCTCCTCGGTGATGGGGGTGGATGCGGCCATTCATCCCAAATTTACCACCATCGGTCAGGTGATGGGTTTGCTGCGTACCTATCCGGTCAGTGAGGCGCAGTTGTTGTTGGGGGGTAAACTGGATGCTTTGTTGGTACCCTTGCAGTTGGGGGCACCACTGGTCGGCAAGCAGTTGCGCAGCATGGGCATGCCCAAGGGGGTGGTGGCTGCCGCCCATTATCGCAACGGGCAGTTGACTCTGCCGGATGGCAACACCATTTTTAATGCCGGGGATCAGGTGCTTTTGGTTTCCAACCGGCAGGGCAGAATGAATCGGCAAATTCGTAGCTTGCTGCGTGTGGAGCGTTGAGGCAATGAATCTGCTGATGAATCTGCGCGTATTGTCGCTGCTGGCCATCCTGTTAACCTTCTGTCAGATTGCTGCCCTGGCGGTCGCCCTGATTGTGGGTGAAGATCCGATGCCGTTTATTCGTTCCATGGCTGTTGGAGGGGCGGTGAGCCTGCTTTATTTTGTTACACGGTCGGCGCGACCGGAGTTGCGAGCCCGCGATGGTATTCTGATTGTCGGTCTGGGTTGGATCATGGCCACGGTGTTGGCCGGTTTACCCTTTGTCTTTGGCGGTTGGATGGGTTG
The DNA here is from genome assembly GCA_002753135.1 of Magnetococcales bacterium WMHbinv6. GTDB lineage: Bacteria > Pseudomonadota > Magnetococcia > Magnetococcales > Magnetaquicoccaceae > Magnetaquicoccus. The sequence continues at coordinate 49,882 of PDZV01000023.1, read as the reverse complement.
GATCGACTCCTGGTTTGAGACCGCCTCTGGCTTTACCACCACCGGGGCCTCGATTCTGACCGACGTGGAAATTTTACCGAAAAGTCAGCTGTTCTGGCGCTCGGAAATTCAGTGGCTGGGCGGTATGGGTATTTTGTTGCTGGCCATCGCCATTTTGCCCTTTCTTGGGGTGGGTGGCATGGAGATTCTCAAGGCAGAGGTGCCCGGCCCGACCAAGGATCGTCTGGTGCCACGGGTGGCCAGTACGGCACGTATTCTCTGGGTACTCTATTTTGCCATTACCGTGGCCAATATAGTCGCTTTTATGGGATCGGGGATGGATTTTCTCGAGGCGACCGATCACGCCTTTGCCACCATGGCCACCGGTGGTTTTTCCACCCGCAATGCCAGCCTGGCCGCCTTTTCTCCGTCAGCGCAATGGTGGTGTACCCTTTTCATGTTTTTGGCGGGAATCAACTTTCTGTTGCATTACCGCCTGATTTATCGGGGTGATACGGCTGTATTTCGCGATACGGAGCTTAGGGCCTATTCTGGAATTGTCGTTGTCGCAAGCTTGATCTGTGGCATTACGCTGATGGTCATGCAGGATAAAGATTTGGAGTTGGCCATGCGCCAGGCCTTTTTCAATGTGGTATCGATCATCACGACAACCGGCTTTGCCAACGATGATTTTGCCAAGTGGCCACTTTTCTTGCAGGTAATTTTGCTCAACCTGATGGTGGTTGGGGGTATGGCCGGTTCCACGGCAGGTGGTATCAAGGTGGTACGTCTGGTGATGGTCTGGGAGTTGTTTCTGGCCATTCTGGACCGTTTGATTCAACCGCGTCGCATCACCTTGCCCAAGTATGCCGGGTCGGTGATCCCTCCCGAGGTGATGGAGGGTAGCCTGATCATGGTGGTGGTCTTTTTGTTTGTGATGCTGCTGTCGGTGATCGTTCTGACTGCGGTGGGGCTGGATTTTACAACTGCCTTTTCCGCATCGCTTGCCTGCATTGCCAATGTGGGGCCGGGGATAGCCAAGGTGGGACCGGTGGAGAACTATGCTTTCATCCACGATGTCGGCAAACTGCTGTTGACGATCACCATGATTGCCGGGCGTTTGGAGCTGTTTACCATTTTGATCCTGTTTTTTCCCCGTTTCTGGAAACAGTCGTAAGGTCTGTTCTCATTCGGGGTCAAAAAGCTTCAGAGCAAGCGCTGTGATTGTCTGCTTCTCCCGTCCTCCGTTTCTGGTGACAGACAATGACTCATCCTTGAAAAAGCTGCAAGAAATGATGGATGCTGATGCAGACGAGGATCTGGCGGCATCCATCATGGACATCAAACGAATCCGGCCTTCCCGTGTCCAGTCAAACAGGGAGCCAAGACATATGAGACGATGATAATGTTTAGCGCAATGTTTTAATAAAAATAATAATTTTCCATATTTTTTCCTGCGTCAATACCTCCTTGAATCGGGGCATTTCACCGCCAAAATCATTTCCTCCTTCGGCAATGATCCAAAACAAAAAAGCATCTCTTTCCAATAAATTGCTGCCAGCCCATCCCAATGTTGGCAGTTGCGTTTTCAGCAAATGTGCATCCGATCCGTTGCCTCTGCCATTGTCGCCATGACACCGTACACAAAACTCATTATAATACTGCCAACCAGAAAGAATATTCTCCAATTCGGCAGAAACGGGGTTGGTAGTGAGCGTGCTTTTATCGCATGGAATGTTGAGATAATTTTTACAGTAATAATGCTTCATATTGTTTTCGTAAAAATATTTTATTTTAATGTCAAGCTTGTTGTTTTGCTGAATGGCTTGTTTTTCAGATCTTTTTTTTGTTGCAGTAATTTGCTCTTTGCTGTTCCATTCATCCATATTGTTGAAGAGATAGCCTGTTAATAAAATAAATACAATAAACAGCAATATCTTTAATAATGTTTTTTGTTTGGTAATGTACGGCCTTGGTGCGTTTGTGTGGTTGTCTTGATGGATGTCTGATGTAGGAGGAGGGGGTATGTCTTGATCGAGTAGTTTTTCTGCTTGGTCAAGCAGTCGATCACTGGTTTCGCTGTTGTTTGAGTTGTTGCCTGATTCAAATTTAAGTATGATGGATTCCATCTTCATGGTACTTAAAACTGTATCTCGAGCAAGAAACATTTTGTATACCTTAAACAGCGGATTGTATCGAATGATCCCTTCTTGAAGAAGAATATGGAAAAAATCTACCACACAATCGGCAGATGACAAAATATCATCTTTATTATAGCCTTTGCGATACATCCAGGTAAAGTACCAGAAAAGATCATCATCCTGTACGCTACAAACCATTTTGTTGGATTTGTATGTAAATAAAGTAAAAGAGATAATATTTCTGAAATAAAATGCAAATTTTTCTTCAGACAGATAAGATGTGGCGACGGTGCGATAGATATTACTGACCATTCGCAACTCTTCCAACTGTTTCGCTGACAGGTAACGAACATGACCAGCCAGATTGTGTTCTGTCAGATAGGAATCCAGCCAGCGTCTGGAGAAAGACGAGTTAGCATCCATGCTTGCCATCTATGCCGTCATGTGATCAGGGGAGGACGGGTGTGTTGAGTTTTCCATCCGACTGCACCGCAAGCCAAGAGCCAACATCACCGTAAAGTAAGCTGCATTGGCCGGGATCTGAAAATTGAAGTCAAATATACCATGAATAACCAGTGAAATGGTAGAGACTAATGCAGCATAACAGGTTGCTCTGACAAGGGGATGTTGACTGTGTCGATAGCAACGCAGCATGTGGTGCCAAGAGGTTAACACCGTTCCTGCCAATAAAGCATACCCGATGATTCCTCGATCTGCCAAGAGTTCCAAATGATCGTTGTGGGCATGGTCAAAAAAGAGATGGGCGATTGCTTCTGGTTGATAGCGCGGATAAATAGAAGCAAACGTTCCACTTCCACTGCCGAAAAGGGGATAGTCAAGGATGATTTGCTTGCCGGTAAACAGAACGGCAAGACGTCCCTCCTGCAACAGATTGGTGTCGAGAAAGCGCCCCAGCAGTATTTCCAGGCCCGCAGTGCCGCCCAGAATAAAAGTACACGCCAGGAGCAAATAGATCATGTTTGATCGCTTGACAGTTTCTTGCCGACGCATGCCAGTCAAGCGGGAAAGCGTCCATACAGCCACAAAGGAGAAGATCAAGGCAGCATTACCACCTTGAGATTGCGTCAAAAACAGAGTGAACCAGAGAATCATCATGACACCGGCCACACCACCTGATGAACTGGAGAAAAAGCGCAACCAGGCATGGCTTTGCTGACGTTCCAGCGAGGAGGAGTCGCTCAGGGATGAGATGTTCCGCAACACGCCCACAGTCAAGGGTATGATCAATTCCAATAAACCGGCCAAATGATTGCGATTGACAAAACTGCCCCGCACATCGGAATTGCTGCTCAGGCTCAAAAGCAACAGGCTGATACAGACCTGGACCACGCCACTGCTCAGCAATACCCAGATCAGCATTTGCAGACGACGTTGGGAGTTGACCAACAGCAAGGTTAACACAAACAACCCGCCATAAGCGATTCCTTTCAGCCATTCGACCCAGGTGGCATGCAGATCCAAAGAGATGGTGCCACCCTGATGCAGGGCCGCCCATTGTCGAGTGGCGAGTGTATGGGGGCTCAAGATCTGTAATAACGGTTCCGCAAGTGGCATGGTTTGCCAGAGCGGATAGAGAATGGCGACAAGAAACAACAGCAGGGGTGCTTTTAACGGCGGCAAGAGCGTTTGCTCTACGGGTGGTTTCTGACGTACGAACAAGTAGGTAATCAGCAGTAACAATACGCTGATTTCCATCAAGGCCCAGGCCCAGGCTCGATTGCTCCCCAGGGGAAGCGGCAACCAGAGCAGGAGCAAAAGATAGGCGCGAAAAAGCCATCGCCAAGCCACCGACGAGGTGCGTGGGCTTATTTCGCTTGCAGAGCGGCGTCGTACTGCTTTTGCCATTGGGGATTCTGTTGCAATAGAGGTTGTAGCAGTTCCAGGTGATGAAATTTGCTTGCCAGTTGAATGATATGATCGCCTTGTCGGGCAAACAGTTGCGCGATAGCGTATTTGACTTGCTGGCGGTGCTGATCAGACAACAGTGGCCAGAGGGCAAATCCGATCTGCATGGAAATTTGATAGGTATCAAAGGAGTGGGGGGCACAGGTGATGGCCCGTTGCCAATCAGCCGTGACTTGTGCAATCGGGGCCGCAGATTGCAATTTGGCTTGGGCGAGAAGGCCCCAGGCGTAACCCCACGTGGGGCGCAAGCTGACTGCTGTGTGATAGGCTTCCAGCGCCTGTTGCCAATGTTTTTTGCCAATTGCCGACCAGGCAGGTTGGCCAATTGCCTGATAATGGTGCATTTGTCCGATCAGAAACCGTATATCGGCATCATCCGGTGCCAGCGCTTGTGCTTGGCGCAGTGCGGCATAGGCTGATTGCCAGCGTTCATTGTTAACGGGCTGTCCTCTCTTCTGTTGAGCAGACCAGTAGTCAACCAACATCTGTGCCGGATAGGAATAGATGGCAGCCAACCCCCATTTGCCTGACCAAAAACACAATCCGGCAAAAACAAGCACAATACCCCATTGCGCAAAGGGTTTAAGCGAGAGGCTGGGATTCACCATCATGTGCAGCATGATCCTGATCTTCTTTTGTGTTCCCGTAACCGTAGCCATAACCGTAGCCGTAACCATAGCCATAGCCATAGCCATAACCGCCGCCATACCCTTGTTTACTGCCGTAACGAAGCGGTTTACGGGTATCGACGGTATTCAATACCATGCCAAGCAGATTGGCCTTGACCCGTGACATTTGTTGGACGGCAGTACGGACCAGATTGCGTTGCGTACGGCCAGCCATGACCACAAAGACGACCCCTTCCGATTGAGTGGCCAAAATACGGGCATCCGTGACAGCCAGGACAGGAGGCGAATCGATGATGATGCGGTGATATTCCTGGCGAAGCACTGTTAAAATACGCTGCCATTTTTTGGAAGCCAACGCTTCACTGGGATTGGATTGATGAGAATGACAGATCAAAAGATGAATACCATCGCGTGACTGGGTAATCTCCTTTTGTACCGCTCGCATTTCAGCGGCAGAAGGGGGACCATTGCTGGCAGAGACCAGTGGAGATGATTCATCCTGGTTCCAGCGGTTCAAGTCCTGCAGGAGGCGATTGATACTCCCTTCTGATTCCAGATCCAGGTTAAAATATTTATTCATTCTTGGTTTACGCATATCCGCTTCGATCAGCAAAACCCGTTCGCCCGCCAAATGAAAGGCACGCGCCAGATTGATGCTGACCGTTGTTTTGCCTTCCTGGGGAATGGAAGAGGTGACCGTAATGACCTGAGGCGGTTGCTCGATGGTCAGCACAATGCTGGTACGCACCGCCCGCACCGCCTCTGAATAGGGAGAGTTGGGCTGATTGATCATCATCCCTTCCGGGGAAATCGGACGACGGGTAGAAGCAAACAGTTTGGGCAAAGTGGCCAAAATGGGCAGGCCGATCGACAGTTCCAAATCTTCCGGGCTTTGTACGGTACGGTCGATGCTTTCCAGCAGGATGGCCAGTCCGATACCAATCAGCAAACCGGCAACGATGGCTAAACTCAGAGAGCGGCGTTTGTTGGGCGTAAAACTGCTTTGCGGGGGTTTGGCCGGATCGATGATCCGGGCATTTTCCGGTTCCATGCCTTCGCTGACCCCGGTCTCTTTGAATCGTTTCTGAAACAGTTCGTACAGTTGCCGGTTTGCCTGGACGTCTCGCTCCAGGTTGCCCAAAGCGAAGGCCCGTTTGCGGTACTCCTGCAACGACTCTTTTTGTTCGGCCAGTTGCTGTTCTGCCTTGTTTTGTTGTTGTACAGCGATCATGTAATCATGTTTGCTGCCGGCAAAGGCACGTTCCGCCTCTTTGGCGATTTTGTGGCGAATTTCAGTCAGTTCTGTTTTCGCGCGGATGATTTGCGGATGTTTTTCTCCGTAGCGACTGGAGAGTTCCGTCAGTTGAATGCTCAGTTTGGAGGCATCTTTCAGCAGATTGTCCACCATCGGATTGTCACGGATCGGTAAATCTTCCGGGTGATTTTTGTACTCTTCCATCAGTGACTGGAACCGTTCGTAACGAACCTGCGCTTCACTGCGGCGTGAACGTGCCTGCATGACTTGATTGTTGAGGCTGGAGAGCAGTTGCGTGTCCATGCTCTCCTCTTCGCTGGAGCCCAACATTTCGGTGCTGGTACGGTATTCCTGCAGTTTGCGTTCCGACTCTTCCAGCGTATGACGGAGACCTTCCAGACGTTTCATCAGCCAGTTGGCGGCATTTTGTGTCATTTTCAGGCGGGCTTCCAGCATCTGGTCGATATAGTTTTGGGCAATACTGGTTGCCACCTTGGCCGCCAGTTCCGGCGACTCTGAAACAAAGGACAAATTGACCAGTTGACTGTTGCGCACCGGTGTTACCGTAATGCGGGAAATGATCGTGCCGACCAGAGAGGAAAAACGGGCGGTGCTGTTTTGTTCGGAGGCGTTTTCGTTCTCTGATGCCGCCGGTTCCGGGACAATCGGCAGATAGGTGCGCACCCATTGCGGGATCCAGGGATGTTGGGTCCAGTTGGCCCGTTTTTTTTGAAACTGTTCATTGAATTCCGGCACTTGATCAAGACGCTCCGACCGTACCACCTCTTCGATGAGGTGGCGACTTTTCATCAATTCCACCTGGGTTTGCATGTAACTTTGCGAGCTGTAATCGGTGCTGTATATGTTTTCAATGGAGACCACTTTGCCTTTGCTCTGTTCGATCAACAAAACCGTGGTCGCCTGAAACATGGGAATCTGCGTAGACAGGTGCAAGGCGGTGGCCACGGTAATCAGAAAGGTGACCATCAGCACCTTCCATTTGTGGCGCAATATCACATGCCAATAGTAGAGCAGACGTATTCCCGTCTCCTCTTCGGCGGCATTGGCCTTCAAGAGGGTGTTCGGGTTGCTATGGGTCAGCGCACCTTCCAGATTTTGTTCCAAAAAAGGGAGCTGTTGCGAAAGAGAGGAGCGGGTCGGCGTCATCGTGTCACCAGAAACTGGCAGTAACTTGGATGACATCGCCGGGGAATACCGGATCGTTCAAACCAATTTGTTTCTCTTTGAAGGTCGGATCATCATCATGAACGACGCGAATATCCTTTTTGTCGGCAAAATCGGTAAACCCTTCTGCCAGGGCGATCGCTTTGCGAACGGTCAACCCGGGTTGAAAAGGATAACCACCTGCTTTTTTGACTTCGCCATACAAATAATAGACCCGATATTCGGCAATGGCGACAGAAACGTTGGGGTTGACCAGAAAGCCATCTGCCAGACGTTGGCGAATGGTCTCTTCGGCCTCTTTGGCCGTCAGGTTGAGAATGCGTATCTCGCCGATCAGTGGCATATTGACGCTGCCCTGGGGAGATACCCGCGTATCGATCCCCAGGTTGGGTTCATTTTCCACGGTGATTTTAATTTTGTCGCCTAAGCCGATGCGGTGGGCTGTTTCAGAGGCTTCCGTGTTTTCCTGCTGAGTGGTTGCCATGGGGACATGCAGAATATCCTTTGGCAGGAGAGAATCTTCCAGGTTGACCAAGGCGATCAATTCCCAGCCAGAGCTGCTCCGGCGGGTAATGGAGAGCCGTTTGATGTCGGCAAATACACCGAAGCCGTTGGCCTGGCTTATCGCCCGTCGTACTGTCATGCCGGGCTGGTAGGAAAAGCGACCGCTTTTGCGCACCTCGCCATGGACATGAAAATCTGGATATTTGGCGATGGTTACCTTCACAAGCGGATGACGAACAAAACCATCCATCAATAATTGGCGAATTTTTTCAGCAAGTTCCGTTCTGGAAAAACCCAGGGCAACGACTTCACCCAGCATGGGCAGTGTGATTTTTCCCTGCTTGGAAACAGTTTGTTGTGTGGTCAGATCCGGTTCGTTCTCGACAGCGATGATGAGGCTGTCACCCACGTCGATCCGGTAATTTTCGAGGGATGAAGCTGGTTTTGGCTTTACGGGGGAGGGGGGAGTCGAATCAGCAACGGGTTGATCTTCTTTGCTGTCGGCGCTTGGCAGCTCGACAAAACCCTCTTCAGCAGCAAAAGATGCCGACAAGAGAGACAGACCACACAGGAGAACAGCCAGCAGCAGAAGCCATTGTGCCCAAACGGGCAGCTTCTTTCTTTCTGCTGGTTGCCAGCAACGGGTGTGGTTCACGAATGTTCTCCTGTGTTACAAGCGGCTGGCCTTTGGGGCTGCCATGTCAACCAGCAAACCGTTAGGAGCCTGGCGAAAATAACTTGTGCAGATTGCGCCGGATTTTGCTCCTCCTGCCAGGCGAAAAACGTGCGCATACTTTTAGTATGTAAACGTTTTTGCAACGACGCAGGAGGAGCAAAAGACAAGCAAGATGTCCAAGCTATTTTTGCTAGGTTCCTTAACCCTCTCTACATTGAGCCGGTGAGAGAAAGTTGCACGGCATGGCTGTTGAATTCCGTACCTTTGACAGTGGTATCCTTGGTTTTGTTCACCACTTCAGTGGCGATGACCAAATGGTTGGACAAGCGGTATTCCATACCGATCTTGCCGGTCATGAACTGCTCATTTTTTCCCGTATCATAGGCATTGCTAATATTTTCCAAACCAAGCAACAGATGCCAGTTGCCACTGACGGTATGATCCACATTGCCCTGAATTGTCGTTGCGATAAAACTCTCTGTCAAATCCTCGCTATCCTGGGTGTTGCGACGACTGGTCAGGTTGATGCGGGTCCGACTGCTTGGTTGCCAGATGAGATTGGCCTCCCATGTGGCGTTCAGGCTGCTTTTTCCCTGGTTATTGACCATCGTTTTGTTGGTCAACCCGGCTTTAATTTGCGATTCTGTTTGTGGCGTTACTTTCCAATTGACACCGGTCAGCAGGCGTGTTTCGACACTGTCCATTTTTGGTGATCGGTTGTAGGTGGTCTCTTTTCGTCCCATGTCAAGCAGCAGGTTGGTTTTGGGTGAGAGAGCCCACCTGAAAAGTATCCCATTATCAAACCAGTATCGATCCAAATGCGACTGCCCATTGTTTTGCGAACTTCTGTCCGACTGTTCCAGCTTGATCTCCGTGGTCAGGCGTCGCAACTTGATCCGCGCCGTTTCCCGCAAGCTGTCTTGCAACCAGGCATTGGGTCCCAGTGGTTGTGTCGACCCAGGGACCGTCACCTTGGCAGATTTGCCAGGGGTGCCACGTTCATCGTTCTCAAAAGAGCGACTGTAACCCAACTCCACATCAAGCAATCTTGAAGGAGCCAGCTTGGTATTCAGACTGATCTGCTGATCCACATTATTCTCCGTTTGCACCACCTGGTAGCGGCGGACGGTGGCGGAATAGGTCAGGTCGGCCTGATGTTGTGCCCATCGGTTCAAGACTTTGATCACGGTTTTCAGTTGCGTCAGCACATCCGCACGCAAATTGGTTGCTGTTTTGTAAATGTTGTCGTCCCAGCGCGTCGTCAGCGAAACTTCCGGGGAGAGGCGCACACCACCAATCGGTACCCCCTTGCTGGGCGGTGGGTTGCCCGCACGCCCTGGTTTCGGCATGGCGATCGCGCCGCTCGTCTCTTCGGGGTGACTCCACGTCGAGGTGTCTGCAGGACGCTGTTCATGATTGTTTTCGCGCTCATTTTTCTCTGCATTCTCTGCTTGAGCAGACGCACCGTCGTTGGCGATCAAGCAGCCCGCAAGCACCACCACTCCCCAAAATGGCAAACAACTTTCTGACAGGCAGGCAGCCCGGCAGCTGATGACGAGTTTATCTATGCAATATTTATACCGATACATGGTGGCGTGTCACAAACCAACAGTAACCGGCAAACAGCAACAGCAAGCCGTAAAACATGAGATAGTCAGGCACGCCGAGCAGAAAGGCGGCACAGCCAACTGCGGCACAAAGCAGCGAAAAACCGGTCAGCAGGAAAAAAATGTGCCGTTTGTTGTAACCGAGTCGTTGCAGGCGATGGTGGATGTGCCCTTTGTCGGCATGAAAAGGGGATTGATGCCCCAATAAACGGCGTAAAATGCTGCCAAACAGCTCCATCAATGGCAGTGCCAACAGCCAGAGTGCGGTAACAGGCGAAAAAAGCGGTTCCGGTTTTTGTGACAAATGCACGGTAAACAGAAAAAGAGCGAGTCCCAACAGTTTGCTGCCCGCATCCCCCATAAAGGTCAGGGCTGTGCGACGGGGCGTGAGTGGGGCGTTGAACAGTAAAAAGGAGAAGACAACCATTATCACCAACAGCAGCATGCTTGCTTCCTGCCCTTGTTGCCACCAAACCGCCATGGCCAACATGCAGAGTAACGAAACAAAAGTTTGTCCAGCGGCCAGGCCGTCTGAGCCATCCGACATATTGATGGCGTTGACCGTACCGATAAAACAGAGTGCGGTGAATGGTGCAGACCAACCCTGCAAAAAAAGAGGGCCGGTACCAAGCAGATTGCCCAGTGCCAGGACACGGATTTCACCCCATTCGATCAACAACAGGGCGATCAGCAGTTCAGAGAGCAGGCGGATGCGGGTTGACAAGGTGCGGCAATCATCCAGGCAGCCCAGGATGACCACCAGAGTGGCGGCAAGCCCCAGCACCACTACCGGGTAAGCGGCGGCATCAAGCAGTGTGCCGCCGACCAGCAGACCGCCGAACATGGCAACTCCGCCCACCATCGGGACGGGAATCTGGTGCGGTTTGCGTTCATTGGGGTAGTCCAGCCAACCGACCCGGTGGGCAAAGGGAATGCCAACCGCCAACAGCAGCAGGGTGACCGCCATCGCCGAACCGATAGTGAGCCAGGGCAGGGAATGGGGTGGCATGGAACGGTCCCGTTTCAGTCGCGGGTGACTGAATGGATGGCATCCTGGTACAGGGCATACAACGCGGCAGCAATCTTTTCCATGGTATAATCCTGTAAGGCAAGACGGCGGGCATGTTGACCCATGTGTTGACGTTGTTCCGTGGAAAGAAGCAGCAGTTGTTCGATTCCCTGCCGGACGCCAGCAACACCGACCGGAATTTCGATCCCGCCCTGCTGTTGGGCAAGAACAGGGAAATGGCAGGCGGTTGTATAAACGGCAGGCAATCCTGCTGCCATGGCTTCCAATAAGGCGCTGCTCAATCCTTCACTGTGCGATGGTAACACAAATGCGTTGGCCAAAGCAAATAAATCTGCTTTTTTTTGACCATTTACCTCGCCTGTAAGCTGTACTTTGTCGTGCAGTCTTTCTGCTGCAAGCCGTGTTTCCAGATGGTGTCTATACCCCCGATAATCTGGGCCCGCCAGAACCAGTTGCCATTGATCGGCGCACGGTTGCCGGCAGAGTGTTTTCCAGGCTGTCAGCAAGTCATCAAGCCCTTTTCCCTGCCAGAGTCGTCCAAGATAGAGCAAAATTTGTTTGCCCTGCAGGTTCGGCCATTGTGCCGCCGCCTGCGTGGCGTTGCTGGCAGGCAAAAACGCCTCATCGGTCAATCCATTGGCAATGATCCGGATCGGCGTGGTCACACCCGCCTGGCGACAAGCCTCTTCTTCCCGGTGGGAGAGGGCGTGTAAAAAGGTGGTTTGTTGCAACACCTTGTCGAGCAACAACCAGCGATACACCCGCTTGTGCCAGGCCTGATAACGCCACTTTTCCATCAAGGAGCCATGGGGGGTGAGGATGAAGGGTTTGTTCAGTCTGCGGGCGATCCGGCAGGCGGACCACACCGGATGGTCCCACAGCATATGGGCATGGACGACATCACAGGTCGGAATAATCTGCTGCAACGCTGCTGACAACCCTTGGCCGCGAAACCAACGGTGTGGCCAGGCGGGGGCAAAAAGATGGCTGCCTGGTAAAATGGCATGCAATTCCCGTTGTTGCGATGGTGAGGCCACACCGATTACCTCGATATCCATCCAGGGGCGGAGAGCCTGGTAATGGCGCTGCAGAATGGTGGCGGGGCCGCCATGGCTGGCGTGAATCAACCCTGAGACGATGGCCAGACGCAGTCGTTTCATGCTTTTGACGGGAAGCGCTTGGCTTCCTGGATCAGATCAGCCAGCAAAGAGACACCCCGTTCCACCGGCCATTCGTTGGCAGTCATCCAGGCCTCTTCCTGCATGGCACGCAACAAAGGGGTATCATTGGCCAGGGTCAAAATGTGTTGGCTCAACTGCGCGACATCGCCCACCGGATGGATAAACCCGGCGCGACCCGGTTTGACCCGATCCACCGCGGCACCGCTGGCCTCCGAGCCCAGCACAGGCAACCCGGCGGCCATGGCTTCCAGTATCACCACCCCATAGGGTTCCCAGCGGGCAGTGTGGATCAGCAGATCTGCCTGCGCAAAATATTCCGGCAGCGCCTCATTCTGTTGCCAACCCAAAAAACGGACACTTGCCGTCAAGCCGGCCTCGGCAACCTGTTGTTGCAGCAGTGGGCGCTCCTCTCCCTCGCCAATCAGCCACAACTCAAGATGCGGAAAGGTTTGCCGGGCGATGCGCAAGGCACCAATGGCAATATCCCACCCTTTGCGGTAGATCAGTTGGCCGACACCCAATAAAACACGCAGAGCTCTTGTCTCGTGCTGACGCAGACGTGCCGGTTGCTCACCCAAAGCGATCCAGTAGGGAAATACCGCGCTTTTTTCCGGCGGACAGCCCAATTGCCGGATGGCAGAGACCCCGAAATCACCGGTGGCCAGGGAGCGGTGGGCATGGGTAAAAATCCACTTCAGCAGCAGGCGGCGCACTGTTTTGAGCCACCAGGGGCGTGCTTGCGGTTGACGATGCTGCCATAAAATGGCCTGCGGCAGAGGGGTGTCTGTCCAGTACAAAAACGGGCGTTTGCCCAGGGTAACGGCGAACAGGGCGGCAATCAGGGTGGGGGTATAGTAGGAGGCAATCAAAAAAAAGGCATCCGTCTCTTCCTGCATAATGGTGCGGATCAGTCGCCAGTCAATTTTTACGCTTGGGTCGCTGAATTGCCATTCATAGGGGCGCTTGCCCTGAAGAAGAAAAGGATGCGAGGTGCTGGGGCCCATCATGACGATCACACGCAGATTGAAACGTCCATCGGCAACGATGGCGGCGAACAGGGCATCATGATACGGAGTAAACTCCGGGCAGAACCAGACCAGACGCTGTGTTTTGTCCATGGCCATTCCCTTTTTATTTGACGGCTTCGACGATCAGGGTGCCCCCGTCGTTGATCCGTTCGGCGCGTTCAATGCGGGCAATATCGTCGATGTCGCTGTCAAGAATCTGGCGTTCTCTGGGGTTGGCAAAGCCCGCTTCACGAAAAAGGGCCAGCAACGAAGCGGCGTCATAGCCCCATTTGTGCGAATTGAAATCGTAAAGATGGTGATAGAGTCGACGCAACCCCTGAAAACGTCCGGCAGCAGTTGGTACGGGGCGCAGATGCAGTCGATAGAAGAGGGTATCGGCTGCCGTGTTACCCGGTGCTTCCGGCAGAATGCGTCCCTGCAGATACTCTGCAATCTGGAAGGCCAGGTTGGGTACCGCCATGCGCACCACGCCCCCCTCCCGGCAGCAGCGTCGCGCCTGGCGCAGCAGTGCCAGAGCCTGCGGGCGTTGCAGATGTTCCAGAACATGGGAAGCGTAGATGGCCGTAAATTGGTTGTCGGCAAAGGGGAGGGGATGGCGCAAATCAAGGTGCATGATCGAAGTCGGCCAGGCATGATCGGCATGGAAGCGCGGCAACAGGCCGATGGCAATGGCCAGTCGGCGCACACTGGGCCAGCGGGCCAGTCGAATGTGCCAGGAACCATCGCTGTTAAGCCAACCGTCGGGGGCAAAATCACCGCACCCCAGGTGCAAGCGGTCAGGAAGAGAGTTGTGCTTCATGTCAGGCTGCCTTGGCTGATTTTGCGTGCCACACAATAGATCTGCGGGGCAACAGCGGGAAAATGGTTGAGCAGGGCAAAGCCAAGGCGTCGCCCGCCTTCAAACCAGGACCAGGGACGAGGATAACAGACCACGCTGCCGATCTGTTCTACGCGAAATCCCCAGTGCGGGAGCATTTTCTGTAAGGTAAGTGGCGAATAATAAAAAACATGTTCCCAAGGATCCAGTGAAAAAGGGCGTCCGAGCAGGCGATACAGAAACCGTTTCCAAAACAGGGCACCACTATTGGGAACCGAAAGAAAAAGCAGCCCTTTTTCATCAAGAGCGGCATGCAGTTCCTGCATCAGCTCTTGAGGTGCCCGCAGATGTTCTAAAACATCCCAAAGCGTGATCATGGCAAAGGCCAGCCCGGGTTGGGCAAGCTGGGCAAGGTAGGCGCGACATCCCGTTGCCTGCCGAACCTGATCAAACTGTTGCCGGGCGTGCGCGGCCTGGACGCCAGAAGCATCAAAGCCATACGGCTTCCATCCCTGTGTTGCCGCATAGCGGAGAAATCCTCCGGTGCCACACCCTACATCCAGCAACGCCCCCCCTGGAGATGTCGACAAGGGTTGCACAAGCGTTTGCCATTGTTGGAAAGCGGCTGTTTTATGGTCGGATTGGCACCACAGATGGTCCGCATCGATGGCGGATGGGGTCATGCCGACATAAGTTGGCGAAATGGCATCATACTGTTCAACCGTTTGCACGGCCTGGCATGATTTGCAATAAATTATTGTATAATCAAGATCATGATAACGCTCATGGCCAAACGGTGTCAGACTCTCTGCCTGACATAAGCGGCAGTTGTGAAGGGGTGCATTCATCCATTAACCGTGGAAATTTGTTTGCGACGATTGATTTGCACGCTCAGAGTCAGTCAGTTGGCGGCACGCCAGCAGGCAACTTCATGCAACCATTGCCGCATTCGGCTGTACAGATCATGACCGTCTGCCTGGAGGCGTTGTCGCCCGGCGGCGGCGATGCGTAACCTTAAAGAGTCATTATGCAGATAAAAAATAATTTTTTCAACAAGTTCGTCTGGTGAAGAAAAAAAATCGGCCTCTTTGCCCTCCTGGAAATGTTCCTGCATCCAGGGATTGCGTTCGGCAAGAAGAAAGAGACCGCAGGCAGGAATTTCAAAGGTGCGACGGGTATAGAGATCGCGGTTGTGCTTGCTGACAAAACAGAGGCCGATTTTGGCTGCCGACAGGGCGAGACGATAGGCTTCTGTGGATAAATGCAGGGCCGGTCCGATCTGTTGATAGACCGACTGCGGCAAATGGGGACGCCAGTAGCGTTCGCCCCCGTACAGACGCAGGTTGATCTGCTGCCGGGCAACCTGGATCAAACAGGCGCTGCGTTGATCATTTTCCCAATGTCCGGCAAAGATCACATCGCAACCCCACTGTTTTTGTTGTTCTGAGGTCAGGGTGCGGGGATAATCCAGCCATGGGATATAGCCGGGTAGCAACAAGGCAGCCCGTGCAACACCGCAGGCCAAGGCTTCATCGACATTGACGGTGCGGTAAAAATGGTAGCCGTGATAATGGGGCAGGGCAGGGAGCAGATGGCGATAGCGCAACATCCGGCGACGGCTGCCGAACGGGTCGTCATTGTGGTAGCCAACGACAAAGGTAAATTTATTCAGGGCGGTAATCATTTCGGCAGGAAAAGCGTGTCCCTGGTAGAGCAAAAGACAATCCGGTCGTTGTTCGGCGACCTGTTTGAGCAGTTGTTCCTGCAGGCGTCGAATCCCTGGCCCCCAAAGCAGGCGGCGCTCCACCCGTCCCAGCAGGCCGGGCAGGGTGTAACGATGGGCATCGAAAAGGGTGGTTTTTACCCCCAGATCATTGAGGGCTTTTACCCAGGCCGGTTCATAAATATCGGCAAAAGCGCCCCGTGCAATCACCACCGAACGGATGGGCTGCTTGTCGGCGGTGTTCATGGCAGGCTGGCGCGATGGATGGCCTGCAGAAAACCTTGTGTTTCCCGTTCCGGATCACAGAAGCGCAGGGCAATGCGACGCGCCTGTTCGCCCATCTGTCGGCAGAGTGCCGGATCCAGCAGTCGTTGCATGGCGGCAGCCAGCGCCGTGGCATCATCCGGCGGAATGACAAAGCCGCTCTCGCCTTCCACAATGAGCGCCTCGGCGGCACCGCATGCCGAGGTGGTGACCAAGGGCAAACCGGCCAGGGCCGCTTCCACCAGCACCTTGGGGAAACAGTCCTTTTGGGTGGGTAACAGGCAGGCGTCAGCAGCCTGATAACGGGCGGCCAGTTCGTTGAGCGTGCAAGGTCCCGGAAAGAGAATCATGCTGCCAACCCCCTGTTCTGCCGCCAGTTGTTGGTAGGCTTCCCGGCTTGGCTCGTCCGCTTGTCCTGCCCGTTCACCGATACAGATAACCTGCAACCGATGACCGTTGCGCTGCAGTTGGGCGGTGGCATCGATCAGGGTAAGCACCCCTTTGAAGCGCAGCAGAGTGCCGACAAACAAAAAAACAGGCAGATCATCGGGCCAACCCAACGTGTGGCGCAAACTTTCCCGGGAGGCAATATGGCGGCTCAAGTGCCGTTGAAAGGCGGTGGCACCGGCTTCAAACGGGGCATCGATCATGCTTGCTTCGGCAATATCGTAAACTTGCTGCAAATTTTTCCGGGAGATGGGGGATTGCACGATATGCAGTCGACAGCGATGCAGCAGCCACTTTTTTAACCAGCGGATCCACCAGCGCCGACGTTGTTCCCACTCGACGGGCAGGGTTTGATGGATGCCGATCACGGCCCGTCCCAACAGGGTGGCAAACAGGGTGGTGAGCAGCGCCGATCCGCCCTGAATGCCGGAGAGCAGGATGACATCATTTTCCCAGGCGCAGGACCAGGCGGCACGCCAGTTGACGGAAAAAAGAAATCCTTCCGGCGTGGCACCCTGTTTGCGCACGGAAAAAAAATGACCATGCAGGCGGGACGGTTTCCAGGAGTAGGGCAGATTGTCGGCAACCGGGCCATGCAAAATCGGGTAGGCGCGCAGGCGACAAGGCAGACGCAAGGCGATGCGGGCCAGATAATCGGCAATAAATGGTTTCAGGTCATATACCAGAAAACCGACCCGCAAGTCGGGGCGGATGGGCGGATCGTCGCCCTGGATGAACGGGTTCATTGTTCTCCCCGATAATTGCGGATCAACTCGTGATCTGAGAGAATCTGTCTGCTTTTGCGGCCTAAAAAATAGAAGGCGCTGGCCCCATCGAGACCGGCAGGGGTGCGGGTCAGCCAACCATCTGCATATTTCAACCACCAGAATAGCCAGTCGGTGAGCCAATCGGAAAAAATGCGCCAGGAGGAAAAGGGCAGCCAGGCGCGGGCAAATTGTTGGATCATGTGTGCCAAAGCCATACCCGGTCCGCAACAGGCACCGGCATCCAGTTGGGTAAAACGACGCCAAAAGCGCCGGTGTCCGCTCCAGGTAAAACGCAGCAGATCATGGGCACCCCCATGATTGGGTTGCAGAAAAGGCAATTCACAGTAGAGCAGACCCTCCTCCTTGAGGGTGCGGAAGAGTTCCGCCTCCACTTGCTGCGCATCCAGCACATGTTCCAGAATCTGCTGCAGCACCACGGCATCAAACTGTTGATCGGCAAAAGGCAACTGCTGTGCATCGGCTACAATGGTGACACTGCTGGTCCACTGCACATCCAGATTGACCAAAGTAACCCCCGGTATGGCGCGCAAATGGTGAATACCGTCTCCTTCGTTACCACAACCGACAATCAACACCACGGCTTGCGGCAGAGGCTGCAGCAGTCGCCCCAAATGTTGATAGTTGCGATCGGCAGCCACATTACGGCTCAGGCCAGGTCGCAAATGCCAAAGACGGGAGAGTTTGTGTCGCCATTTGCCTCGCAAAAAAGGGAGTGCGACGCCGGTTGTCGCAGCAGAAGCAGCTTTGCCTGCTGCCGATGACAACACCTCAGCAAGGCGAAAAGTGGTGCGGGATTCATCCAAAAGTATCGGCACGCCCTCAAGCACCGGCCACTGTTTGGGGGTGGCCGTGCAGGCGGCGTGTCGGCAAATCAGGGTCTCTTTCTGGTAGGTCAGCAGGCCGTGACAACCGGGACAAACCAGTTTATTCTCCAGTATCTTTTGCAAATTAATCGCGGTCCGTGGGCCGATTGCATCGGGCTGACAGGGTAAAAGCAGTGACAGTCCATTCCGTTATGACCCATTATGCCCAGTTCGTCAAGCATTACTCATGGGCACGGAGAGCCCGTTCCCTGCTGCGCGACAGTGCGCTGTTTTTTCTTTCTTTGCCCGCCTCCATGGCCAAGCGCCAGCCAGCCATTCGATTTGCCTGTTACCATCACGTTTTTGATGATGAACGTCTTGCTTTTGCACGACAACTCAAATACCTAAGAAATTTTGGGGAATTTATTGCGCTGGATGAAGCGGTTGGGTTGTTGCGTTCCGGGCAGATAATCGACGGTCACTATTTTTGCGTGACTTTTGATGATGGCTACCGCAACTGTTTGACCAACGCCTTGCCCATTTTGCAGGAGCAGCAATGTGTCGCAACCTTTTTTATCGTTTCCGCCCTGGCCGATGCCGCTTCCCGCCTGCAAACAAGCCATGTTGACCCAGACGCAGCGGCACTGGTGCCGGACAGGGCGTTGTTGCAGCGCATCTTTGGTTTTGTGCCACAACAGTTGATGGTTCCCTTTCTCTCCTGGGAGGATTGTCGGCTGTTGCAGGCGGCGGGTATGACGATTGCTGCCCACACTCGTACCCATCGCAATTTAACCTGCCTGTCGGTTGAGGAGATCCGGCAGGAGATGCGGGGCTGTCGTGCCGATATCGAACAACATCTTGGTCGTGATGTGCCTCACATTGCTTGTCCTGTCGGGCGACCACTGATCGATTTTCGCCCGAATGTTGAACCGATGCTGGCGGCGGAGGAGGGGTTTCAATCGTTTCTGACCTCAGAAAGGGGGGCAAATTGTCGCGGAGGGGATCCGTACAGGATTCGTCGTGACCATTTATGTGCCTGGTGGGGCAACTATCAGGTCAAATATTTTTTCTCTTCTCCCTGCCCGTTGCCACGCCATGACTGAATGGTCTTTGCAGGCGTTGGATGCCGTTCAGTGGCAGCGCTACTGGCAGCAGGCTGTCCACTGTTCGCTGACGCAGAGTTGGCAATACGGCTCGGCCATGGCGCAACGCTATCTCTGTCGTTGCCACCGCTTTGCCATTTCTGATCAGCAGGGTAGTGTTCGTGGTCTGTTGCAGATGTTGAGCTGGTCGTTACCCTGGGTGGGTGGGGTGGCGCGCATCAACAGAGGGCCAATCGTGTGCGGCCCCTCCTGGACATTGACAGAGCAGGGCCACTTTTTGACTGCCCTGCGGCAGAGGCTGCACAGCCACCGTTGCCGCTTCCTGAAAGCGGCGTTTGCCATGCCGGACCAGGCAGATCTCTCTTTTTTGTTGGAGCAACACGGTTATTACAGACAAAAAGAGGCTCCTGCCTGGGGCTCACATCGACTCCTGCTGCAGCAGGAGGTGGCAACGCTGCGCGGGTGCTTGTCTGGCAAGTGGCGCAATCTGCTGGGCAAAAGCGAACGGCAAGGTGTGGAGGTCCGTTTGGAGACGGCAACCGCCTGCTGGCCACGCTTCACTGCGTTTTATAGCGACTTTGTGCAACAAAAAGAATTCACCGGCATTGATCTGCGTTTTCTGCACACGCTGGCGCGACAATCTGCCCCTACCTGGCAATGGAACCTTTTTTCCTGTTTTTTGCCGGAAGCGCCTGATCTGTGGATCGGTGTGGTGGTGACCATCCATCATGGTGACACGGCAACCTATCTGATCGGGGCCAGCAACGAGCAGGGACGGCAACGGTTATGCAATTACCAGTTGCTCTGGCAAGCCATGCTGCATGCCCGTTTACAGGGCATGGCCTGCTTTGATCTGGGTGGGGTCAACGAAGCAACGGCAGAGGGAATCCGCCATTTCAAGGCGGGTCTGAACGGAACCCCCTATCGGTTGATCGGCGAATGGGTGTTCAAGAGGGGCTTGGTGATTTGACAGGTTGAATGGGTTGCATCTCTTGAGTGCGACTGGCGGCCCCTGCTTCCTGCGCTGCAGTCGGATCAGCGCCGACGGCAATGGCCGATTCAACCGCTTTTTGCACTTGATTCGGGGCCAGGGCTCCGGCAGCGGTGACCACATCGAGAACGCTGCCTCCGGCAGCAATGGTTGCGCTGACCACCGTGCCCACATCACCACCGGCGCTGATTGCTCCCGAGGCGATTTCTCCAGCGTTGGCTCCGGCACGCACGGCTGCCGCCGCCACCTGAGCCACATTGCCGCCCGATTGGATCATGGCGCTGACGGTTTGTCGTGCGTCGGCTCCGGCACTGATTGCCGCACTGACCACGCTTCCTGTATCGGCACCGGTCCGTACAGCCGATTCGATTATCTGCTGAATATTGCCGCCGGAACGGACCATGGCCTGGACCACGGTTGCCGTGTCCTGACCATGTTGCGTGGCGATGACCATGATCCGTTCTGCTTGTACCCCCCCCTGCATGGCCATGGCAATCACCTGATCGCTGCTGCCGCCCGCTTCCATGGCGGCAACGGCTACTTCACCGGCTTTGCCTCCTGCATTGAGAGCCGAGGTCAAAACTGTATCTGGATTGGCACCGGCCTTGATGGCTGCGGCGGCAACGGCTGCCGCTGAACCACCGCCATCAATGACCGCCGCCACAATTGCGGCGGCATTGCCACCCAGCGCCACAGCTGCCTGGGTTACCGCTCCCGGATCCATGCCAGCACGCATGGCGGCGGCAACCGCTTGTTCGGGAGAGAGGGTGCCGGAACGCATGGCGGTCTGTAATATCTCGGTCACCGACTGGCCGCTGGCCACAGCCTGGGCGATCTGTTGCTTGAGTGTATCGGATTGATTGCTGCTGCGGTCGGTGGGTGCTTCGCTCCCTTTGTTGCTGGAATTGTCTGGTTCGCGGGACTCTTCCTTGTCTGACGCTGGTGCTGCGCCAGGTGTATCGCCGGTTCCTTTAGCGGCGGGGGTGTCGGCTTCCTGTCGGCGCTGTTCCAGATCACGCCCGATCTGTTCCATGGCCGCAGCTTGTTGTTTGACCTCTTGCACCAATTTTTCCATCTGTTCCGCTTTGGCGGCAATCTGTTCAACCGCTGCCAGTGCCTCCTGGACGGCTGGGGAACTTTTGGCCGCTTCCATGGCCGCTTTGACTTGCTCCATGCTGACGCCGGTGGCTTGTGCCACCGACGGCATCAGAGCGGTTAAATCTTTTTTGTCGGTTGCTGAGGCGACGGCGACCGCCACTTCGGCAATGATGCGGGCAGCGCGGTTTTCCATGGAGAGCATGACCGAACCGACAATCTCTTTCGATTCCTGCACGACCACTTTGGCAACCGCTGTGGCAATGGCTGCAGCTGCCTTGTCTCCGGCAACACGTGTCACTGCCCCGGCCAACCTGGCGGCCTCTTTGGCGGGCAACAGGCGGGCGACAACAGCGGCCACTTCGGCAGCTTTTTCCGCCCCCACCACCTGCACAATGGCGGTGGCCACACCGACCGCGTGTTCTTTGGCTACCGCCGTGACGGCGGCAGCGATGCTGCTTGCCGACGCTTTATCCACAGTTGCCACACCAGAGGCAATACGGGTCGCCTCTTTGGGCGCAAGTTTGGCCGCAATGCCGGCAATCATGGGTGATGCCGCCGTGCGCTCCTTGCCGGGAGGAATCGCGCCAACGGCGCTGCTTGCCGCTGTGGCAGCAACCGCCGGGTTGGCCTGACAGGCGGCTGCCACCACTTGACCAGCCATTTTGCCGTTGTCCGTTTTGCCGGGGACGGAGAGGGCGCTGCTGATGACGATACGTACCATCTCCTCTGATTTGCCTGCCGAGGTGCCGATCACCGGATGGACAATGGCCGCCAGATCAACACCATCGCGCACCACTTTTGCCGCGTTGCTGATCACTCTGCCTGTGCTTTGTTGCATGTTTTGCATGTTATTGCGGCTCTGTTGCTGCTGATGCTGACCGATAATGGCAGCCGCATTGGGCAGTTGCCGCTCTGCCTCTTTGCGAAAGGTTTGCAAACGCTGTTGCTGAACCTCTTTGCTGACCGCCGGATCACGGCTCAATAAACCGGCACTCTTGGCTTTGACCAGCAAAGACAAAGCAGAAACCTCCGCACTCTCTTTTGCCGCCCAGGCGCTTTGCAGCCAGGAGACCTCTTGCCAACTCCGTCGCAGTTCAGAAAACAACCATCGATCAACGGCATCAAACAGATCAATGACCGTATTTATCCACTCAACCAGTCGATGAATCAACCAGCGCAGCCACGGGTTTTCTCCCTGAGTCGTCGGCGGAGGCGCTTTGCGGGCCATTTTTTGCTGGGCGAGCGTGGCCTGGTTGGCCATGGCATCCGCCAATTGTTGTGCCTCGGTCAAGGCAACAGGGGCAAGAGCGGCGGCGGGAAATTGGGCATTGAGAAATTGAATCGCCTGTGCGGTGACCTCTGCCGGCATGGCATCCGCTGTGGTTGGCGATTGTTGTTGCGTCAACGCGGCGGTGGCTTCCCCTTCGTTGATGGCCTGACTGCCCGAACCATTGCTCAACGTGCCTTCGCCCTTGGGCAGGGCAATAAAGGTGGGCAGATTTTCATCTACCACCCCTTCGGCGACGGTGCCGCGCACCCCGATCATGATGTTTGGTGTTTTCAGGTTGACATGGCTCTGCTTGGCGGGCATGCCAGAAGTAAAACGAAAGGCCCCTTTATCGACCTGAACGGTATTCTGAATATTGCTGGCTGTGGGGTTGAAAAGATAGTGATCCAAAATGATTTTGGCATCCTGTCCCACGGAGAGGGTGGTGCCGTCGCGAAACTGAATCGTGAGCGAGGATTGCGCGCGCGTGGTGATCTCTTCTCCGGCAAACAGCTCCGCATTGGCGGCAAGCGCGTTCGGTTCGGCACGGTCGATGCGTCCGAACGCCTGCCCCGTCAGTTGTTGTACGCGACCAATATGCCGGGGTGGCTCTTCTTTGGCCGGATTGTCGGCCAGAACGATGCCATCTCCCAGCAACAGGATCGCAATACTGATAGACCGCCATTTTGTGCGCCGGATTGTCACGGTAGTTCCTGTCGCGTGTTGGAATGGGTCAACCTTTGTTGCTTGATGAACCGTTTTTCTGCCTGGTGTTGCGCTTCAGCGAGTTGCTCACGGCTAAGATGACGGGCTGCCATGGCGCGGCCTGCCTGTGCCCGTTTGGTCAGTTCGTTGGACTCTTCTCCTGTTGCCGCCAGGTTAAACCAGATATAGGCTTCACTGTAGTTGATTGCCGTGCCATGGCCGCGCAAATAGAGTCCGGCCAGGTTCAATTGCGCCTCGGTCAATCCTTGTTCTGCCGCCTGGGCAAACCAATGGAGCGCCATTTTGTCGTTTTTTGGGATGCCGTAGCCATTATAGCACAAATAGGCCAGTTGCAGCTGTGCGTCACCGCTGCCGAGTTCTGCCGCCTGTCGATACCATTCCAGGGCAGATCGCAGATCACGGCTGACGCCGTCACCATTATAATACATGTAGGCCAAGGCCAGCTTGGCAGTGATATTGCCAGAGTCGGCTGCCTTGCGATACCATTTTTCCGCCTCCACCGGGTCGCTTTGTCCGCTTTCGCCGCGACGCAAAATGGTCGCCAGACGTACCATGGCAGCGATAAATCCCTGTTGCGCTGTTTGGCGGTACCAATACACCGCCTCTGTTTTGTTTTGGCTGCTGCCTGGATGTTGCCACAACAGTTCTGCCAAGGCAAACTGTGCCGCAGCTGCCTTTTGTTCGGCGGCTTTGCGATACCATGCCATGGCCTTTTCTGGATCAGTTTCCACCCCGCTGCCTGTGGCATGCAGTTCAGCCATTTTGATCTGTGCCAGGGGATACCCTTGTTTGGCCGCTCTTTCCAGCCAATGGATCGCCTTTTCTTGATCCTGATCAACCCCTTCTCCATGCAGCGCTGCATAGCCAAGGGAAAATTGGGCGATGACATCGCCTCGTTCGGCGCGGTCGGTCAGGGATGGCCAATTGATCGGCTCAATCGTCTCACTGCCCGTGGCAGCGGGGGCAAGGGTCAGCAACCAGAGCAGCAAGAAAAAGGTCAGCCCGTTCATTGCGCTTTCACGGAAACAATTTGCACCGTATTTCCTTCCGGATTGAAACGGAGATGGAAAGTGGCTCCTCGCGTCGGTGCAAGCAAGGTAACCCGACCTTCTGGCCAGGCTTCGATGGTCAGGGAGCCGATATGGGGACCTTGCCAGAACAGCCGGACAATGGCTTCGTTGTTCAGCCGCAAGCCGGACCAGATGACCCCATCGGCCTGTATCTCTGGAATGGATAACTGCATGGGGGTGCCCTTGTCGAGAAAAGGCCGGTAGGCCAACATTTCATCGTAGACAGCAACCGCATCCTGCAGTTCGGCAACTGCCATGCCGACTTGATCGGCTTTGTTGACCGGATTGAAAATCTGCATGCCAGCGACGCCGCGCAGCCACAGGTGACGCAAAATTTCCCGATAACGTTCCCGGCTCATGATCGGCACTTTTTGTTCCGGATGGTCGGCAACCCAGCGGGCGACCCACGGCACGGCGTCCAGATAGGGGGCTTGTTTCTGCCGGTTGGCACTGTCGGCAGAGACCTGGCGCAGCAACAGATGGCTGTAAAATTGATCCACATGTTCCCGATCCAGCGGGTAGGATTTTTGCCATAATGCCAAAAAGGCGGTATCAATGCCGTAGGCAACCGGGTTGGTGGTGGTGAAAAGTGAGCTGCCCAAAGGCGGATGGGGTTCGTTTTGCCATCCCAATACGGGTATCTCTTTGGAAGAGAGGGTCACAACCCAGTTGGTGATGGAGAGAGCAGGAAAAATTTCCCGTGCTGGCCCGGCAACATAACTCGAAAGCAGCTGAATCCACAGTTGTCGGCAATAGGCGCGAAAAGTGGATTCATCCAGCAAGGCTTTTTCCGGCAGCAGGGCGCGACTGGAGGGAGAAAGAATGGCAGCATAATAGTCGGCTTGACTGGGTTCGTTTTCATAATCCAGCCAGATGGCGTCGACGTTCACACCCTCCTTGCGCCATTTTTTTAAGGTGGTACGCAATTGTTCCGCAGCCAGGGCCCAGCCGCGAAACAGTGTGGGAACCGGCAGTTCGCGCCATTGCGGATTGATCTGCAATTGGGCAGGATATTGATGTGCCCATTCTGTTTTGTCTGCTTCCAGGGAGTAGGGCCAGGCACCGTTGCGGCCATCAAAAAGAATCACCGGTACCCCTTTTGCCTGCAAGCGACGGGCTGCCGGTAACGAATCGATACTGAGCGTAAGCAGGGGTGCGATGCCCCGCGCCGACAACAGCTGTATCTCTTCATCCGAATAGGCTTCGGAACCAATCAAGGCAAAGGAGACCAGAGGCCACCGCTTGCCTCGTTCCTGGCTCAGAGGGGGAATCTGTTCCCGAATCAGTTTCAGCCACTCCTGCCGTGTCGGTTTGTTGCTGGCCGGATGCGGGTCTTTTTCCCGGTAAAGCAGATCAGAGGCGGACAGCGAGGGAGTGCCACCGATCAAAAACAGGCCAAGAAACAGGCAAAAAATTTTTTGACCCGCTGTGTCGGGAATACCCATCCGTCAACTATCCTTCCAATAACCCTCTTGGGTGACAGGCAGTGCATCACATCATTAAGCTGTTGCAATAATATAACATCCATTGCAAGATTAAGAAAAACATTTCCATCGTCACCAACATCTATCGTTGCCACAAATTGCCATGAAAAGCCCCGGCACCCTCTATTTTGTCAATCGCTTTTATGCGCCAGACATGTTTGCCGCCACCAGTCGATTGTTGACCGATCTGGCCTCCGATCTGGCGGCCAACGGCTATTCGGTTGCGGTGATCACCAGTCGTTTGCGTTACGATACGACACAAGAGCCCCTGTCGGCACGGCAACAGATGGCAGGGGTCGAGGTGCATCGCATCTGGACCACACGCTTCGGACGCCACTCTCTTTATGGACGGGCAGTGGATTATCTGACCTTTCATCTGAGTGCCCTTTGGCGCTTGATGGCACTGCTCCGCCGAGGTGATTTGGTGGTGGTGATGACCGATCCACCGCTGTTGTCTGTTTCGTTGTTGCCGGTCATCCTGTGGCGTCGTGCCCGGATGCTCTGCTGGAACCAGGATCTTTTTCCAGAAACAGCGGCCATTTTGCTCTCTTTTCCCGTCGGCAGTCGCTGGATTATTTCCCTGTTGCGCGGCTTGCGCAACCTCTCCTGGCGTTATGCGGACCGCTCTGTTGTCTTGGGCCAACGCATGGCGGAACGCCTGTTTGCCGATGGGGTGGCGCGGCAAAAGGTGCAGATTATCCCGAATTGGGAAGATGGTGCGACCATCACGCCGCAGGCCGAACAGGATAATCCACTGCGTGTCGAGTGGCAATTGACTGGTCAATTTGTGGTGGCCTATGTCGGCAATCTGGGCCGCGCCCATGAGTGGCAAACACTCCTGGCCGCTGCCGAACAACTGAGTGATCGTCGGGATATCTGTTTCCTTTTTGTCGGAGGCGGGGCTGGCTTGACCCGTCTGCGCCAGTGGCAGGCCGAACATCCGCAGGTGCAGATACGCATCGAACCCTATCAAGCCAGGGATCGCCTGTTGAGTACTCTGGCTGTGGCTGATCTGCACTGGTTTTCGTTGTTGCCCGCGTTGGAAGGGTTGATAGTGCCCAGTAAATTTTACGGTATTGCTGCTGCCGGGCGGGCAACCCTCTTCATTGGTGATCCGCAGGGCGAAATACCGGTTTTGTTGCAGGCGGGAGAGTGCGGCAAAGCCTTTCCTGTTGGTGCCGCCACCGAGGTGGCGGAGCAGATTCGTGCCTGGGCAGATCAACCTGAGCAGTGTCGGCAGATGGGGCTTGCCGCCCGCCAGTGGTTTTTGCAACACGCTGACCAGTCGGTGGCCATGCAGGCGTGGCGGCAGTTGGTGCAGGAGATTGCGGCGGAGAGCCATCCGTGATGCAGGGAGGAGTTGCCGGTGACCGAACGCTATTTTGATGCCACGACCGGGCGCATTGTCTGCCTGCAGGCGGGGTGTGACGCCTCCTTCTGGTCGGCCCATTGGCAACAATCGCTGCAACAGGCAGGAGATCTGTTCCGCCACCCTCCCGCTTATCACAGTTTTCTCTATGTGACCAAGCGCTATCTTCCGACAGGGGGGCGGGTGATTGATGCCGGTTGTGGTCTGGCGCTGACCGTGCATGCCCTGGCGCGTGCCGGTTATGAGGCTTACGGTGTTGATTACAGCCTGGCAACCGTCAGCACCGTGCATCGCCATTGGCCGCATTTGCCTCTTTCTTGCCAGGATATTCGCCAATTGGCCTTTGCCGACCGTTTTTTTGACGGCTATTGGTCCCTCGGTGTTATCGAACATTTTTATGACGGCTATGCTGCGGTGCTGCAAGAGATGGCGCGGACGATTCGTCCCTCCGGTTATCTTTTTTTGACCTTTCCGGCCATGAATGTTATTCGGCGTCGCCAAGCGGCCAAAGGAGCCTACCCTCCGTTTCATGAGGATGCACAGAGCAGGGAAACCTTTTACCAATATATGTTGCCGACAGAGGTGGTGCGACGCCAGGTGGAAGCAGCGGGCTTTCGCCTGGTGTCGCAGTGGGGGCAAAGTGTGGTGCGCACCTGCAAAGAAGAGTGGCCTTGGACAGAAAAATGGTTGGATCGCCTGCTGGGTTTGCCATTCGGTATAGGCAGGGCTTTTGCGTTGGCGCTCGATCTGATGTTTGGCAAGTGGGCGGGACATATGGCCCTGATGATTTTTCAACGTCAGGAGCCGAATGGATGAGTGGGGGTGCAGCCGATTCTTCGTTGCGGGTGGCGATGGTCTTGCCCGATCTGCGCCGGGCTGGGGCCGAATCGGCGGTGGTCAATCTCAGTCGCACGCTGGTGAGGTGCGGTGTGGCCGTGGATCTGGTGGTGATCGGGGCGCGCCAGGAGTACACGGACGAATTGGCGGGCAGTGGTGTCCGCTTGCACTGTCTGGATCTTTATCGGCAAACCATTCGTTTTTACCGGCAGGATAAACATTGGCAGATTCGTCGGCAATTGGAGCGTTTTTTTCGTTATCTGGCGGCACCGATTGTCCATATGCATCTGTTTCATGGCTTGGTGTGGGCCGCTGTGGCCGCCCGCAAAGCCGGATCGCTGACCTGTTATACGGCACACGGTCTTGATCCCTGGCTTACCCAGCAGGATCTGATCTCCCTGTGGCGTCGCTGGTTGTTCAAGCGTGCGTGGCGTCACTCCGGTGCTCATTTGTCGGCGGTTTCGCCATCGGTGATTCAGCACACGGCACAAGGTTTATCGTGTGATCCGCACAGCATCACCTGGCTTCCCAACAGTTTGTCAGCGGCAGGGTGGCATCCCCCCCCTGCCACAAAACCGCTGGGGCGGACCATCATCATGGTGGGTACACTCTACCCGTTGAAACGGGTGTCCACCGGCATCCAGGCCCTGGCATTGCTGCCAGAGGCCCTATTATGGGTGGTTGGCGATGGGCCGCAAAGGTCAGCGTTGCAGCAGTTGGCCGCTGCACAAGGGGTGATGGAGCGGGTGACCTTTCTCGGCGTGCGCACCGATTTACCGGAATTGTTGCAAAGCGCCGATCTGTTTTGGTTGTTGAGCGAACGGGAAGGGATGCCGATGGTGGCCCTGGAGGCGATGGCCAGCGGCTTGCCGGTAGTCGCCACCGCTGTGCCCGGCACCCGCGATCTGCTGCGCCACGAAGAAAACAGCCTGCTGGTGGCCCTGGATCAGCCCCAACAGGTGGCGGCCGCCACGCGGCGTCTGTGGCAGGAGGAGAGTGTGCGCCAACGCCTGATTGCCGAAGGCTTGGCTACCGCTGCGCTCTATGAGTCGGGGCGCATTGCCAGGCAGCATATTGCTTATTACCAGGGGTTAAGGGAGATGGAGTCTGGTTGTCATGGTGTTTGCCATAAGCCATGATTATTGTAAGTGGTCAAAGAGTTTTCCAATGCTAATGGATATATTGATTTGTTAACTTGCCAATAGCTTTGACGAGATATATACCATTTTACCCAGCAATTCGCTATGCCAACGGCTCGAAACCACCGTAGATTAAGGCTCTGCCATGATTGATCCTCTGCACACCCTCGATGATGGGGAGATCCGCCTGCTGGCAGAGCGGTTTTATCATGGGGCCCTGGGGGAGAGAGGGCCGGAGGGAGAACGGCTGATCCAGGAGTTTATGGATGCCCTGGGGCGGACCCCGGAGGCTCATGCCTTGGCCCGTACTGCTCTGTTGCTGACCATGATGCTGTTGATCAGCCGCTCAAGCCCCCTGCCAGACCAGCGCCACCGGCTCTATCAGAAGACGATGGAAAATCTGCTCACCGCTCTGCCCGATCAACGGGAGAAGAGCAGTGTGCGGGGGGAGTCTCATCGCTGGCGTCCCGAATTGGGCGAAGAACGGATGCGGGTATCTGGAGGAGATGCCCGACGAGGTGAGGTGGGAATAGGTTAAAGCCATTATCCTCGTTCCAACTATCAGGCAGAGCCGCTGTTTGTCTCCATGGTTCCGTTCCCATCTCTGGCAGGTGGATTCGTACCCGAGTCGGGGCTGCGAGAATGGTTTTTTAATTTTAGCAAAGGCGTTGTATATTCCGTTCAGGTCGCATGCAGGATCAGAAGAGTTGCAACGGGTGATCCGTTAGAGAGGAAGAAGTATGAACACCACAGAAAGAATCTATGCCGAAGTGAAACGGTTGCCCGAAGAGTTGGCGGATCAGGTGTTGGATTTTGTGCTGTTTTTGGAGCAACGGCATGGGGTGGAGTGTGCTGTGTCGGAATCTCCTGCGGATCACGGTAGTCTGCCTGTTCTCGACACGCGGGAGTGGCGCTTTGATCGGGAACAGGCCAATGCCCGGTGAACCGTTTTTGGACAGCAATCTCCTGGTCTATGCCTTTTCCGAGACGGAACCGGAAAAGCGTCGGCGTGCCCGTTCTCGGAAGATCTTCAGGATGGGCAGGTGATCGAAGAACGTCTGACTGTTATCAATCCTTTTGCCGAGGAGTGAGGGAGATGGAGCGAGTAAAGTGGGTGGCATTAGAATGCTTTCAGGGGGCGTTGTGATGACGACAACAGAAACCCATTTGTCCGCCATGGTCTCCGCCATTATTGCCACGGCCCAGCCGGAGCGGATTATCCTGTTTGGTTCCCGGGCACGGGGTGATGCCGAAGCCGATTCCGACGTAGATCTGTTGGTGATCGAGGCCGAACCTTTCGGTCTTCATCGCAGTCGCTTCCAGGAGATCGCTCGCCTGGAACGCGCCATGGGCAGCATCCCGTTGGCAACAGATATCCTGGTTTATTCCAGCGCTGAGGTAGAACAGCTGCAATCTTCCCCCAACCACATCGTTGCCCGCGCCTTGCGGGAGGGAAAGGTGCTGCATGCCCGATCATGAAACCGCCCGGCGCATGCTGTTGCTTCTGCTTATCCAGGTAGGCGAAGAAGTGAGCGGTGAAGGGGATTTTATCGACCTGACTCCTTTTGCCAATGCAATCATCAACATGCCCTAACCAGCAGCCACAGGAGTCTGTCCACAAGAGAGGGCGGTTCGCAGGTTGGGTCTGTGTTCTTCCTCCTGTTCATCCGAATCATTCCCCAGGCGGCGCTGGGTGAATTCGATGATGGCTTGTTGCAGATGGCTGGCATCAAATTCCGGCCAAAAGATGGGCAGAAAGATCAGCTCGGTCTGCGCCATTTGCCAGAGCAGAAAATTGCTGATGCGTTGTTCTCCACCGGTGCGGATCATCAAATCAGGATCCTGCAGGCCATGGGTGGTCAGATGTTCGGCAAACAAAGATTCATCCAACTCTTCCGGTTGCACGCTGTTGGTCATGGCGGAGAGCATCAACTGTCTGGCGGCATCCACCAACTCCTGGCGTCCACCATAATTGATGGCCAGATTGAAATGCAGTCGATTGTTGTTGTAGGTTTTTTCTTCCAAAATTTTGATTTGCTGCTGAATGCGCAACGGCAGGCGTTCCAGTCGACCCAAAGCACGAAATCGAACCCCTTCGCGTACCAGTTTCTTCATTTCACTGCGCAAATGTATGGCGAGCAAATCCATCAGGGCGCTGACCTCTTCTTGAGGGCGTTTCCAGTTTTCCGAAGAGAAGGTGTAAAGCGTCAAAGTGGAGATGCCCTGCTGCAGGCACGCCTCCACAGCACGACGGGCCGCTTTGACGCCTTGACGATGCCCCTCTACACTCGGCAACTGCTGGCGTCGCGCCCAGCGCCTATTGCCATCCATCACAATGGCGATGTGCGCAGGGATCGGTTTGGAGAAGGATAGCGCCATAGGAGCATATCGTGGTTGGTTGACGAATATTGTACAAACCCTGTTTTGTAAATATAATATCTCAGATAATTATAGATCATTATACTCTCTTTTTCAAGTTTTTCTCCGGTTCGTGTTGGGGCGTTTTATAAGGTCATAACAATTTTGTAGAACAGAAAAATAATTGCCAATCATCCTCTCAGTTATGGCATACTCAAGCGACACTGTGTAGCCAGGGAGTAGAGTATGCCATGTTACCGAATAAACCGCGTGTTGAACATCTGTTTGTGGCCGCCACTTCTCTAAACGGGCAACGCTTTCCAGATTGGGAGTATCATGTTCATTCCACCTACTCCGACGGTTCTGCTTCCTTGTCGGAATTAATACAAGTGGCCCGAGTGCAGGGGATCAAACGCTTGATATTTACTGAACATACGGAACCGGAATTGACGGAAAATGGAAACTGGTTTGCTCGCTATTGGCAGGAGATTGAAGCTAATCGACAAACAGAGAAAATATTGCAAATTATCTGTGGATTGGAAGTGCCGATTACCGATTATACTGGTGGTCTGTTGATCGATAAGGAGATGCTCGACAAGGTGGAGTTTTTGTTGGGAGCTGTCCATGCCTACCCCGGCACCGGTGCTGGCGCAGCAAAAGAGCCGGAAGCGTTGATTGACAGGGAGTTCAGGGGATTGATGGCGTTGGCAAAAAATCCGCTTGTGGATGCCATTGCCCACCCAGGGGGAACCTGCCAACGTTTGGGGGCGCGTTTTCCGCTGGCTTTGTTTGCTGAAGTGGTGCAAGAAGCGACCAGACATGGGGTGGCCATTGAGTTGAATCCGGCCTACCATGCACCACTGGCCCCTTATCTGGAGATCTGTTGCCAATACCATGCCTGGATCTCCCCTGGTTCCAACGCACACCACCCGGAAGAGATCGGCTGGGCTGCGCACTCGTTGCGCAGCCTGCAAAACAAGATCAAGTGTTGAGAGTCGATGGAGCGGCAGAGCCAAAGGCAGCGCTCAATCCCTGCAAGGTGACCAGGGAAGAGGGGTCGGTGCGGGTAAAATCTATGCTGATGCCTGTTTTGCTCTCCAACAATTGAATCAGTTCAATAAACTGCAGGCTGGTCAATAAGGCCAGCTCAAACAGGTTGTCGTCGGGTTGGGGGGCAGAAAAATTGGCGGTACCCTGCTGTTGGCGCAAAAAAGTGAGAATGATTGCAGTGGGGGAGGATGTCATCAGGTCGCCTCATCAATAAACAGGGATTGTTGCAGGTGTTGGCGCAAGGCCGCTCGATTGATTTTGCCATTGCTGTTCAGGGGGAGTTCAGGCAACAGTTGCATCTGGGATGGCACCATATAGGCGGGCAGTCGCTGACGACATTTTTCCAGCCATGACGGAATGGCTGCCGTATCATGGCCAGCCACACAGGCGATCAGCGTTTGTGTCTCCTTTTCTCCGCCAGGCCAGGGGATGACGGCGACCCAATCATGTCCAACCAGTTCGCGGAGCAGGCTTTCAATCTCTGCCAGTTCGATGCGGTAACCGTGCAGTTTGATTTGAAAATCAACCCGACTCAAAAAATGCAGGCAGCCATCCTCATCGCGCCGGACCCAATCCCCGGTGCGGTACCACAGGGTGGAACCGGTGGTCGGATGGAGAAAATAGTGATTGGCGGTATTGTGGGAATCGGCGAGATACCCCGCAGTAACCTGCGAGCCAGACAGACAGAGATCGCCTTCGCCCGGGGTGAAGAGCAGATCACCCGATGCTGGCAACAAGGCGGCTTGCTGACCAGGAAAAATCCAGCCAATGGGCACGTTACCGCTGTGTGGATGGCGGTTGGCGCTGTTGGCATCCCATTCATAAGAGGTGATGGCCACCGTTGCCTCTGTGGGACCGTAGAGGTTGAGCAGACGGCCATTGCTTGTCGCCAGTCGCCACGCCTCTGCCGTGCGCGTCGGCAGCGGTTCACCGCAAAAGAGGGAGAGACGAATGGAGGGAAAGATGGCTGGCTGCAAAATTTTTAACCGTTCCATCATCATCGCCACCGAGGGTACGGAAACCCAGATTGTGAGTTGATGCTCAAGAATAAAACGGGCCGGAGCCAGACGACTCATGGGGGGAATGGGGCACAACAGGGCTTGGCTGGCCCAGGAGACGAAAATGGGATGAATGGAGAGGTCAAAGGTGATGTCGGCAGGCTGGGCGACCCGATCATCGCGACCGATAGGGTGGTGGGCCAGCCAATAGTCGACATAGGCGCGCAGATTGTCAAAGCAGACGGCAACACCTTTGGCACGCCCGGTGCTTCCTGAAGTGAACATCAGATAGGCACAACTGTTACCGGATGGGGGAGGTTGCCCGTCACGGGCAGGCAGTTGATGCAGATCCTGGGCGCTCAGAAAGCGGTGCTGGGGAAAGCGGGTGGCTCGATCGCTTCTTGCCATCGACTCTTCCGGCAGGATGCAGAGCATGGGTTCGTGCAGGGCAGAGAGTATCGAATCCAATGAATGCAGAGCATCTGCCGTGACCAGCAGGATTTTTGTGGCTGTCTGCTGCAGCATATCCAGCAAGCGTGCGGTAGGATAGGCGGGATGCAGGGGCAAAAAGCCGCCACCCAGTCGATGGGCGGCCAACATGGCGGCATAGACCCAGGCATCATGGTTGCCAAGGATGGCCAGCAAACGCAACGGCCCGCAGGCATGCCAGTCAATGGCACGCGACAACCATTCGGCACGTGCAAACAATTGACTGTAGCTTTGTTCCACCCCGTTGATCCGCAATGCCGGCGCATGGGAATCCGCATGGGTCAACCAAGTCAAATTGTTCATGAATTTGGCGAAAATGTATGAGTGTAAGTTGGGGGCTGATTATTGCACCGGGAGACACTCTGCGTCAAGGAAAGAGCAGGATTCGATGGAGTTTATCCGTTATACCCCTTGCCATTACGATCTGTTGTTGCAGCGACGGCAGGAGCCCCATTTTCCGGCAGCGTTGTTGCAGCAAAATTTTGTCGATTGGTATTATACGGGCACGGAAGGGAGTTCACTTTTTCTCTTTGTCGATAAAGGGGAAGTGGCCGGGTTGATCGGTGTCGAGTGCCTCTCCTTTGCCTACGAAGGGCAAGCCATGCAGGTGGCGGCCTCAAACAATCATGTTGCCTTTATGCCTGGCATTGGCGGCCTGCAGTTGCTGTATTGGATGAAAATGGCACCCTACACGCTGGTTTTTGGTGGCAGTGCGGCGACCCACGCCATTTTGCGCCAGTATCGATGGCACTTTTTCCCCCCGGTACCCCTTTTGCTGGCCAATCGTCGAGGGCAGGCCTCCGGCTCTTCTTTTGCCTGGCGCAATCGGCTGAAAGGAGTGCTGGCCCGTTGTTTGCCGGAGGTTCGTTTGGCCCGTTCGCGCGCGGCCATCCGTCGCGAGGGCGGAGGGGCGCTACAGGTCAGCGAAGAGTCCTCTCTGCAGCCCGACATGCTGCCAACCGTTTCCCCTTTTCGCTTGCGCCTGGCACCGAGCCTCGATTATTTGCGCTGGCGCTATGATCCGCGCCTCTCTTTTGTGCGTTATCGACTGTTTCGCATCGCCGATGACCGGCAAACGATCGGTTACGTGATCTTGAAAGAGAGTCCGGAACAGATTCTGGTCAGCCAATGCGACGGGGACAATGCGCTGCAACTGGCCTGCGGTGTTTTGTTGGCCCTGGCAGAGGTGACCGAGCGAGATTTGCAACCCAGGGAGATGGTTTTGAGCTGCTGCCATGCGCTGATGCAGGGTGTTTTTCTGCGGCACGGTTTTTACAGCTCGTTGCATCGTCGTCCTTTTGTGATGGGTTCGGCGCGGGAACCCTTGCGGATCGAACACAATACCCGACAATGGCTGATCAATTTTGACTGGAACGACAACGGGTTACGTCCTCCATTTTTGCATGAGGCCAGCTGATGGTATGACACATTTTTTTCCCGCCGACAAACCGACTTTTTTGATCACCATCGATACGGAAGGGGATGATCTTTGGTCTGCGCCGCGTCAAATCAGCACGCGCAATGCCCGGTTTTTGCCCCGTTTTCAGCAGTTGTGTGAACGGTTTACCCTGTTGCCGACCTGGTTGACCAATCATGAAATGGCGGAAGATCCCTGTTACCGGGAGTTTGCCCGCGATCTGCTGGCTCGGGGTCAGGGAGAGGTGGGCATGCATCTGCATGCCTGGAATTCGCCGCCTCTCTCCTGCCAATTAAGCGCGGATGACATGCGCTTTCACCCCTATCTGATCGAATATCCCGAACCGGTCATGCGGGACAAGCTGCTAACGTTGACGGCCAATCTGGAAGCCTATTTCGGCAGAAAAATGGTCAGCCACCGGGCAGGGCGCTGGGCTTTTGACAAGCGCTATGCCCGCATACTGGTTGAACTCGGTTACCAGGTGGACTGTTCGGTAACCCCTTATGTCTCCTGGAAGCAGGCAATGGGCCATCCGGGTGGTGCGGGGGGGAGCGATTACCGCCATTTTCCCGCACACTGTTATTTTATGGATCTGGAGGCAATCGATCAGTCCGGTTTTTCGCCACTGCTGCAGGTGCCGGTTTCCATTCGTCGTGGTGCCTCCTATGCGCTGATGCCCCTGTTGCTGGCGTGGGAAAAACGTATCCCGTTTTGTTCCTACTGCACCCGCCTGACCCGTCGGTTGCTGCCAGAGCTGCACTGGTTGCGGCCCAATGGCAAAAATTTGTCTGCCATGTTGGCCATTGTGCGCGACATTTTGGCCAATAAAGAGCCGTATGCCGAGTTGATGTTGCACTCTTCGGAGTTGATGCCGGACGGCAGCCCCACCTTTCGCACCTCGGCACAGATTGAGGCGCTCTATGCGGATCTGGAACAGCTTTTTGCCTTTGTTGCCGACCATTTTATCGGGCGAACCCTGGGGCAGTTTCGCACCATTTACCCAACGCTGTTGAGGGGTGCCTCGATCCAGAGGGTACCGTGATCAACCATCGTGGTATGCTGCAGCGCTTGTGGCACTCTCCCTACCTGCGGCAAAGCTCATTTTACAGCGGCGCACAGATGGGGGCGCAGATTGTGTTGGGCATGGGGCAAATTTGGGCCCTGGCCAACTATCTGCCGCGTGAAAGCTATGGTTGGTGGGGCTATTGTGCCGGTATCACCGGTTTGGTCAGCATTTTTACCCTGCCTGGCATGGGGCAAATGATCACCTATGGTGCTGCCCGACAAATGGACGGCGTGTTGTGGGCAGGGGTTCGCATACGCTTGCGCTTTGGCATTTTGGCGACTCTGTTGTTGCTGGCCATTGCTGTTTGGCATCGGCAAACGGGTCAGGAGACGGTGTTTTTCATGCTGCTGCTGGCCGCCCTGTTTCTGCCTGCCCAGTTGGCCTTGGACAGCATGGATGCCTATCTGCACGGGGCAGGGTTGTTCAGGGCGCTTTTTTTTCGTCGACTGCTTGCCCAGGGGATTTTGGCGCTGGCCATTGCCGTTGCCGCCTGGAGTACCGGTTCCGTATTGATCTGTGCCCTGCTGTTGTACGGTGGCGGTTTGTTGATCACTCTGCTGCTTTTTTTGACCCTGTTGCCAAAGCGGCGAAACCATCTCTTGCCGGATGATTTTCTCTCTTTGAGTCGCCAGTTTTCTTTGCAGTCGATCGGCACCGCCATCGGCTACAATATGGAACGTCCTTTGTTGTCCCGTTTTATCTCTTTTGAAGAGATGGCAGCTTATAATTTGGCCTTGGCCGCGCAACTGGCCGTCGGCATCGGGCGTTTGGTGGATCGTATTCTGATCAGTCGCCTGGCCAATCCGCGCTGTGGTGTCGAAGTTTCCCAGGTGCGTTGGGGGATGCAGTTGCTGTTTATACTGGGTGCGACAGGCTATCTGCTGCTCTCCCTGTTGCTCTCCTGGTTGCTGCCCATGCTTTTGCCGCACTATGGCGATGCACTGCCGTTGATATATATTCTGCTGTTGCAAATGCCTTTTGCCTGGGCCAACAGTCTGGGGATGAGTTGGTTGCTGGCCAGACCGGAGCATCATCCCTATTACCATCGGGTGACTTGGCTTATCATGACCCTGCGTATTCTGCTGTTGACTGCGGGTGCTTTTCTGGCCGCAAGTCGTGGTGTTGCCTGGGCGTGGGTTTTGTTGGAAGCAGGTCAGTTTTTGGCTGTTTATCTGCTGTTGCACCATACTGCGGTTGCCGATGATTGCCCGCCAGACTCCAAGGATGAGAGATGAACCTTAACCTGTTTGCCCCCGCTTTTACGGTAATTCCCTGGCCGCGCGGTCGTAACGGTGCGCAGGTGATGTTGCGCCGTTTTATTGCGACCGCACGGCAACAAGGGTATCGTGTCTGGCCATCACTTTTGACGGCAGAGAGTCGCCCCTGCCTGTTTATCGGTCATCGCAGACAAGAGAAATTTTTGCGTTCTCCCCGTCGTTTGGTGTATCGCATCGCTGGCATGTATATCGAAGAACATTTTCGCCGTTTTGGCGAGGCTTTTGGCGATCGTGCTTTTCGTCCCGAATATGCGGTCGCCAATCAGATTATCCGCGAAGCGTTGATTCATTCCGACTTTGTCATTTACCAAAGTACCTGGAGCAAACAAATTCTTGACAGCCAATTGCACCAGCGCCCGCAAGGGAGTTGGGCAATCATTCCGAATGCGGTGCCCTTGCACCATTTTCGACCGGCGCTCGATTGGCCACACCGGGACAGGCAACCAGTCGTATTGGGTACGGCAGGATTTTTGCGCAGTCGCCCTCGTCTGGAGGTGTTTTTTGATGTGGTCAGAAGGCTCAAAGAGCGGCCACAACTGCTGTTGATCGGTCAGATGGACCACTTTTGTCAGCAAACGCTCGACAAGGCGTTGGCCGACCCCTACTGGCGGGGTGCCATTCGCGCCATTCCTTCGGTCGCCCCGGAACAGTTGCCAGGCTATTATCAGCAGATGGATTGCCTGCTGCACCCGGTGATTGGGGATGCCTGTCCCAATGTGGTGGTGGAAGCCTTGGCCTGTGGTGTTCCTGTCGTCTGTCCAGAAGAGGGGGGTACGG
This sequence comes from Magnetococcales bacterium WMHbinv6, assembly GCA_002753135.1. Taxonomy (GTDB): domain Bacteria; phylum Pseudomonadota; class Magnetococcia; order Magnetococcales; family Magnetaquicoccaceae; genus Magnetaquicoccus. The sequence continues at coordinate 11,383 of PDZV01000023.1, read as the reverse complement.
CGGAACTGGTTGGTCCGGCAGGGGTTGCGGTCGCCGACCCGGAAAGTTTGTATAGCGAAACGTTGCGTGCCGGTATGGCCGATGCCGTGCAGCATGTTTTGGATCATCTGGCCGATTATAAACAGTTGGCACGCGCGCAGGCAGAAAAACAAAATGACATCAAACAACTGACCCATCACTATCTGCAGGCGCTTGGCTTTGCGCCTGGTGTGGATCATCCGGAAAAACACCATGTTGTTTGACCGCAGAGGCCCATCTTACAATACACTGCGACCGAGCCTTGGGGTTCGTTATGCCGGATTTTATTTTTTTCTTGTCTTCGCGGTCTGGCCTTTGACCATCCCCATTTTTCCCGTGGGTTCGCTTCCCTCCCGATTTCCGTTGGTGGTGGGGGTTGCCATGATCATTGTGGCCATCAGGGAAGGTCGTGCGGTCCAGCAGATTCGTATTCCGGCGCAATATTTTTTTCTTTTTTGTCTGTTTTATATTCTGAGCAGTACCGAAGGGCCGGAAGCCCCCGGCTTGATCGAGGGAATGATCAGCCTGTTGCGCAGCGTGGGGTTGGGGGTGGCTTTGGTACTCAGTATCCGCAGTGTCGTGGATTTGCGCTTTTTTCTCAAAATGTATAGCTGGTACGGCATCGCATCAACCGTGTATGGTTTGTTGTTCATGATGCCCGGCTTGACTGCGGTTGGCGGGCTGCTGCTCTCGCTTGGTTTGCCGCTTGGCAAGGATCCGGGTGCGATGCGGATGACCGGATTGTTGACGGATCCAACCTATTTTGGCCTGTCCATTATGCCCGCGTTTTTGATTTCCCTGCATCAAATCATGTCCTCGTCGCAGTGGAACAAAAACCGGTTTGGTTATGGGGTGGCCATCAGTCAGACTGTTCTGCTTGTTTTGGGGCTGTTTCTCTCTTTTTCACGTACCACCTGGGCAGGTGCCGCAGCAGGCGTATTGTTGTTGACGGGGTTGCAGCGCAAATTTATGCGAACGTTGTTTTCTTTTTTATCGGTTGTGCTTGTTTTGCAATTTTTTGCCCCAGATGAACTGTTTGAAATTGCCTTGAGTGAAAACAGAGATCGTACAACCATTGAATTGAATGAACGAAACGATTCCCGATCCGGCATTTGGGAAGCCTATTTTGATTTGGCCATGGCCAATCCGCTGGGTTATGGTTTGGGGAGTATTGAATATTTGCGTCAACTGCCAACCACTTTCAGCAATATCTGGGCACGTGAAAGTCCAAGGCCACATAATATCTATTTGTTTATTTGGGTGGAATCCGGTCTGCAAACCTTGTTGCCGTTGTTGGGATTGCAAGGTCTCAGCTTTTGGCGTTGCTGGCGGATTCGTTATCTGGTTGATTCGGTAACCGGGCAATCTTACGGTGTTCTGGCCATGTCTTTATTGACATCGATGACGATCGGATTGTTTGGTCTGGGTGGCATGTTGCAGTTGTTGGCCATCAATATCGCCTTGAGTTTGGCAATCTGGTATTTGGCTGTGGAACGCCAGTTGATTCGTGTGGCTTAATGGCCGATCATCGCCAAAAAACCAGGTCAGAAAGAACAACCGCAGCAGTGTGACTGAACAGGAGAATGGGCAAGATGGCGCAGACCTTTCCAACCCGTGAGCGGTTAAACGAGACCCGACTCGCCATTATCGGTCTTGGCTATGTTGGTCTTCCTTTGGCGGTTGCCTTTGGCAAAAGGATGCCAACCATCGGCTTTGATATCGATCAGGATCGAGTCAATGCCTTGCTTCAGGGGGTTGACCGCACAGGAAGCCTGTTTGAGGAAGCGTTGAGCGCCAGTTGCAATCTGCACCTCTCCTGCCAGGAAACATCCCTGGATGGCTGCCAGGTATTTATTGTCACTGTTCCCACCCCTGTTGATATTTATAAGCGTCCTGATCTGCAACCGTTACAAAAGGCGACCATCACGGTTGCTCGTGCTTTGCGATCAGGGGGAGTCGTAATTTTTGAATCGACCGTCTATCCCGGTGCAACGGAAGAGTTTTGTGTTCCCTTGCTGGAACAATGGTCGGGCTTGAAATATAACCAGGAGTTCACGGTAGGCTACAGTCCCGAACGGATCAATGCCGGCGACAAACAACATCGATTGGGGGATATTGTCAAAATCACTTCAGGATCGACGGTGGAGGCGGCGGCTTTTGTCGATGCCTTGTACCAAGAGATCATCCAGGCGGGTACCTGCCCGGTATCATCGATTCGGGTGGCGGAAGCGGCAAAAATTATAGAAAATATCCAAAGAGATATTAACATTGCTTTGGTCAATGAATTGTCCATGCTTTTCCATCGCCTGGGGATCGATACCCATGAAGTGCTGGCGGCAGCAGGGAGCAAGTGGAACTTTATCAAGTTTTATCCCGGTCTGGTCGGTGGACACTGTATCGCCGTGGATCCCTACTATTTGGCTCACAAAGCGCAGGAGGTGGGTTTTTTTCCGGAAATTATTCTGGCTGGAAGACGCATTAACGATGCGATGGGGCGATATGTTGCCCAACAGGTGGTGCAAATCATGAACCGCCACAAAATCTCTCTGGTTGATGCCCCTGTACTGGTGCTAGGCATTACCTTCAAGGAAAATTGTCCCGATGTGAGAAATTCCCAGGTGATTCCGATGGTGCAGGAATTGATTCAATATGGCCTGCAGGTGTCGGTTTATGATCCATTGCTTGATTGTGAACAGGGCGAGGCAATGGGTTTGCCGTTGATCGAAAAACCTGTGGAAAACTATTACCATGCCATTGTTTTGGCTGTGGCCCATGCGCAATTTGTGGCGATGGGTGCGGAAAAAATTATTCAGTATGGTGTCGACGGTGCCGTTATTTATGATGTCAAACATCTCCTGCCATCCGCATGTACTCACGGCAGATTGTAAACCTGTTACCGATACGTTGCTGTAACAAAGCACTGTTTTGCAGAAAAATTCATCAGGTATCGATCATGCCGATCAGTCCATCCTCGAGCGTCTTGGTTGTGGTGATTGCCAACGCTTGCGCTGCCTGCCTGGGATCGCCGACAGAAAGACGAATATCTCCGACACGGGCAGTGTCATGGCGGATGGCGGATCGGTTGCCGGTCAAACGAATAATCCGTTTTGCCAAATCCAGGATGGTTGTGCCGTGGCCTGAACAGACATTATAGACTTTTCCCTCCGGGGAGACCTGCTGGATGGCGACAAGAAAAAAGCGGATCACATCCGAAACATGGATAAAATCTCTGACTTGTTGCCCATCGCCGTGGATCAGCAGTTCTTCTCCCCGTTGCGCACGCAGCAGAAAATGGGAGATGACGCCGGAGTAGGGAGAGGTGGGATCTTGTCTCGGACCAAAGACATTAAACAAGCGCAGGCCCAAGGTGGGCACACCATGGACCACGCCTGCAACACGGGCATGCAGTTCGCTACCCAATTTATCCGCCCCATAGGCGGAAAAGGGGCGCAACTCGGTTTGTTCCGGCAAAGGAGAGTCGGGATTATCGCCATAGACCGCTGCCGATGAGGTATAAACCACCGGAATGGCCGCTCTCTCTTTGCTGGCGCGGGCGCATTCCAACACAGTGATTGTTCCTGTGACATTGACCCGATGCGCGTACAGCCACTGTTGATGCGACAAAACCGTGGAAGAGAGTGCCGCCAGATGAAAACAGCCATCGACTTGCGCGAGCAGTTTTCTGACCAGGGGTTCATCGCAGACGCTGCCTTCGACCAGTTGCGCCTTGGCATCGACGTTGCTTCGTTTGCCGACAGAGAGATCATCCAGGACCAGCACGCGATGCCCGGCAGCCAGCAAGGCATCGACCAGATGGCTGCCAATAAAGCCTGCCCCACCGGTAACCAGATAGGTGGCTGACCTTTCGTTTTGCTGACGACCAGTCGCATGATGGGAGTGCAACGGAAAGGCCTCCTTTTGCTTGCTGTGCAAAAAATGGATAACAGCGCGTGAACGAAAGAGAGGGTTACTTCTCTTTCAACATCAGAAAATCGTTTATTGGACACCCCTTGAGTGTATCATTGCCCATGCGCAGGTTCCTACCACTTTTTTTGATTCTGTTGCTGATCATTCTGATTGCTATTGAATTGGCTGTCAGTGAACCGGAAACGCTTTGGTTGCAGGGATTACACGAACGTGCCGTCTATGGCGATGCGGAGGCACAATATGCGCTCGGCAAACGCTATGCCAGCGGTGATGCCGTTCGACAAAACGACCGGGAATCCTTGTATTGGTTGCAAAAAGCAGCAGATCAAGGCCATGCCGAAGCGCGGGCAGCCTTGGGTGTATGGCATGCACCAGTCGAGGCGCACTCCTGGGCAGAGAGAGTGACTGCCTCATCAGCCAGCAGGTGGAGCAGCTTGGCCAAGTCTCTCTACCACACGCTGACCGATTGGTATGAAAGCGTGATGATCAACCTGCCTCTGCAGGATAATGATAAATTCAACCGTTTGTTGCAAGCCGCAGAACATGGCAACGTTGAAGCCGCATTTTTGACAGGCAAGGCCTATGAACAGGGTCAAGGGGTGGCGCAAGATTATCGACTGGCTGCCTATTGGTATCGGCAGGCGGCAGAGCAGGATTGGCGTGCCGCGAGTTTTGCCTTGGCGCTGCTGTATCAGGAGGGAAAAGGGGTGGTGCAGAGTGATCAAGAGGCCCTTACCCTTTTGCGCAGGGCGGCTGAAAAAGGGGAGAGTCAGGCACAGAAACGGGTTGGCCAGTGGTATTTGCAAGGTCGTGGCAGCAAAAAAAATGAGACAGAAGCTCTCTACTGGTTGCTGTTGGCCGCCAATCAGGAGGATGCAGAGGCACAATACGAAGTTGGCAGCATCTATCAGCAAGGGCAGGGGGTGGTCAGCAATCCGCAGGAGGCGGTGCATTGGTTGCGCAAAGCCGCTTTGCAACAGCACTCGCTGGCCCAGTTGCAGTTGGGAAAACTTTATGCCGAAGGAAAACGTCTTCAACAGGATTGGCAGCAGGCACACCACTGGTGGTTGCAGGCAGCGCAACAGGAGGTTGCCGAAGCGCACTATTTGCTGGGAATGCTCTATCGGGACAACAAAATGTTCCAGAAAGATGCTGAGAGTGCAACAGGCTGGTTTGCCAAAGCAGCGCGTCAAGGTCATCCGGCAGCGCAGTATCTTTTGAGTCAGTTGGCAGACAGTGGTAGCGAAGTAAAGATCAAACGTTCGGAAGCGCTGTACTGGTTGCAGCAGGCGGCAGAGCAACGGCATCTGCCAGCGATGCGGGAGTTGGCAGATCGTTATGCCCAAGGGAGAGATCTGCCACAAAACGATGGCGAAGCGCTGCGCTGGTGGCACGCTGCGGCACAACTGGGCGACGCCGAGGCCCATTTTCAGTTGGGATTGCGCCATGCCGAGGGCAAAGGTGTGGCCAAAGAGGGGGAGAAAGCCTACCAATGGTGGTTGCAAGCCGCCCATTTGGGTTCGGCAGCGGCAGAGTATCAACTGGCTTTGTTGTACCAGCAAGGAGAGGTGGTGGCGGTTGATCGGCAGGAGGCTGTGCGCCGTTTTCGCCGCGCGGCAGAAAAAGGAGTGGCTCCGGCACAACTGCAGCTGGCCAAAATGCTGGAGAGTTCTGGCCAAGGAGGGGCGGAGCAGGCGGAAATCTTGCGTTGGTATCGGTTGGCTGCAGAAGGAAACAGCGCGGAAGCGCAGTATTGGCTGGGCAGTCGCCATGCCGAGGGCAAAGGGGTTGCCTTGGATGCGGCAGAGGCCTTCCGCTGGTTGCTCAAAGCGGCGGAACAGGGCTATGCACCGGCTTGGAAGGCGGTTGGCCTGCGTTATGGTCAAGGGGACGGGGTGGGCAAAAATGGCAAACAAAGTCTTTTCTGGTGGCAGAAAGTGGCCGAACAGGAAGATCCCCTTGCCTGTTACGTGCTGGGGCAAGCCTATGTGAAGGGCGAAGATATTGGGCAGGATATGCGCAAGGGTGTAAGTTTGTTGGAAAAAGCGGCCACAAAAGGGTTGCCCGCAGCCCAATTTGAGTTGGCACGCTTCTACCGTGAGGGGCTTTATGTGCCACTTGACCGGAAATTGGCCTTCAAGTGGTTGACAAGCGCTGCCGAGCAGGGGTTTGGCAAGGCACAGTTGCAATTGGCAGAGCAGTATATGAAAGGGGACGGTATCCGGCCAGATCTCGGCAAAGCGGTTGTCCTGTATCGAAAGGCGGCGGCCCAGGGATTTGCTCTGGCCCAATATAAACTGGGTACCTTGTACGAAAAAGGCAACGGGGTGCCGATGAATCCAGAAAAAGCGGCTGTATACTATCTGCAAGCCGCCAATCAGGGAGTGCTGTTGGCCCAGGTCTATCTGGGCATGATGTATTTTACTGGTCAGGGTGTGCCAAAAGATTATCTGTTGGCCTACATGTGGCTGGAGTTGGGCGCGCAACAGGGGGGCAGGCAGGGCGGCATGGCCAGATCGGCACGGGATGCTTTGCTCCCGCTGATGAGCCGATCACAAATCGAACGGGCCCGACAAATGGCCCATGCCCAAGAGAGCCAGATACGCATGGTCATGGAATCGGATCAGGGAAATTTGCACCAGGCGATGTTGGGGAGATGATGCGGTAAACGACGACTGGTCCGCTGGCAAAGACCGGCATCAACCGTGCCGCGTGGTGTTGAATGAACGCCTGCAAACCTGGGGTGGCTGGCCCACCTTCCAGAAAGGCATCGATCAGATAGCTGGCATGCGTCTGCTGGATAAAATGCCACAGTTTTTCCGGTTGTTGGGCAGAAAAGGTGGCGGATTTGCGTCCGGTCAAGAGGGCCAGCACTCTGGGTTTGATAAACAAGATGACCGCATCCGGCGCTGTCTTTTGGCGGATAAAATGGAACAACTCTTTGGCGTAGGGTTGATGAATGCCATCCCGATCCTGCGACCAGTAGCCATCTTTCGACCATTGATAAAATTGCAGCCCATAGAGTGCAGCGACCACCATCAAGAAAAGAGTCAATGGTGAGGCCGTGCGCTGGTACAGGCGGATCACGGGCAACGATTGCAGCCACAAAATGACGTAGAAGAGATAGAGCGGTATCAGTGGCAGGGCAAAACGGACCCCGGTGTAGGGCCAGAGCAGAATCAACAAAAAATAACCAATAAAAAAGGTTTCGATAATGGAAACCTGCTGCCGCCATCGTCTCTGAAAAGCCAGGAGCATGGCAGTACCTGTGCCCAGAAAAAGCAAAACGCGCAGCCATTTTTCGTTGCCCCAGATCAGGGTAAAATAGTTGAAATTCTGGAACAGTTTTTCTGGCATTTGGGCAAGCTGAAAATCCTGCAGCAAAGAGGTGAGATAGCCTTCTCCCCCCGGAAAAGTGTGCTGCTGCAGCAGGAGCAGAGCAGCAAAGAACAAGAGGGTCAGCCAAGAAAGCGGGGAGATGGTTCGATGCTGCAACCAATCTTTCCACAGCAGGGCTGGAATGAAGACGATACCGGCCATCCGAATGGCATAACAGGCATAGATTAACAGTGCCTGCACAAGCGCCACACGCAGGGTTGAACCGTTGACCGGGCAGGCTTGGCGGTGCAGGTATCCCAGGGTTAACAAAACAAAAAACAGAAACGGCAAATCGGAAATGATTTCATCTTTCACCTGCAGAAACAGTCCGTTGCAGCCAACAATGGCCACCAAAGCCAGACGGCAGTTAAAAGTAAGTTGTGACTGAAAAGTCCAGAATAGGGTGCCAAGAGCCAACAGCAAAAAGGAGGTGACCCACCATTTCAGTGCGGGCAACGAAAAACCGAACAGGGCATAGACCGGCATCAATAACACCGGAAAGCCGGGAGGATAAGCGGGTGGTCCCGTTTTGGACATTTCCGGATTGTAGATATAGTGGGTATCGTGATAGGGGATTCCAGAGAGCATATTTTTGGCATGATGGATATAGAGGGCAAAATCATCCCCCCAATCATGACCAGGCAGGAAGGTATGTCCATACAGCAGGGCCAACAGCGTGAGCAACAGAATGGCCAGCAGGGTTTGATGCGGTTTCAAGGATTCACCAGCCTTTGCGCGGCGCTTCCGGGAAGACAAGGTAACGTCTGGCAGAAAAATTGAGGATAAGGCTGGAGAGGATGGCAATCAATTTTGCCTGGGTGGCTGAAAAACCGCTGGCAAACATCCACTGCGTCATGCCGGCATCAAAAAGCGAGATCAAACTGACGGATAACAGGTAGAGGCCCCCTTCGAGCAGAGTGTTCCACCGTGCCTTGTGGCGAAACAGAATCAGGATGGAAAGCAGATAATTGACGCCTGCTGCCAGAAAAAAGGCAAGCAGCGCGGAGGTGACCAACGAGAGACCAGCGGAGAGAAAAAGAAGAAAAAGCAGCAGATTGGCCACGGCAGCCGTACCACCGATGAACAGATAGACCAGAAACTGTAAGGCGATGGGGGCGTGATGGGCGTTGTAGCGTACAATGCAGTAGAGAGCCCGAAAGCCATCCTTGATGCCGATTTTTTTGCCTTCCTGGTAAGTTCGCCCGTGATAGGAAATACCCATTTCGTAGATGCGCAAGCGCATGTGCGCCACTTTGGCAACCAGTTCCGGTTCCACGCCAAATCTTTTTTCCTGAATATCAATTTGTGCAATGACCTCGCGACGGAACACTTTATAACAGGTTTCCATATCGGTCATGTTCAGGTCGGTGAACATGTTGGACAACAAGGTCAGAAAACGATTGCCAACGGAGTGCCAAAAATAGAGAACCCGGTGCGGGCTGTGACTGAGAAAACGTGAGCCAAAAACCACATCGGCCACCCCTTGCCTGATTGGTTCCACCAGTCTGAGCAGATCTTGCGGGTCATATTCCAGATCGGCGTCCTGAATGGCGACAAAATCGCCGCTCGCCCGCTGGAATCCGCTTTTCAAGGCGGCCCCCTTGCCCAGGTTGTGCGCATGGTGCAAGACCACAATATTGTCGTAACGTTTTTGCAGATCATAAGCAACAGAGAGGCTTCCATCTGTTGAGCAATCATCGACGATAATCAATTCGATTGCCAATTGCGCATGGGCGATGGCCAATACACGTTGGACACATTGTGCCAGGGTGTGTTCTTCGTTGTAGCAGGGAACAACCACGCTTAAACGCCATGAATGAATTGCTGACGACAAGATGTTTCCCCCGTTTGAAAGAAAAGAAGAACAAGTATCCCCTTTGTCACGCTTTGAACAAAATGAACAATCCTGCATGCCCGACAGCTACCGTGTAGCCATGTAGCTGCCTGCGGGTAAAGGGGGCCTCTGTATATGTACATGTTTCAGTAACGGTCGACGGCTGCGCGCGAGAGCAGGCTTATGTCAATAACGCGCATTTATTGCAAGATGATTGTAGACAAATTTATCTGGTTCTGCTACTCATCCCCTTTATGCTTATTTCTTTTTTCCAGTGTCTGTCATGAGAAATCATCCGGGAGAATCTATGAAAATTAATGTTAAATTAACTGTTTATACCTCGACATTATTCTGTTCCTTGCTGCTGTCGGTTTCTGCACAGGCGACCAATGGTTACTTTGCGACCGGTTATGGTACGGCCAACAAGTCCTTGGCGGGGGCTGGTGTTGCTTTGCCACAAAGCTCAATGGATACCGCCCTTAATCCCGCCTTGATGGTGCATGTGGGCAATCGGATGGATGCCGGCGTTGCTCTGTTTTTACCGGCCCGTGGCTTTACTGCCAACCAACCGTCGGGTGGCGGTTTGACACCGACGATTCCAGTGGGAACCCATGAGAAAGACGATGATTTTTTTCTGGTTCCCCACTTGGGATGGAATAAAATGCTCGATAATGAGAGCAGCATCGGCATCAGCATCGGTGGCAATGGTGGCATGAATACCGACTACAGTTTGGCAGTTTTCCGCAATTTTGCCAATCCTGCCGATTCTTCGACGACCGCAAGTGATCCAACCGGGATCGATATGGCGCAGTTGTTCGTCGGATTCAACTATGCCAAAAAGATCAATCAAGAACATACCTTAGGGGTTGCACCGATTTTGGCTTTTCAACGCATTCAGGTGGAAGGATTGCAACCGTTCAAACCCTATTCTGCTTCCCCCAATGCGGTTACCAACAATGGCTATGACTATTCCTACGGTGGTGGGGCAAAAATAGGCTGGTATTGGACACCTGCGGAGATGTTTGCTTTTGGGGCCTCCTACCAGAGTCGTTTGTACATGACCCCGTTTGACAAATACAAAGGATTGTTTGCCGAATCGGGCCATTTTGATATTCCGCCTCTCTATCAAGTGGGTATTGCCATCAAACCGACGACTGATTTGAGCTTTGCTTTCGATGTGCAACGGATTTTGTTCAGTGAGATCAAAGCGGTCGGCAACAATAACGGGGTGGCGATGGCTCCTGGATCCATTATTCTCGGTACGGACAATGGTCTTGGTTTCGGCTGGAATGATATGACCATCTACAAGTTGGGCGTGCAGTGGCGTGCCACACCCGAGTGGACCATGCGGGCAGGCTACAGCAAGTCAAACGAGGTCATTCCGGGTCAACAAGCCTTATTCAATATTCTGGCCCCGGCCACCGTGACCGATCATGTCACCTTCGGTTTCAGCTGGACAATGGACGAAAAAAACAGCCTCAACCTTTCCGCTACCCATGCCATCGAAAAACGAATCAATGGCACCAATCCGAACACACCGACCCAAACCGGTTCGTTGCATATGTATCAAAACGAACTGGAACTGAGCTGGAGCTATCGATTCTGAGTCTCTCCCGACCACGGCCTGTTGCTGGCAAGCTGTAAGCATGTCCCGGCAACAGGCTGAGTTCCACCCCCTCATGGCTGATAGCCACCCAACTGGTAACTATTCAGCTCCTCTGAATCGCGGCAAGGAGTATCGCATAGAATTTAACAATATATTACTAAATTTCTAATGACTAATTTTGTAAACCATCCCCGCCACCACCACATTCAACCCAGCCGTCGTGGCAAACAGTTGTGGGATGGTCAGGCCGTGGCTTAACAGCGCCGTGGCGCTGAGGGCACCGAGGACCATGAACAGGGCGTTATAGATGTTGTTGGCGGCGATGAGGCGGGCGCGGCGGCCGCTGGGGGCTTTTTGTTGGATCAGGGTGTAGAGGGGGACGATGAACAGACCGCCGCTGGTGCCGATCAACAACAGGTCGGCCAGAATGTGCCAGGTGCCGAACTGGGTGAGCAGGGCGCTGATCGACAGGGGGGTGGTCAGATCGGCAGCTGTGCCGGGTGCGGCCCAGGCCAGGTCCAGACCAAACAGGGTCAGGCCGACCGAGCCGAGGGTGATCAGGCCGGGTTTGATCTCGCCTGCCGACAGACGTTCACACAACAAAGAACCAACGCTGATGC
>PDZV01000022.1 GCA_002753135.1 Magnetococcales bacterium WMHbinv6 | reverse complement strand
CACAGGTCATTTTGTCCAGCACCTTTGTTTGCCGAACAATGGGGTTGGATTGGCACATGGCCGTCAACTCCTGGCGAAAACTGTCGTCGAGGGGAGGACGGCACCATTTTTTTTAGGATCACATTGGCGATGGTCAACTCGCCGCTAACCCTGTCTCGCTCTGCCACTGCCGATTCAAAATCAGCCAATCGTTTTGCATTGTCACTCGCCTGGCGTTTTCCAGCAGCCAAACCAGCGGTGCCAGCAGCGATAAAATCATCCTTCCATTGGGTCAGCGTCTTGCTGCTGACACCATATCAGCGGGCCAGTATAGATACCGGTTCCTCTCTCCGCAACAGGGCAATACGATTTCCGTGCGCTGTTCGGGGGGCAAATTGGATGGTCGAGCCATGTTCACTCCTCCTGTGCTTGTCGGTCGTTCGGGTCATTATCCGAAACTCACCGTTTCCAGGCAACCGGGGGCAAGACATCCTCAACATGGCTGTCTTCTTCCGGGGGGAGTGATACTTCCTGACCTGTTTTGACATGATTCGTACCTCCGTCGGTTGGCCATTGTATGTGGCTTGCCCGAATGAGGCAATTGTTTCATTCCATCCGAGGCAGAACACAGAATTGGCCAGCGCTCTTCGGTAATCGTCTCGCCGTGCGCGGGTGCATGGTCGCCCGCTGTCGATTTTAAGCCACAAGAATATCATGGACATCTCTACGCCTATGGTCAGTTATCACCGTATAAATTTTGCCTGCTGGGTGGTATAGTCAGAATCAGCATCATCTCTTGTTGTGCCGTTTTAAGTGGATTGTCAGGTTGCGCAAGGCAGGATTGGAGGCAGGCAGAACTATTGTCAGAATGGGTGTCAATGAATGACAGGAGAGGAAATGGATACTTCACTTTCTGTTTTACAAGAGAATAATCAACGGCGCATCAAGGTCAATGGATTGTTTGACGCGCAACTCAGAGAACAGTTTGAGGCAGCCTACGCCACCTCAGGCAGTGATACAGGGGCAGCGTTGCGGTATGTGGTTGATCTGTCGATGGCAGATGTCAACGATATATCCGCACTGGGCATGTTGCTGATGATGCATGCTTCCGTCGGGCAAGGCAGACAAAAGATTGCCATCAGTCGCATGAACGAAAAGGCAAAAAGCTGGATCATGTTGAATCATGTCGACGATTTGTTTGATGTGGTTTACGAATGCACCGGCGGAGACGAGAAAAATGATTCTGGTGAATGACAGCATCTATATTTCGCAGAGTGACCATGGTGCCACCGTGCATGTTAAAGGGCGTTTCAACTTTAAAATGCACGGCAAATTTTGGGACGCCTGCCTGTCGATAAGTAACCATTCCGTTGAGAAGATTATTATTGTCGATCTGTCTGAAGCTGAATATGTCGATTCCTCCGCCTTGGGCATGCTGTTGTTACTGCGTGATAGATTGCTTAAAGAAAACAAAGAAATTCATATTGTCAACAGCAAACAACACATAAAAGAAATTTTCCTCTCCGCCAATTTCCACCAGCTGTTCCATATCTCAGAAGAGAATAAATATTTATCAACAGCCGATTAATTTTTCCTGATCGTGCCACCTGTGGCAATTTTCAATTTATTTGGTGCGTATATAGCTTGAGGTCTGATCAACAGGGGATTTCAGGTGGGTGTCCTGGGAATTCCTCTCTGGGAATTCCTCTCTCCTACGGTTGGCGCGCCAGTTCTCGACCCTACGGGAATTCCCCTTAGAATTCCCAGTAGTGAAATAAATCTAAGAGGATTCGATGTTAATAGAGTAACGCCTTTAATTCATCCTTATATGGAACAACAGGTGAGTATAATTCGTGAAAAGCACGTCCAACTGCTCCTGAAAATAAAATTAATTTTGGGTTGTATTTGCCGCCTTTTAAAATATGATCTATAGAAATGCCTGGATATGGATCTATATAATAAATTTTAGAAATGCCAAGCTGGTAAGCTTTCTTAGAGCAAAGTTCACAAGGGCTTGCAGTTGTAAATAATATTCCTCCTTCTATAGAGGAAACACCATATTTTGCTATTTGAAGAAAGGCGTTTTCTTCGGCGTGTAACGATCTTGTATGAACCTGATTCTTTTGTCCTATGTATTCATTATATGCTTCCTTGAAACAAAAAGCGTTATTTCTTCCTTGTTTATTGATCTCTTCATATTTGCTTTTGTTTTTATTGTATAAATCTGTAAATGCCTTTTTATATCTTTCATCCTCTTTTTCGAAACAGCTATAAGCGTCACCATCCTCATCGTTAACTAAATCATCACGACTACGAAGATTGCACGGTACATGTCCAAAAGGTACATCGTTCCACCCAATTGATCGTATAGAATAGTTCTTGTCGGTAATGACAGCTCCAACTTGTCTTGATATACATCCAGAATTATACTTTGCTGAATAGGCAATTTGCATGCAGCGTTCAATATGGCTAGGAGTTACAATTCCTGGTCTCATGATAAGGGTAACATACCTAATAATTTGTTTTGTTAACTCTTTATATTTTTTTGTACTAGTTTCTTCGTTCGGGTTTCTTATATATATGTCAGCTCGTTGGAGGCATCCTTGAATGTCCTGGGTAGAGTAAAAACTTGGTTCGTCAGGATTGTGGGTTTTTGAATATTCTTTATTATCAATTGATTCAATATCAGACATTAAATAATTTTGTTTGATTAATCGATCTTTGCGTTCTTTGTCAGTTGTAGAAACCGCTACAAGAAAGAATGATGGGTACTTACCTCGAAAATATATAACTTCTAAAGGGTGGCGTATTGCATCAATCACTATATGAACATGCTTATTCATTGATTGTTGTTCATTCTTTATTGTTTGAATAATCTGATTGATTCGTTCAGCAAGTGTAAAGAACATATTGTTTTTCTCGGTGTTTATTGATGGAAGTCCGGATTTTCGTATATTTTCACCAATTTTTTGATATAATTGAACAAATGCACTCTCGCCAATAGTTTCTTTTATCTCATCGCAGTGTAATGGTAATTTTTTTGTGTAATACTCTGTTTGACCGTTTGACTGATCTGTAATATTCTTATAAGTATTGCTATGATTAGTTACTATCTCTGTCAGTTTGGCAAGGTCTTTCCTGTCAATGCATGAAGAGAGTAATTTTCTGGTCTTTGAAATATCATCAAATAGAAATGTTGTAAGAACTGATCTAACTTGTATGCATATGAATTGTTTCCAGTTTGTTTTTGCAAACTTATTGATTATTTTTATTTTTCTAAAATCATCTTCTGATGGGCTTTCTTCGTATGAAATATCTTCAGAAACATTTTGCAATATTTTCGCTACAGTGCTACAACCACTTCCCGTCCTTCCTGTTAACCCGAGGATAATTGTGTTGTTCTCATGTCGATAGATCTCTGCGATTGCAGAAGATATATATTTTCCATGCTGGTTTTCGTGCGTTCTTTGGGTTGGCATAATTCCTCCACGCTTAAACTATTGTATAAGATGATAAAATATTGAACGACTGCAATGCTTTGATGTTGCAACAGCCAGTGCAAATAAAAATAAATTATATAAAAGCGTTTATGCGAAAGAATGGGTTGTTGAGTTGTGTGATAAAAATCATTTTATTTTAGATTGTATGTATCTAACAATATTTGTCAAGTTCTTTTTGTTGGTTAGCGCATAACCAAATACTCCTTCTGCTTGGTAACGATTAGGAGAAGGGATCGAAACGGGTAAAGGAGATTTATTGATTAACTAATTGATTTCTAAAGATAGATTGGTATTAGTAGGCCGTAGGATCGGATCAAGGGAAGTCCTCGGGGGGGGGGTGATAGGGTGAAGAAAAATTATTCGTTTTTGAGCCAGCGGTATGCGTTGGCCGACCTTACGGAGTAGGGTTGAAAACAGACGCTTCTCCGCAACCCTTGAAAATATTGTCGAATTCCCAACAAAAAAGGCCGCCGTAGTGGGCGACCTTTGAAGACATCGATCTTGCAACTTAAAAATGGTGGGCCTAGGTGGACTCGAACCACCGACCTCACGCTTATCAGGCGTGCGCTCTAACCACCTGAGCTATAAGCCCAACTAGATCAGCAACAGAGCCGGAACTTATACAGGAGGTTGCGGGGTGGGTCAAGGAGTTGCAGTGTGGTGGGGTGAATTTTTTTTTGGGGCTCAGGGGTGGGCGTCGGTGAGCAGTTGGCGGGCGTGGAAGGAGGAGCGGGCCAGGGGGTGGCTTTCGACGGCTTGAAAGCCCAGGGAAAGAGCATGGCTTCGCCAGGTTTGGAAGGCTTCCGGGGGGAGGTAGCGGACCACCGGGTGTTGCGCGCGGGTGGGTTGCAGATATTGACCGATGGTCAACAAGGTGACCCCGGCGCTGCGCAGATCCTGCAACAGGGTTGCGACCTCATCGTCGCTTTCCCCGAGTCCGAGCATGATGCCTGATTTGCAGCGCAGACCAGAGGCGGCGGCCTGGGCCAGTACCTGCAGCGAATAGGCGTAACGGGCGGCTGGTCGCACCTGTGGGTAGAGGCGGGCGACGGTCTCCATGTTGTGGTTGAAGACCTCCGGGCGGCAGGCGAGCAGGGTGGCCAGGGCTCCCTCCTTGCCGCGAAAATCGGGGGTCAGCAGCTCAATGCTCGGGGTGTGTGGCAGAGAGGCAGCGCGGATGGCCTGGACGCAGGCGACAAAATGGCCGGTACCGCCATCGGCCAGATCATCGCGATCCACCGAGGTGATCACCACATGGCGTAACGCCAGTTGGGCGATGGCGGCGACCAGACGGGCCGGTTCCTCGTGATCAACCGGGGCCGGTTTGCCGCTCGGTACGGCACAAAAGGCACAGTTGCGGGTGCAAAGGTTGCCAAGAATCATGAACGCTGCCGTGCCGTCCCGCCAGCAGCCGCCCCGGTTGGGGCACAAGGCCGAAGAGCAGACCGTGCTGAGCTGTTGCTGCCGCAACAGGCGGTCCACGGCCAGATATTCGGCGCTGCGGGCGTCGCTGACTTTCAGCCAGGCGGGTTTGCGCAGCACAGACACCACTATTGATCTTCCGCGCCAATTTTGGTGAGAAATTTTTTCTGAATTTTGGCGTTAAACGTTTCCCATTTCAGCTTGGCCAACTCCGGATCATCCTGCCCGGCGAGAAAGCCCAAAGGAATTTCAAAACCACCCGCCCGGGCCTTGCCCCCGCCATAATGGGATCCCCCCTCCGTGCGGCCCAGGGCATCTTTGAGAAACTGATCCGGCGACAACGACAGCCGGGTGGTGCGCAAAGAGCCGTGAATCTCCTCTTTGTCGCCCTGCACGATGCCGAAAACAATCACCGTATGCACCGTCTCTTCGGTGAGCAGAAAGTCGGCGGCCTGCGGCAGGGCGTCCCGATCCGCCGCCCGCAAATAGCCCACCCCGGTGATGCAAAATCCGGAACGAATCACCCGGTTTTCCAGGGCCAGACGAATCACCTCCATCACCTTTTGACTGCGTTGTTGATGGAGGATTTCGTTCAACACATCACGGTCACAGAAAGGTTGCAAATAGGCGGCAGCAGTAAAATCGGGCGGTTGCGCTTCGATCAGGGCCCCGGTCTCCGAGATGATGCCGTGCATCAGGGCGGTGGCCAGATAACGATGTTCCGGTTTTGAAACCAGGGGCAACAGGCCCCCTTGCAGATAATCGACAAAAATGGAGGCACATGCCCCCACCGACGGGCGCAAATCGGCAAAAATGGGTTTAAGTTTATCTTGCGGCGCATGGTGATCGACCACGGCAAGAACCGGAATTTCTGCCTTGCATAACCGTTCCACCAGCGAAGAGGTGGTCCCTTGTCCGTCGACAAAGACGCTGCCCTGATAATAACCTTTCGGAAATTCGTGTTCATCGTACTGCGACGCCGGAATATTGAGCAGATTGACCATGGCGATATTCTCTTGATGGCTGATTCGCCCCCCGTACAAAATATCGGCTTCGATGCCCCAGGCGGCGGCGATGCAGCGATAGGCAAAGCCGCAGGAGAGGGCATCCGGGTCAGGAAAATCCTGCAAAATCACCACATGCCGTTCGCCGCTGCGTTCGCGCAGCAACGTTTCCAGCAGGGCAATCTGTTTATGTTCCGAATTGAGAGATGGAATGGTGCCGGACTCTTTTTTCATCAGAAATGGTTCCCCTGTTGATCAGTACTTGACCTTTAGCCCCGATTCATTTGACCATGGCGACGTGACATGTTACCACAGAGTGAACCTGCTTGACTCGTGTTTGCAACCTTTTTTTCCCGGCCCGAAGCAGGCGGGCGACAGTGGACAGGTAAGGAGACAGCTATGGCGGAACTGACCGCACGGGTAAAATTGATCGAAGGCATGCAGATGGTGGGAGAATCCGGTTCAGGACACTCCCTGGTCATGGATGCCGCGCCAAGCGTCGGCGGACGTGACATGGGGGTGCGCCCTATGGAACTCTTGCTGATCGGCATGGGTGGCTGTGCTTCCATCGATGTGGTGACCATTCTGCGCAAGGGACGGCACGCGGTGACCGATTGTGTGGCGACGCTCAAAGGGGTGCGCGCCGAAAGCGATCCCAAAGTATTTCTGGAGATTTTCCTGCATTTTGTGGTCACAGGCAAGGCTTTACCTGCCAATGCTGTGGAAAGGGCCATTCGCCTGTCCGAACAGACCTACTGCTCCGCCTCGGCCATGCTGGGAAAAACGGCTCACATTCATACCTCTTTTGAAATTGTGGAAGGGTGATTCATGCGGCGTACTGTTTTTGCTTTCGGATTGGGGATCAGTTTGCTGCTGTCCTGGCTGGCCGGGGCAGGCGAACCGTTGCAGGCGGGGATCCATTATGAGCAGATTTCTCCGGCGGTGCCCCGTTCCGGGGATAAACCGGAGGTGGTGGAAGTTTTCAATTTTAAATGTCCGCACTGTGCGTCGCTGGCCCCGCATACAGCAGAGTGGGCAGAAAAAAACAAGTCAAAATATACTTTTCGCTCTATTCCAGTCTATTGGGGCAAACAGACCGATATGCCGGTACGTGCCTTTTTTGCTGCCGAATTTCTCGGCAAGGGCGAGGCGATGAAACAGGCAATTTTTAATGCCCATTTCAACCACACCGGCGATATTGAAAATGCCGAAGAGTTGATCTTCATGGCCGAAGGGCTGGGGTTGGATGGCAAGGCGTTTCAGGCCCAGCTCAACGCCTTTGGTGTCTCTGCCAAACTGTCACAGGCCAAATCGTTGCAAACGGCTTATAAGGTCTCTTTTACCCCGACGCTGGTGGTCAATGGCAGCTATCTGCTCTTGCCCAGCAAGCATGCCAAAGGAGGAGCAGATGGGGTGGATTATGACCGCCTCTTTGCGATTATCGAGGAACTGGCCAAAAAGTGAAAATTTTGGTTGCCTTGAAGCCGGTCCGCGATCCGACCCAGCCGATCCCTTTGACCGCCACAGGGGAAGAGGCCGCGCCAGCGGAAGCGACACAGATCAATCCGTTTGATGAACTGGCCCTGGAGGCGGCGTTGCGCTTGCGCGAGGCTGGCGCGGTGGAGCAGATCGGGGTGGTCAGCGTCGGACCCGCTGCCTGGGAAAACCATTTGCGGACCGCCTTGGCTATGGGGGCGGATCAGGCGTGCTTGCTGCAGAGCGAAGAGGAGTGGTCACCGCTGGCGGTGGCCAGGGGCTTGGCGGCGGTGGCCCGCCATTGGCAAGTGGATCTGCTGCTTTGTGGCCGCCAGACCATTGACCATAACCACAACCAAACCGGGCCGATGGCTGCGGCACTGCTGGGCTGGGGGCAGATGACCCACGTCAGCGGCCTGGCGCTGCACGGGCAGACGGCGCTGGTCGAGCGGGAGTGGGAGGGGTTTCACGAACGTTGGTCGCTGCCGTTACCGGCGGTGGTGACGGTGGATTGGCGTTTGAACGGAATTGCCGAGAGTGGCGGCGTACGCTATGCCAGCTTGCCCAACCTGCTCAAAGCCCGGCGCAAACCGTTGCAGCGTCTGTCGCCTGCAGCGTGGCATCTGGCCGAGGAAGGGTCGCTGCGCCTGCTCGGTTGGCAGTTGCCCGAAGCCCGCCCTGCTGGGCAGCGGGTTGCCACGCTGAAGCAGTTGTTGCACGCTCTGCAGCAGCAGGGGGTGTTGCCGCCGCACTCTGCCGGGCGATCCGCCGGGGAGATGTGAGCGTGGCCGTGCTGTTGTTGGCAGAAGCGGAAGGGTTGCGCCAGGAGGGAGACAGCCGCCTGGATCGACTGGTGGCAGCTATGGCTCCCTTGGGTGAGGTGACGGTGTTGTGGTTGGGCGAGGTTGCCGGGCAGGTGCTGCCCCATTGGCAGCCGGTGGTCGCCCACTGGTCTTTATCGTCTGCAGGTGCGGAGGGCGTCTGCCCGGAGGCGGTCGCTGCCTGGCTGGTCGGGCAGGTGGAGCCTTTTTCTTATCTCGCGATGGCCGATTCGCCGTTGGGGGTGACGCTGTTGCCGCGTGTGGCGGCGCTGTTGGCCCGCCCGATGTTGACCGGCGTGCAGCGCATCTGTTCTGCCGATACCTTTGTGTTGCCGCGCCTGAGCGGACATATGCTGGCCACCGTCCAGGTGAGCGGGCTGCCGGTCTGTTTGACTCTGCAACCGTTTGCCTTTGCCGCGCAGCCCCGGGAGGCCGCGCCCGCGCCGCCGTTGCACCGTTTTACCTGCCCGCCGTGGCCGGGGGGTGCCACTCTGTTGCAACGAACGCCGCTGCAAAACAACGATCGTCCCGAGCTGGCCACCGCCCGGCGTGTGGTCGCCGGTGGCGGAGGATTGATAGCCGGGGGCAGTTTTGCCTTGATCGAAACGCTGGCCGAACGGCTGTCGGCAGCGGTCGGGGCCTCGCGGGCGGCGGTGGATGCCGGGTTGCAGCCGAGTACGGCCCAGATCGGGCAAACCGGACAGGTCATCGCCCCGGATCTCTATATCGGTATCGGTATTTCCGGTTCCATACCCCACCTGGCCGGGATTAAACAGGCCAAAACCATTGTCGCCATCAATAGCGATCCGCTGGCTCCGTTGATGCAAATTGCCGACTGGTCACTGCAGGGGGATCTCTATCAGTTGCTTCCAGAGTGGCTGCAGGGCACGGAATAGTTTTCTGGCCTGAAAAAAAAGAAAACCGGACTCCGCAACGGGGCGGAATCCGGTTTCTGGAAGCGGCGCTGCCGGCGGAGAGGGGTCAGCGTTTTTCCCAGGGGGCAAAAGTGCGGGAAAAATTTTTCCAGGGGGTGACCAGTTGTTTGCGAATGTCGGCACCCTGATAGCTGCGCCAACCAATCAAGGCCCCGGCATAGCTGTGCATTTCCAGGTCCGAACTGCCTTGCAGCAGCTGGTTGACCAGGGTGGGCATCACCGCCACATCGTTGAGAATGCCCAACAGACCCTGTACCTCTTTGAGTTGCCCGGTAAATTCGCTCATCGCTTTGTTGTCGAACAAAGCCGAAAAAAACTCTGTGGCATAGCGCAGTTTTTTGCACTCGATGCGCAGTTGATGCAACTCCGGGTCGGAGAGGGCATCCAGCGTGGTTCCGGCGTTGAGAACCACCTTGAGCCGCTTGCTCAACACTTTTTTGGCGTAAAAGGCGATTTCGTTGACCATATAAGCACGGGTTTCAGCCGGCATATCCACCTGGAACCAACCGCGCACGGTAATCCATTGGTCAAAATTGGTGACAAAGGTCTTGTAGCGCTCGCTTTCGATCAACTGGCGGATGCGGGCATAGGCGGCATCCTGATGCTGTCTGGCGACGGAGAGCAATTTTTGTTCACCCTCCGGCAACGGAATTTTACCAGCAACGCTCTCCAGCCCTTCGGAGATCAGCACGTCCAGGTCACGGGTGGGGCCAAATTCGCTGGCGACCCAACGCATCTCCTCGTTCCAGGGATCGGTGATGGTGCGGGGGATGGCTCTGCGGAAGACGGAGATGGCCGAGCGCAAGCGGCGCAGGGAGACACGGACCTGATGTACGCCTTCGATATCTTCACGGCTGAAGGCAACAGGAATCCATTGTTGCATGTCGTCAAAGTTATGGCGCATGATGGCTTCGAAGGCATCATTGATGGTTTGCCGTGTCGTCAGGACGACGGGTTTTCGGATTGCAGGAAGTGCCATGTGTTTTTCATTGACCTCTTTGTGAGAGATTTTTTTGGTATTTCTGCCCTGACCCAAGCGCAGATAATCCTATCAGCATAACAGATTGCCTTTGCCCTGTCTACAACCAAGTTTCCGTGTTCTCCCGACAGCTGCAGGCGGCCAGCGTAACACTTTGCTTGCCATGAGGAGTAGGGGTACACTGCAGACCGATTGTGGGCGGGAGAGGGGTTCGCCTGTGGTTGGATGCGGGTAAGAGGAGTGGTCTGGATG
Organism: Magnetococcales bacterium WMHbinv6; assembly: GCA_002753135.1. Classification (GTDB taxonomy): domain Bacteria; phylum Pseudomonadota; class Magnetococcia; order Magnetococcales; family Magnetaquicoccaceae; genus Magnetaquicoccus. The sequence goes on along the minus strand of PDZV01000022.1, from coordinate 51,961 downwards.
ACGGTACGGGTTGGCATCAATGGCTTTGGCCGGATAGGTCGGCAGTTCATGCGCACGGCCTGGCAGAAAGCATCCGGTTGGCAGGTTGTGCATGTCAATGATTTATCAGGAGATGCCGCCTGCGCTGCCCATCTGTTGCAACAGGATTCCACCCATGGACGCTGGTCTGTGCCGGTGGAGAGCCAGCCGGGGGCGTTGCAGATCGACGGGCAACGGATTGTTTTGAGCCAGGTGCCGGAGCAGGCACGGATCCCGTGGGCAGAGCAGGGGGTCGAACTGTTGCTGGATGCAACGGGTCAACACAAGCATGTTGAACGGCTGCAACCCTCTCTGGCGCACGGGGTGCGCACGGTCGTGGTCTCTACACCGATTCTTGATCCGGCGGTATTGAATGTGGTGATGGGGGTCAATGAACAGGCGTATGATCCACAGCGTCATCGCATCGTCACTGCCGCCTCCTGTACCACCAATTCGCTGGCCCCGGTGGTCAAGGTGATTCTTGAGGGGTTGGGTATCGTGCGCGGTTCGATGACCACCATTCACTGTGCCAATAATTCACAAAGCGTGGTCGACAGTTACCGCAGCGACTGGCGGCGAGGGCGGGCGGCATCCCTGTCGATGATTCCGACCACCACCAGTGCCGCCCGCGCCATTGGCCACATCTTTCCGCAGTTGGCGGGCAAAATCGATGGTATGGCAGTGCGGGTGCCGCTCCTGCACGCCTCGTTGACCGACATGACCTTTGAGGTGGCCCGCGCCACGACAGAGCAGGAGGTCAACGGGTTGTTGCAACAGGCGGCAGAGGGGACGTTGTCTGGCATTTTGGGCTTTGAGAGCAGACCGCTGGTCTCCATCGACTACAGCAATGATCCCCGTTCGGCGGTGATTGATGCCCTTTCTACCCGGGTGATCGATCAGACGCATGTCAAAATATTGGCTTGGTATGATAATGAGACAGGCTACTGTAACCGGTTGGTGGAGTTGTTCAACCGGATTGCGGCCAGGGGGGGGGAGGGGTGATCAGGCCAGAGAGGCAGAGCGGAAAAACGATTGCGTGCCGTGGGTCAAGGCACGGACCAGGGCCTCTTGATGCTCGGTACGGCGCAACTGCAGCTCTTCATCCCGATTGGATAAAAAGGCCATTTCCACCAGAACGGACGGTATGTCCGGCGCTTTCAAAACCGCAAAGCCGGCCTGTTTGACACCACGAAAATGGATGCGCAGCGAGGGGACTTTTTTCAAAGAGTTGAGCAGGCTGGTGCCGTAAGCCAGAGCCCGGTTGCGGGCATCGCGTTGCGAGAGATCCATGAGAATGTCGCGCAGTTCTGGATCGGCCACCTGACCCAGATCGACGCCGCCGATCAAGTCGGCGCTGTTCTCTTTTTCCACCAGAGAGCGCAGAGCCCGATCCGGTTCGGGCTTGCCCCGATCGGAAAGACAGTAGACAGAAGCACCGCGTGCCGACTGTATCCGAAACGCATCCGCATGCAAACTGACAAACAAATCAGCACCATGCTTGCGAGCGATGGAAACACGTTTCCGTAACCCGACAAAATAATCGTCGCTGCGGGTCAGATGGGCCTTGAAGCCCGCACTGCCCAGGGCGCGCACCAGTTTGCGCCCCACTTCCAGGGTGACATGTTTTTCGTAGGTGCCAGCATGACCGATGGCACCGGGATCCTCGCCGCCGTGTCCCGGATCAATGACGATCACCGGTTCTCGACCACGGGTTTGTGCCACCAGGCTGGCCCGGGCCGGATCAGTATCATCATCAAAATTTTCTTTGGGTTGCAGTTCGACCACCAGGCGGGGATGCTTGCCTTGCGCCGAATGGAGCAGATAGGCGTTGGCCACCATGGGCCGTTTCAACAAGCATTCCAGTTGCACCTGTCCTGGTGCCAGGCGGGTCATGTGCAGCTCGCCGACCACCGGATCATCGATATGCAGCAGGGCCGGATCCATCGCCCACTCCACCTGACGCAGTTCCAGCACGATTCGGTCTGGATTGTTCAGTTGTTTCAATGAAAAGCGCAGGGAGTTATCCAGATCAAAGACCAGACGGGTCTGCTCTGTGCTGTTCCATAAACGCAGATGGCTGATCCGGGTCAGGGAGCGGGCTTCCACCATCGGCACCGGCAAAATCAGTCCGCTGGCGGTATACAACAGGGCTTTCAACAGATCGCGCCGAACCATAGCACTCGACAACCTCCCTTCCTGACATTCCTTTTTACGACAACGCAGGACTGCATGGCTACCTGGAGAATAGTGTGGTAGAGTAACAGTCCCTTATCCCGGCAGTAACGGAGATCTGTCGCTGCCTGGCAGTTATACAAGCAAGAAGCGGGCCTATGCAAGGTAGTGGTGTAGGCTCCCCTTGGTGACGGATGCTGGTTAGCAGGAGGAGAGCGATGGAAACGGTAGACGCGGAAGAGATAGCCAAATTTGAACGTATGGCCCACGAATGGTGGGAGCCGGAGGGCAAGTTTAAACTCCTGCACCAGATCAATCCGTTGCGGGTCGGTTATATCTGCCAGCAGTTGACCGGTTCGGAATATGGTTCCTTGTCCGGCTTGCGGTTGTTGGATATCGGTTGTGGTGGTGGCATTTTGTCTGAGGCGATGGAACAGCAGGGGGCAACGGTGGTTGCCATCGACCGTTCGGAACGGATTATCGGCACTGCCAAAGCCCACCAGCAGCAGAGTTGTTCATCGGTCGATTATCGGGTGCAGGCGGCAGAAGATCTGGCCCTGGCCGATCCGGCAGGATTCGATGTGGTCTTGGCCATGGAGGTATTGGAACATGTGCCGAATGTAGATGATTTTGTTGCCAGTTGTTCCCGTCTGCTCAAGCCGGACGGATGGTTTTTCTTTGCCACCCTCAATCGTACCGTGCAGTCGTGGGTGGCGGCCATCGTCGGGGCGGAATATATACTGCGCTGGTTGCCGAAAGGAACCCATACCTACGGCAAATTTATTCGTCCTTCCGAGTTGGATCAAGCAATGCGCCGCGTCGGCTTGCAGTTGCATGACATTCGCGGCATGTCCTATCAACCGTTTAGCAACTCTTTTCAATTGAGCAACGATCCCAACATCAATTATTTGGGTTTTGCGCGGCGTGCTTGAAGAGGAGATTGAGGCAGACGAAGAGGAAGGGAGTCGCTTTCGTCTGTGCATACCCGAAACGCTCTCCGGGGAGCGGGTCGACAAGGCGTTGGCCCGTTGTGCCCCCCATCTCAGCCGCAGTCAAATTCAGCGCCTGTTAAGCGCCCAAGCGGTGATGCAGCAGGCGGCAGCGGCACAACCGGAGGAGAGCGCCTGGCAGCCTCTGCGCTCCGATAATGAAAAAGTCAAAGCAGGGCAGTGGTTTGAGCTGACCATTCCCTTGCCGGTTCCCCTGCAGGTCGAGGCTGAAAATATACCCCTGTCGATTGTCTACGAAGACAAGCATCTGCTGGTGGTCAACAAAGCGGCAGGGATGACGGTGCATCCGGGCGCAGGTCCAGAGGGGTGGCGGGGTACGTTGGTCAATGCTTTGTTGTATCACTGTCGGGATGGTCTGTCTGGCATTGGCGGTGTGGCGCGACCGGGCATTGTCCACCGTCTGGATAAAGAGACCAGCGGCCTGCTGGTGGTGGCAAAAAATGATCAGGCTCACCACCATTTATCGTCGCAATTTGCCGTTCACAGCAGCGACAGGCGCTATCTGGCGCTGGTCAAGGGGGTGCCGGAGGTCAACGGTCGCATAGAAGCCCCCATCGGACGCCATCCCAGGGAACGGCAAAAGATGGCCGTGGTCAACGGCGGTCGCGCTGCCATCACCCATTTTCAGCGGTTGGAGACATGGGCTGGCTGCTCCCTGCTGGCCTGTCGACTGGAAACCGGTCGCACCCATCAAATTCGTGTCCATCTGGCGCACCGGGGATTTCCTCTGTTGGGTGATCCCCTGTACAGTCGCCCCTTTACCCCGCCACAGCGATGGCCCGAAGCGGCCAGGCAGGTGGTCGGCGGCTTTGCCCGTCAGGCGCTGCATGCCGCCATGCTCGGCTTCACCCATCCGCACAGCGGTCAACGTCTGCAATTTACCGCCGATCCTCCCCCCGATATGCAGCAGTTGCTGCAGATGTTGCGTTCTCTGGCGTGATGCACACACCCCTTGGCTGAACAGCATCAAGATGCCCGCCCTGCAATTGCCTCGGCAAAATTGCCAGTCGTTGACACCGGGTGCGCAGTTGGGGGATACTCGAGGCGTTTTTGCCTTTTCATTGAGAGATATTGGGAACATTAATGATGCAAATCGGCCTGCCAGACAAACAGGGCATGTATGATCCTGCCCAGGAACACGATGCTTGCGGTATCGGCTTCGTAGCCAATATCAGCGGTAAAAAATCCCATGAAATCATTCGGATGGCCTTGGATGTCCTGGTCAATCTGACCCATCGCGGTGCGACAGGAGCAGATCCTTTGACCGGTGACGGGGCTGGCATTCTGATGCAATTACCGGATGCGTTTTTGCGTGCAGCCTGCAAACGATTGAAAATCACCCTGCCGCCGGAAGGTCAATATGGCGTCGGGATGCTCTTTCTGCCCAAAAATGCCTTTCTGCAAGAGACCTACCGCCGGCATGTCGAACAGGTTGTTTCCGAAGAAGGCCAACAGTTGTTGGGTTGGCGACAGGTGCCGATCAGCCCCGATGCTCAGATCGGCTATATTGCCAAAGCCTCGGAACCCGCCGTTTTTCAGGTTTTTGTCGGCCAGGGACTGACCCCGGACAATCCCGATGCACTGTGGTTTGAGCGCAAGCTGTTCGTGATTCGCCGCCGGATCGAAAATGCGCTGCTGGGTTACAGCAAGGATGAAACCAAATCCTTCCATATCGCCAGCATGTCTGCGCGCACCCTGTTGTACAAGGGGATGTTTCTCGCCGATCAGGTGTCGGCCTACTATCCCGATTTGAGCGAACCGGCCATGGTTTCCGCCTTTGCCATGGTCCATCAACGCTATTCGACCAACACCTTTCCTACCTGGGATCTGGCCCACCCGTTCCGCATGATCTGCCACAACGGTGAGATCAACACCTTGCGCGGCAACATCAACTGGATGCACGCCCGCGAGTCGGTGTTGGACTCCCCCCTGTTCGGTGAGGGGATCAAAAGACTTTTTCCCATCGTGCCGGAGGGTATTTCCGATTCGGCATCGTTTGACCGGGCGCTGGAATTTTTGGTCCTGTCAGGCCGTTCCCTGCCGCACGCCATGATGATGATGATTCCCGAAGCCTGGGAAAATCATCAGCAGATGGATCCGGATCGCAAAGCCTTTTATCAGTACCATGGTTCAATCATGGAACCCTGGGATGGACCGGCAGCGGTTGCCTTTACCGATGGTCGCTATATCGGGGCCACCCTGGATCGCAATGGTTTGCGCCCGGCCCGTTATTTGATTACCAAAAAGGGGCTGTGTATTCTGGCTTCGGAAGCCGGGACCATTCCGGTCTCGCCCGAAGAGGAGGTGCATCATGGTCGCCTGCAGCCCGGGCGCATGTTTGTCATCGACCTCAAGGAGGGGCGGATTATCGATGATACCGAGATCAAAGCCGAAATTGTCGCCCGCAAGCCCTATCGGCAGTGGGTGGAAGAAAACCTGATCCCCATCGATCGCCTGCCCGCCGGTACCGCCTCCGCCGTGGAAAGCGAAGCGTTGTCCACCCGTAGCCATGTTTTCGGCTATACGGAAGAAGATGTACACATGATTCTCGGTCCCATGGTCGAAGGGGGTGAAGAGCCGATCGGTTCCATGGGCAACGACGCTGCCCTGGCCATTCTGTCTGATCGTCCCGTATTGTTGTTCAATTATTTCAAACAGTTGTTTGCGCAGGTCACCAACCCGCCCATCGATCCGATTCGCGAAGAGTTGGTGATGAGCCTCTTCACCCAACTGGGGCCAACCGGCAACCTGTTGGCGGAAACCTCGGATCATGTGCGCCGGATCGGTCTGCCGCAGCCGATTTTGACCAATGCCGATCTGGAAAAAATTCGTGCCGTCACGGTGGATCCGTTGCGGGCGGCCACCTTGTCTACCCTCTATCCGGTCAGCGACGGCCCGGAAGGGTTGAAACAGGCCATGGTCCGTTTATGCAACGAAGTTTCCGTCTCGCTGGCGCAGGGGTATGGCATCATTATTCTCAGCGACCGGGGCGTTTCTGCCGAGATGGTGCCGATTCCGGCCCTGCTGGCCACCTCCGGGGTGCATCACCACATGATTCGTTCTGGTTCCCGCAACCAGGCCAGCATCATCATGGAGACCGGTGAGGCGCGCGAGGTCAACCATTTTGCCTTGTTGGTGGGCTATGGGGCCGGGGCGATCAATCCGTACATGGCCTTTGAGTTGCTGCATGATCTGGTGGAACGCCGCCTGTTGCCCAACCACAGCGAATCGCAAGCGGTCTATCGCTATATCAAAGCGATCAACAAAGGGATGCTCAAAGTCTTTTCCAAAATGGGCATTTCCACCCTGCGCAGCTATTGCGGGGCGCAAATTTTTGAGGCCGTTGGTCTCAATCGCCAGGTGGTGGAACGCTACTTTACCGGCACCGTCTCCCGCATCGAAGGGATCGATCTGGAGATGATTGCCCAGGAGGGGTTGCGCCGTCATCAACGGGCCTATGGCGGTCTGTTGGCCTTTGAGCAGGGGTTGGATGTGGGCGGCGAGTATCGTTTCCGCAAAGGCGGTGAACGGCACATGTGGACCCCGGAAACCATCTCCTTGTTGCAGCGGGCGACTCGGGAAAACAACTTTCAGTTGTTTAAAGAGTTTTCCTGCACCATCAACGAGCAATCCAAGGCTCTTTGCACCTTGCGCGGACTTTTCCGCCTGAAACGGCTGCCGGTACCCTTGCCACTGGATGATGTGGAACCGGCTTCCGAACTGGTCAAACGGTTTGTCACCGGGGCCATGTCCTTTGGTTCGATCTCCAAAGAGGCGCATGAAACCCTGGCCATCGCCATGAATCGCCTGGGTGGTCGTTCCAATACCGGCGAAGGGGGCGAAGATCCAGAACGTTTTAAACCGCGTCCCAACGGTGATTTTGCCCGCAGCGCCATCAAACAGGTGGCCTCGGGTCGTTTTGGCGTCAGCAGCCACTATCTGGTCAACGCCGAAGAGATGCAGATCAAAATTGCCCAGGGAGCCAAGCCGGGCGAAGGTGGGCAGTTGCCGGGGCATAAGGTCAATGAAATTATTGCCAAAACCCGTAACACCACCCCGGGCGTTACCCTGATCAGCCCGCCGCCGCATCACGATATTTATTCGATCGAAGATTTGGCGCAACTGATTTTTGACCTGAAAAATGTCAACCCGGAGGCACGGGTATCGGTCAAACTGGTGGCTGAGGTGGGTGTCGGTACCGTGGCCGCCGGGGTGGCCAAAGGACATGCCGACATGATCCTGATTTCGGGAGGCGATGGGGGAACGGGTGCCTCGCCGCTCAGCTCGATCAAACATGCTGGTATTCCTTGGGAATTGGGTCTGGCTGAAACCCAGCAGACCCTGGTGTTGAATGATCTGCGTGGTCGGGTGCGTCTGCAGACCGACGGGCAGATTCGCACCGGGCGGGATGTGGTGATCGCCGCCTTGCTGGGGGCAGAAGAGTTTGGCTTTGCCACCGCGCCGTTGGTGGTGGAAGGGTGCGTGATGATGCGCAAGTGTCATCTGGGCACCTGCCCGACCGGGGTGGCGACGCAGGATGTGGCCTTGCGCAAAAAGTTTACCGGCGATCCGCAGCATGTGATCAACTTTTTCTACTTCGTGGCCAACGAAGTGCGCGAAATCATGGCCGGTATGGGTTTCCGCCGTCTCGACGAGATGATTGGCCGCGTCGAGCTGATCCGCACCGATGAGGCAATTGAACACTGGAAAGCCAAAGGGCTGGATTTCAGCGTCATTTTAAGCAAACCGGACGTGCCGGCCAATATTGCCACCCGCTGCGTACAGCCGCAGGATCATGGTATCGACCAAGTGTTGGATCTCAAGCTGGTCGATTTGGCGGAACGAGCTTTTGATAACAAGAAGCCGATTGAAATTCGCTTGCCGATTCAAAACACCGACCGCACGGTGGGAGCCATGCTGGGCGGCAAAATTTCGCGACGTTTCGGGGCGGAAGGGTTGCCGGAGGATACCATCAACTGTCATTTTGAAGGGGTGGCCGGGCAGAGTTTCGGGGCTTTCAATGTCAATGGGGTATCGCTGCACCTGCAGGGAGCGGCCAACGACTATGTCGGTAAAGGTATGTCTGGCGGGCGAATTGTTATTCGTCCGCATCCCAAGTCACCGGTCGTGGCTGAAGAAAATATTATTGTTGGCAATACCTTGCTCTATGGTGCCACCGGTGGCGAAGCCTATTTCCGAGGTATCGCCGGGGAGCGTTTTGCCGTGCGGAACTCTGGGGCTACTGCGGTGGTCGAAGGTGTGGGGGATCATGGTTGCGAGTATATGACCGGCGGTGTGGTGGTGGTTTTGGGTCGTACCGGGCGCAACTTTGCTGCCGGCATGAGCGGTGGTGTGGCCTATGTCTATGATCGGGATGAGAGTTTTACTGCCATGTACAACCCTTCCATGGTCAAGCTGATCCCAATGGACAACGAGGATGAGACGGTATTGCGTCAGTTGCTGGAGCGCCATGCCCGTTTTACCGACAGCGCGGTCGCCAAGCGGATTTTGGTCAATTGGCAAGGAGCAATCGGCAGATTTGTCAAAGTGATGCCGATAGAGTATGAGCGGGTGCTGGCAGCGCAAAAGGCGGCCCAGCAACGGATCAGTGCATAGCAGTTTCTGCGGATTGGATGAATAAGAATGGGCAAAGTAACCGGTTTTATCGAAATTGAGCGGGTAACGCCTTCGTTGCGTCCGGTCGCCGAACGGATCACCGACTGGGATTCTTTATATCAGCCTTTTGCCAAGGAAAAGATTCAAGAGCAGGCGGCCCGCTGCATGGATTGTGGCATTCCCTTTTGCCATAATGGTTGTTCGCTGGGCAACTATATTCCGCAGTGGAACGATTGGGTTTATAAGGGCGAATGGGCCATGGCGGTGGAAACGTTGCACCGCACCAACAATTTTCCTGAATTTACCGGCAATGTCTGTCCGGCCTTGTGCGAGGCCTCTTGTGTGGTGGGGATCAACCGGGAGCCGGTTTCCATCCGTCAGATTGAGCGCACCATCGTTGAGGAGGGGTTTGCCCGTGGTTTGATTGTGCCTCGTCCGGCCAAGGTCAAGAGTGGCAAGCGGGTGGCGGTGATAGGCTCCGGTCCGGCAGGCATGGCGGCAGCCCAACAGTTGACCCGGGCCGGTCATACGGTGACCCTGTTTGAAAAAGCCCGCAAGGCCGGTGGTTTGTTGCGTTATGGCATTCCCAACTTCAAGCTGGAAAAGCAGATTATCGACCGTCGTTTGCAACAGATGGTCGGGGAGGGGCTGACTGTCCGCACCGGGGTGCATGTTGGGGTGGATGTGACAGCTGAGCAACTGCGCCAGGAGTTTGATGCCATTTTGTTGAGCGGTGGCGCTGAGCAGCCACGGGATTTGCCGATTCCAGGCCGGGAGTTGCGCGGCATTCATTTTGCGATGGATTTTCTCGGTCAACAGAATCGTCGTTTGGGTGGTGAAGATTTGTCGGCAGAGACGGCCATTTTGGCTACCAATCGGCATGTGGTGGTAGTCGGTGGTGGAGATACCGGGGCCGACTGTGTTGGCACTTCGGTACGTCAAGGGGCCAAGAGTGTGACACAGATTGAGTTGCTGCCCAAGCCGCCCAAGGATCGTGCGACCGAGACACCCTGGCCGATGTGGCCGGTACAGTTGCGTATTTCCACCTCACACCAGGAGGGTTGCAGCCAAGAGTGGAGCATCCTCACCAAAAAGTTTGAGGGTGATGAGGGGCAGGTGAAAAAGCTGCACTGTGTTCGTCTGAACTGGCTGGAGCCGGAGGGTGGTGGACGCCCGCGCATGGAGGAGATTGCTGGCAGCGAATTTGTTTTGCAGGCTGAGCTGGTTTTATTGGCCATGGGCTTTGTCGCCCCGGTGAAGAGTGGTTTGCTGGATGGGTTGGGGGTTGAACTCGACGAGAGGGGCAACGTGCGGGTCAATAGCGGTTATGCCACCAGTGTAGAAGGCGTTTTTGCCGCCGGCGACATGGCGACCGGCCAATCGTTGGTATTGAAAGCGATTTATGGCGGTCGTCAAGCGGCCCGAGCGATTGACGGTTGGCTGCGCGGTGGGGAGAGTGTTTTGCCGTAGTTTCTCTTGTTTACCAGGAAGATTCGGAAAAGTGGCAGGGTCCAGAACAGAGTTCTTGGACCCTGTTTTTTTCGGTTTCAAACCGACAGTAATTGATGCCTGCTGGTGTCAATTTAGCGTGGTGAGGAGGCGTGGCAGGGATGGAAGACGGAGCAGAAAAAAGGTGTCGTAAATCGTGGATTCAAACCTTTTCCGGTCGACAGTTTTGGCCATTGGACGCCCGGGCGGAAGAGGTGGATATCGTCGATATTGCCCACTCTTTGGCCATGCAATGCCGTTTCAACGGCCATTGTCGGCGCTTTTATTCCGTCGCCGAACATGCCGTACACGTTTCCCACCTGGTAACAGCGCAGTCAGCCCGTTGGGGATTGCTGCACGATGCCGCAGAGGCCTATCTGTCCGACCTGCCGCAACCGATCAAACAGCAGATGCCCGTTTTTCGCCAATACGAAGATCGCCTGTTACAGGTAATCGCTACCCGTTTCGCCCTGCCCGCCGAGATGCCAGAAGAGATCAAACAGGTAGATATGCTGCTGTTGTCGACAGAAAAAGCGGCCTTGATGGCCCTGGAACCGGCACCCTGGCTCGGTTTGCCGCCACCGCTGCATATCAGCCTGATTGCCTGCTGGTCACCAGAAGAGGCCAAAGCACAATTTTTACAGCGCTTTGCACAACTGTTTGACGCGCCATGAACCTGTATATTCTTCCCCTGACACCCGCCTGGCAGCAGGCGGTAGTCGCACTTTACAACCGGGTCTGTGCCAGCTTGCCGCTGCCCTACGGGCGGCAAATGGCAGAAAACTATCTGCAGAAACGGTTGTTTGACTCAGCTTTGTGGCCAGGTGACGCCTCTCGTCTCCTGCTGACAGCAGATGGCCAACTGTTGGGGGCTGTATTGGCCAATCGGCTGGCCAACCCCCTGTTGACCCCCAGCAACCGCCTGCAACTGCACTGGCTCGGCATCGACCCGGCATGGCAGAGACAGGGGCTGGCAACTCTTCTGTGGCAGTCGCTATGCAGGGAAACGAAAGCTGCCGGCCAATTGGAGATAATCAGCGCGCTGCACTGGAACGGCATTTGGCCTGGGATAGTGCAAGGTTTGACGTCCATGGAAACATTTGTCAGCCAAAGCGGTGGACGTTGGCAGCCGGGAGAGTTGTTTCTGCAATGCAACGTAAACGCCTCATCGTGGCAACAATCTTTGCCACACTCCCCCCTGTCTGGAGTAAAAATCAATCAATATCAACTATATCACGCCAACGGATTGCGTGACTTGTTGCAGAAACATTTCAGTATCGGATGGCAGCACGAAACCTTGAGCCGAGTTGACCCAAGCTATGAACCCTTCAATGGCTATGGGTTGGCTACCACCTACTGCACCGAGCAACCAGGCCGCGATGTGTGGATTGTCGAGGCAGCATCTGAGGTGGTCGGTTTCTGTATCGTACAACCCGGCCCGGAAAAAATGGCCTTTTTCGGTCCCATCGGCCTGCGTCCCCACTGGCGCAAGCAAGGCCTAGGCCGCCACTTGCTCCACACCGCCACCGCCCACGCCCGCGCGCTGGGATGTGCCACCATGGGTTTATGGACCAGCCAGCCTTTGTCCGAAGGTTTTTACCTTCCCTTGGGAATGCAGAAAGGCGGGGAGAGTCGCTATGCGTTGTGGTCTTTGGGAGAGGGGTGATGAGAGTATTGACTCAGAAAACGTCATAAACTTGCCTGCAGAGTCAAAGAAAAGGGGGGGCTCGTGGTTTTCGATAACATTCTGACACTGCCGTTAACACTCTGTAACAGGGAGGTTGATGTTTAATAACGCCATTAACAATAATCAATACAACAACTTTTTGACGATTGTAGTATTTTGGCAAACAAGTTGCAAGGTTATTGGCAAACCGGGGCTACAAGCTCAGTCTACCCCATTCATCGTATCTGAAGGAGAAGGAGCAGGACCATGGTGAGCCATTTTAAAGGAGATTCTGAGGAACTCTATCGCTGGCGAGCAATCAAACAGTCGCTCTTGACCGTAACTGCCATTTTTTGCTCGACGATTCTCGTCGTCGCTTTTTCTACCGCCGTGCAAAAGGCAACCTACTTTGTGAGCCATACCATCCGTTAATTGTTTTGCCAGCCGAAAACGTCAGGAAAAGATGTCTGAAGAACAACATCCAGTTCCGCTGCGGCGGACCTTTGCCATCATTTCCCATCCGGATGCCGGCAAAACCACCTTGACCGAAAAATTGCTCCTTTTTGGTGGTGCCATCCAGATGGCTGGGCGGGTGAAAGCCAGAGGGCAACAGCGCTTGGCCCGTTCCGACTGGATGAAGGTTGAGCAGGAAAGGGGTATTTCAGTAACGGTTTCTGTCATGACCTACGAGTATCAGGGGTTGACCTTCAACCTGCTGGATACCCCGGGACATGCCGACTTCAGCGAAGATACCTACCGTACCCTGACTGCGGTGGATTCAGCCATCATGGTTATTGATGCCGCCAAGGGTATCGAAGCGCAAACCTTGAAGCTGTTTGAGGTCTGCCGCCTGCGCAACGTGCCGATTATCACCTTTATCAATAAAATGGACCGCGATGGTCGAGATCCGTTTGATTTGATGAGCGAAATTGAAGAACAGTTGGCGCTGGAAACAGCACCTGTCACCTGGCCCATCGGTATGGGGCGTGATTTTTTTGGCTGCTACGATCTGCGCCACGATCAACTGCTGTTCATGGATCGCAGCGACGGGCGCGAAGTGTTGGATGGAGAGACCTGCAACGGTTTGCAAGACAATAAAATCGATCAGCTATTGCCCCCCAATGCCGCCAAAACCCTGCGCGAAGAGGTGGAGATGGCCCGTGGCTTGTGCCCGAGCTTCAACCTCAACAGCTACCGCCAGGGCCATATGACCCCGGTCTTTTTTGGCAGCGCCATCAATAATTTTGGTGTCCGGGAACTGCTGCAAGGGGTGGCGGAACTGGCACCCTCGCCGCGCCCGCAAAAGGCAACGGAACGGATGGTCGATCCTTTGGAGGAAAAGGTCAGCGGCTTTGTCTTTAAAATACAAGCCAACATGGACCCCAACCATCGGGATCGCGTCGCCTTTGTCCGCCTCTGCTCCGGCCATTTTTTGCGTGGCATGAAAATGCGTCATGTGCGCAGTGGCAAAATGTTGACGCTGCACAACCCGATGATGTTTCTGGCCCAGGATCGCGGCCTGGCCGATGAGGCCTGGGCCGGGGATATTATCGGTATACCCAACCACGGTGTGCTGCGTATCGGCGATACCTTAACCGAGGGCGAAGATCTGCACTTTTTGGGCATTCCCAATTTTGCCCCGGAACTGCTGCGCCGGGTGCGCGCCGATGATCCGTTGCGCTTGAAACATTTGGGACGCACCCTGGTGCAGTTGGGCGAAGAGGGGGCTGCTCGGGTGTTCAAGACCGAATTGGGCTCGGATTGGATTATCGGGGTGGTGGGTGGCTTGCAATTTGATGTTATCGCTGATCGCATTCGCACCGAATACAATATTCCGGTCCATCTGGAATCGACCAGCATTCATACCGCCCGCTGGCTGGAAGCGGATGATGCCAAGCTGTTGAAACGGTTTGCCGATGCCAACATCGGTGAGATGGCTCAGGATCATGATGGCTGTCCGGTCTTTCTGGCCCGCAACGCCTGGCGACTGGATAATGCCATCAAAGAGTGGCCGGGAGTCCGCTTTTTGAAAGTCAAAGAGTGACGGTATGATGAACGGACGTGTCGCCAAAAATACCGGCTGGCAACGGATTATCCGTGCCGCTGGCTACTCCCTGCAAGGGTTGCAGGCCGCCTGGCAAAACGAAGCCGCTTTTCGCCAGGAGCTGCTGCTTGCCCTGCTTTTGGCACCTCTTGGCTTCTGGCTCGGCCAAAACGCCACGCAAAAAGCGCTCCTGCTTGGCTCTCTGCTGCTGGTACTCATCACCGAACTGCTCAATTCGGCCATCGAGGCGACCGTGGATCGGGGCGGTACCGAGTTTCACCCTCTGGCCGGACAGGCCAAGGATATTGGCTCGGCAGCGGTGCTGCTCAGTCTGCTGCTGGTGGTGCTGACCTGGGGTTTGATCGCCTGGGAAAATCTCTGAGCAACTCTCTGGTCAGGCGTCGTTCTTTTCCGGAAAAAGCAGGGCAAAGGTGGTGCCAATACCAGGTTCCGATATGCAGTTGATGGAACCACCATGCTCTTGCACAATACCATACACAATGGAAAGGCCTAAGCCGGTCCCTTCGCCGATCCCCTTGGTGGTGAAAAAGGGTTCAAAAATTTTCTTGCGTACCTCTGGCTCCATGCCCATGCCGTTATCGGTAAACTGCACCTGCACCTTGTGACTTTCCGGCAAATGTTTGATGGTGATGGTGATGGTGGCACGCTCACGATTGGCCAAGGCGTGGATGGCATTCTGGAAAAAATTGATGAAAATTTGTTCCAGACGGGTCATGTTGCCTGCAATTTTTGGCACCCCTTCAGCATAATTTTTTTCCAGGGCAATGTTGCGCAAACGAATCCGTTCTCCCAGAAAAAGCAGCGTCTTGTCCACCACTTCCGAAAGATGAATCGGCTGCATGCTGTTGCCGCCAATGGTTTCATCTTTGCGGCCAAAGGTTTGCAAATGGCGAATGATTTCATCAATACGGCGAAATTGCTCGTTGACTGTACCGATCCGCTTTTTGATCCGCTCGATATCCAGCGTGTTGTTCTGTAAGGAGACTTCCATGTTTTGGGTAAAGGTGCTGATGTAGGTCAATGGCTGGTTCAACTCGTGTGCCACTCCGGTGGCTACCTCGCCGATGGTGGCCAGTTTGGAGGCGGCCAGCATTTTGACCTCCATTGCCCGTTTGTCAGCATAGGACTGCTCCAGTTTTTCGGCAATCAACCGGGCCTGTCGGCGCAAGATGAAAATACCCACAGACAAAAGAACGGCAGCACCGCTGATAACCGCCAGGGCCCAGATCAACCAGGCGGGAAACTCTCGTTTGCCTTCACCCCCGAACCACCGTTCCAGCGAACGATAGTAGAGCGACTCCTTGTTTTTGCGCATTTGTCCGATATGCCGGTCCAGGCCGTCGAGAATTTCCAGATTGCGCCCTTTCAGGGTGGCATAACGGATCTCCATCGGACAACAGACGATTGGTGAGCGAAACAGATCAAAATCCTGTTCCATGGCCTTGGCGTTGGCCCGGGAAATCACCCCAGCATCCACCGTACCGTTGGCAATTTGCTTAAAAATATCCCGATATTCATCGGTTTCCACCAGGGTAAAAGGAATATTGAAGCTGTTCATCAACTCAACGAAGCGAATCGTGTAAATATCATTCTTCATCCCGGCCACTTTGCGTTTTTCCAGGTGCAGAATCGATTGTATCTCCGCGTTGCGGGTATAGACCTGTCCCCAGTTGGAAAAGACCGTTTCCCGCGTGAACTGATATTTTTTGCTCCGTTCCTGAGTGTGGGCGATGGCCACCAACAGATCAATTTCATTGCTTTCCAGTCGTGCCAAGCCGTCAGCCCAGTTGCCCGGCACATAGAGCAGTTGCCACCCCTCTTCAGAGGCGGTCTCTTCCAGGATATCGATATAAAAGCCTTGTACTTTGCCGTTTTCGAGGATGGATACGCCGGGAGGATTCTGATAGACGCCGACCCGTACGGTACGGTTGGCCTCTGCCCGAAGTGGCAGGCAAAGCAGCGCCGTACAGAGAATCAGCAAGGCCACAAGACGTTGTATGCTCACCATGAAGGCCGCTCGCAAGTGATCGGGATGGAAAAAAATATGTTTACAGCGAAGGGCGGGTCAGCAACAGGCTGGCAGTAGACCAGACCAGCCGATTGGACTCATCCATGACCGCCTCAATCGGATTGCCCGCTTCGTCATGCAGAATGGCCAGTTTCAAAACCACCTGTACCGGTTCACAGCCCTGCGGTTGAATGGTCAGTTGATCGGGAAAAGTGTCTGCTGTGGTTAAAAATCTCTCCACCGCCTCGACTTGCTCTGCAACTGGCAACAGATTCTGCAAGGCCATACCCTGCAACTGGGTTTTATCATAACCGAACAGCAGTTCTGCCGCCGGGTTGACATCGACAACCTTGAAATCCTTGTCCAATACGGCAATCATATCCATCGAATAATCAAAAAAGGCGCGCAGTGTCTGCCGCTCCTGCAACAGTGCCTGATACTGCTTTTTGGCACTGATGCACTGTTTGGCCAAACCTTTCAACTCAAAGACATTGAAGGGTTTGCGCAAAAAGGCCGTAACCCCCATTTCGTAACAAGCGCCGATGTCGGCACCGGCAGCATGCCCGGAAAGAACAATGATGGCATAGGGATCATCAATGGCCACGCCAACCCGTTTCAAAAACTCAAAACCATCCATCACCGGCATGCGAATGTCCAGGATCACCAGAATGGGTTTGACATCTTGCAACATTTGCAGGCCAATTTCGCCATTCTGCGCATGAAAAAGCTGATAGTGATCCCCGAGTGTGTCATCAATGGAGTCAAAGATGAGCTGTTCATCATCGACAACGAGTATTTTATCCTTGTTCATAAATGATTCCACAACTGCCTGATTATTCAGCCTGATTGGGTTGGCACGATCCTGGTGCCTGTTCTCGTTTGGCCCAAAATCCCTTGCTATAGCCTTACCGGGCCGCACCGCTGCTCACATACAGGTGGTATACTGCGCTGCTCGCGGTCCTGGCACCTTGTCTGAAGGGCTATTGGCCTCGAATTGAGAACAGATCCTAGTTGCTCTGTTTGTCCCCTTCGCCTCTCGGCATGGAAAAGACAATTTCTGTTCCTTTGACTTCATCCGTGCGCATGCGAATGCGACCGCTTTGAATCTCGGTAACCAGCTTGGCTTGATAGGCCACCTTGACATCTTTATCAAAAAACCGTTCCCGAATATCTGCCGCCACGCAGCCCATGTCACAAACGCGGACAATGGCATTTTTGCCGGACTCTTCCATGGAAACGGTAATGTTTTGTTCCGGCGGTGAAGCCTCCAGCGCCCGTTCCAACAGATTGGCCAATAAGGCATAGGTTAACAGTTTATCCCCACGCACCAAAAAGGAGTTCTGTTCAGCATCTGATTGGTTCTGAAGTTGAATTTTTAGCGAAATCTTTTTGTTGCGCAAAATGGTTTCATAGTGACTGCGAATATTGCGCAGCAAGGAAAGCAGATCAACGTTGCTGCTTTTCAGGACAAATTTACCTTGTTCGATGGCGGCTATATGCAAAGATAACTGTACCATGCTCAAGGAGTGGAAACCCTGATTGCGAATGGCCGAAAGGCCCTTTTTTTGTTCTGGAGTGAGGGTACCCTCTTTCATCAGGGCATCGGCAGAGTGGACCATAGCATCCAGTTGTGTGACCAGACTGCGGCAGGTGGGGCAACCGCTTACCGTATCATCCGGTTTGTCGATGGCCCGCAGGGCGATGTAGGCTTTGACACGGGCTTTGACTTCCATCGGGGTGAGCGGTTTGGCGATATAATCGGCGGCACCGAGTTGCAGACCGTCCAGCTCTTCGGTCATCTCACGTTTGGAGGCAATGAAGATGATCGGGATATCTTTGGTTTGCTCATTGGCTTTCAGACGCCGACAGACCTCATAGCCATCCATGCCGGGCATCATGATGTCCAACAAAATCAAATCGGGTTGTTGTTTTGCCAGAGATAACGCTTTTGGGCCATTCTTGGCGCTCAGCAGCGCATACTCATCCTTCAGCAACCCGTTCAGGATTTCCAGATTGGCATCCTCGTCATCAACCAGCAGGATTGTACTCTTCATAACGTATTGGCCCGCCACAATTGGAGGCGCTTGCAGCGCATCAAAATCCTTATCTACGGTCGAATACCGCCCCATCTCTTCTTGCCGGATAGGCTACCCTTTGCCAGCCTTCTCTGCAAGTGGTTGCACAAAGGCTGCCTGCTGCCACCGCCATCAGGCACTGTTGCGCACTACACGAAAACCGGTATAAAAATCGCGGTTGTCCGGCTCCCAATAATTGCGGGCTGTGGTGCGTACATAATTGGGGGCACTGTCCCAACTGCCACCGCGTAAAACCCGATAGGTGCCTTTGGCCGGGCCTTTCGGATTGGCCACCGGGGTTTTGGGATAGCTGTTTTCGTCAAACCAATCCGAACACCATTCCAAGACGTTGCCACACATGTCAAACAGCCCCAAGCCATTGGCCTCCTTGCTACCAACCGGATGCGACTCTCCGCCACTGTTTCCACTGTGCCACGCAACCTCATCCACCTCTTTGCCGCCGGCAAAGGCCTCTTTTTTGCCGCCGCTGCGGGCGGCATACTCCCACTCTGCTTCGGTCGGCAGGCGAAAGCGACCCTCTTCCTCGGCGTTCATTTTTTCGATGAAGGTTTGGGCATCCTCCCAGGAGACCTGTTCCACCGGCAAGCGGGCACCCTCGCGATAAGCGGGCGGTTTTTCGCCCATCAAGGCTATCCACTCCTCCTGAATTACCGGAAAGCGGCCCAACCAGAACCCTTGCAACGAAACTTCATGCACCGGTTTTTCGTTGGCAAAACCGCCTCCAAACAGATTGCCCATCTCATACTCACCACCCGGAACCCAGACAAACTCCATATTGGTACGCAAATCGCGCCAGAAGGTGCCTAATTCCGGTTGATTGGGCATCACCCGCCAACGGGGAAATTTGCCTTCGCCAACGGATACCCAGCGATCCCATGAGTCCTGCGAAAAACTGTACATACCCAAGATGCGCCGCACATCCATCGGGTCCAAATCCAGTGCTTCTGCCTCTGATTGCAGAATCAGTCGGACCTGATTGGGCATGACTCCGCCATGACTTTTGGAGACAACCCGGACAATAGCTCGATATTGTAATAATTTATCCGAAGATGAATTGACGAGGACCGCCATCTGTCACACCTCCTGAAACGATTGCGCTGAAGACGGACGCCTGTCCATCCGTTTTGATGCGATTGCTTACCCGCCTACCACAATAAACGGATACGAACATGAACACAACGGGTTATTGGTGTCCAGCCGCTGGTGCTTCATTGCGTACCGGCCAGACGTGGTGCCGCTGCTGTTGTTTTGCCCCATAATCCACATAGCCACTTTTGACATCGACATACCAGGCCAAGGCTTCATCACCGAAATGGGTGGTTCCAGACCAATAGCTGCGGCCGCGTGCAACGGAAAAGAGGCCGCTCTTTTCCCATTCCAACAAGCTTATCAGTTCCTCTTTGTTTGGCAAACGCCAGTCACCAGGGGCGGAATCATCGGCCAGGCCACACTGACCATCACCCAAACGGGTGACCATGGCGACCGATTGTTCCCAGGGATCCTGATCCAGACACGATGTTTTGACCACCACCAAACCGGCACGGGTATCGGTGATGGTGCCGTCGCCATTATCCACCAGATAACTGAATTTTTTGTTATCCACAGGCAGTTGTGGTTTGCTGGCAGTCGGACTGCGGCCGGCGGTCTCTTTGCTCTTGTTTTTGTCCACCTGCAACTCATCGCGCAGTCGGCGAATTTTGTCCTTGACTGGTGGTATGGAGGAGAGGTCCGGATCGATCTGTTCTGCCCGTCCAACCAACTCTTCGGCACGGGCCAGTTGTCTCTCCTCTATCGCCTTGCGTGCCAGGCTGACATACTGTTCGGCCAGCAATGCCAATCCTTCTCTGGCTTCGACGTTATTGGGGTCATTGTTAAGAATATCTCGATATTTTAATTCTTTAGCCAGTAAAAATGCCAGATCATCAGCAATGTCGGGTTTGCTTTCTGTTCCAGAAGGCGTTTCTGTAGCGGTTGCAGAAAGAGCGGATTGTTCTTCCTTGTTTTCTGTTATTTCTGGAGAAAACAGGTGCAACAATTGAGGTCCATAGGCGATGGCCAGCAAACCTGTGCCCAAAGAAAAAAGGAGCAAGGCAATGGCAACGGCCAAACGTTGCATCCCCTCTGCCTGAAAACGGTAGGGATTGGCCGCGATCTGCCGCCGAATGGACGAAGAGGAGGCAAAGGCCTGCAAACGGTTGAGCAGATCATGAAATGCCGCCTCTGGCATGGGGCCCAGATCCACCACGCGGGCCTCTTCGTCCTCTTGGGTTAAATAGAGATGGCAGCGCTTGAAGACAAACAAAAAAGTTCTTCGTTTGCCGTGTATTCCGGTATGTTGCCAACTTAATTCGCTCTGTTCACCATTTTGCCCGGCCACCCAGAAACGAATCGGTTGCACGTTCAACTCGACGTGATCTTTGAAAAAACGAAGCGTGGCTTCGTCACGGACACCAAAAAGGGTTTTGACCAGAGAGAGTGTCTGCAGTATCGACAACAGCAGGCGGACCAGCGAGGCAACTCCCTGCATCAAACGAACCTGAACCATGGCGTTAAAATCGGTTCTGCTGCTCATTTGCGCAAGAAAATTTTGTTCGGTCAGGGTGATGCGGTGAAAAATATTCTGCAGCAGGTGGCCGCGCAGTTCGATGATGGGATCACCGGATTTGCTCGTCATATGAAGAACCTTGGTGGATGATTGGCATTATCCTGCAAATTTTGCAACCCAACGCAGAAACCCTTTTGCTTTCTTTTACGTAATGGCCTATTCTGCCAGCAACAGCCCTGTTTTGTAAATAGCATACCTGATTCCTCATGATCGGTTGCACTTTTCTTGCTCCATAAGATACGGGTATACTGGCCGGCGTGCAGGGAGCGGCGGCTTGGGTCGGCCAGGTGCCGGCTTGGTGGCAATTTTCTGGGCAAGAAAAGGGAGAAACAAAACCCATGCGATTGGGATTGATTTCTGACTCACACGATCACATTACCCATATCGAGCAAGCAGCGCGCATTTTTCGCGCACGAGGGGTCGATTGGGTGGTTCATGCTGGTGATATTGTCAGTCCGCCAGCCTTGCGCTGTCTGGAAGGATTGACGCTCTTTGTCGTCTATGGCAACAATGACGGGGAACGGATAGGGCTGCTCAAAGCTGCAGAAAAATTAGGGGCAACTCTCAAAGGTGATTTGTTGGAACTGGATCTGCCCGACGAAAAGCGGGCAGTTGTTTATCATGGCACCGAACCTGCTTTGCTGCAGGCTTTGTCGTGCAGTCAAACCTATGATCTGGTAATTTACGGCCACACCCACAGGGCAGAAGACCGCCAGGAGGGAAGGACGCGAATATTGAACCCCGGCACAGCCCACGGATTTGGAAAAACGGCAACCATCATGATTTATGATACACTCACTTCCCAGTCGGAACTGATAACCCTGTCATGAAGCATACGCCTGTTATCTTTGTCGTCGATGATGATGGCGTAACACGCTTGATGCTGGGTCGTTTTCTGGAAAAATGCGGCTATGAAGTCGTCAAATTCACCAATGGTGCCGAGGCATTGGCCGCCATCGAGAAGCGCTTGCCCGACATTGTGCTGATGGATGCCAACATGCCGGTACTCAATGGTTTCGACGCCTGTTCCGCATTAAAAAAGCGCCCTGACACCAGCCACATTCCGGTGTTGATGATCACCGGTCTCAATGATGATGATTCTGTGGACCGGGCCTATACGGTGGGTGCGGTCGATTTTATCACCAAACCGGTGCATTGGGCGATTTTGCGCAACCGGGTAAGCTATTTGTTGAAAGATCAGGAGGCAGAGCGCAAACTCTATCTCGCTTCCAGCGTATTTGATAATACCAACGATGGCATTGTGGTCACCGATCCAGAGGCCATTGTGCAATCCATCAATCCGGCCTTTACCCGCATCACCGGTTATAACGCCGAAGATGCCCTCGGCAACAGCATGAAGCTGATTCAGTCCGAACGGCACGACAAAAATTTTTATAGTAAATTCTGGGAAACTCTGACAGAAAGTGGTCGTTGGCAGGGAGAGTTCTGGAGTCGCCGCAAGGATGGCACCGAATATCTGCAATGGTTGACCATCAGCGCCATTCTTGGGCCGGAAGGTTCCATTCGCAACTATGTAGGGGTTTTTTCTGATCTTACCGCTCTCAAGGAGTCGGAAGAGAGTCTGTTGCACCTGTTGGGCCATGATACCCTGACCGATTTGCCCAACCGCCATCTTTTTCAGGAACGGTTATCCTATGCCTTGAACGATTCTCTCAGTCGGGATGGCATGGTGGCGATTTTGTTGTTGGATTTGGACCGTTTCAAAGTGATCAACGACAGCATGGGCCACGATGTTGGGGATCGCCTGCTGGTCCAGGTCAGTGAGCGGTTATCCGATGTTTTAAGTGCCAACGCCCATTTGATCGGCTCCGATGCCTTGGGACGGTTGGGAGGGGATGAGTTTGGCATTATTTTGTCCAAACTGTCGCACACCCAGGAAGCGGCCCAGGTGTCAAAAAATATTCTGGACCGCTTTGCCAAGCCCTTCATTATCGACAGCATGGAATATTATGTCGGGGTCAGCGTTGGTATCGGCATCTCTCCGCTGGATGGTGAAGATGTGCAAACCTTGATGAAAAATGCCGACGCCGCGCTCTATCATGCCAAAGAACAGGGACGCAACAATTTTCAATTTTATCGCAACTCGTTAAACACCTTTTCCATGGCGCGGATGGTCATGGAAAGCAATCTGCGCAATGCGTTAGAACGTGATGAATTTCTTATGTTTTTTCAGCCGCAAATGGATGCGCGCAGCGGTCGTCTGATCGGTGCGGAAGCCTTGATCCGCTGGCAACGTCCGCAAGAGGGGATGGTTTCGCCAGCCCAATTCATTCCCCTGGCCGAAGAGATCGGCTTGATCGTGCCCATGGGCACCTGGGCTTTGAATTGGGTTTGTCAACAGGCAAAATCCTGGTGGGATAGCGGTCTGACACCGATTCGTCTGGCGGTCAATCTCTCTGGCATTCAGTTCAAGCAACCTGACTTTATCGATACCGTCAACGCCGTACTCAGCACCTCCGGGCTGGATCCCCAGTGGGTGGAGCTGGAATTGACCGAAAGTATTGCCATGGGTGAAGTCGGTAATACCTTTGCAATATTAAAAATGTTGTCTGACGCCCATATCAAACTGGCCATCGATGATTTTGGCACCGGCTTTTCTTCTTTGAGCTATTTGAAGCGTTTTCCGATCAATACGCTGAAAATTGATCAATCTTTTGTGCGCAACTGCACCAAGGATGCCGATGATGCATCCATTATCCGCGCCGTGATCAGCCTGGCCCACAGTCTGGGTTTGACTGTCATCGCCGAAGGGGTGGAAACCGCTGAACAATTGGCTTTTCTGCGTCAGGAACAGTGCGACGAAATTCAGGGCTACTATTACAGTCGCCCCCTTCCTCCTGCCGACTTTGTTGTATTCATGCAGAAAAATCAGCCCAAAGAATAATTGAGTAGACAAAAAGTACCTGATCCTCTATCCTTGGGAAGCTTTTTTGGAGGCTGGGGGAATATTGCCTGTTGTATGCAAATCGATAGCTTACGTTATTATACCTTTCCAATCCGGGAGATCGGCATGTCGGACCATTCGGGCTCCAGCGATGGGACCTTTGCCAGCCAAGGGGCCGCACGCCAGGCGCATCCACGCGACGCTGTCGCCAACCGGTCCGACAAAAAAGGGGGCGCAACACGCCAAGAAATTGTTCTGGGAATGGGTTCCTCGCGGGCGAGTCGTTCGGTTTCTCCCCGTCTTAAAGCCTTGAAAGAAGAAGAATATCTTCAATTGATCGCCCCGCTGCATATCGAGTTGGTTAAAATGCAGAATTGGGTAAAAGAGAACGGTTTGAAGATTGTCGTCCTTTTTGAAGGGCGGGACGCTTCCGGTAAAGGGGGAACCATCAAGCGTTTTATCGAACATTTAAATCCCCGGGGTTGCCGGGTGGTTGCCCTGGAAAAACCCAGCGAAAAAGAACGCACCCAGTGGTATTTTCAACGCTATGTGCATCATCTGCCGTCGGCAGGAGAGATCGTTCTCTTTGATCGCAGTTGGTATAACCGCGCCGGGGTGGAACGGGTGATGGGGTTTTGCAGCGAAGCAGAAGTGAAAGAATTTTTGCGTTCGGTGCCAGAATTTGAAAAAATGTTGGTCAATTCCGGGATTGTTCTTTTCAAATATTATTTTTCGGTCAGCAAACAGGAGCAGTTGTACCGGTTCAACAGCCGGATGACCGATCCGCTGAAACAGTGGAAATTAAGCCCGGTCGACAGGGAGTCTCAGGATAAGTGGGAAGAGTATAGCAAAGCCAAAGAGGATACCTTTTTCTATACCTCGACGGTCGACTGTCCATGGACCATCATCAAATCGGATGATAAAAAACGGGCCCGTTTGGAGAGTATCCGTTATTTTCTCAGCAAGCTGAACTACAAAGAAAAAAGTCGCAAACTGCTCGAATATGATCGTCGGATCATTCGCAGTGTGCAGGAAGAGATCGGTATCGAATAATGTCGCTTGACAAGTGACAGAAAGCAGGGCTGACGGTGCGGGCACTATTTGTTCCGGTACCGTTGGGAGGAATGGCGTAGCAAATCAGACGGGGATCAATTCATGGCAAAACAGGCAGCTTCGCTCGGCTTGGTACAATCGATCATCGGTTCGGGATTGTATCCGGTGGATAATCAAAAAAAGGGGAAACCGATTCCTGGCAAACCCCTGGTAACCTTGTCCCGTTATTTCGGTACGCCGGATACGGAAACCGCCAACCTTTTGGCTGAACGTCTCGGCGTGCCGATGTATGATCGTAAACTGCTGGATGCCATCAGCAAAGAGGCCAAAGGGGATAAACATTTGCTGGAACGGTTGGATGAACATGTCACCACCCTGGTGGATGACATGGTGCATGCTTTTTTCTCCAAAAAAAGCACCAACAAGGATGCCTATTTCCGTTACATGGCCAAAGTGATCGTTGGTATCGGACCGGGTGGTGGCGTGGTTGTCGGACGGGCTGCCCACCTGTTGCTGCCGGAACGGGCAGCTTTTCGTGTGCGTTTGGATGGTTCTCTGCGGGCCTGCAGTCGCCGCTTGATGGAGAGCCAGCAAATGAAAAAGGCCGACGCCGAAAAAGAGATTCTTCGTGTCAACAAAGATCGGGAAAAATTTAACGAAGAGGTCAGCAAACGGTTTCCCTCTCCGGTGCAGGGATATGATCTGGTCATCAATTCCGATCTCTACTCCCCAGAGCAGATGGTTCGCATCATCGTCATGGCCATGCAGGAGGCGGGTTTTCAGATTGCTGAAGCAGCAGAGGCTAATCCTGCCCCAACGGAGTGATAAACGGTTTGTCAACGTATTGATGTGAGCAGCAGATCGGTCCAACAACGCCGTATCAAGGGGTGTTGGGCCGTATGAGATCAGGCCCTAGCGACGGGGTCCAGAAAAAGTGCTTTTCTTGGACCCCGTTTTTGTTGGTACGTTCACGGAGCGTGTAATTGTGCCTTGCCCGAGCAGGAGCAACAAATGTCCCACCCTTTGTATTGGTTGCGCAGCGAACTGGTACCCTACAGCACGGCCTTGCGTTGGCAAATACAACAGGTGGAAAGTATGCGTCTGAGCAAAAAAAAGCTGACGGACCGTTTGTTGTTTCTTGAGCATCCTTCTGTCTATACCGTTGGCCGTTCTGGTCGCTTGCAGGATGTGTTGCGGGTAGATGCGGCGTGTGCGGCGGTTCCGGTCATGATGACCGATCGGGGCGGGCAGATCACCTATCATGGACCAGGGCAACTGCTTGCCTATTTGTTGCGCGATTTGCGCCCTTATGCCTTGACTGCCGTGCGCCAGCATGTTTTTCAATTGGAAGAGGTGGTGATTCGCACGCTGGCCCTTTTGGGCCTGCGCGGCGCGCGAGATGAACGACATCCGGGGGTCTGGTTGGCAGAAGGCAAACTGGCTGCCGTCGGGGTGCGTATCCGGCAGGGAATTACCTACCATGGCCTGTCGTTAAACCGGGCACCGGATCTGTCGTTGTATCGGGGGATTGTTCCCTGTGGTCTGCCGGATCGTCCGGTCACCTCCCTGGCCGCATTGGGGGTAGAGATCTCCCGCGAGCGGTTGGAAACCATGCTGATCAACGCTTTTTGCGACGTGTTCCACTACGAAGTCATTGATTTGCCCCATCCGGCACAAGGATCAACTCTCGAATCATCGGAAGGTGAAGAGGCATGCGAACCATCCGCACCCCCCACTTAGTCACGGATATTATTATCGAACTATTGGATCTGCCCGATCGTCCGCTTGTGTTGATCGAACGCAAATTTCCCCCCTATGGTTTGGCCATTCCGGGGGGCTTTGTCGATGTGGGGGAGCGGGTGGAACAGGCGGCCATCCGCGAAGCTGCTGAAGAGACCTCATTGACAGTGACCCTGAAAGCCCTGTTGGGTATCTATTCCGATCCGGCCCGTGACAGTCGTTCGCATACCGCTTCGGCTGTCTATGTGGCCGAGGCGCATGGTTTGCCGGTGGCCGCCGATGATGCCGCGCAGGTGCGTATTGTACAACTTGCGGAATTGCCGCTGCCGATGGCCTTTGATCATGCCACCATTCTCGAAGATTATCTGCTTTTTCGTCGCAGCGGAGTGGTGACGCCATTGCGCTTGGGGTAAAAGAGCCCTATTTGTATGTCGGTTCACCGGTTTACTATTCAGTGAGGGATTGTGTAGATGAAAGCTTTTGTTCGCACCATCACTGTCGGTTTGTTGGCGTTGTTGGGCTGCTGCTGCGGTGGTTCGGTGCTGCAGGCGGGGGCCAATCTGCCCCAGGCGGTACAGGGGATGCCGATGCCCACCTTGGCCGACATTATTGCACCGGTCATTCCGGCAGTTGTCAATATTGCCACCAGTACACGCACGCAGGTTCCTGAGCATCCTTTATTATCGGATCCTTTTTTTGGTCAATTTTTTAAACAGCCACGGCAAGGGGGCCAAAGTCAGGAGCGGGAACAGAAAAGTCTCGGTTCAGGGGTGGTGGTCGATGCCCGCAAGGGGATTATTTTGACCAATCAGCATGTGATTGGCAAAGCCGACCAGATTACGGTCACCCTGCGCGACGGTCGATCGGTACAGGCGCGCATTGTCGGGGTGGATCCGGCGACTGATATTGCCGTGATTCAAGTGCAGGCCAAAAATTTACAGGATCTCCCTTTGGGGGATTCCGAAAAGTTGCGGGTTGGTGATTTTGTCATTGCCGTCGGCAATCCGTTCGGTTTGGGGCAGACCGTGACCTCCGGTATTGTCAGCGCCTTGGGGCGCAAGGGGTTGGGTATCAAGGGGTATGAAGATTTTATCCAGACCGATGCCTCGATCAACCCGGGCAACTCGGGTGGGGCGCTGGTCAATCTGCGCGGGGAGTTGATCGGCATCAATACCGCCATTTTGGCCAGAGGCGGCGGCAATGTGGGAATCGGCTTTGCCATTCCGGTGAATATGGCCCGGCAGATTATGGATCAACTGCTGCAATACGGCGATGTCCGGCGCGGTGGTTTGGGAGTGCAAGCACAAGACCTGACGCCTGAATTGTCCGAGGCTTTTGCCGTGCCGGTCCGCGAAGGGGCCGTGGTGGCCAAAGTGGTTGCCGGTTCTCCGGCGGAACGGGCCGGATTGCGGCGGGGAGATGTCATTATCCGTGCCAACGGTCATGCGATCCGCAGTCGGGGCGATCTGCACAACGCCATTGGCCTGGTGCGTGCCGGGGAACCGTTGCCCTTGGAGTTTGTGCGCGATGGGGTGACGCGGCAGGTTACCGCCACCTTGGCCGAACCAGAAAGGCAACGGATCGAGGGCGAAGAGTTGGACAGTCGCTTGCAAGGGGCGATACTGGAATCTTTGGAAGGAAGCGAAAACTAGGAGGGTATTCGTGTTCTCTCCGTGGAAGAGGAGAGTCCGGCCTGGATGATCAAACTGCGGACCGAAGACCGTATTTTGTCGTTACAGAAAAGGCCGGTCAACTCATTTCGCGAGATGAAAGCCATCCTGCAAAAGGTTAAAAACAAGCTATTGATCGGTATTCGGCGGGGCAATGAAAATCTTTTTATTCTGGTCCGTTAACACCTGTATGGCGCTGCTGTTGGCTGTTGCTTTGCTGCCAGCTTGCGCCTGGGCGGAAGAGGGGGGCAACGGTCGCCGCGCCGCCGGTGAACTCAATGGCGGTCGGGATCTGTTGGCGCAACAGATTCGGGTTGATCGTCCCGATTTGAAGATGGATGGTGAGTTGATTTTGCGCACCTTGAAGCCATTAACCGCCGAAATTCGACTGCAACGGGCGCAAGGAGAGCCAAAACAGATTTTTGCTGCCGTGATGCGCTTGTTGCCGGGGGCAAAAGGGGCTTTTGATCATTTTTTTGAGCAGGTGGATATCCACGATTTAACCTTGACCGATCTGCAGGTTGCTCTGACTGCGGAAGGATACACGCTGCAACTGGCCAGCGCCGAAATTCCAGAAGGGGCGTTGCAGCAGGTGCGGGGCTGGATGGATATGCAAAAAAACTGGCAGCTGGAGAGTGGGCCGTTGCATTTGCGCCATTTGCCATTGCGGGCTGCCAAGAAGATGCCCCCCTTGCCGGTCAGTTTCAAGCGCTTGCAGGCCTCGGGCGAGCGGCAGGAGCGGTTTTCTTTGGAGGTGGAGCGGGTCAAAGTAGGCCATTTGGCGATGATAGCCGATCCGATGCGGGTATGGGGCGAGGTGTTGCGCAGCATGGGTTATGCCCGTGGTTTGTCGAGTTCTCCGATTGCCTTTGATCGGCTTGTCGCACAATGGGATGTGGAGGCACGGCAGATTGCCACGCGCCAGTTGCTGCTGCAAGCTCCGGGTGGTACGGCCACCGGCAAGGCGGTCATGCCCTGGCATCCGCAACCGCGCAAAGTGGCGGTAACCCTGGATGTGACCTCGTCGGCCCGGCGTGGGGAGAGCAAACATTTCCAGACAGTGATCCCGCTGGAGCCGGTCAAATAAAGCGAGAGAGCTTCTTTGCCGGGGGTGCAGGTAGAGACTTGACCCCGGAGAAAAATTTGGTTACCCTGCACCTCGTCTTCGCACTTCGGGCGGCTAGCTCAGCGGGAGAGCACTGCCTTCACACGGCAGGGGCCACAGGTTCGAACCCTGTGCCGCCCACCATATTTTTCAGGCACTTACGGTCACTTACAAGGTGGCCGTTTTTGTTTCAGTAAGCAAATAGTAAGCAGCAGGATGTACCGCGCCACATGGTTTTACTATTACCGCGCCACATGGTTCTACATATGCTTGCCTTCGCCAAGGAACTGGAAACAGCCGGAGTTCCGACTGCACAGGCCGAAGCTCAGGCGAAGGCGTTGTCAAACGTGCTTCAGAAGGTGGAAGAATCCCGGTTACAGGAGTTGGCCACGAAAGAGGATGTTGAACTTGCCAAACTTGAGTTGCGCAAGGAAATTGAAACCGCCAAGGTGGAAACCATCAAATGGGTGATCGCAACCGGAATCATCATCCTGGGTGGCGTGGCCGCCATTAATCGATATTTCCCACCCGTGCCGGTCTATCTTTCCGCACAAGATCTGCGCCAACAGGTCCCCGCGTCTGTACCGCCCCAACCTCCTGCCTCGCCTGTCCGATAACCACCCGACCAGATGAACGAGCCCGCCCACAAAAACCCCCCGGCTAACTACTCCGGGAGCTTCTTGCCGACGATGGGCAAATCGGAGCAAGTACGCCGTAACCATAATTGATTCCACCGTGGATACGAAACCGATCCGGCCTTTCCGTGTCAGTCAAACTGGGGGCCAGGACAGTCTCACACGCAGCCGATGCTATTGGGCAAGCCGGCGATGCGGCAGGCCTGTTTGGCCAGGTCGCCGGGGAAAAGGTGGTGCAGTGTCGTCCGGTCGAACGCCTCTGGGCCATATTTTCTTTGCAAGCTGTTGCACAGCATACGAATCATCGGGGCGATGCCGTACTCCTGGAAATGGTTGCGCAAGGTGTCGATCACCTGCCAATGGGCTTCCTGCAAGGTGATCGACTCTTCGGCGGCAAAATGGGCGGCAATCTCTGCATCCCACGCCTGCCAATGGCATAAAAACCCCATT
Source organism: Magnetococcales bacterium WMHbinv6 (assembly GCA_002753135.1). GTDB lineage: Bacteria > Pseudomonadota > Magnetococcia > Magnetococcales > Magnetaquicoccaceae > Magnetaquicoccus. Next base: position 21,659 of record PDZV01000022.1, on the reverse strand, counting down.
TCATTGATCTCGTAGCGTTGGCCTTGTCGTTCTATTGCCGCCATTTTTCCCCCACTGTTGGCGCAGGTGGTGCGGATGCTGCGGTCAGGTGCGCCAAAATTTATGCGAAAACAACATCAAAATGGTGAAAATTTCCAAACGTCCGACAATCATCATCGAGGCGAGAATAATTTTACCGAAATCAGGTACATGGGCAAAATTATCCATGGCACCAACGGTATTGAAACCGGGGCCAACATTGGCCCAGGCGGTCAGCGAGGCTCCCATGGCCGAGAGCAGATCCATGTCCAAAGCGTTCAGTAACAGGCCGCCGCACAGCACATAGCCCATCGAGAGAATAAAAGTCGCCACGGCATTTTCGAGAATTTCCCGGCTCAGGGGTTGGCGGTCCATTTTCGAGATGGCAATCTGATAGGGTTGCAACAAACGGGTGGTAACGGCAGGAATGGTTTTCAGGAGAATAATCACCCGCACCACCTTGATGCCACCGCCTGTAGAGCCAGACATGCCACCGATGACCATCACCACACCGAGCAGCATTTGCAAGGCCGCCGGCCATTGTTCCCAGTCGGTGCTGGCAAAGCCGGTGGTGGTCATAATTGAGATCACTTGAAACAACGCGTGGCGGATGGTCTCTTCGATGGACCAGTCGGCTGTGCGCAGCAAGACGGCAACGCAATAAGCGGTAAAACCGAAGATGATGATCAAATAGCCGACAAACTCTTCATAGGTGAGAGCCTTCCAATCACCTTGCGTCAATACCCGGTAATGTATAAGGAAGTTGGTGCCGCCTAGAAACATGATCAGGATGGCCCACCATTGGGCCGCAGGCGAAAAAAAGCCCATGCTGAGATTTTTGGTGGAGAAACCCCCGGTGGCGATGGCGGCGAAAGAGTGGTTCACGGCATCCAGTGGGGTCATGCCGAAGACAATAAAGCCCAATATGCCGACCAGGGTAATCAGAGCATAGACGCCCCACAGAGCGCGGGCGGTGGAGATCAGGCGAGGGGTCATCCGATCCTTGGTCGGTCCCGGCACTTCGGCTTTCATCAGTTGCGTGCCGCCGGTGCCGAGAAGCGGCAAAATGGCGATCATCATCAACACCATACCCATGCCACCCAGCCAGTGGGTGGTGCTGCGCCAGAACAGAATGCTTTGTGGCCAGACTTCGATATCGGTCATGGCCGAGGAACCAGTGGTAGTGAAGCCGGAGGCTGCCTCAAAAAAGGCGGCGGGCAGATCCAATCCACCGTGTAAGGCGTAAGGCAAGCCACCAAAAAATGCGGCGAGAAACCATCCCAGGCTGGTGACCAGAAAGCCGTCTCTGGGGGTCATGCGGTTGTCGGCGCGGCGCGAGATCAACAGGCCGCAAGCTGTGGCGGTCAGGGAGAACAGAATCGATTGGAGCAGTGGGGTGGGATCTTCACCCAATGCCAGGGCCAGCAGGAGGGGGATGCATTGAAACAGAGCAATCAGGCCGAGCAAAAGACTCAGCATGCGCAAATCAAACAGAAGATTCATACGGCCCCCGTAAAGAGATCGACTTTATGGAAATGACCGGCGGCGGTAATGATCAGGGTTTGGTCTCCGGCACCGAAGGTAAAATCTCCTTTCGGAATGATCAATTTGCCGTTGCGTACCACGGCAGCGATCAGCAGTTGTTTCGGCAGGCCGATCGACTTCAGCGGTGAACCGACGACCCGGCTGTTGGCTGGAATTTCCACGAATACGGCATCCACATGTCCGTTGAAGGCGGTTGCCGCATCGATCACCTTGCCGGGGCTGAGAAAGCGCATGATTTTACCAACGGCGGCCAGTTTGGGGCTGACCACGGCATCGATTCCCAGGGTGGGGGCCAGGGTGAGGTAGGCTTCGTTATCCATCAAGGCGATGGTGCGGCTGGCACCACCCTGTCTGGCCAGCAGGCAGAGCAACAGATTGACCTCCTGTTGTCCGGTCATGCCGATCAGGGTGGAAGCGCGACGCGCCAGGTTGCGGATGGTCTCTGGATCGGTGGCATCGCAGTGAATGACATCGGTATTGTCGAGCATCTCAGCCAGTTCCTGGCAGCGACTGAGAGATTTTTCCAGAATCACCACCGGAATTCCCCGCTTTTCGATGGCTCTGGCCACCTGTTCCCCTTTCCAGCCGCCACCGGCGATAACAATTTTGCGATGTTGCACTGGGGTGCGTCCCAACAGGGGTAGAACGGGTGCAAAGCCGCTTTGATGATCGCTGGTGAGCAGCACCCGATCACTGGCTTGCAGAACCGTGCCACCGTTGGGGATAACCACGGCACCATCTTGATTTTCCACGGCGACGATCAGGGCACCATAACGGGCGAGTTGACTCTCCTGCAACGGACGTCCGAGCAGCGGGCTCTCCGGTCCAAGGGTAAAACCGGCGATGCGTACCATGCCGTGTTTAAAGGGGACCACTTCAAAGGCATGATCAACATGGAGCAGGTCGAGAACCATTTCGACGGCGGCATGTTCCGGGCTGAAGACCAGGGCAGCACCAAGGGTCAACCCTTTGCTGAGTACCGGATTATCGAGAAACTGTTTCTTGCGTACCCGGGCGATAATTTTGGCTTTTGGGTTGTGGGCCTGGGCAATCAGGGTGATGATCAGGTTGTTTTCGTCGGAGTCGGTGACCGCCAGCACCAGATCGGCTTCCGCAAGACCGGCGCTGTGCAGCAGTGGGGCATCAGCGGCATCGCCAAGCATGACTTGTACATCCATGCTTTCCTGAATCTGTTTGGCGGCGGCGGCCTCTTGGGCTATAATCACGACGTGATGTCCGTCGCTGGAGAGTTTTTTAGCCAACGTGGTCCCGATGACACCGGCACCGATAATGATGACATTCATGGATAATCAATCTTGATGAGAGGAACGGAATCATTGCCCTGATGTGCAGCTTGGCCAGAGACGTACAGACAGCAGAGCGCAATACATCGTTGGCGGTTGCCGGAAACCCGGGGATATTGTGGTCATGGTGCGAGGGTTCTACAATATAAATTTGATTCAATTCGTTTTAAAAATTTTTCAATACGTTGACATGTTCCCCCTTTTCACCCTGTCGTCACCCGCACAAAGCAGAGCGGACGATTTTTTACTTGCCAACAGGTTGTCTTGCCCATTCTTCCTCCATGCACGGCGACAGGTCGGCAGATGCTCAGCGAATGGTAGCACTTGGTTTACATGTTTTGTGAAGTGGGAAGTATGCGATCTTGCGTGGAGAGGCGGGTTGTTTTGCCGGATGATAATTTTTCACAACCAGGGCCTGTAATAATGCTGCGTCCACCCCCTTGCGGTTGGATGAAAATTTGTGCGGGGATCCGCTCACGCAGTGCGGCGATGTGGGAGATGATGCCGATCTGTTTGCCCTCTTGTTGCAGGGTGGCCAAACTTTCCAGGGCGGTCTGCAGGGCGTTTTCGTCCAGGGTGCCAAACCCTTCATCGAGAAAGAGCGAATCCACCTGAATCCGCTGTCCGGGCAACTGCGCCAGCCCCAGGGCCAAGGCCAGACTGACCACAAAACTTTCGCCACCGGAGAGATTGCGGCTGGAACGAACCTCTCCGGCTTGATACAAATCAACCACATTCAATTCCAATGGTTGTTGCGCGTCGCGGCACAGTTGGTAGCGGTCGTTCAGGCGCAACAGCTGCCGGTTGGCTTGCCTGACCACCCGTTCAAAGGTCAAGCCCTGGGCAAAATTGCGAAATTTTTTGCCATCTGCCGAGCCGATCAGAGTGTGCAACATCTCCCAACGGGCACAGGCCTGTTGCTGCTGTTGCCAACTCTGCTGTCGTCGTTGTCGTTCATCCCGCTGCTGGGCCTGATCCAGTAAACGCTGCTCGATCGCCCCCCATTGCTGCTGCAGACTCTGTTGACTCTCCAGCAAGCTTTGGCGAAGCGTCTGCAACTTTTCGGCACTCTCGCCGGTTACTGCTGTCTCTTGCGCCTGTTGCAACTGTTGCCGCACTTCTGTGCGGCGCCGCAGCAGATGATGTTCCTCTTCTGTCAATTGCTGTAACTGGCCTTGCAACGCCGTGCGTTGCGCCTCGGATAAACTGGCTGAGTGCCAATGGGATTCATCAACAAAACCGGCCTCCTGCAGACGTTGTTGCAACCGCTCTTCCTGGTGACGCCACAGCGATTCCCCCTGCTGCAAGTCACTCTGCAACCCCGCCACTTCATGGTCCAGCACCGCCAACGCCTTGCTGCCCTCCTGCCATGCCTGTCGGGCCTGTTGTTGTTGCGTTTCCCGCTCCTTGCCCTGGGCCTCCAACGCCTGCTGGCGTTGCTGCGGATCCTCTGCCCCAAACAGTCGTTGTCGTTCACTCTGCAGCTCCGACCACTCCTGGCGCATTCCATGCAGACGGGATTCATCCTGGGCAATCTGCATCTGCCACTGTTGCTGTTGCTGCTGTTGTTGTTGCAGGGTGGCGGCCAGTACGCTCTGTTCGTTTGCCAGTCGTTGCCGTTCTTCTTCTCTCTCCTGCCACTGCCGACAGCGTTTCTGCAGGTTCTGCAGCAGGTTGGCCAACGGTGAGGCAACCGTCAGCGTCAGGCCAAACGGAGCAACCAGCTGTTGCGCACTCTCCAAAGCCTGTTGCCGTTGCAGCAGCCAGATCAACCACGCCTCTTGCTGGTGCAAGGATTCCAAAAGGGTCTGTTGTTGCTGCAGCTGTTGCCGTAACTGCTGCAAACGTTGCCATGCTCCATCCGGTGCCGGCAGATCGGCGGCAACATAGGGATGCTCCAGGGCACCACACAACGGGCAGGCTTCACCGGGGCGCAGTTGCTGGCGGGCCTCCTGCAAATTGGCTATCTGCTGCAGCATGGCCCACTCCCGCTCCTGCAGGATGAGCTGTTCCTGCACCAAGCGCCGTTTTTCCGTCTGCCAGGGCAGGCTGCTCTGCAACTGTTGCAAGCGCCTCTGCAACTCGGCCACACTCTCATTGCCAACCTGTGCGGTCTCTTGTCCGGTGGCAGTGCAAGGAGGCTGTTCAAGTACCTGACGCAACTGGAGAAAACGCTGCTCAATGCCGGTAAGCTCCCCGGCCAGCGCCTGCTCGCCAGCTGCTTGGCTTTGTTGCTGATTCAGCTGTTGCAGACGGTCGGCAACGGTATTGCGCCGCTTTTCCTGCTGCGCTATCTGCTCCTGCAGGCGGTGCAGGGACTCTTTGGCTTTGCGCAGGCTCTGTTCGCCAGCTGCAACGGGTCTCCATAACGCTTGCAGCAGCTGATCCTGTTGGCGTACCTGCTCGATCAAGGCGCGTTGCTGTGCCGCCTCCTGGCGATAATCGGTCAGCGCCTGCTCCGTCTTATGCAACGCTTCCGTCCTCTGCTGCTGGCGGATCATCTGGCCAGGACGTTGCGTCAACAGACGCTGCAGGCGACCCTCTGTCTGCAGACGTTGCTGGCGGCGTGCCCGCAAGGCTGCCTGCTCTGCCGACAGCTCCATGGCCCGCAGTGCCGCCTGCAGGCGGGCTTCGTCTGCCCGAAAGGCAACACGCCTCTGTTGCCAATCGGCGTGTCGGCCACTCAACTGCTGCTCTTCCTGTTGCAGACGGGCCAGCAGCGCCCACCACTGCAGCCCCTGCTCGCTGTCGATCAACTGCTGTTGCAGCACCGCCAGTTGTTGCTGCAAGCTCTCTCTCTCCTGCTGCAACCCCTGCTCTTCCTCGCTGCTCAGGCAACGGATCTCTGCTACCGCACGCGCCAACTCCTCTTTCTGGCGCAGCTCCAGGGCCCGTCGCTCATGCACCTTGATCGAAAGAGTGCTGTAAATTTCCGTACCGGTAATCTGTTCCAGAATCGGTGCCCGTTCGTCTGCCGTGGCCTGCAAAAAAGCGGCAAATTGCCCCTGCGCCAAGAGCATGGCCCGGCTGAAACGGTCAAAATCCAAACCGGTTTTTTGTTCAATGGCGGCAGCGACCTCGCGCAGTGATTCGGCAATGACCCGCTTTTCCCCATCCAGTTGTTCCAGACGATGCCGGGGAGGTTGCAACTCGCCATCCGCCCGCCCGCGACTGCGTCGCTGGCTCCACTGGGCCTGAAAATGGCCCTCCGCAGTGCGAAATTCCACTTCAGCATAACAGTCGCCACAACGCCGTGACATGATCTCATTGCCGCTTTTGCTCAGACGGGACAGACGGGGGGTGCGGCCATACAACGCCAGACAAATGGCATCCAACAAGGTGCTTTTGCCCGCTCCGGTTGGACCGGTGATGGCAAAAAGGGGTTCATGGCAAAAAGAGGGGTGTTGCAGATCAATCTGCCACTCCCCCACCAGAGAATTGAGGTTTTTGCACTGGATTCTCAGAATGCGCATGGCATCATAAAGATGTTATGAAAAAGAACAAAGTTGGTTGCCGTGCATGATGGCAGACATCTCACGAAACAGGCAGGCCTTGCGAATCGGCTTGGTCAAATGGCCATCGCAACCTGCGGCGATACTGTTGGCCCGATCACCATGCAGGGCATAGGCAGTCAAGGCCAAAATCGGCAACGCAGGCCGTTGCTGTTGCTGCTCCCAATGGCGAATCAGACGTGTGGCCGTATAACCATCCATCACCGGCATCTGAATATCCATCAACACCAGATCATAGTGGTTGCTCTGCACCTTTTCGACGGCGATCTGACCATTATCGGCCACATCGAGTTGAATGCCGGTGGAACGCAGGAACGTTTTGACCAGAAAAATGTTATCTTCTGAATCTTCGACCAGCAGAATCCGTACACCATCCCATTTGGTCATGCTGCTACCCAGCGGTATGGTCAGCGGTGGCTGGGTGGCTGGTACGGTGGCGACGATGGGCAGGTCGATGGTAAAATAAAAACGGCTTCCTTGCCCAGGCTTGCTGGCCAGTTGCAGATTGCCGCCCAGCAAAGCAACAATTTTTTTGCACAAATACAATCCCAATCCGGTGCCGCCATACTTGCGGGTGTGCGAGGTGTCCGCCTGCTGAAACAGTTGGAAAATCATCGCCTGTTTCTGTTCTGGAATGCCAATGCCGGTATCGCTGACCGAAAAGCTGAGTCGTTGGCCGTCGAGTGAATCGATATGGGCCGCCAGGGTAATCGATCCGTGTTCGGTAAATTTAATGGCGTTGCTGATCAGATTGGTCAATACCTGGCGCAGGCGCAGCGGATCGCCCCGACGCTGCACCGAGGGAATCTGGGCCTGCAGTTGCAACAGTACCCCCTTTTCTTTGACCAGAACCTGGAACATGCAGACCAGATTGTGCAGGAGTTCCATCACATCGAATTCAATGGACTCCAACTCGATCGAGTCGGCCTCCACTTTGGTCAGATCCAGAAGATTATTCAATAATTCCAGCAGGGTATTGGAGTTGCGCTGCAAGGCGTGAATGTAGCTGACTTGCTGCTCATCGCCCCCTTCGGCAATTTGTTGCACCAACACCTCGGACATGCCCATGATGATATTCATCGGGGTGCGAATTTCATGACTCATGGTGGCCAGAAACTCACTTTTCGCCTGGTTGGCGGCCTCTGCCGCCTGCTTGGCCGCCAGCAGATTCTGTTCCGCCACCTTGCGTGCCGTCATATCCACCACCGTCACCAATACCCGGCCCCAGCTTTGTTCATAACCGGCAACCAGCACGGCGTGCAACTGAACCCAGATCACCTGGCCTTTCAGGGTTTTTTCGTTGCAGTCGGTACAATACATGGCTTGCCCTCTCCAGAAGGCAATCAGTTCGTCGCAAAAGGCTTCCAGAGAATCATCGGTAAAAAATTGCGGCAGGTTGGCCAACATCTCTTGTTGATTGCTGGCAGCAAACAGGTGGATGGTACTCTGGTTAATGTCTACTATGCGCACCAGGCTGGCACACCGTTTGACGGTTTCACGATGGCTGCGCAAATGGTTTGGCATGTCGGTGATACCTTGCTGCTGCAGGGTATCCAGATACTGTTTTACCGCACTGAAATCCTCTTCCCACAGGGAAATTGGCGACTCCTGAAACAGGGTATGATAGCGGGCGGCCTGTTCCACCTCCCGGCGTTCCGCCAGTTTGCGTTCGCTGATGTCCTGAACGGTGCCAATCGAGCGGATCGGTTTGCCCGCAGCATCATAATGGGTTTCCCCCCGCTCATGGACATGTTTGAGACGACCGTCAGAAAACAACAGACGATGTTCCAGATTATAGGAGGTTTGGTTGCGGACCGATTGCAGATAGGTTTGATTGACCAACTCCCGGTCGTCCGGATGCACCAGAGCAATAAACCCTTCATAGGAGGCGGCAAAGTAGCGCGGATCCATCTCAAAAATGCGGAACACCTCTTCTGACCATTTGAGGCTATTGCTGTGCAGATCCAGTTCCCAACTGCCGATTTTGGCCAATTGCTGGTATTCCGCCAACTGTTTTTCCTGCGGAGCGGTTTGACCTTGCCGTACAAGCGTCGACAGGTATTGTTGGCGTGCCTGGGCACGGAAAATGGCCTGCTGCAAGCTGCTGCCAGTCAGTTCCGTCCAGCTGAGAATCTCCTGAGCGCCCGCTTGCATGGCCGTGACGGTCTGAGAGGGAGAAAACAGCTCTGCCAGCACCACCACCGGTACCGCCGGATTGCAGCTGTGCAAGTATTGGATTGCCTCTCTCGTGACCGGATCGGCAGGGGAGCCATCGAGCAAAATGAGTGGCAGCAACTTTTCCTGTTCGAGCCAGTTCAGGGCCTGTTCCATGGTGGCGACAGGATGGAAAATGGTCTCAGACAAGCTGCTTTGCGCCAGCAGCAGGCGCAGCAGGCCGATAGAATCAGTCCGATTGCCAACGAAAAGAAGAGCAGGGGGTGATTGTTCCATAACCTGTATCCGTTGAGTTCCATCTCAGAGTTGGTGAATCAACCGGCGTAGCAAGTTCTTGTGCCATATTTTCAGGAAAATTTTTGACCACTCGCCGCCCGAGTCGGCAAGCGATTTTGCCTACCATAACATAAAACTGCGAATAATCAAACTCCCTTGCCCCTTGGCTGCCGGTATATGGCGGACTGCAAAGAGATGGTTTATGATTCTTCGTCCGCAGGCAAATCCAGGGAGTGGAGAATTTCCGCAAAGGCCTGTTGCAGGAGGATTTGTTGTTCCGTTTCAATCCCGTGCTGCTGCAAACAATGCTGGAATACCTGCAGCGGATCCAGATCGTACCCGTCATCCTCATCATACTGTTGGTGCAGGGCCTGTTCAATCAGGCGTTGTTCTTTGATGCGCAAAACCTGCAGGGTAGAGGAGGCGGTGATCGCTTCGATGCGTTCACGCAGATTGCCGAGTATCTCTTTGCCTTCGTGGATGATTTCCAACCAGGCCGATGAGCCGGCGAGCCGCAGTTGTTGCAACCTGCTTTCAATCTCTGACCAACTGCCGCGGATGGTTTGCAGCGTTTGCCAGCAGGGCACGGGCAACAGACGGCAGTTGCATGCGGTGGGTTCCAGGGAAAGCAGGGTCATGGATTTAGGGTGTTTGCCATCGGCGAAGCCCAGCGGCAGCGGTGAGCCGCTGTAGCGTATCCGTTCGGAACCTTGCACTTTTTGCGCCCGATGCAGGTGGCCCAGGGCCAGATAGTCGATCTCTTCCGGCAGCAGGGCCACCGGGATTTGTCCCAGGTTGCCCACGTACAGATCGCGCATCCCCTCGTCACCGCTCACCGGGCAACCGCTGATGAACAGATGGCCGGTGACCAGCAAGGGAAGCGGCTGTTGCCACTGTTCCCGGATCTGTTTGGCCTGCGCAACCACGGCCTGGTAATGGTTCTGCAGCCCTTGCAGCAGCTGTTGTTCTTTTTCCTCAGCCGATTCACCGGGGGATGGGGTGCGCAGATCCCGTTCGCGCAGAAAAGGGACGGCGGCCAGCAGCAGTTCCGGTGTACCGTCCGGGCGACGGAGCAGCAGCACCTCATCTGCCACATCGGCCCGCTTGCCACCGATGACATGCACCCGCAGCTCCTGGAGCAAAGCAGCCGGTCCGTCCAGCAGGGCCGGCGAGTCATGATTGCCGCCGATAACCACCACATGACGACAATAGCGGACGCTGGCCGCCAGCAGGCGGTAATAATAACTCAAGGCCCGTGTGCCAGGCAGCGGGGAGTCAAAAATATCCCCGGCAATCAGCAACAGGTCCACCTGTTCTTCCTGCAACACCTGCAACAGCCATCGCAACAACGCCTCATACTCTTCATGACGCTGCCGCCCGTACAAGGTATGCCCAATATGCCAGTCGGAGGTGTGGAGGATGATCATGACCGAAAGCAGTTTTGTAATAGTTATAGTTTGTTAAATTCACTACAGGCGCTAAGCAAGGAAGAGGGTGGTGCCGGGGGCCACTGATTGGTCTGGCACATCCTTTTTAATTGCGCGATTTCTGGTTTGCAATTTAAACATTCATGGTGTTGATAATCTTTTTCTTCATCTACTGATGCACCATGCAGAAAGGCAATCCATGTTTCGATGTTGCGTTTCGGAATAATCAAGAGGACCCGTTCATTTGGCTTTATCCATGCGACATTGTTTACTTTGCACTCTTTGATCAAGGTCTGGATTCGACTGGTAACACTCATTTTGTCTGCGTCCGTGCCGACAATCAACACACGATTTTGTTTGCTGCGCATGGCTTTGAGTTCAGCAGGCAAGCTCTGCCGAACCCATTGTTCCGCAGCACCTTTACCGTGTTGTCGGATTACTGTACGAATGTCACGATGGTTCCAGCCACTTTGTAGCAGATATTGTTTGATGAATCGCTCCGTTTGCTGATCTTCGCAAAGCAGAACACACGTAACACTCATTGTTCCCAGCCCCGGCCAAAGGTTTCCGCCAGAGTCAATCCTGCCACCGGTTGGGGTGGTTCTTGGCCTACGCGCACCGGTCCGCACTGTTCCCGTTGCAACCAATGCCCATATTCGCATCCCAAATAGTTGACGATTTCTGGATGGTGCGATACCAACACCGCCTGCTCCCTGTCGTTTGCAGATAAATGGATAAGGTGCGACAACCAGGGCTGAATTTCCCGCAGGGAGAGAAAATTATCAGGTTCATCGATAAAAAGAGAAAGTTTTTCTCCTTGCATGCCCAATATCAAGCTGTAGATCATAATCAACATTTTTTGCCCGTCGGACAATTCATGAAAATCAAAAGTAAAGTTTTCTTGTTCAGAGTGAGAGGAAAATAATACCTTTAATGCCCGTGCTTCTTCTCCCATGCCTTTTAAACGCATGGCAACAAAACCGGGAAGGATTGATTGCAATTGCTGAAACAGGAAGAATATGGCAGCCGTGTGTTCCTGAGAAAGATGGCGATACCAGGAAAGAAAATTTTCCATTCGGTAGTGCAACCGTTCTTGTTCACCGCGGCTCTCTTTTTCCACCAAAGCTGGAATGGGTCGGACGATGATGATTTTTGCCAGTTGACGCTTGAATCGGGTCAATTTTTTATTTTCCGGTCTTTCGTGGAGAGTCGCAACAGCTGACAATGTCCAGTCAAAAGGATATTGGGGGCCCGGCGAATGGTCGTCACGAAACAGTTGCGCTTGTCCTTTATGGCAAACAAAGAGCGGTTTGCCATTCATGTCGAGTTTTTCCTCTAGCACACGCATGCGCTTGCGTTCACTGTCATGCTCAATCAACAGAGAATAAAGATAACTATCATTGTCGACAAGCAGTTCCAGTTCAAAACGCTGTTGGTCCAACAGTTGCCACCGCGTCAGATCAGCGACCGGAAAAAGATCATAAACTCGGGCATTGCCAATAACAAACTCCTGAATGCGTTGCAACACGTCAAAAATACTTGTTTTTCCCGAACCATTGCTACCCAACATCAAATTGATGGCATTCAGTTTCAATTCAAAATTGACAAAACAACGAAAATTATCAATATAGATCCGTTTTAACATGGTTGTATCCTCTGACCATCCATTAGTTAATCATCCGCCGTTTTTGGTGGATCCCGGTGCAGATCCCGGTGGCGCATCAGGACCGTGAAGCCTTGTTGGCGCAGGCGGCGGGTGAGTTGTTCGACCAGGAAGACCGAGCGATGGTAGCCGCCGGTGCAGCCGATGTCTACCGTGAAATAGCGTTTTTTTTCCTTCTGATAGCGTGGGATCAGATAGTCGAACAGCGATTGCAGCCGGTCCAGAAAAGCCAGGGCTTCGCCATCCCGCTCAAGAAAACGTATGACCGGTTCCTCCCGCCCGTTGAACGGTCGCAACTGTGGGTCATAATAGGGGTTGGGCAAAAAGCGGCCATCGAGAACCATGTCGGCATCGGTGTTGGCTCCGTACTTGAACCCGAAAGAGCGGATAAAAATGGTCAGTTCACCCTCGTTGCGCCGATCGATCAGCATCTCCTGAAACAGCTGGGAGAGACGATCTTTGAGTTGTGGCGTGCTGGTGCGCGAGGTGTCGATCACCAGATCGGCAATGGCTCGCACCGGCTCCAGGGCCTGCCTCTCCAACAAAATGGCCTCTTGCACCGTGCGCCCCTGGGCCAACGGATGACGCCGTCGCGTCTCTTGATAACGAATGAACAAGGTCTCGGGATTGGCTTCAAAAAACAACACTTCACACTGTTCGGCCAGGGCGGCAATCTGCCGGTAATCGGCCTGAAAACTGGACAAACAGCCTGTTTCCCGTAAATGAATACCCACCGCGACCCGGACATTGGGTTCTCCCCCCGCCGCCAAATGGTACAAATAGCTTGGTACCAGCGACATGGGCAGATTATCGGTCCAATAGAAACCCATATCCTCAAGATATTTCAAGGTGATCGATTTTCCTGCTCCAGAAAGTCCAGTCACCAGAACCAGATGGCGGATCACAAAAGAGCCAGCCGGGGCCGCTTGCGGAAGGGCAGAAGGAATTTCACTTTGCAGGCTCATGTTTCATCCTCTTCCGTGACCAACGCATGATAGAGCAGTTCCGGCTCATGAATGGCCATCAGGCGCAGCCGTATCGTGGGGCGACGCAAAAGGCGAACCAGAGTGGTCAGTGCCTTGATGTGGTAGACACGTGCTTCCGGCGGCGATAACAATGCCATCAGCAGATGAACCGGTTCCTGATCCGGCGTCAACAAAGCAACACCGTGCCGCGAACGGGCAAAGACAGCCATTGGCGTGTGCAACCCTGGCAAGCGGGCATGCGGAAAGGCAAGACCAAGGCCGGTGGCCGTCGAACTGATCGCCTCCCGCTGCAGAAACAGCTTGGCAATCTCCTCTTCCGAGCTGAATGCAAGATCATGGGCAAATCGTTGCCCAATCTGCGCAAACACTTCGGCAGGCTGGCTACCCTGCAGATCAGGGAGAATACGCGACGGGGTGATTAAGTGGGTTATGTGCATGGACAGGGTTGGCAGCAGGTTGCTGCCCGGAAAAAAGAGTGATCCCGGCTGCTTGGATCAACTTTCACCACCACCGGTTCCCAACTGTTTGCGACGGGAGGAGGAGGGGATACTCAGAATATCGCGATATTTGGCAATCGTGCGTCGGGCAACGATAATGCCTTGGTCTTTCAGTAGTTTGGCAAGTTTTTCATCGGAATAGGGGCGGTTGGGGGATTCACTTTCCACCAGTTTTTGAATTTTGAATTTGACTGCTTCGGAAGAGTGGTTTTCCCCGGATTGAGAAACCAGCGAGGAGGAAAAAAAATATTTCAGCTCAAAAATACCTCGCGGGGTATGGATATATTTATTGCTGGTGACCCGTGAGGCGGTCGATTCGTGGACGCCGATATCGTCGGCTACATCCTTGAGAATCAACGGTTTTAAATGTTCGCGACCATATTCCAAAAAGTTGGTCTGAAAACGGACAATCGACTCTGCCACCCGGTAGATGGTGCTGGAGCGTTGTTCCAGACTCTTGATCAGCCATTGGGCGGAACGGGCATTATCCTGCAGAAATCGTTTATCCTGAGCCGACAGGCGGCCATTGATCGCGTTGTCATACTCTTTATTGACGCGCAGTTTGGGCATGGCGTCGGTATTGACCTCCACAATCCATTGCCCATCCTGTTTGCGCACGTACACATCCGGCGAAATATAATTGGCCTGTTCACTGCCAAAGGCCAGGCCGGGTTTGGGATTGAGCGATTGAATCAGTTCGACCGCATCCTGCAATTCATCATCCGACAACTTCAAGATGCGCTTGAGTTTGCGAAAATCCCGTCGGGCCAAATCCTCCAGATTTTCCAACAAAGTGGTATAAGGGGGATGGGCCTGCTTGCGACTTTTTAACTGCAGCAACAAACATTCTGATAGAGTGCGGGCTGCTACGCCAGCCGGTTCAAAGGATTGCACCAGCAACAAGGCATCTTCCACCTCATCCAGGGTAAAGCGGGTAATATCGGCAATGGTTTGCAGATCGGTGGTTAAATAACCGTTATCATCAATGGCATCTATGATGGTTATGCCGATGACCCGTTCCCGCTCGTTGATCGCCGAGACGCCCAGTTGCCAGATCAGATAATCGGTCAGGGTTTCGTTGCGTACCAGGGTGTTTTCCAGAGGAGGGGCTTCGCTGCTGGCATTGCTGTCGAAGGTTTGTGATGACGTATAGGAACCGGATTGATCGCCATAAATATCCGCCCAGGAGGCATCGACCGGCAAATCTTCGCAAAGATTTTGTTCGGTTGGCTCCCCGTCGTGGTCAGCTGCGGAGCCGCTTTCTGCCGATCTTTCATTGGCCAGCAGCTCGTTCATGCCGACCATCTCCTCTTCGGGGCGCTCATCATCCCGTTCCAGCAACGGATTTTTATCCAGCTCTTCCTGGAGGTAATCAGCCAATTCCAGGCTGGACATCTGCAACAGCTTGATGGCCATTTGCAACTGGGGTGTCATTACCAGTTGCTGGCCCATCCGCAGTTTCAGTTCCAAACCTAACGCCATAAGAAAGCCTCAATTCCTGCCGTAAAGTTACAGTTGAAAATCTTTGCCCAAATACATCGCCCGCACATTTTCATCGCCGACCAGTTGTTCTGGTACACCATGGGCCAGCACCCTGCCATCGGACATGACATAGGCGCGGTCGCAAATGCCTAACGTTTCCCGTACATTATGATCGGTGATCAAGATACCGATATGCCGTTGTTGCAGGTGGCGGATGATGGTTTGTATCTCCTCCACGGCCAACGGATCAACGCCGGCAAATGGTTCATCCAAGAGGATATAACGGGGTTCGATGGCCAAAGCCCGTGCCACTTCCACACGCCGCCGCTCCCCTCCCGACAGGGCATATCCCGGAACTTCTGCTAACGATAACACACCCAGTTCGTTGAGCAAGTGTTCTAAACGTTCCAGTCGCTCCGAACGGGACAACGGCAAAGTTTCCAGGATGGAGAGGACATTTTCCCGTACACTCATTTTGCGGAAGATGGAAGGCTCCTGGGGCAGATAGGAGATACCCGCCCTGGCGCGACGATACATCGGCGCGTGGGTGATTTCGTGCCCGTCCAAATGAATCGTACCCTCTTCCGGAGCAACCAAACCGACGATCATATAGAAGGTGGTGGTTTTGCCAGCACCGTTCGGTCCCAATAAACCTACCACCTCTCCGGGGATAAGGGAAAGGTCTACTTTTGCTACCACCTTGCGTCCACGGAAAGTTTTTCCCAAGCCGGCGACCTGCAACGACCGTTTGTCGGAGGAGGGGAGCTGTTGTTGGGCAACCGTTTCAGCAGAGGGTTGGCTCTTTTCCATCCTGCTCACTGTGCGCCTGTTTTGGTGTTGCTGGATTTTCCCGGCTTGACTGCCGTTGTTCCGGTTGCCGAGGGGGGGGCAGCGCCTTCACTGTTATCGGTCGGCATGATGCGGGCGGAAACCCGACGTTGATCACCGCTCTGCACGGTAATTTTGCTGATGGTATGCTCTTCCGAGATGGTGACCAGGATCCGTTTGCCTTCCAGGCGGTCGTTGGCATGCAGGATGGCGGCATTCTGTACCTGACCGATCATCTCCAGCAGCTGTTTGTCCACCTGATAGATCATTTCATCCGCTGTTCCCTGGCTCTCTTCCTGGTTCAGTACGACATGACCTTCGGCATGAATTTTTGCCACCCCACCCCGTTTATTGCCTGCCGAGGCTGGCAGACGGCGGCTTTTTTTTTGGTAGAAGACAGTCATTTTATCGGCACTCAGCTGGATGCGCTTTTCGTCGGCCCGCACCGAACCGAAAAAGACCGCCACCTGTTTTTTGTCATCCAATTCCATCCGATCGGCTGTAATGGTCAGCCCTTCCTGGGTCGTCGTTGCCGCAGCCCACGATTGTGCAGGCAACGCAAAAAGAGTGGCCAAGAAAAAAAACAGCAGCCCGAGCCTCATCCAAGCCGAAACGGGGTGCCAATGTTCAGGAACGGGGGGTTGCACCATCTTCTTCTTCACGGTCTTCCTCATCGCCGACGGCAAAATAATGAACACGTACTTTTTGTTGCACAATCATCGATTGCTTTTCCTGCAACAGGGCAAATCCGACCCCTTCCAGTTGCATTGTCTCGTCAACCAGAACAAAAGGTTGTTGAGTATACAACATTTTACGGGCAGGATCGAAGTGCAGGATCTCACTGGTCAAGCGCTGCTGATCGCTGGTGGCGACCACCTGCCCGCTAAAAGTCATCACCTGGGTCTGGCTGTTTACGGTGCCCTCCTGCGCGGTGACGGCAGAGAGTTGACCATCGCTGCCATACAGCAGCAGATCCGGTTGCTGGATCATGATTTTATTTTTGCCATCATCCCGGGCAAAGGGTGCAAGCAGTCGCCATTCGGTGCGCTCACCAGCCAGTTGGGTCAGTTGCAGATCGTTGACCTGTGTGGCGGTTGCCGGAGGCTCGCTCTCTTGACCGGCCTGTGCGCAGTTTTTGTTGGCCGCAGCGGTCGTTGGCATACTGCGACAGGGATCCCCCCCGGATGTCACCCGGTTAGATCCGGTACTTACCCGATTCGGATGTTGCAGATACCAGACTACCACGCCCACCACCAACAAAGGAATGGCAATCAAAAGCGTTTTGACCGGCCTTTTCATTCTGGTATCTGTGGCCGGGGATCCGGCTCTCCCTGCAACAATCCCTGCACCAGTTTGTCCCACTGCCCCTGGCTGCGTAACAGACGTTCGGCCATTTCGCGCACGGCTCCATATCCCCCTTTGGCTTGCGTTACCCAATGAACCCGCCGCAACACTTCAAGATCGGCATCGGCAGGGGCTACGGCCAAACCGACCTGGTGCAGTGCCGCCAAATCCACCAGATCATCCCCCATGAACAGACATTGCTCCGGCTGCAGACCGGCTTGTTGCAACTCCTGTTGCAAGGTTGGCCATTTGCGTCGCGCACCTTGATGGACAAAACTGAGCGACAGTTCGGCAGCCCGATGGCTGACCAGGGCAGATTGGCGGGCTGTCAACAGACCAACCCGGATACCCGCCTGCAACATGAGGCGGATGCCCATGCCGTCACGCACATAAAAGCGCTTGCTTTCCACCCCGTTATTATCCAACTGGATGACACCGTCGGTCAAGACACCATCCACATCCAAAGCCACCATGCGGATTGATTGCGCCCTCTCTTCCGGCCAGGGCCGAGCTTCTCCACTCATAACAGTCCGGCTCCCAAAATATCATGCAAGTGAATAATCCCCTCTGGAGCGGCAGCCAGTTGGCCGACAAACAAAGTGGTAATCTTTTTTTCCTCCATGAGGCGCAGTGCCTCGACCGCCAGGGCCTGGGCGGCGATGGTTTTCGGTTGCCGGGTCATCACCTGTGCTGTCGGGCAGGCCAGCAGATCTTGCATCTTCTCCTGCTGACCGCCTCGTTCCAGCAAACGCCGTAAATCGCCGTCGGTGATGATGCCCACCAGAGCGCCGTTGTCATCGATGATGCCGGTGACTCCCAACCGTTTGGCGGTCATCTCCAACACCGCCTGACGCATGCTCTCCCGATGGGAAACCAACGGGATAGTGGGGCCAGTGTGCATGAGGTCTGCAACCCGGAGCAACAATTTTTTCCCCAAAGCGCCACCGGGGTGAAATAAGGCAAACTGTTCCGGGCTCAGTTGTCGGCGCTCCAGCAAGGCGACGGCCAGCGCGTCACCCATGGCCAGGGCTGCTGTGGTCGAACAGGTGGGTGCCAGTCCCAACGGACAGGCCTCCCGTTCCACCGCCACATCCAGGGCAATGGTGCTGACCCGTGCCAGCGTCGAGTGTAAGCGACCCACCAGGCTGATGATCTCCACGCCCAAAAATTTCAGGGCGGGCAGCAGGGTGATCAGTTCTGCCGTTTCGCCGCTGTTGGAAATGGCCAAGAGCACATCCCGTCGGGTGACCATGCCGATATCGCCATGGCTTCCTTCTGCCGGGTGCAGAAAAAAGGCCGGTGTGCCGGTACTGGCCAAAGTGGCGGCAATTTTCATCCCGATCAACCCGGATTTGCCCATGCCGCTCACCACAATCCGGCCCTTGCAGGCCTCCATCATCGTTACCGCTGCAAGAAAGCGTTCGTCGAGGCGCGAAGCCATCGCCTGAATCGCTTCGGCTTCCAGCAACAGGGTTTCCCTGGCGTGCGATATTCTGTTTTCTGTGTCGTTCATGAGATTCTGCTTTACCTATACAAAAAAACCAGGACAAAACACGATGCCATCCCGCATAATAATCCATTGCGTGCGGCTTGCCACTGCCTGACGGAAAAATTTCCCTGTTTGTCGGCAGGGCCGCTTGACACACGGCCCCAACATATCCGGAGGAAAGATGACCATTGTTCGCGAATGTATGTTTGCCGATTTGATCACTCTCTCTCCCACCACAACCCTGATGGAGGCGATTCGCCGTTTGATGCGGCAACCCTTCGGTTTTGCCGTGGTGTTGGACAATATGGCCCCGGTGGGTCTGGTGACCGAATTTGATTTGTTGCGTTGGATGGTCGCCGGTCATGATCTGAACAAGGCCACCTTTCAACATTTTACCCTCTCCATTCCGCAGACGGTGCGGGAAGACACCCCCTGTCAATCGTTGCTCAATATCTACAACAACCGTCGCTTTCGCCGTTTTCCGGTGCTGAATGATGATAACATGCTTTCCGGCGGGATCACCGAAAAACAAATTGTCGCCTCGCTGCCTCGTTCCGAGTTGATGGCCCATTATCGGGTATCGGATATCATTCAGCCCCGCCATCCGGCGGTGACCAGTGAGCTGACTTTTGCCGAAGCGGCCCGCCAGATGGTCTCCTGGCACCGGGGATGTCTGCTGTTGACCGATGGCGACAGCTTGCAGGGTATGGTGACCGAAGGGGATCTGTTGCGCTTTCGTCTGACGCCGGAATGGCATCCCGATACACCGTTGGCCAAAGTTCCCAGTACCATGCCCATCACCATCGAACCGGATCGTAATCTGTTGTATGCCCTCGATCTGTTCGTGCGCAGCGGTCATCGGCGCATCCCGGTGGTGGAACGGGACAGCTTGACCGGTGTTCCCCGTCGTTTGGTCGGTCTGCTGACCCAGACCGATCTGCTCAAACAGGTGGTTAATTCCGCCCGTACCCATAAGGCCATCCTCAACCCGGAGGATATCAACGATCCGGCCATTTGGTTTGAACCCTCCGGCACACATCGTATTCTGGCCCTCAACACCAAGGGGGCTGCCGAGCTGGAGTTGGATGCTTCCTGGGTGGGGCGCTCGGTGCATGATTTGGCCCGGGATCCGGAAATTTGGGGAGCAATTACAATTTTACTGAACAACTGCGGTACGATGGACCGGATTACTCTGCCGTTGCGTACCGGTCACGGAGCGGGTGTATGTACCATCTGTCGTTTCAGCCTGGTCCATACCCCAACCGGGGAAGATCGCATCTTCTGGACCCTGCACGGCTCCGAGAGCGGGCGGAGTCATTGCGGTTGACACCAGGAATTTTTATGAGTTGTTTGGCCTTTATTGACAGCTAATCAGGAGTGAAACATGTCATCTTCCGCCCAAGCGCTCGATGGTGTGAGCGACGAGCAATTGATTGAATTGTTGCGCCGGGCACGGACCATTGCCGTGGTCGGTCTCTCGCCGAAAACCGATCGGCCATCCTATCGGGTAGCGGCCTATCTGCAACAGGCAGGCTACAAAATCATTCCGGTGCGTCCGGCCAGTGAGTCGGTGTTGGGCGAACCCTGTTACGCTTCGCTGGAGGCCATTCCGGCGGAAATTGTCGTGGATATTGTCGATGTCTTTCGTGCTGCTGACGATACCCCGCCGGTGGCAGCAGCGGCTGTTCGGGTGATGGGTGGCAAAAGAGAGTCTGCCGGACTGTTTTGGTTGCAGAGCAGTATTGTGCATGAAGGTTCAATGACCATTGCCCGGCAGGGCGGTTTGACTGCCGTGCAGGATCGTTGTCTGATGGTGGAACATCGGCGTCTGGCGGCCAGCTTGTAATAAATTTGGCCGGGTGAGAGGAGCCGCTCACCCGGCCCCCCCCCGCGTGAGCGGGGGTGAAAAGTGGGCTGACTAAAAGATTTTGGTCAGGTTTAACAGAACATTGCTGCCACCCAGATCCAGCCTGTCTGTGGCGTTTTTGACCGAAGAGGTGTTGTTGTACAAGGCACCGTTGGAGGCATAAGTATAGGCGGCACCCACATTCCAACCACCATCAAAGGTTTTGCTGATGCCCACCTTGTAATCGGTATAGCTCGGATCGATCCCTGCCGCTGTGTCGGTGGTATAATTGGTCCGCCCGATATGGACCGGAATGGTCACATCCTTGGTAAAAGTCTCTTCCGGCAGAGGAATATTGGCGGTCAAATCCCAATAGGTGGTTCCTTTGCTCCCTTCTTTGTAACCGGAATTGCTGTTGGCACCAAAATAGTCGGTCACCGCGACGGAGACTTTGGCGCTCACCCATTGATAGCTGATCCCCGCGTTGAGTTCGGCGTTATCGTAAGATTGCGATTTGGCGGAGGGGGGCGGCGTGGCTTTGTGGTAATCGGCGCTGGGATAGTAGACGCCCAGGACGCCGACAGTCCAGCCCCAGTCGTCGTTGAACTTGCCGTTGTAACCACCATACAGATCCAGCTCCATCCAACCGTCGGCATACTGCTTGTCGCTGATGCTGGATCCCCATAAACCGGCATACCAGCCGTTGGCATGGCTGTAATCGACACCGGCTTGCAGAGCAGCTTTATCCCAGGTTTGCGTCAGGCCACGAAAAATATAGTTGCTGACCACTCCGATATTGGCCGTAAAAGTGTGCGGAGAGGCGTTTGCTTTATCGGCTTCTGCTGCTGTCACCGGTGCTGCCGCCAAAGCTGACAAACCTAACACTGTGAGCAAAGCATACGACGTGCGCAGTACAGACATGATGACTCCTTTGCCATTGCGGTTAAAAAATATGCAAAATCCATAATCCCTTGACAGATAGGCAGCAATAGTCGCGCCACTTTTTTAACTATTTAAAAATATTGATATTTTTCAATAAATATTTCGTTAACTTATTGATTTGTTTTTAATGAATGACTATTTTTTGTGCATTATGGAGTAAGATGTCAACTTGTTGTCTATATATTGAGCATGCGCTGTTTCCGTCATCCGCCTGGCGAGGGTTGATGAACTCTATTATGTTGACATTCCAGTTATTTTTGCACTAATCTGAAACGAATCCGCCTGCAGACCGTTCAACTGGCTGTGCGCCAACCCGGACCACTGC
>PDZV01000070.1 GCA_002753135.1 Magnetococcales bacterium WMHbinv6 | reverse complement strand
AACTCAATAATATAACAAATAAAATTCTAAACCCGTCACTCGTCAACCTTATAAAAAGAATATAGGTTAACCAATGACTTAATGTTGGCATGCTTATTGCGGTTTTATAGTATTATAGATTATTAATGTTTATATTATAGCGTAGCATCTTTAATCTTTTATTTTTTTATTATACAGTTGAACAGTGACGGCTTTCGACTTTTCATTTTAATATCAACAAGTTAATCAGTAAAAGCTGTCAAAATTCCCTTCTTGACAGACATGCTAAGTTAAAATTTCAATTTATAATCAATGTGATGCGCTGTTCATCCCGCCAATAAGCCATTTTTTGGCGGGATGAACAAAAAACCTCCTCCAGATAAAGCCATCAAGCCACCCGGTACACCGTCACTGGCACTGTGCGGGTTGGCTGTGTCTCTGCCAGGACTTGACCGCCATCCATGAGACTTTGCAGCACATCCTGACGTTGCCGCTGGTCCAGAAACTGGGTGCGCCGGGTCAGATCCCGTTTGCTGATGCCCTTCCGGCCTGCTTTGCGGATGATTTCCACGACTCGCTTGTGGTTCTGCTCTGTCTGGTTGTCTGCGATGTTGTGGGCCACGTCTTCGATGAAGGTATTGACGCTGTGGCAGGCCAGAGCAATGGCCCAGGCGGCATCACTGCCCCGGATCACGGGTTCGAACGGATTGGCCGATACCCCCCGGATGAGTGCCACTTTGGCGGCATTCTCCCAGGCTCTGGCCAGAACCGGCGTGAAGGTAGTATTCCTGGCCTGTCGCAACCGGTTGTTCAACTGCTCGCCAAAAGCGGCAAAGAGAGCCTTGGCCTCCTCTGCCATGAACACCACCAACGGCTGGACGGCGGTAGTGGCATCGACCGTCGTGCCGGCCAAATTGCCGGCCCCGTAGCTGCCATTTTCGACGATGGCCTGTAACCCGCTCAGCAACGTATCTGACGGCAGCAGAGAGATGTCCTGCGCTGCGTTTCTGTCCGGATAGTCATCCCTGGTTTTCAGAATCAGAAAACGAGCCAGAGAACCGTCAACGACATGAGCACTTTTCAAAGCCGACCAGAAGGTGACCGGCGTCGTCGTGCCATAGAAGCAGAGGCAGGGTTGATGGATGTCTTTTCTGCCAACTTTTTTGTCCGGAGTGGCATACTCCATCCCCAGGTAGACGGTGGACGCAGACGAATAAAGCTCTGTCATCACATCCAGAATCTCCGTGACATACCTGGGCTGACGGCGGCGGTCGGCGGCGGCTTGCAAAAACATGCCGAATTCATCCTGCTGGAACAGGATGGCTGGGTGGTCGTAAATGGCACGCAACAGGCCAGAACCGGAACCGATGCGGTTACCTCCCAAATATTTCTGCAAGCCGGTTTGGTGAAACAGATTGGTGATCACCTCCCGGCTGTGGTTTTTGCCAGAACCGCTGTCGGCAATACCGACGATGTAGAGGTTGGATCGCAGATTGGTCTCGGTGCGATAGCGACGCCCCATCAGCGCACCCAATGCACACAGTGCGTTGCCAACGGACAGAATGGGCTGCGGGCGGGTGGCGGTGGCCAGCATGTAGTCCACCAACAGGCCCAACACCCCATCAATGTCGGTAACGGCCCAGCCTGGAGTGTCCAGGAACGGCAAAGCATCGGTCGCGGGCGGCGGCGGTGGAATCTGCACCTTCTGCAGCAATGCTGCCGCCGGATGCGGACCGGGGTGGTGGTTGGCCGGATTCAGTACCAGAGAGGCATCTGGATGCCAGCCGTTGCGCTGAGCCAAATGGTAGAGGGTACCTGCACCGATGCTGGTGGGACGAAAACTCTCCCAGGCACGGGCGGTGGTGTCGGCGACGTTTTTGGAAGACGATGCCGACCAGTCGGCGAACAACCAGGCACCTTCCTCTCCCAAGGCACCCTTGATAGCCATTCCGATGCGTACCCAGTCGTCGTAAGACAGGTCGGCATTGACAATGTAGCGCAGGGCGTCGGCCACGGCCTCTGGTGTACCTGCCTGTTCGGTACCGGAATGGTAGTTGCCAGATATTGAAACAAGCCCCGCATGAAACGTTCCGGCAGTTGAGAGATGGGAACTCTCCGGAATTTCCGGATGGCTCTGCTCCAACCGGGAAGGACGCATCCCCTCCGGCAGCAACAGCAGTGCCGCATCAATGAAGGCCCGTGCTTGCTCCTCGCTGATGGCGGGCAAATCTGCCAGAGTCAGGTCAGACAGAGACTGCACCGGCCACTGGTATGGATGGCCGGTGCCAGGATGAATGGCATACGCCACAAACTGCTGTCCCTGGCAGAGCACCTCCAGCGGATGCGCCTTGATGCCTTTGAAGGGGGTCACCGTCCGGTAAACCAGCACCCGTTTGGGATGCTGCCCGATACGCACCGCCTGCGTATCGCCCAGCATCTGGAATGCCAGCTCATGAAGACGATCTGCCAGTTCGACATCATCGGAGATATCAATATCCACGGCGGCCACCATCCCGCCAGGGATACCGATGCCAGCATCCGGCCACTGCTTCCAAACGGCCAGTTCATGCACCGTGGTGGCGCGGGTGGCATGTTTGGTCCACCCCTTGTACGGGAACCACTTGCCCCGCACGTAGCGGCCCGGAAATTTCTCGCCCGGCAGAATGGGCAGGAACGGAAATCCGCCTGCAACCAACTTGTCGCCGTGTGTGGCCATAAAATTGTCAGCCATTTTGATCTCTCCTGCCAGGGAAATAAATCTTCTCTGTCGCGCTCATGTAAAATTTCTCCTATGCTCAAAACGGGATGTCATCCCATGTATTGTCGATGTCAAACGTCGCCTTGGTCTCCAGATAGGTGGAGACGATCACCTGAATCAGGGTCGTAAACTCCTCCACCGTGAAGAGGGCCATGTCCGTTTTGCCCAGGCTCTCGATATACTCACCGGCCTTTGGCCCGGCAGCCCGCATGGCCGCCAATTCTCGCTGTGTCGGGTCAACCATAAATTTTTCTCCTGTACGTCTTGCTCGTAACTTGCCCCGCGAAAGCGCCACAAACGCACCATCCATCCGAAGCAGAGCCAGAGAGGTGTCTTTGCCCAAAATGGTTCTGAACACCCTCTGCTCATGCACCGGCAACTCCTCCAAACAGGATGTGCGGCATGGTGTCCGTTCCGGGAGGTAACGCCATCCCCGCACGGGATCGTGCCATGTCGTGGCTGCGGTTGTTTCCATGGGGTCAGACATGGTTTGCGGCTCTGTTGAATTTGGCATCCACCACTTCCAGCCATTGACCAGCATTACGCACGGCAATACTGGATGGCACCTTTAAGGCGTTAACTTGATTCATCGCCTGCTCAACCGTATCCGGCACCGGCATGCCAAGGCTGGCACGACGAGACCACCACCGTTCTGCTTTCCGACGCGCAAAGCCGTCGTGTTCAAAGCAGACCCATTCCCGGTACTGGAGCAACCCGGACTGATACTCCACCCGCATAGAGAGTGGTTTGCCTAGCTTTTCGTGGAAATGGTATGACACCTCATCCACCGGCACCCACTCCGGTTTGCCAGAGGTCAGAATTTCCTGGGTGGTGGCTGTCGGATCCAACTTGATTTCCGGCGGTGGAAATGCGTATTTGCATTGGATGCAAAATTTTTCCGCCGCAGGGTTGATGGTGTCACAGTTGGGACACACTTTAATGGGAGCCCCACCACCCCCTTCTGCCGGTGCCTTCTTGGGTTGGACCCTGTCGATGGGGCCATGCCGCGCCACGTTGCCTGCAAAGTCCAACACCAGACAGTCGCTCTTGCCCGGAGCCAGTCGCATGCCCCGTCCGGCAATCTGGACGTAGAGGCCGGTGGACTTGGTGGGACGCAGCATGGCAATCAGGTCCACCGCTGGTGCGTTGAAGCCGGTGGTAAGCACGTTCATGGCCGACAAGGCACGGATCTCACCCCTCTTGAAGGCAGCAATGATATGATCCCGCTCCTCCTTCGGGGTGTCACCAAAGATGCAGGCGCAAGAGATTCCCCGCTCCTGCACCGCATCCCGCACATGGCTGGCATGTGAGACACCGGAACAGAAGAGCAACCAGGAACGGCGATCCTGGCCAAACGCAACAATCTCGTTGACTGCTGCCTGGGTAACCGGATCCAGATCCACCGCTGCCTCCAGTTGGCCGGGGATGAACTCCCCACCCCGAGACCCAACACCGGTTACGTCCAACTGGGTATCAGTGAGTTTACTGATGAGGGGACAGAGATACCCCTGCTCCACCAGATCCCGCACTGGCATCTCAAAGGCGATGTCATCGAAGAGGGCATCCTTGCCCTTGTGCAACAGGCCACTGTCCAACCGGTATGGGGTGGCTGTCAGCCCAATGATCTTCATGTACGGGTTGATGCGCCTGAGATCCTCCAGAAAACGCTGGTACATGGTGTCGGACTTGCGGGGTATGAGGTGCGCTTCATCGACCAGTACCAGATCAGCCCGCTGGATGTCATAGGCCCGCTTGTGAACCGACTGGATACCGCAGAACAGAACCTGCGCCTCGGTATCGCGACTGTTCAGCCCAGCACTGTAGATCCCCGCCGGAGCCTCCGGCCAAAGACTGATCAACTCGGCAAAATTCTGGCTGATCAATTCCCGCACGTGGGTCACCACCAGAATGCGGGTGTCGGGGTAAAACTGGATCGCCTCCTGGATGAACGAGGCCATCACGAGACTCTTGCCAGATGCGGTTGGCAAGATCACGAGGGGGTGACCCGTGTTTTGCTCAAAATATCGATACAGGGCATCTATGGCCTGCCGCTGGTAGGCACGCAATTGCAGTTTCATGCCGCCACCTCCCTGCCTGCCGCCTGCAAAGAAAACTGCCACGCTGGTACATTGGCGTACACCTCTACGATTGGCACCTTGCGCCCCATGGTGCGGTTCAATGAGCGTAATGGCCCAAATGTGTCGAATCGCTCGTGAACAAGCCAAAACCACTCCTTGAGCTTTGGCAACTCGATCAAGTGACAATCCAACCCCTGCTCCGCAGTGGCAAAGCAGTAGAGCAGATAGTCAGCTGATCCATGCACCATCCAACCGGGACTCTCACGTCCCGGTACGGTGCAGGAGTGGGTTTCCAGGCAAAATGAGGTGTAGGTGTAACCAGGCCAGCGGACAATCTTCTCCTCAATGGCAACCATCTCACCTGTGACAGCCTGGAAGATGGTGTCTACTCCCAATTCCCTCTGGAGTCTGGTTGCCAACCCCCCTTTATCGGCCAGGACATACCGTCCATCGATCGCCTGTTTCTGGTAAAACTGAGGGACGAGAATCTCGTCCCGGATGCTACGCTGCCAGTCATCATCAGCATGAAAGTCATACATCGCTCATTCTCCTTTGCGCTGCCTCGAAGAATGCCGCATCCTGCTCAATGCCGATGAATTTCCGCCCCATATCCCGCGCCGCCCTGGCAGTCGAACCAACCCCCATGAAACCGTCGAAACACAGATCTCCAGGGTGACTGGAAACCTCCAACAGGTGCTTGAGTACCGACAGCGGTTTCTGGGTGGGATGAAGGGTCTCTTTTTTGGCATCCACAAGCCGTTCGGATCCGCCACAAATCGGGGTCTCAATGAAATTGTGCATCTCATTCTCCCCCTGCCAATTGAAGGTGTGGCCGGTTCCCCCCTTGGTGAAAAAGAGGATATATTCGACTGCGCTCTTGAAATTGGTCTTGACCACCTGGGTACCTGGGTTGGTTTTGTGCCAAACCAGTGTTGCCCGAAACGTCAAACCAGCGCGTTCCAACGCCTCACGCAAGTGGGAGATATAGCGGTCGGAGGTAAAAACATACCCAGACCCGTTCTCTGCCAGGATGCGGTGAAACTCTTTGGCCCAGGTATCGAACAGGGCAATGAAGACCTCCGGGTCGAATTTGTCCCACTCCCCAAAGTCCTGGCTGATGTCGGAGCGACCTTCAAATTTGAAGACGCGCTCGTTGGCAACATTGTACGGTGGGTCGGTGAGGATGAGATCAACACTGTCGTCCCCAACATCCCGCACCCTTTCGTAAAAATCACCGTGGATGAGGGTAACGCTGTTTTTGCGCTCCCACTCCTCCCGAATAGTATCGACCAACTGCTTGAGTTTCTGGCCCGGCCCTTGATTGGCCTGCCATTCGGCGTCATAGATGCCTTTGGCCACCTCTGCCAGGCAGCGGTCCACCATGCTGGTACCGGCCAACTGCTGGCGAACCCATGTACTGGCATCGTTGCGGGCCCGGTAGTCCTTCGCCAATTTTGTGAACCGGCTTTTTTGGATCTTGCCGCTGGCCAACTCGCTGACCAGTTCGAGTTGCTGGTCCGGGGTGAGTGGGATGATTGAGCGAAGAAGCCCCTCAGTGAATGGCGCAGCTGCGCCAAACATTGGCGCAGACTGTTCATCGGTACTTGGCGCAACAAACTGAAAAGTTGCGCCAATAAGACTCCAAGCCTCCGAGGCGATTTTCTGCAGAGCGGCATAATCCCGAACACGCTCCCGAGTCCACCCCAACTCAACCGCCACCTGCTGCTGAGTCTGGCCTGCTTTGACTTTCCGCCACACCATCTCCGCGTGATCGGTAAAATTCATCGGTAACGACTGCTCAGAAGCCTCGTTCAATTCAACAGCCTCACGGTCAATGCTTTCAGGCTGATAAACATGCACCCAGCACTTTTCGACACCAATACGGGAAAAAGCTTCAAATCGGTGGTTGCCTCCGAAGAGGGTTCCGTCTGGAGTGACTGCCAAAGGAAATGCCTTGACCCCAACTCGTTTGATACTGCGAACCAATTGGTCCACGTAGCTGAAATTGATGGCGCGTACCAAATGACGCTGCCGTATAAAGGCAAGCGGCAACTCCTGGACGCTCGATTCTGTCGTTGTCGTGTTCATCGTGTACTCTCCTGATTCGAACATCCATCTCGCCAAACACTGCCATCACGCAGACGATACTCCACCCATCCTCCGTCGGGGTCGGCGTCAACCTGCTCTCCGGCCACCAAGTCAGGAATGAACAGGTGCGCCGTGCAACCTGCCTTCTGCTCATCGATAACAAGCAGTCGCTCAACAGGGCTGCAAACCCACAGCCCATGCTGGGCAGGGGTTGAGTGCAAACATGTCCGACAATTGCGCTCCACCGACTGCCCTTCATGGCAAACAGGGTGGTGATTGCACATCCGGCATTGGTA
>PDZV01000069.1 GCA_002753135.1 Magnetococcales bacterium WMHbinv6 | reverse complement strand
GTCTCCTGGGACTTTTTTTGCTGGCCTCCTCCTTCGGAGCGGTTGGCTTGGCCACCTCCAGTGCCACCGACAATCCGGTTGTGGCCGCCTTGACTGCCTTTGGTGTGCTGTTGCTGTTGTGGGTCGCTTCCTGGATGGGGGATGCTGGTGGCAACAGTCTGGGGGCCGTATTGAGTTATCTCTCCATCACCAACCACTATCAAAATTTTTTGACCGGGGTGATCAGCAGTACGGACTTGATCTATTTTCTCCTCTTGGCCGCCGTCGGACTGCTGTTTGCCCGGCAAAGACTGGCTGCTGAACGGATCCAGGGTTAAAGGAGGAGATCGACGATGAAAATGACTCGTGCCACCCGTACCGGCCTGCGCCTGCAAAATGCCTCTTTGGGCTTGATTCTTTTTTTGATTCTCGCTGTTCTGGCCTACGCCAGCCATCGTTACCCTGCCCGTTGGGATTGGACGACCGCCCATCGCAACTCCTTGGCAGAACAGTCGATCAAGGCGGTCAAAGCCTTTGAGAAAGGGGTCAGCGCGACCGTCTACGTCCAGGAACAGGGCGACCAAAAGACACAACTGCAAACACTGTTGGAAAAATACCGCGCCGCCAACCCGGACCTGCAGGTGCGCTTTGTTGATCCGGATTTGGATCCCAGTGCTGCCCGTCAAGCGGATGTGGCCATGTATGGCACCATCGTCTTCCGCTCTGGTGACAAAACGGAAAAAGTCACTGACTCCAACGAAGAATCGGTGACCAATGCCCTGATTCGTCTGGCCAAAGGGGGCAGCAAAAGCATCCGCTTCATTACCGGCCACGGAGAACACGCCTTTACCGACAAAAGCGAGATGATGCCGGATAAAAAAGGGTTAAGCGGCGGACCCGAACGTCTTTCCTACAGCAAAGCGGTCGCCCTGTTGAAAGGCGAAGGGTATCAGGTGGCCCCTATCAGCCTGGCGGAAACAGAAAAAATTCCTGACGGTACGGTTGCTCTGGTGCTGGCAGGCCCCCGCTCCTCTTTGCTGCCTGTCGAGGTGGAGCGGTTGCAGCAATGGTGGGAAGCCGGTGGTCGCCTGCTGTTCCTGAATGGTGCCCCAACCCGTAGCGGTCTGGAAGAGTGGCTGAAAAAATTAGGCGTTACCATTTTGGACGGCATCGTTGTTGATCCGGTTGCCCGCCTTTTTGGAGGTGGTGTTACCACGCCTCTGGTCAACCAGTATGACGGTGATCACCCCATCACCCGCTCCTTGCAGGCTGCCTCCTTCTTCCCGGAGGCCCGTGGTTTGCGTCTGGATGACAAAGCGGATGAAAAAGGGGCTCACCCCTCTCATTCGACTGCCGTTCGTCTGCTTTCCGGTGCCGAACGGGGCTGGTTGAAGGTTGGCTATAATCGTAGCGGCGAGGTAACCGATACCAGTTCTCTGGAGTTCAACCCCAGCCAGGATCAACGTGGCCCGGTTCTTTTGGGGGTTACCATCCAGCAGGAGAAAAAAAGGATGGTAGTGGTCGGCAACTCCAATTTTGCTGCCGATGCCTATGTGGGCTTTTCGGGCAACACCGATCTTTTTCTGAACATGATCCGCTGGTTGGCCGAAGATGAAAATTTTATTGCCATCAAAGCCAAAGAGGTTACCGATTCCGGTTTGCTCCTCTCGCAGGAGAGTGGTCTGTTGCTGTTTGCCGCTCTGGTGATCAGCCTGCCTCTGCTCCTGCTGCTGACCGGCTTCACCATTTGGAGAAAAAGAAAAAGTTTGTAGGGGCTGTTCTCATTCGAGGCCAAATGCCCTTCAGACAAGGCGCTGGACCGCGGGCAGTGCAGCATACGACCTAGTATGTGCGCAGCGGGGCGGCACAGCAACACAGTATCAAGGGATTTTGGGCCGAATGAGAACAGGCCCCAGGATGCAAGAGGGTGCCATGACTGAATCTTCTTCCCCGCTGCAAGGTTGGCGCACGCAAATTCTGCTGCTTCTGCTGCTGGTCAGCGGCATCGGTCTGCTTTGGTGGCTGGACCAGCGGGAAACACAACGGGTCAGCGAAGAAAAAAATGCCCGCCTGATCGGTAAATTTACCCCGAAAGATGTCAAAAAAGTGCAGTTTTGGCGTCCAGCCACCGAAAAAGGCAAAGAGGGCAACACCTTGACCATTGCCCGCAACGATTCAGCCAAAGAGTTGGCCAATCCGCAGACTAGTCGCTGGCAGATCATGACCCCGGAACGGGCCAGAACCAACGATCAAGCGGTTGACAAGTTGCTGGAAATTCTTTCTGCCTCCTATGACCAAAAGGTCAATGACAGTGGCACGGATCGGACCGCTTTTGGTTTGGATACCCCTTTGGCGGTGTTGACTGTTTATAACGAAGCAGACCAGTCGATACAAATCAGCCTCGGCTTGAGTGCCCCTGCCAGTCGCAAACGCTACGTACAAATCGGCGTCGATGGTCCGGTCGTACTCGTCCCGCCGCGCAGTGTGGATGGCCTGATGCAAAATCCAGAAGCCCTGCGCGATAAACGCCTGTTTGCCAATCCAACGGTCGCAGCCATTCAAAAATTCAGCCGCGAAAGCCCCAACAGGCGTTTGGAACTCAATCGGGATAAAGATCTGCATTGGCAGATGCTCTCCCCTCTTCAGGATGCCGCGTCGGACACCCGGGTCAACAGTTGGTTGGAAACCTTGTTGCACGCGCAGGGCAGTTCCTTTGTCACCCTGCAAGCCGATGAAACCTCTGCCTTGCAAGGGGATTGGTTGCTGTCGTTGCATCTGATGCAGGATCAGCAGGAAAAAGTGCGCATTCAACAGCGCGACAACCGCTTGCTGGCCTGGCGGGCCGGTGAACCGGATGCCATGGTGTTGGAGAGCCATATCAGTGATGAACTGGAAAAACCCCCCTTGGAGTTGATCGCCTTGCGCCCCCTTCCCCAGGGCGTGAATCCCAACAAACTTGAGGCGACGCAACACGGAAAAAGTCAAAATGGCAGCAAACAAGGCGATGAGTGGAGCAAACCAGTCTGGAAAGGGGTTGAAGAGATTTTGACCCGTGACGCCTGGCGCGGCGTGCCAGCCAAAGAGCGTGGCGAACCCTGGCTGCAACTGGTGGCCGTGCAGGAACAACGGCAGTGGAAAATTCCCGTTTGGAAAGAGGGGGAGTCGATCATCCTGGCACCACCGGAACGTAAACTGCAACTGGAGTTGACCCACTTTCAGGCCAAAGCGTTTGTGGATACTGTCAAGGCACTTTTTCCTGAGGAATAAAACTCACATTCTATTCCGTTGTTTCTCTCCTCTCTCCTTCATCTCTCCCTGGCAACAAGGACTGAACGGTAGAGCTGTTTTCTGCTGTGCAGGCTGACATGGGCAACCGCCCGGCACAAAAAATTGACCGATCCTGTTTTTTTCCTAAAATTTGGTGATGTTTTTTGCTAAACTGCGGGGTGGGTATGGATTGGCAACCAAACATGGCAAGCGATCTGCGGCGGGCAGCGCAACAGAGCGCAACAGAGCGTGTCTGGTGGTTTGTTGTTTGTCATACATGGTTTCTTTCAGCATTTTCATCCACATGAGTGGTCAAGGAGCAATACATGGCAGCCTATTCTGGTACTTCAAGTAATCTGGCCACGGTAACCGATCTGGCAGCAAGCAACTCCCCACCCACGACTGCGCTTGATCTGTTCGGCGGTGTCAGCGATGCTCTCTTGAATGGCCTGCAATCTTCAGCCCTCGGCACGGCAAGCGTCAGCCAGTTGGACTATTTGAGTTCCAGTCAATGGCGTGGTCTGGCCAATACCCAATTGGATGGCTTGCGTTCGGCGCAGTTGGCTTCGCTGGCCAATACGCAACTTCTTGGTTTTACCAGTGCCCAACTGGCCTCACTGACCTCCGCACAGCTTAGTGGTCTCTCTTCGGCGCAAATGGCCTCTTTGACCGGCACACAAATCGTTGGCGTCGGCAACGCCCTGGTGTCGGCGATCACCATGCCTGGCTATGCCTCAACCGCCTTGGATTCCGATGGTCCCGGTTGGGCGGAGTGGCAGCATACGGCAGGCCAAACGTTGGTTCTCAAATTCAGTTTCATGACCGCTGCCCCCAGTTATGCTGAAACATCAGAAAGTTCCACTTTTTCAACATTGACCACAATACAACAAGATGCCGTCCGCACCGTTCTCACCCACTATGCCTCCCTGATCAATATTCAGTTCCAGGAGGTCACCGACAGCGATACCGGCGTTGATCTGCGCTTTGGCAGAAACAGTCAAACCGATTCCAACGGCTATGCCTATATTCCCGGTGGCAGTGATTGGAATGCCATAGCCGGTGACTCCTCTTCCGCTGCCCTGGCCAGTGCCGGTGATGTCTGGTTGGATTCCAATGCCGACGGCATCAACGCGGATGTCACCACTGGTGGTGCCATGTTCTCAACCCTTATCCATGAGGTCGGGCATGCGTTGGGATTAAAACATCCCTTTGAAACAACCAGTTTGACCAATCTTGGTCATGCGGATCAGGACAACAATCAATACACGATCATGTCCTATACTGATCATCCCACTGCCTCTCTTATCAAGGCGACGAAAACAGATACCGGGGGTGGTGCTTACACTGTTAATCAAAGTCGTGTTACGCGGCAAGCTGAAACCCCCATGTTGTTCGACATCGGCGTTTTGCAAGCCATCTACGGTGCCAACACCACCAGCAATGCCACCGATACCACCTGGGCCATTGACAACACCCGTCCAGTTATTGAAACCATATGGGATACCGGTGGCACAGACACCCTGGACGCTTCCGCTTTTGCCAGCAATTGCATAATCGATCTGACCCCGGGTCATTACTCTTCGATCGGTAAAGTCGGCTTCATGGATACCAGCACCGGCACCTGGAGCGAAGAGATTCCTTCCTGGTATACCGCACTCTATCCCTCCACCACGCCGGAAAATCTGCCAACCTATGGCACCAACAATATTGCCATCGCCTATGGCACGGTCATCGAAAATGCCAGCGGTGGCAGTGGCAATGACACCCTGTCTGGCAATGCCACCGGCAACACTCTGCATGGCAATGCGGGCAACGACACGCTGTCCGGCGACCGTTGGGATAAACTGTATGGCGATGCCAATGATGATATATTAAACATTTCCAGTGCCAATATTTCCCTGGCCGATGGCGGCAGCGGCAACGATACCCTGGTTTTCTCCACGGCTAATTTGAGCATCGATCTGACAACCAATCCCAATCTGCTTTCCGGAATTGAGGCCATCAATCTGACCGGTACCGGCAACAACAGCTTGACTTTGGATGCCGCTGCTCTGCTGGCCCTTTCCGATACTGACATTCTGACCATCGACGGCAACAGTGGTGATACGGTCAATGCAGGCAGTGGTTGGAGTGCCAATGGCACCAGCGGTAACTATTTGTCTTATACCAAGCAAACAGGCGGAGAGTTACGGGTTGCCTCAGCAATCACCCTCTCTTTTGTTGAACCCGGCTCAGGTTTTGATCCAGCCATTTTGACAAGTGCGCAAATAGCTGCTTTGGCTGAATCACAGTTGAATCAGCTCACTGCCAGTCAACTCTCCGTTTTGACCAGCCAACAATTATCTGGCCTGACCTCCACCCAACTGGGCACCCTGGCCAATACACAATTGACCGGCCTGTTGTCCAACCAATTGTCATTAATGCGTACCGCGCAATTGCAGGGCCTCTCTTCCAACCAACTATCCGGGTTGTCACACCTGCAGTTGAACGGCCTCACCTCCTCGCAGCTTGCTTCACTGAGTGACCTGCAATGGAATGGAAGCAGTTCAGCGCAGTTTGCCACTCTGACCAACACCCAGTTGGATGGTTTGTCATCGCAGCGACTATCCGCACTGGCAGGCACGCAACTCGCCGGCATCGATTCACAACACCTGGCCAGCCTGGCCAACACCCAGTTGAATGGGTTGACCTCCAGCCAACTGACCGCGCTGTCGCATGCCGCTCTGAAAGGCTTGAGTTCTGGTCAGTGGAGTCAATTGGCTGACAGTCAGCTGAATGGTTTATCTTCTGCGCAAATCACCAACCTGAACAATGCACAGATTGACAAACTCAGCTCGTTGCAACTGCGCGGCTTGTCTGCCACCCAGCTGGATGGTTTGACCACCTCTTTGCTGGCTGGTTTGGCGACAACACAATGGGATGGCATCGTCTCTGGACAGTTGGCCAGCCTGGCCGATACGCAACTGCTCGGCTTATCCTCTGACAAAATGGCCAGTTTGGCAAACACACAGTTGGCTGGTTTACCCTCGGAAAGGCTCCATTTTCTGTTCAACAACCAGTTGAATGGTTTCAACAGCCAACAATTGGCGGCCTTGAGTTCAGCACAATTGCAGGGGTTGACCAGTGATCAGTTGGCTGGCTTGAGCAGCGCACAGTTGCAGGGACTCAATCGTACCCAACTGGCCTCCTTGACCTCTCTGCAACTGGAGGGGCTGCAAGGCAGTCAAATTGCCAGCCTGAGCAGTAACCAGATTGGTGGCTTTCTGCCAGCGCAACTGGCACAACTGGACAGCAGCCAATTGAATGCCCTGACCTCCAGTCAGATGAAAGTTCTCACCTCGACACAACTGGCCGCTTTGACCTCCGCACAAATCAGCAATCTGAGCAATACCCTGTTTGCCTCCCTCAGCTCGGTTCAGTTTGCCGCTTTGAGCCCGACACAAATTGGCAATTTGGCAGCAGAAAATCTGGCCGTTCTCTCTTCCGGGCAAATTGTCGGCATGAGTACCGCACAGATTGCCGGATTGCAACCTGGACAAATGGATGACCTGTCGGCAACCTTGATTCGGGTGTTGAACACGACGCAAATCAGAGGACTCTCATCGAGCCAGATGCAGGCTTTGGCATCGACCCAGTTGCAGGCGTTAAACAGCAATCAACTCTCCGCTTTATCCCTGACACAAATCAGCGGCTTGACCTCCAATCAGCTGGCACAGCTCTCCAGCAGCCAGCTCAAGGCGTTCAACAGTACACAAATGGCATCTTTGACCATCAGCCAAATGGATGGTCTCGGTTCTTCCCTGATGGCAAACTTCTCCAGCGATCAACTGAAAGGGTGGCGGACCGATCAACTGGCCGATTTGTCTTTGAGTCAGATTGCCGGGTTGCAAAGCGCCCAACTGGCTGCTTTGAGCAGCAGTCAAATCACAGGGTTGAGCAGCGCCCAGTTGGCAGCTTTGTCGTCGAGTCAAATGGTCGGCTTGAACAAAACCCAGCTGGCTGCCCTCAGTTTATCCCAGGTCGCCGGACTTGGTTCCTCGCAAATTGCTGCCCTGAACAGCGCCCAAATCGGCGGACTGACCAGCAGCCAATTGGCCAACTTGAGCGCCACGCAGATTGATGCCATTCAATCGACGTTAATCAAAACTTTATCGTCGGC
>PDZV01000068.1 GCA_002753135.1 Magnetococcales bacterium WMHbinv6 | reverse complement strand
CCCCGCCGCCAGACTTGCCGCCGCCAGTTCCGCCATGGTAACCGTAAGCGCCGCCGTCGTTGCCTTGACCGGTGCTTCCTGTTCCTCCAGTGGTAACAAAATTATATGCCGAGCCCCCTCCTGCGCCACCATCGCCCCCCCTTCTGGTGGCATCCGTACCGCCGCCGCCCCCATAGCCGCCGCCGAGCGCCGTCAAATCAGCAAACAGGGAGGCGTTGCCGTTGTTGCCTTTGCCACTGGCAACAGCTGTGCCGCCTGCACCCACGGTGACGACATAGTTTGTCCCTGTTTGTATGACTTTTACCCCTGACAGAATCCCACCACCACCACCGCCGCCGCCGGCATATTCGCCCCCGGATCCCCCCCCGGCCACGACCTGATATTCCACCGCAATGCTGACAACCGATACAACCGAACCGAACCCCACCGCCCTTGCCCCATGGATGAGGCTGACAACCGGTCCGGTAAAAAACAGGTAGGTGTCGACCACAGCAAGATCATGGCGTGCCGGGCGAAACCCCTCTTCGTGGGTAGGTGCGGCAGCGGGCGAGACGAGTGCTGCTGCCAGAGTGAGCGCCGCGATCTTCATGCAAACCTCACGATTGATGCTCTGACCGAAAAGGTTTTATCCGCCGTTTTGCGGATATGCAGGGTGTAACTGTCGCAACTGCTGGGATTGCCTGCCACTGGTGCCGTGCCGCCCTGCCATTTGCTCGTGATGGCATAGCCGTTTTCACCGTTGCCATTGCCATCTATCTTTAAGCTGTTCAGATAGTAGGCCGTCACTCCCTGCTGTACGTCGAAGACAATGGTGATCGATTCGCCGTTGGCCAGCATGGCGTTCAAGGCAGTCGTGGCATCGCCGCGTATGTTGAGTGTCCAGTTGCCACTGGCGTTGCTGGTATACTCCAAAATCTGGCCATAGCTTAAAATGTCAAAATGGACCGTTCCGCTGGCAGCCGTGGCGGCAGTGGAAAATTTTTCGACAATCTCTTCCACATAAACCTGACCGGTAAAATCTTTTTCCCCGGATACCGTCTGCGTTGAGGAGAGGGTAAGGGCACCCATGGCCTGGATCTGTGTTGTCGATAACCCGGCCAGGGCTGCCGTGGATAAGGCCGCTATTTGTGCCGAAGTCAAGCCGCTCAAGGCGGTGCTGCTCATGGCAGCAATCTGTGCCGTGCCTAAACTCGACATTTGTGTTGTGGTCAGGGTGGCGAGTGCGGCAGTGGTGGCATAGCCGTTCAGTTCGGCAGCGGTGGCATAGCTGTTGAGATCAGAAAGGGTCGCAGCGCCCATGGCATGGACGTGTGACGATGACAAGCCAGAGAGGGAAACGGTCGTCAAGGCCGCCAGATGGTCGCTGGTCAACCCGGCTATTTGTGTTGAAGTCAATGCATTGTGTTGGCTGGCGGTGATGGCCAAAATGGTGCTGCTGGTCAGGCCAGCCACCTGTGTGGTGGTCAACGCAGCCACTGCCAGCGACGGCAAGAGGGTCATGGCATGAATGCGGGCATCGGCCAGGGCAGCGATCTGGGCGCTGCTGAAGCCGGTACCGCTGCTGCCATCGCTGCTCAAACGGATGCGGCGGATCAAGGGATCATAGGCGAACGAACTCATGTTGCACCTCAGAGATAATTCAATTGAGCCCGATTGGCCCAAATTTGATCAAACTGCGCTTGTCCATTGGCAAATAAGGTTTGGACCGTATCATCTTGGCCGATGGTGATCCGTTGAATCAACCAGACCGCATCCTGTTCCTGGCTGCCGGGATAGGCATACCCTTGATAGATGGTTTGGCCGTTTTCTGTCGTGACCATGCTTGACCGGTTGGTCATTAACCACATACCATCCAGACTGTAGGGAAATTTGTGTTCCTGGAGTTCCTTGGGCGTAAACATGTTCTCTCCTTTGTCTCTGCATCGAAATGGGCGCGTTGACTGTGCGGACGTGTCGGTCCATGGCCAACAGATTCTGTTCGGGGTATACTGTAATATGGTTTTTGCATGACACAAACATGAAACACTTCAGTTATTATAATCTGCTATTGAATGATTCTATGTATCTCAATTTACCTCTGACACTCTATATTCATATTCCGTTTTGCCAGCATAAATGCCCCTATTGTGACTTTCGTTCCGAGGTGATGCCTGTTTGGCCAGAGGCGGAATATATGGCGGCGTTGCAGCGCGAGCTGGCCTGGCGGTGCCAGCAGTTGGCCGATGATCGACGCCCGTTGCACGCTCTGTTTATCGGCGGTGGCACCCCCTCCCTGTTGGCGGCAGAGAGTGTGGCGGCGTTGCTGGATGGTGTGCAAAAGCGTTGGCAATTGGCGGAGGGGTGTGAAATCACCCTGGAGGCCAATCCGGAATCGGCCTCTCTCGACAAGATGCGTGCCTGGCGACAGATGGGCATCAACCGGCTCAGTCTGGGTGTGCAGGCTTTCGATCAGGCGCGGTTGAGCTGGCTGGAACGTCCACACGATCTGGCCACGGCACGACAGGCCATCCGCCACGCCCAGCAGCTGGATTTTACGTCGGTAAATGTGGATTTGATCTATGCCACGCCCGGCCATACGGAGCAGCAGTGGCAGCAGGAATTGGCCGAGGCGATGGAGTGGGGAGTGCAGCACCTCTCCTGCTATGCGCTCACGGTGGAGAGGGGTACCCCTTTGCATCGTCGCTGGCAACAGCAGCTCTGGTCACCGCTCGATGAAGAGCAGGAGAGCCGACTCTTTTGCCAAACCCGTACTCAGTTGCAGCAGGGGGGGTGGCATGGCTATGAGATCAGCAATTTTGCCCGGGAGGGCCATCGTTGCCGACATAACTGCAACTATTGGGCGTACGGGGATTATCTCGGTGTCGGTCTCGCGGCCCATGGCAAATGGATGGCTGCCGATGGTTCCCTTCTGCGCAGTTGCAACCATGGTGCGCTGAGCGCCTATCTGGCGGCGCTGGCTGACGATACCCTGCCGGAACAGCAGCATCCCTTTGGCCAGACGCAGACGCTTTCACCCCAGGAGGTGGGGCAGGAGATGATTTTGCTTGGTTTGCGCTATGATGGGGGAGTTGAGCGCCGTTTGTATCGACAGTTGACCGGCAGCGACCTGGTAGAACAACAGCGGGCGCTGTTGACCCTCTGGCAGGAGGCTGGCTGGGTGGAATGGAATGAACAGCGCGTTCGTCTAACCGAGCAGGGTTACCTGCGTACCGATGCCTTGATCAGTCGTTTGCACTGAAGGGGTTTTTCCTATTGGCGCAAATCGGTTTTAACCGATTGCAAAAGCGATATTTTTTTACGAGCGTTCGGTCCGACCAGCACCACCACTCGATGTCGGGGATCCAAGACCTGGCGGGCAATGTCAGGCAGTTGCTCTGCCTGGACCTGGCTAATCTGTTGCCAGGCTTCCGGCAGCGACTCCACGCAGTCAAACAGTCGGTCGGAGACATACCGTTCAATCAATTCGGCGGGTCGATCCAGTGTGGTCATCAGGTTGGCGTGCCAGCGGGTCAGCAGACGATGCCACTCCTCGGCATCGGGTGGCTGGCTCATCAGTCGCTGCAACTGTTCCAGCAAGGCGGTATAGACCGTGAGCAGATTTTCCGGCGAAACCGTTGCCCCCACCTCCAGGACGCCGGTATCGGAATGGGCGGTCAAAGAGGCCCAGATATCATAGACCAGGCCGCGTTGTTCACGCAGGGAGGCATGCAGACGCGAGGAAAAACCGTCATCCAACAGCCGTCGCAAGGCGGCAACCGGATAAAACAGGGGATCCTGATAACCGCCACAGCGAAAAAACAGGGTCAAGGTAAACTGGGAGGTTTGATCATCCGCCGCCACCCAGTGCGGGGCGGAACGCATGGGGGCCGGGGGAAAATGGCTGTGTCGTTCTCCGGGTGGCAAAGCGCCCAGGCACTGTTCGGCCAGCTGCAGCGCCTGCCCATGTTCTACCGGTCCACAAAAGGCCACCGCCATATTGGTGCCGCGATAATAGCGTTGCAGATAGTGCTGCAAAGCCTCCTTGTCGATGCCTCGGATGGTCTCTGGCGTGCCCAGCACCGAGCGGGCCAGGGGATGATCCGGCCACAAACAGTTGCCGCCCAGGGTGGTCGGGTTGATGTTTTCCCCCTTTTCATTTTCATCTTCGCGCATCTCTTCCAGAATCACCTGCCGTTCCGTTTCGATGCCAGCCAGAATCGGTTGGGTAAACATCTCGCAGAACACGGCAAAACCAGCCGCCAGATGGCGAAGCGGCAGGGTGATCCAGTAGGCATTGCTCTCCTGGCCGGTGGCGGCGTTCATATCGGCTGCCAACGATTCCAGATGGGCATGCAAGGCGGTGGGATCCGGAATGGCCGTGGTCCCTTTGAACACCATATGTTCGAGAAAATGGGCGATCCCGGCCTGATCTGCCGGTTCATAACGGCTGCCGGCCCGCACCACCAGGGTGACGCCGACTTCATGCAGCCACGGCATGGGAAAAGTGGCCACCAGCAAGCCGTTGGCCAAGGTGTCCAGATGATAATCCGGATCTGGAACCGATAAATCGGTCAGGGGAGAAAAAGTAGGGGGCATCGATCCACCAAAAAGACAATTCAAACCAATTGCCCATTGTATCTTAGAATGAAGCGGATGTCGTGCCTCAATCATCACCGGGCAGTCAATGGTTTGCCGGCGCGGCAGCAAGCGGGCTAATTGCAGACAATTCTTTACAATTCTCAACAACAAATTTACAAAATATCCTTGTACACTGCAAGCATGGAAGAGTCATGGTGCCGTTTATGATCCCTGATGAATTCCTTCGGGATGGTAATTCTGCCATCGGTGTGTCCGCCCTGGTGCGGATGATGTGGCCACAGGAGTATGACAAGATGAACAGTGCGGGTATCAGCAGTATGAGTGGTATGGGCAGCATGGGGGGTATGCGTGGCATGGGCAAGCCCCCTTCGGCTGCTGATTTGCTCAGCAAGATGGACAGCAATCAGGATGGCACCATCAGCAGTGATGAGGCGCAAGGTCCGTTAAAAGATCGTTTCCAAACGGCTGACAGCAACAGTGACGGCAAAGTCACCCTGGATGAGCTGCAGAAGGATATGGACAGCTTCCAGCAAGAGATGCAGGCCAAACAGGGCAGCAGCAGCGCCAGCAGTTCCGACACCTTGCTGGCCGCCGTTGCCAAGGCGCTGGGCACCAATAATCTTGCCGAAGTGG
The DNA here is from genome assembly GCA_002753135.1 of Magnetococcales bacterium WMHbinv6. Classification (GTDB taxonomy): domain Bacteria; phylum Pseudomonadota; class Magnetococcia; order Magnetococcales; family Magnetaquicoccaceae; genus Magnetaquicoccus. The sequence continues at coordinate 2,213 of PDZV01000068.1, read as the reverse complement.
TGCAACGGATGAAAATGGCCGTGCAAGCCTACAACAGCCAAAACAGCAGCAGCCAAACCGCCTCCGTTCTGTCAACCGCTGCCTGAGCGGCAGCATCTTTCTGCCGGGTCCAGAAAAAGGCTTCTGGACCTGGTGGGTTGATTGTGCTCCTCTTTCCGGCACAACAGGCCATTCTCATGGATGACGATGGCACATTGCTGACGACACGCCATCAATTAAAAAAACTGCCCTCACATTTGGTAAAGGCTTTGTCTGGTCGTTTGATGAAGGCTGGCAAAAGCTGCACTCTCTCCTCTGGTTGTTCACGACACAATTCGTGGGTTATCTTTATCCTTGACAGTATCTGCCCGCTTGCAGGAGAGTTGCTGTTCAGAGAATATTTGTCATGCCAGGATGGCAGGCATAACCGGAAGTGATTCTGTCAACACAAGATCGTGTTGCCGGTGGTTGGGGGCAAAGTGGAGAAATAAGGTGAGCAACGGCACTGTCGTTAACGGTTCGCCATTTGTGGCGGGTCCCATGATCAAGGATCCCCATTTGTTTGTGGGGCGCAAGAGGGAAATGCGCTGGTTGCAGCAGAAGATGACCGGGGTGCAACCGGTCAGTTGCTGCATATGGGCTTCCCGACGCATGGGAAAATCCTCTTTGTTGTTCCAGTTTTATCTTACCTGGGGTGAGCGGACGCTGGATCCGGCGCGTTATGTGGTCGGTTATTTGGATTTGCAGGGGGTCCCATGCGATCAGGTTAAGGATTTTTATCGGCAAATCGCCGCGGCTTTGGCGGCTGCCGCGACCCACCGGCCAGAATTGGTGCAGAGCATGGCGCATGTCCAGGATCGCGCCGGGTTCGCCCAGGCTTTGCAGGAGTGGCGGGAGGTCGGGGTGCTGGCCGTGCTGTGCCTGGATGAATTTGGCACATTGTGTGAACAGCCCGGATTATTTGACGATAATTTTTTTAATAATCTGCGTGCCCTGCTCAATGACAGTTTGCTGATGCTGGTGTTGGCGACACTGGATCCCATGAGTACGCTGCAAAAGGAGGGCAAATACACCTCATCCTTTTTTAATCTGACCCAGGGGTTGGAGCTGAAGGCATGGCAAGAGGAAGAGGTGAGCGAATTTTTGCGACGTCCCTCCTTGGGTACAGGCAAGGATGATACACCCTGTTTGAGCGCCGCAGAGCAACAACTGGCACGGGAGTGGGGAGGCAACCACCCTTATGCCTTGCAGTTGGCGGCCTCCTGTTTGTTTGCTCACCGTCACGACGGCGGCGATAAGCAGGCCAGGGCCTGTTTTGAGGCGCAAATCAGCGGCAATCCCAGCCTGGGTGGCTTGTGGCGCTTGCGCCATTTGCCCTTGCCAAATGCGCTGGGTGGTTTGCTGTTGCGTATTTGGGGACAGCTTGCCCGCTGGGGGGCGTGGTTTTCCCGTGCCAAAAAGCCCGTTGTGGCTTTTTTATTTTTTGTGTTTGTTATGAGCGCCGTTTGGGGGGGATTGAGCGGCCAATTGACCTGGGAGAAAGTGTTTGGACTCGTATTCAACCAACCCGCCAGCAAATGATCCGCCACCCCGGCCCTTTTCTCTGCCCTGGCTCCGGGAGTGCGGGTTTATTCTTTATGCGAGCTTTTTCAAGCCCTATTCCTATCAGGCCTATTTAAAGCAAATTCACCCATTGCTTCAACAGGATGGCAATCCTTTTCAGTTCCGGGATGCCTTTGCCGATAACCCCCGCTTGCACACGTTTGCCTGGCAGTCATGGTGGCTGGCCATGCTGTTTCCGCTCCTGATGACCGCGTTGACAGCTCTCTTGTGGTCAGATTATTTTAATTGGGATCGACCGTTATTATTTCTCTTTGGCTGGTCTATCGGCCTGCTGGCAGCGCACCAACCACGGATATCAAATTATGTTGCTAATACTTATATTACAGTTGTTATTATTTACATAATTTATAAAGCTCTCCCAAATCATACACAAAATGATGTGCTCCTTTTTTTTCAGAATCATATTTCGTTATTTAATGAGTTAAAATTATTTTGGAATAATATTTCTCTTTTTATAATAGGCGTTGCGGTAGGCGTTGCGGGAGGCGTTGCGGGAGGCGTTGCGGTAGGCGTTGCGGGAGGCGTTGCGTTCGGCGTTGCGGTAGGCGTTGCGGGAGGCGTTGCGTTCGGCGTTGCGGTCGGCGTTGCGGTAGGCGTTGCGGGAGGCGGTG
>PDZV01000021.1 GCA_002753135.1 Magnetococcales bacterium WMHbinv6 | reverse complement strand
TCTTGCCCGATTGCACCCTGCTGCTGGATCTGGATCCGCTGCTTGGCCTGCAACGGGCGCAACAAACCCGTCCTGTCGGGGCAGTTGCCGACTATTTTGAGCAGCAACAGCTTGCCTTTCACCAGCGAGTACGCGACGGCTTTCTGGCCTTGGCCGCGCAGCAACCGCAGCGCATCCGTTGCATCGACGCCAGCCAAAAGATCGAACAGGTTGCTGAACGTATCTGGGAGGAGATCCATGCACTCCTGCCCCACCCTTGAGCAGATTATCGGCCACGCCACTGTGCTGGCCAACCTGCAGCGGGCCATGGACAACCACCATCCCGGCCATGCCCATCTCTTTTTTGGTCCACCCGGCATCGGCAAGGCCACGGTGGCCGCCGCCTTCGTGCAGGCGCTGTTTTGTCCCCAGCGTGAGCGCCATGGTGGCTCCGGTTGCGGGCAGTGCCCCCCTTGTCGCAAAGTCGCCTCCGGCAACCATGGTGATTTGGTCTCTGTCACCGTTTTGGAAGGAAAAACCCGTATTGGCGTCGATCAGGTCCGTCAATTGGCCGGTTTTTTTTCCCTGACCCCCATGGAAGCCCCCTGGAAAGTGGCGATCGTGGATGATGCGGCCGAGATGAATGAAGCTGCCGCCAACGCCCTGCTGAAAACCTTGGAAGAGCCCCCGGCCCGCTCCCTGTTGATCCTGATCACCCATCAGGCAGGCCGTTTGTTGCCGACCATTCGTTCGCGCTGTTTGAAAACCCGTTTTACCCCCCTGACACAGAGCGAGATGCAACAAATTTTGCGCCAGCATGCGGCAGGCAAAACTTTTGCCCAACTGGATGATCAGGCGCTGCAACAGATTATCGCCATCGGTGGCCATCAATTGGGGCGCATTTTGACTTTCAGCCAGGGGGAGTGGCCACAATGGCAGGAAAAATTTCAGCAGGAGATGTCAACCTTGCCCACAGCCACTCTGGCGCAGATTCTGCGCATGGCTGAACAGTGGTCTGTCGCAGAAAAATTTGTCTGGATGCCGGTGCTGTTACGCACCTGGATGCAAAGCCGTCTGCATCGGCACTGCCACACCACACCCACCCGGGACAACATGGCCAGTTGGCTGAAAATGACCCAGACAATCGATTCCTTGTTGCATCAGGCAAGCTCCCTTAATCTGAATCGCCGCCTGGTACTGGAATCAATCCTGATCCGCCTGGCACGCCTGCAAGGGGCTGCCTGTTGATTTATCGCTGCACAAAGAACAGGAATTATTGGCCATGAATGAGCCTACGCTCTCCGCAACAACATCCCCGCCCGCCGATGCCCTGCTCGAAAACGGGCCGGAAGCAGTCGCCCCCCTCCCCGCTGCCCCGCGCAAACAAGGCGGGCACGGCAAAGCCCATCGGGAGGGGCATGGACACCGGGAAAATGGCACGCATCCGCGCAAAAACGCCAAACTGGTCGGTGTCCGGGTTGCCGCCAACGGCATGGTCTACCGTTTTCTCTCCTTGTTGAAAGAGATCAAAATCGGTGACTGGGTCTACCTGCATGGCAAAGAAGAGGAAATATTAGGCGAAGTCCTCTATCTGTCCGAGGCCCAATCCGGCGAAAATCTCCAGGAACGCCTCTACACCGGCAGTTTCGACAAAATTGGCCGCATTCTCTCGGAAGCGGAAAAAGAGTTTGTTGCCGACAAAGAACGACTGGAAAAAGAGGCCAAACAGGTCTGTCAGGAAAAAATAGTTGAGCTGCAACTGGAGATGCACCTCTCCCACGTCCACTATCTGTCGGGCGGTGGTCGTATCGTCGTCTATTTTACCGCCGAAAATCGGGTGGATTTTCGTGAACTGGTTCGTCAACTCGGCACCCAGTTGAAAGTGCGGGTAGAAATGCGCCATATCGGCGTGCGCGATGAGAGCAAAATTCTGGGTGGCCTGGGGCTGTGCGGGCAGCCCTTTTGCTGTTCCTCCTTCCTGAAACGGTTTCATCCCGTTTCGGTGCGCATGGCCAAAAACCAGGAACTCTCCTTGAACCCGGAGGGCATTTCCGGCACCTGTGGGCGTCTGCTCTGCTGTCTGGAATACGAAAACAGCACCTACCAGGCCCTGCGCGAGGGGATGCCACGGATGAAACAGACCGTACAAACGGTGGACGGACGGGAAGGGAGTGTCCAGGCCATCCATCCCTTGACTGAAAAAGTTGATCTGTTGCTTGCCGATGGCAACCGCGTTTGTGTAGCCCGCTGCGAACTGTGCCTCAACCAACCGCTGGCGCAGTTGCCGGAAGAGGATGCGGGGGCCACGACCGAGGAAGAGTCAATCGGCGAGGGGCTGCCCCCAGGCAACACGCGCAAACGTCCCACCGCTGCGGTCACAGCGATGGAACCAAAACAGGAACAGAACCGTCCAAGCAGCGGCAGACGAGAGAACCAACGGGAACGGCAACGTGGTCGCGGTGAGCGTCCAGCCGCTGCCCCTCCGACTGAAACGGCAACAAACCAGGCCCCGGTTGGCGACCATCGTCTGCCGACCGCCACTGCCGCCACAGAGCCCCCCCCGCTCCCCGGTCAGCCCAATCCGCGCAAACGCCGTCGGCGCCGCCGCAGCCAAGGCAACGCCGAAGCAAAGGAAACCGTATGAACAGCAGCCATCCGAAAGCACACACCGTCAAACCGATCCAGCCCGGCACCCTCTTTGCCGACAGCCATGCCCACCTTGACTTTCCTGACTTTGCCGCCGACCTGGATGCGGTGCTGCAACGGGCGCAGCAGGCGGGTGTGGTGTGGATCTCAACCATCTCCACCCGCCTGGGCAAGGTTCCGGAGTTGCTGGCCATCTGCCAACGATTTCCCGGTGTCGCCGCCAGTGTGGGTATCCACCCCCATTATGCCGCCGAAGAGCCCGACTGCTCGGTGGCGGCCATTGTCGCTGCTGGCAGCCATCCTGCCGTCATTGCCGTCGGTGAGACCGGATTGGATTATCACTATCGCTACAGCCCGGCCCCGCAGCAGGAAATCTCCTTTCGCAACCATATCCAGGCGGCCAAAATTCTCGATCTGCCGATAATTATCCATAGCCGCGAAGCGGAAGCCGACAGCCGCCGCATTGTCGAAAGCGAGGGCGTGCCCGACAAAGGGGGGGTCATTCACTGCTTTACCGGCTCGGCGGAGATGGCGGAATGGGGTATTCAACAGGGGCTGCACATCTCTTTTTCCGGGGTATTGACCTTCAAAAATGGTGACCCTCTGCGGCAAATTGCCCAACAACTGCCCCTGGATCGCATTTTGATCGAAACCGACGCCCCCTATCTGGCCCCGATGCCCCACCGGGGCCAGCGCAACGAACCGGCCATGGTGGTGCGTATCGCCGAAACGCTGGCCCATCTGCATGGTCTGAGCGTGGAACAAATGGCCGCCATCACCACCGACAACTATTTACGCCTGTTCCGGCCAAACGAAAACAATCAATTACCCACGGCACAGCCCCTGCCCAGCCCACACAAGCCTATCCTGGCCTATCCGATCGGCCAGGGTTTGTATCTGAACATCAGCAAGGGGTGTACCCTGCGCTGCCACTTTTGCCCCAAATGGGTGGCACCCATCGTCCATCAATATGACCTGAGCTTGCCGCGCAATCCGAGCGCAGCCGAGGTACTGGCCGCCTTGGGGGATTTTTCCGCCTATCAGGAGATTGTCTTTTGCGGCTACGGTGAACCCACCCTGCGTCTGCCGGTGCTGTTGGAAGTGGCCCAGGCGATCAAGCAACAGAGCAATATTCCCATCCGCATCAATACCGACGGGCTGGCCAACCGGGTCTATCGTACCGACATCACCCCCCGTTTGCGTGGTCTGATCGATGCCGTTTCCGTTTCGCTCAACGCGCAAAATGAAGAACTCTATATCCGCCACAGCCGACCGACCATCCCAGGGGCCTACCAGGCAGTCAAAGCCTTTCTGTTGGCCGCCAAAGCCCATGTTCCGTCGGTGACCGCCACCGCCATCGACGGACTGGAAGGGGTCGATATCGCCGCCTGCGAACAAATTGCCCAGCAACTGGGTGTGCGTTTCCGCAAACGCATTCTCAGCCAGGTTGGTTGATCCGCCGCCACCATGGCAACGCCTCCCGTCTGGGATCTGCTGGTTTTGGGGGCCGGTGCTTCCGGCCTTTTCTGCGCCAGCGAAGCCGGACGGCGTGGCCGTTCGGTGCTGCTGATCGATCATGGCCCGCAACCTGGCAGAAAAGTTGCCGTCTCCGGCGGGGGCCACGGCAACATCACCCATCGTCAGTTGGATCAGAGCTGTTATCTGTCGCAACAACCGGCCTTCTGTCTGTCCGCGTTGCGCCGTTTCGATAACCTGGCCATTCTCAACCGCCTGCGTCAGGCGGCCATCGCTGTCGAAGAGCGTCCTTCCGGACACTATTTTTGTCGCGGTCCGGCCCGACAAATTGTCGACTGGCTGTGCCGTGAGGCCTTGGCAGCACAGGTGACCTTTTCCCTCGGCAATCCGATACAACGGGTGGAACGGCTCGACACCGGCTTTCTGGTCCATAGCCAGGCCGGTCTGTTCCGGGGCAAAAAACTGGTCGTCGCCAGCGGCGGACTCTCCTACCCCAAACTGGGGGCCAGTGATCTGGGTTTGCGGCTGGCGCGACAATGGCATCTGCCGATTGTGGCCACACGCCCCGGCCTGGTTCCTTTGCAACTGCCGACCGAGGGTTTTCGCAGCGCCGCCCTGGCCGGTATTGCGCTGCCCGCCCGCTTGCAGTATGCAAAAATCCACTTTACCGGCTCCCTCCTCTTTACCCATCGCGGCATCAGCGGACCGCCGGTGCTGCAAATTTCCTCCTACTGGCAACCCGGCCAACCCCTGCTGATCAACCTGCTGCCCGATCAGGATCTGCACACCCTGCTGCGTCAGGCGCGCCAGCAACACGGACGCCAAACGGTCAGCAACGTTTTGGCGCACTGGCTACCCAAACGTCTGGCACAAGCGGTCTGCGACCAGCTGGCCATCTCCTGCCGCCTGGCCGAATGCGGCGATGCGGCACTGCACCGTTTGGCCACCGCCCTGCAGCGCTGGCAGGTCACCCCCAGCGGGGACGAAGGGTATCGCCTGGCCGAAGTGACCACCGGGGGGGTGGCAACCACCGCGCTCTCGGCCAAAACACTGGAGTGTCGGACCATGCCCGGCCTTTTTTTTATCGGTGAAGTGGTCGATGTCACCGGACATCTGGGTGGCTATAATCTGCAATGGGCCTGGTCGTCGGCCTACGTGGCTGCCCAGTCTATTTGAGTGCTGGCTGGTGATAGTTGGCAAAAAAAAATCTTGCAATCGATGTAAAAATTGAAATACAATAGACCTACCCCTCTCGGAATCCCTCTTTATCCGCCAGCACACCCCCTTCCGATTGTCCAGGCCGAGAGGCTCACCAGACCACTTTCACCCCCCGATGGAGTACAATCACCATGGATAATCGCCCTGCAATTTCCGGCCTGGTCAAATCCACCTTGTTCAGTGATGCAACGGACCATTCGCATCAGGGTGCCAGCAAGCCGGTAGTCGTCACCGTATCCCGTGAATTTGGCTCCAATGGTGGCAAGATTGCTGAATTGCTGGCCGAGCAACTGCATATCCCGTGTTATGGCTATTCGATGATCGACCAACTGGTGCAAACCAATCATACCACCAATAAATTGATGTCGCTGATGGATGAAAAGTTGCCGAAGGCGATTGACTCTTTTCTCTACTCGTTGTTTATCGAACCTGAACAGTCGGTGGCCGGATATTATAAAAATCTGATCAAGGCGGTCAATCGCATTGCACAAATCGGAGGAGTGATCCTGGGGCGGGGTGCCCGTCTGATTCTTGCCGATCAACCGCATGTTTTTCGGGTACGCATTGAAGGTTCACGGGATATTCGTATCAAACGGGTTGCACAACGGGAGGGTATCAGCGCAGAGGAAGCGAAAGAGAAGATCAACAGTATCGAAAAGGAACGGAGCCGTTTTCTCAAAGGACTCTACAAACGGTTTCCCAACCAGCGCACCTATTATGACCTGGTGATCAACTCGGACCGCATTGAACCACACCGGGTCGCCTCGGTCATTATGCATGCCATGGAGGGGATGGGTTTTCTGCAACAGGCGGTCTCTGCCAGTCAGCAAACAACGTATCCAACCCATCCAGAGACAGCTGCCAGAGCACAGAACCCGCCAATCCCACACCATCTGCTGCAACCGGGATTGCATTTTTTAATTGTCGAGGATGAACCAGAATTTGTCGCCCTGATAGACAGTTGGTTGAAAAATCCTTCCAGCAGCAAAGATTCCTCTTTGCGCATGCCTTCGTTGACCCTCACCCACGCCGCCAGTTTTCACGAAACCGAACAACGACTGGCCGAACAACATTTTGATCTGATTCTGCTCGATCTGAATCTGGCTGACAGCCACGGTTACGAGGAGACCTTCGGGCGCTTGAACCAAAAAGATCTGAAAACACCGATCATCGTCTTTACCGGTCATGACGATGATCAGAGGGCCATTCAATCGGTCGAAGAGGGGGCGCAGGATTATCTGGTGAAAGGACAAGTCACCCGTAAAACGCTGGTTCGTTCCATCCGACACGCCCTGTCACGCTATCGCATTCTCAAAGCGAATCGGCAAAATTGACAGAAGGGTCGACTTGCAACAGGAGGAGTCCTAGTCATGGCAAACATTTTGGTTGTAGACGATGATCCGGATATTCTGGCCTTGGTCGCAGAGATACTGCAGCAAAGCAATCATGAGGTCGCTGTAGCCGATAGCGGTCGGGAGGCACTGGCAGTCATGGCTGTCGACACCATCGATCTGATCATTTCCGATATTTTTATGCCGGATGTGGATGGCATCGACCTGCTGGCTTTGTTGAACAAAGATTTCCCGCATTGTCCGATGCTTGCCATCTCCGGCGGTTATCGGGCGATGAATTCCGAGTTGACGCTGCGCATGGCCCGCATGTTTGGTGCTTTTGAGGTAATTGCCAAACCGTTTGCCGTTCACACCATTCAGGATGCCGTCAACCGAGCCTTGCAACACGCTGCTCTGCAACGTCAACCTGGAGCAATACCCCATCCTCTCCATGTTAACGCACAATCAACAGGAGACAACACATGAGCAACTCCCTATGGCAACGGTTTAGTCAGGCCATGGCGCACCTGACCAGCCAGCAACAACCTCGTCATCCCACCGCCTCTGCGCGCCCAGATGGCGCTGGGCAGGCACAAAACGAGTTGATTCGACAACCCACAAAAATTGCAGAAATTCTGATGCAGGCAAGCGATGCCCACACCGAACTGCATATTGCCTTCGGCAGTCGGGTGCTGGAATATAAAACCCGCCTCTTGCCCGACCACGAAAACGTGCATGGTGGTGCCAGCGCCTTGTCGAGCGAATATCTGCGCAACCATTCCTATCTGCTGCTGGCAGGAACCGATCCAGCGGACGGCAACGAAAAAATCCAACTGGGACGCATGGGAATGGTCACCTTTATGTCAGGGGGAAAACTGCATGAATTCAAAACGATGCGTTTACCAGCCACCACGCTGTCTGCCGACCACTCCCCGCCACATCGCATGAGCTTTCCAGAACAAATGACGCGCAAACCGTTGCGCCGCGACGCCGCCCGCATTCCCTACCAACCGGCCAGTGGCGTCTCAATGCGCCTCGTCGATGCAGAGGGAGTTCACTATGATGCCGTCATTCTGGATATCAGCGTCGGGGGCTGTCGTTTTCTCTTGCCACATGATCAGTCGCCCCCTCAGGAAGGAAGCCAGGTACGCTTCTTTTTTCAGTGGCGTGACGACCAGGAGCTGGTACAAGAGGGCACCATGTTCAAAGTGCAGTATCGTCAGGGGGAAGTAATCGGCCATGCCGGATTTCATGCCGACAATTATGAGGCCATCCGCACCATCGGTGAACTGGTTACCCACATCGAACGGATTCATCTGCGCATCCGCCACAACATGTCGCCCCACGAAACGGAAAATCTGGCCGAACTCTATCAATCCATGCACCTGGACACCATCGCCAACGAGCTGGAAGCCCGCGCCAATCGGGTCCGTTAAACCTTTTCTACAGCCACCCGCCACAGCGGGTGGCTGAAAAATGTAACGATTACGATTGACGTAGCACGTCATTCAAGCATACGGCCATTGACCGGATCTGGAATGCCTTCATTCAAGAGCAGCCGTATCCATCCTGGTTATTGAATGAGGAGAGTTGCACCTGGGAACCGCCGGAGCCGATGCCGCAGGACAAAAACCACTGGCGGTGGGATGAAGAGCAGTGTCGGTGGATCAGGCACAAGAAATATTTGGGAGGGTGATGGGTGATCACCCACCTGCATCAAGACGGATCGGCGAATACCTCTTCCAGGCTTTTGGCATCCAAAAGACGAATGCTCCAGTTTTCCAGGGTGGCAGAGTCGGCATCAGCAACTTTCTGGTTGGCCCAGGGCGGAAGGTCGCCAAAGCGTTTTTGGAGTTGGCGAATCAGAATTTTTGCCTCTCCCTCCTGACGGCCCACAGAAAGCCATTCCGGTTTGTTCTTGGCCAAAATTTCCTGCGCGAACTGTGACATCATTTCGGCTTCCTCCTGAGGTTTGACGCGGCTGACAATCTGCCGCACGTGCTCTTCCCGTAAATACGGGAAAGTTGTCAAAAGGTAAAGGACCATCGATACAAACAGATCTGGCGCGTTTACCATAGCGAGGATGAGTTCCTCCAGGACCTCCATCTGTTCTTTTGGATCACGGGTACCATATTTTAAGGCCAAAAATCCAGCGTACAATCGAGATTCTTGGGCAAGACGCTGGTTTGGGATCACGCTCAGGTCAACCACCGGGAAGCGAAAATTCAGCAGCCATGGTGTAATGGCTTCGTCTGCATCGATTAAGGCCAGGAATTCGTTCGGGAACCGCCACTCCTTTTCCCCATGGTAGAGCAGTAACGGTACCATGGCTGGCAGTTTCTGCCATTTTTTGTTTTCGCGGGTTTTCTGCTTCATGAAAGCATACATGCTCTGGAAGAGCTGCCAAGCTGCCCTGTTGTCTTCAAAGCTCTTGTGCTCGATCAGAAAATAGAGCGACACCGGCTTGCCGGTGATGGTTTTGGCTTCGAACAGGCGATCTGAATAGTAGGGCCGCAGATGCTCTTCGACAAAAGTCCCTTCCACCGGTTGTGGCGGTTCCGGTGCGAGCAGCCGGGATAGCTCTGGCGGCAAATGCTCCTGCAGGAAGCCTCCAGCAGTCTCTGGATGCGACATGAGAGTCTTGAAGAGGAGATCATGAGGTTGGAAGATTTCGTTCATGGGGCCAAGAATATCAGGTCCGTTGGCACAAGTCATTACTCATATTCTACTTTTTGATGTTGCGCGATGCACAACTATTTAATGCTGGCCCCACTGATCCTCTCCCGGCTTCGGAAATGCCTGTCACAGGTGGAGATTTCCTCCTCATGGGGTGTTCCGGCCATCCAAGAAACGCCGGATCAACTGCCATCCATCGTTGTTTTCCTGGAAGATGATCAGCCAGTTCAGCAGACCGGCCAAGGATCGGTGCAGAAAATCACCCAGACGGCACACATCTTCATAAACTCTGAACCCCAGGTTGGACAGAGGAGTATCAAGGTTACAGATCGCCGAACGGCAATTGATTTTGCAGAACTTCTTCGGGAAATTGTTGATGATCAATACCCTGATGCGGAGAAAGTTGTCCCCGTTATGGACAACCTGAACACCCACAAGCCAGCATCGCTGTATCAGGCGTTTGAGCCAAAGGAAGCCAGACGTTTACTGGATCGCCTTGAGATTCATTACAATACCGCCAAAAGGATGCGCCCTGCCGGGCGCGCACAACACCAAGGGGCGTGACCGAATGATCGGCCACGCCCCTTGCGGACTTTTGTCCGTCAGGCAGGGATCAACTGCCTGCTATCCGGTGTGTTCCATACCCGTCAACAGCTTGCCCAATCCGTCGCTCCGTCCCTGTTTGCGAAGATAATCCCGTGCTGAGTGTCCCTCCTTGTCGATTAAGGTGACTTGAATGCCCCTTGTCAACAACAACTGGGCGGTATCCAGATGATTGTAACGGGCGGCAAACATCAAAGCAGAAATGCCCATATGGTTAACGGCATTGACATCCGCTCCATGGTCCAACAACAAGCGGACAATGTTCGTGTACCCTTTTTCGGCAGCTGCCAGCATGGCCGTACAACCACATTTATGGCGCAAATCCTGTCTGGCTCCCTGCTCGAGCAAGGCGGCCACCACCCACTCATGCCCCCTTTCGGAGGCCAGCAGCAGCGGCGTGTAGCCCTGCTTGTTCTGGACATTGGGCGATGCACCAGCCGCCAACAGGGCGGTCATGATCGGCTCATTACCCATCCGCGCCGCATGAATGATCGGACTGTTACCATCCCGATCCGCCGTGTTGACCTCTACTCCTTGCCCCAACAACAGGGCCACCATCTCCGGTAAACCATAACGGGCTGCCAAGGCCAAAGGTGTCTGACCGCCATTTGTGCGCCGATTGACATCGGCTCCGCGGCTCAAGAGTAAATCAACGATGGGGCGATAGTTCCACTGTACCGCCAAGTGCAATGGCGTAAAACCGGCCTGATCAACGGCATGAACATCGGCACCCGCTTGCAGCAACATCTCTACCACAGCCGTTTGTCCGTTTTCTGCCGCCCACAGTAACGGCGAAATGGCCAACTTGCCATGCGCTTCCGTGCTTACCCCGCTGGCCAGCAGGCGTTGTACCGTTGCCACGTCCCCGTCCATCGCCGCAATGGATATTGCCTTACCGGTCGCAGCGTCCCTTCCCCCCGTCATGCCCGCCATGGCCGTTGCGGCTGCCAATGCGGTCAGGGCGACTCCGATCTTGATCCCGTTCATCGTTGTTCTCCTCTTGATACCCCAGAAATTCTGCTTCGGTCTTGCGCTTTGTCCTGTCAAAACCACCCTCGACTCCCTTGTCTGAGGATGTTGATTGCATTATTTCCTAATTTTGCAAAAAGCGCAATGAAAAAATTATGAGCCAACGTTGCAAATATATTTTTTTGGCCGCGACCGATTTTGCCCGCCGTTGCGTTTAAACAGACAAGAGGGAAAAATTTTCCACCCACACCATCCAGGAGAAAAACCATGCACAACCGGAATGGAACTGGCACACTTCTGCTGCTGGCCGCCACACTGCTTTTGGCGAACTGGCCCGGAGAGGTGTTACCCCAAACCATGACTGAACGTCGCACTGCCCGTTTTGCTGCCCTGGACCGCAACCAGGATGGACAGCTCAGCGGTGCGGAACTGGCACAAATGCCTTGTGCCCAGGCAAACAGTGGCCCTTGTCCCATGCTGGTCAATCTGGACAGCAATCATGATGGACAAATCAGCCAAAATGAGTTTATGAAAGGCCTAAACGGCAATGGCAACCCGCGCTGTGGCAACCAGGGGCGGGGAGGCGGTTGGCAATCGGGCGGGGGACCGGGCTGGGGACCGGGCAGGGGAGCAGGCTGGCAGAGAGGCTGGGGACCAGGCTGGTAACAATAGTGGCAACAAACCGGCAGAAAGCTTGCCTGCGGAGGTGATATGGCAGCAGAAACGACCCAGCCAGAGATGATCCAGGCAGATGCCCGCTTGATGCAACGCATTGCCGCAGGCGATGGCACTGCCTGGAAAGATCTGTTGGATCAACAGCTGGCACGGGTGGTACTGCTGGTCAAACGGATGCTGCATGACCAGCAGGAGGCAGAAGATGTAACGCAGGAGTCCTTTCTGCGCCTCTGGCAACAGGCACCCCGTTGGCAAGCGCAGGCTCGTATCGCCACCTGGCTCTATCGGGTCGCCTATCGTTTGGCCATCGATCGTCTGCGGCAACGACAGCAGGCGCACGAGGAACCGCTCGATGAGCAGGAAGAGAGTTCTCTGCCCCTCATGCCAACATTGGATTCGCCGTTGGCCAAGCTGGAACAGGCCGAAGAGCAACGCTGGCTGCAGGCCGCTCTGCATGCCTTACCCACGCGACAGCGTGTTGCCTTGCTGTTGGTGCATCGCCTGGACTTGTCGGTTAGGGAGGCCGCCTCCGTTCTGCAGTTGAGCGAAACGGCAACCGCCTCCCTGCTGGCACGGGGACGCGCCAAACTGCGCCTGCTGTTATCCCCATTCTACCATTCTTCTGCGGGAAATTGAGCCATGTCTCCTGAACGCCCCCCTTTGTCGGATCAGCAGCTCGACCAGCTGCTGGCCTCCTTGCCGGATGAGCCCCTCTCCCCGGCTCTGCGCCGACAGCTGCTGGCTTTTGTCGATGCGCCACCTGTCAGCAGAGGCCAGAGCTGGTGGCCTTTCGGACCATTATGGCAACCGGCAGCCGTCCTGGCCTGTTCTCTCCTGCTGGGTATGGGTGTTGGCCTTTTATACGACAGCGCGGCGGAGCCTTGGCCGCTGGCGACTGGGGAGGAGATCGGTTTTATCCTGTTCGGACCTGGAGAGGAGGAGTAACCATGAATGGAATCAGACCATATCTGTTGCCGATTGTTTTGTTGATCTCGCTCTCAGCCAACCTTTTCACCCTCAGCCTGTGGCTCAGTCGTCCGGCAGCGCAACCAGCCACACCCCCCTTCACCCCCACACAGTCGCAACCAATGGGCAACCGGGCAATGCACCAGGCGTGGCTGCACTCGGAACAATTGCGGCCGGTATGGCAAAAAAGAGAAGCGAGCATACGCCAACACATGCAAAGCCTGCATACGGCGCAACAACAAGTGCGACAACTGCTCCAGGCCGAAACCTGGGAGGCAAACCGCCTGGAACAGGCGCTGGCCGAGCTGCGACTGCAGATGACCGCCGCCCAAACTGAGTGGCATCAGCTGCTGCTGGAGAGTGCGGCGCTGCTGCCCGCCCCACAACGGGCACAACTGGCCATGCCTGCCCTGCGTTTTGGCATGGGCCGGGGCATGGGCAGACATGCCCCGGAGAGGGCTCCCTGACCAGCAAAAGGCCTTTGCCTTCAGGCGACGTGACCGAGCAACTCTGTGCCGTGCGCGGGTGTTGGGGTATGTTCCAGGCTCTTTTTCGCCTCTTGCCGATGCCCGGCCACCCGCACATGCAAACCGGGACGATGTTTTTCCGCCATCGCCACCGAGGAGCGCACTTCGGCAATATTATGCTCCGATTCCAGCAACTGTTGACAGATCCGCTCCATCTCTGCCTGAATCTCCTGCCAGTTGCGTGCGTTGTCCACCGCAAAAACCAGATCCAGATGGATCCCTTCGCGGGAATAGTGTGGTTGCAAATGGACCAACTCCACCACCCCCTGTTCTGGCAACAGCAGCTTGCGCACCCAGCTTTTTAATTTTTTGCGCCCGGCATGGATCAAAACACTCTGTTCCATGTCATCTTCCGTATCCACATGCACCACCACCTCGGTGATGGCATCGACATGCTGCAACAGATTGCGCCGCACCAGTTCGGCCACCTGATGTCCCTCGGAAACCGACAGGGACAGGGGCACCTCCACATGGACATCGACGATAATATCCGGCCCCAACTGCCGAGGGGTGACAAAATGGGCCGATAATACCTCAGGAATTTCATGAATCAGCTCTTTGATCCGCAATTGAATCTCTTCGTCCACCGCATCGCTGGCATCGGTCAACTCTTTGATGGCATCGCGCCCGATCTCAAAGCCCACTTTGCTGACAAAAAAGGCCACGGCAATGGCCGCAATCGGATCCAACACCGGATAGCCCATCAACGCCCCACCGATACCCAACAAAGCGGCCAGCGAAGAGATGGAGTCGGCCCGGTGGTGCCAGGCGTTGGCCATGATGATGTTGGATTTCAGCTTTCTGCCAACCCGTACCGTGTAATGGAACAATGCCTCTTTGGTGACGATGGAGATCAGGGCGGCCCAGAAGGCCATTTGTCCTGGGGCCTGCAAATCGCCCGTTTTCATCCGCTGCACGGCATCCACCACCACCCCGACTGCCACCATCAGAAGAATCGCCGCCAGCAGCAGACTGATCAAACCTTCATATTTGCCATGCCCATAGGGATGGTCCTCATCGGGCTTTTTGCGCGCAATTTTCATCCCGACCAGCACCACCAGATCAAACAACAGATCGGCACCCGAATGAAACCCCTCGGCGATCAACGCCGCCGACCCGGTCCAATAACCGATAATCAACTTGCCAAAAGTCAACAGGGTATCGCCAGCCGTTCCAACCTGCGTTACCCGTTTGGCCTCTGCATAGTGCGCATCCTTTTTACTGATCTCTACGCCTGACATGATCTGCCGCTCCCTTGCCTACTATGATTGATTCGATTCCCTGTCTGCTTGTGAACCATTCACTCATCTTCCCCTCGATCCTCCCTGGAACGCAACAGATCGCCCGTTTCGGCATCAAATTCCAGTTCCAGCAAGCGTCCCTGCTCGTCCAACCGCTTTATTTCATAAATCCATACCCCATGACGCTGTTCCAGCTCAACCTTCAACAAACGTCCTTTGCCCCCCTGGGAAATTTTTTCCACAATCCGTTCCAGTGGCAAAATGGTCCCCGCTTGCCGCAAATGCCGCGCCCGGTCGTGATCTTCTCTTTTCTCTCTGTCTGCGCAAACCCAGGTGGATGCCATTATTACTGTCAAAAACAAGCCAACGGACCACAGCGTGCCACCCCTGCGCTTTGCCTCCTTGCCCTCTGCCACCATGATCCTCTCTCCTTGCTGTTGTTTTTCACTGCCGCTTATGGCCTGTTTGCGGCTCCCTTGCCAGGCAGACGCAGTTCATGTTCATGGAAGGATCCCTGCTCGGCCAACGGATGACACTGTTCACAACGGGCCAAAGAGAGCTTTTCTCCTGAACCATACACCTTGACCTCCTTGTTCTCGCCATGTTCGTGACGAAAATAGGGTATTTCGCTGATCCGCAGCGGTGTCTGCCCTGCCGGAATGGAGGCAACCATTTTTCGTGACTTTTGGTAATCCACCCGATCAGCAGCATTGTTCTGCAGATAACTCTGCAACGCCTGACGCACCTCCTCTTGCACCTCGGCATTTTCACCAAAATGGTCTGCCAACTGCTGCAACAGTTTTTCCCAGGAACGACCGGGCAGCAAACCGGGCGGATAAGCCAAATGGCAGGAACCACATTCGGCGCGGTATTGGGCGTTTGCCACCGCCGCCACATCCTGCTTGCGGGCATGCTCAGAGGAGTTGCCCATGCCATACAAGCCCAACAGGATGATCAGCAACAGGCTGCAAAAAAGTGCTGTACGCATCGTTCTATCTCCCTTCAACGTACTGATGTCAAGTAACTGAGAAAATCGCCTTTCTCTTGTGGCGTACATTCCCGTCCCAAGGTCCCTTTGCAGTTGCGCAAAAACCATTTTTCCACCTTGGCGGCATCCTGCAACCGTGCTGGATCCCGCCAGGGAGATAACGGCGCGATTGCTTTGCCAGTGCGCAGATGTTTGCCTGGCTGGCTGGGGTCGGCACCATGACAATCGCTGCAACTGCCCCCCTCGGCTGCCCCACTGGCTGCAACCCGCTGGCGGAACAGGCGTTCCCCTTGTTCGGCGCGAAACATTCCCGCCCCTTGTTGCTGATAACCAGCCTGCAGGTCGGCAACCACCCCCGCCCGGGCAGCAACGGGCAGCAAACCGATCGCCAACAGACACAAAATCCACGAATATCTCTGCATCCTCTCCTCCCTGCCGATTCAGCTGCCGGTCAGTGTTGTGTGGTTGTGCTGATCCTGTGCGGCGGGCGCAGGCTTTTGCCAAATCCGCAGCATCATCCGCAAGGTGTCATGACCGGCCCAGTGGTGCAGCATGGCCATACCGGCATGCAGCAGCAGATAAGCCCACATCAAGCCGCCCAGCACCTCGTGCCCCTCCTTGACATCGTGCAACCAACCGACCATGGCCGCTCCATCTCCCGTTGCCAGTGACAAAAGCACGCCACTGATACCCAGCAGGGTGGCCAGCAGCAAACCGATCCCCTGCACGGCAACCACCAAGGGGCTGAACCCCTGGATATCCGGCAATTTGCCGTGCAGGGCATGGCCGAAATATAGGCGGGCATCGGCCAGCAAACCCGGATAGCAGGAGGGCGCAAACCATGGCCAAAGTGCCACAAACGGTACCTCTCCCCGCCGCAGCAGGCACCACAACCAATGGATAATCAAAATTGCCAACAGCACTTGACCACCTGCCTCGTGCATGGCATAGATGGCATCACCGGCTCGCCCCGGTTTGGGGTGGACCATCACGGTGGCACTCAACAGTTGCAACACACCGCCAAGCGCAATACCCAGATGCAGCACACGTGTCATTCGATCATAAATCATCCCATTCTCTCCTGGTCAAAATCGGCCTCGGCCAACGCCACAACGATCTGCCGATACCTGATGCGGAGGGAGTATGACAGAGCAAGATGAATCGAATCTGAAAAGTGGCGGATCCATCCATTTTTTTTCAGCAAGGAGTTTTTTTTGTGCGCCTGCTGCTGGTAGAAGACGATCAAACCCTCGCCACCACCCTGCAACAAAACCTGAACCGGGCTGGCTTTGCCGTCGATTGTGCCGCCGACGGCATCGAGGGCGAATATCTGGGTGACGAAGAGCCCTACGACGTGGTGATCCTCGATCTGGGGCTGCCGGGCAGACATGGCCTGGAAGTGCTGAAAAATTGGCGCAAAAAAAACAATAATGTCCCCGTGCTGATTCTGACCGCCTGGGATGCCTGGCATGAACGGGTGGATGGTTTCAAGGCCGGTGCCGACGACTATCTGGGCAAACCGTTCCATCTTGAAGAGCTGCTGGCCCGCCTCAACGCCTTGATTCGGCGCAGCCAGGATCGACCCCAACAAGCCCTGCACGTCGATGGCATCACCCTCAACGAAGAGCAACAATGTGCCATTCTGCCTGATGGTGAACAAAAAAATTTAACCGGCACCGAGTTTCGCCTGTTGCGCTATTTCATGCTGCACCCGGACAAACCCCTCTCCAAAACCCGCTTGAGCGAACATGTCTACGAGTATGACGGCGATAAAGAGAGCAACGTGATTGAAGTCTACGTCAAACGTCTGCGCCAACTGATCGGCACCGAGCGGATTGAAACCCGTCGCGGACAGGGGTATCTTTTTCGGAGCAAACGGTGAACCCTTCGCTGCAACGCCGCCTGGCCCTGGGTTTGGCCACTGTTCTGGTGCCGGTCCTGCTCGGACTGTGGCTGCTGTTGAGCATCACCAGCCGACAAATTTATACCGACACCATCGTCTCCCGCCTGCAACACGATGCCGATGCCCTGCTGGCCGCCATCCGCTATGCCAAACAGGGGGAGAGTCTGCCCTATCTGGCAACCGGCCATATCGATCCCATCTATCAGCGGCCCTGGTCAGGGCACTATTATCATATCCGCATCGACGACACCTCCTACCGCTCCCGCTCTTTGTGGGATGCCGATCTGCCACTGCCCCCCTTTCAGGAGGGAGAGGAACAGGTGCAAACTTTGCAGGGACCACAACAGCAGCCTCTGCTCAGCATCACCCGCCATTTCAAGCAGCGCGGTTATGCCGTCACCCTGTTGGTAGCCGAAGAGGTTCAACACGGTCAGGAGATGTTGGCAACCACCCGGTTATGGTATGGCCTGCTCTCTTTGCTGGCCTTGGCACTGCTTTTGCTGCTGCAACGAGAGGTGGTCAAACGGGCTTTGGCCCCGTTGTCGCAGGCCAAAGAGGAGATTCATCTGCTGGAACAGGGGCAAATCCAGGCCCTTTCCACCGACGCCGTACCGGTGGAAATTTATCCTTTTGTCAACGAAATCAATTTATTGCTTCAGACTCTTGAACAACGATTGCGCCGCTCCCGCGAGGCAGGCGGCAATTTGGCCCACGCGATCAAAACCCCCCTGGCCATTTTGCTGCAGTGGACCGCCAGCAGCGAACTGACCCACCATCCCGAGTTGCGCCGCAACATGCAGCAGCAGATTGAAGCCATCCGCGCCTGGACTGATCGGGTTCTCAAACGGTCCCGCTTTGCCGGCACCACCTCCACCACCAGCTGGCTCGATCTGCCGGAAGAGTTGCGCACGCTGGTCCATCTGATGCGGCAAATGTATCAACAGCGTTCGATCACCATTCAGCTGCAGGCACCGGGCCAACTCAGTGTGCGCATGGATCGGGAAGATATGTTGGAATTGATCGGCAATCTGCTGGATAACGCCTGCAAATGGGCCGCCGGCACCGTTCACTGCACGGTGTGGCAGCAGGAGGGGCTGTGGATTCGCATCGCCGATGATGGTCCCGGCTGTGCCGCCGACTCTTTCAGCCACATACTGGATCGGGGCGGGCGCGTCGACCCGGACAAACCGGGCCACGGCATCGGCTTGACCTTGGTACAGGAGATTGTTTTGCTCTATGAGGGAGAGTTGCAGCTGGCCGCTTCGGCGGAGTTGGGTGGCTTGCAGGTGACCCTGCATTTTGCCGAACGTTATTTGATGGCCGCCTGTTGACGGGCCAACTGCTGCATGGCCATCGTCTCCGCCTGCTGGCGTTGTTCATCGGTCAAATGTTTGGCCAGCAGCTCCAGGTTGGGACCAGCCTCCTGGTAGCCCCCCTGATAGGCCAATTGAAACCACATAAACGATTGCATCGGATCGACCGCCACCCCCTGACCGGTAGCATAGAGAAAGCCCAGATTGTTCTGGGCGATGGCCAACCCCTGTGTTGCGGCCTTGTGATAGAGCGCGATGGCCTCCGGCCAGTTCTGCTCCACCCCCCCCGTGCCAGTGGAATAGAGTGCCGCCAGATAGTGCTGCGCTTTCGGCTGCCCGGCAGCTGCAGCCGCCTTCAAGCGGCTCAACTCATCCGCTGCGGCCTCTTCTGCTGACACGGTCTCGCTTGTTTCTGCTGGCGCGCTTACGGCAGGCACCGGCCCTTGCGCGTTTTCAACCACCGCCTCGCTGGCCAAAAAACGGCTGATCTCTTCCGGCATCGGCCAAAAGTGGGCATGCAAATCGGCAGAAAAGAGTGTACCCCAACGGGGGAAAAGGGTAACAAATTCTTCAGTGTTCATCCGTCAACTATCCGAATCATCTCCTGCAAGTATCGTCCGACAACAGACAACGCCAGGACAGTAACAGAGAGGTCACCGCCTTGCAATGGCGGGCAACGATTTCTGGCACCTGTTTACCACGCACAGACACTGTAAATATCGCACGTTCATGGGCGAGGTTTGCCACCTATCTTTTCCAGGACTCCCTGCTGCTCAGAGTCGCTCACCGCCCCAATAGCCAGAATGAGTTCGGCCAGGGTATCATCCGCCTCAAAAAAACAGGGGCACTCTCACCACGGGCGACTATCCCCTGCGATGACGCCCCCGCCCGCGAAACCGGGCAGGAAAGAGGCCAAACCTGCCAAACAGCAGCGAAAAAAGATGCAGCGCACCGGCGGTGAGAATGATGGCCGGGCCGGAAGGGAGGCGGTGGTGGTAGGAGAGCAGCAGGCCGGTTACTCCAGAGAGCAGCGCCAGCAGAATGCCGACGGCCATCAAACTCCACACCTCCCTGGCCCAAAAACGGGCGGCGATGGCGGGCAGCATCATTATGCCTACCGCCATCAGGGCACCCATCGACTGAAAACCGGCCACCAGATCCATGGAGACGAGGGCCAGAAAAAGCATCTGCCAACCTCCACTGCTGCTGTCGTGACGCGGCAGATAGCCCGGATCAAAGCTGTCTATAAGCAAAGGACGGTACAACAGCGCCAACAATTCGAGAGAGAGCGAGGCAATGGAGGCGGTCAACAGCAGCGCCTGGTCATCGACCGCCAGCACCGAACCAAACAAAATATGCAACAAATTGACGTTGCCACCCCGGGTGGAGACCAGCAACACCCCCAAAGCCATGGAGATCAACTGAAAGGCGGCAAAGCTGGCATCCTCGCGCAACACAGTCAAACGGGATGCCGTACCGGCCAACAAGGCCACCCCCAAACCGGCGACAAAACCACCCGCCGTCATCGCCGGCAAAGAAAAACCGGCCAGCAAAAAACCAACCGCCACCCCCGGCAACAGCGCATGCGACAAGGCATCTCCCATCAGACTCATGCGCCGCAACATCAAAAAAACACCAATCGGACCACACCCCAAAGACAAGGCCAGACAGGCCGCCAAGGCCCGGCGCATAAAGGCAAATTCGCTGAAAGGGGCGATGGTGTATTCATACAAAGTCATGACGGTTGCACCAGACAATAGGGTGCCTCCTCATCCCAGGATTCGCTCATCACCCGCCCATGGGCGATAATTTCCGGCGTCAAAACTTGCGCCGTCTCGCCCCAGGCCAAGGCATGGCGAACCAGATACAAGGTGTGGGGAAAATGTTGTCGAATCTGCTGCGGATCGTGCAAAACTGCCACAATGGTGCGCCCCTGGGCATGCCAATCGTGCATGATGGCCAGCAGATCGTTGACCGTCCGCTGGTCGATGGCGGCAAAAGGTTCATCCAGCAAAAGCAAAGCGGCATCCTCCACCAACAGACGGGCAAACAATACCCGTTGCCGCTGGCCACCGCTTAAACTGCCCACCGTGCGCCGCTCAAACCCCTGCAAGCCAACCCGGCCCAACGCCTCCCAGGCCTGCTGTTGCAGCTGCTCGCCCATCGACTGCCAGGCTCGCACCCGTCGCCAATGGCCCATCAACACCGCATCCCAGACGGTAATGGGAAAATCCGGCTCCAGATCGGTCTGCTGCGGCAGATAGGAACAAGCGTGGCGCAAAGATTCATCGATGTAAATTTCACCACCCAAAGGGGGCAAGAGGCCCAAAATACCCTTGAGCAGGGTGCTTTTGCCCGCCCCGTTTGGACCAGTCACCGCAGTGAGCGACCCCACGGCAAAGGAACCACTCAGATGATGCACGGCAGGATGGTGATCATAACCCAAGGTGACATTGCGACATTCGATGGCCGCTTTCATCCCAACAACACCCCATCCAAAGCCCAGTCCACCACCAACCAGAGCATCACAATCAAACCGAGCGCCACCGCCAAACGTTGCCGCAATCCCCACGCAAAGGGAGAGCCGGGCATCGGGGGCCGCGACGGCAGGGCAGGTGCCGTGCTTGCTGGTTCAACTGCCGCCATCCGCCCCCCCCTGTTCCGCCGTGACCAGGCTCATAAAAGCCTGGCCCCGTTCGCTGAAATTGGCAAACTGGTTGTAACTGGGTGCCCCCGGCGAAAAAAGACAGCTCCACCCCTTGGGGGTCAGCCTCTTGGCCCAGGCCACCGCCGCCGACAAATCAGCCGCCTCCACCACCCGACAGCCAGCCAGTTGCTGTTGCTGCATCATCGCGGCCACCCGACTGCCACTGTCCGGCAACACAATCAAGGTGCGCACGGCAGAGTCCGGCAACAGGGCAAGCAGCGGGCTGTAGTCATAGCCCCGATCCTTGCCGCCGACAATCAGGGTCGCCACCTGTGGCAAAAAGGCCTGCAAGGCGGCCACCGTGGCCTCGGGTGCCGTCGAGATGGCATCATTGATCCAGCGCACGCCGCCATGCACCCCCAGATCGCTCATGCGGTAGGGCAAACCGTTAAAACGGCCCATCACCTGCTGCACCACCGCCGCCCCAACCCCGACCAGCTCTGCCGCCGCCAACACGGCGCAGCCGTTTTCCCGATTGTGCAGGCCCGGCAGGCGCATGGCACTGCCCGCAAACAGAGGCTCCTCCCCCCGGCGAAACCAACCATCGGCAAAATGATAGCCCGCCGGATCCTGGATCAACTCCGCACGGGCCACCGGACGCAGCGCCTGCATCCAGGAGACAGCCCGCCGATCAATGCGCAAGGTATCGCCCGGCAACTGGGGCGAGCCGATACGCATTTTGGCCTGATAATAGGCCTCGATTGAGCCGTGCCAGTCCATATGTTCGGGAAACAGATTCAACACCAACGCAATCGACGGCCCCAACAGCAGATCGGCACACTGATAACTGGACATCTCCAACACGGTCAGCATGCCTCCGGCAAGCACCTCCGGCAATTGGTCCAAGGCGGCCACCCCGATATTGCCCAACAGCTGCACCGGCAACCCTGCCGCCCGCAGGCTTTCGTAGAGCAAGGTGCTGGTGGTGCTTTTCCCTTTGCTGCCGGTGATCCCGATCACCGGCAAGCCAGCCTGGCGCACCTCGGCCAGAAAAAGATTGGTCGCGGTGGTCTGCAACAGACCCAAGCGGTCCGCCTCCAGGCGCAGCGGATGGGAGGGGGCAAAACCGGGTGAACGAATCAACAGATCCACCTCTGCCAAGGCAGACAACGCCTCCTGCCCCTGACAGAGACGCACCTCCCCCCAGGTATCTTGCAGCGCGAACGGTTTTTCCACCAACAACACAATGGGTGCGCTCAAACCCGCCCGACGCAAGGCCCGAATGGTCGCCTGTCCTTCCACCCCCAAACCGAGGATGGCCACTCGATGTTCAATGAGATCGCAAATACGCATCCAACCGCCTCTGCCAGAGTGGGCTCAAGGTGGATTCCCCACCCGCTGTCATCTGCTCCTGCCACAAGGCCTGCGGGTCGCTGACCTTGCTGTGCAACTGACTCTCATAGAAATGGTGCAGCGGCGTGCCCTGCAACCGCCCCTGCATGGCCAGGTGAGAGAGTGCTGCCAGCACCTCATCCGGGGTACCCACACACTCAAACGGTTTATGGCCACGCAAACCGGCCAATTCCTCGAGCAGGGGCATATTGGCGGCGTCGAGCAAAAAATTACCGGCAAAAATGGCCTGCAAGCGGGCGTCGTTTAAATGGGGGGCCATCATCAGATAGACAAACAGACACTTGGGACAACGCCCGCACCAGCGCGGCTTCTCGGAGGTATCTTGCAGCTGAAAGTTGGCGTTGCAGGAGGTAAAACTGTTAAAATAGCGCAAACGGCGGGCAAACAAACCACAAATGGCCAACTCACTCAACGAACGCAACAGACTGAAATAATCCGGTGCCTGTTGATAGAGCAGACGGTGCAGCCCCTGAAACGCCTGCTCAAAGGCCAACCCTTTGCTCCATTGGTGGTTGATCTCCATCTCCTGCCAAAACAGATTGCCGTAAGATGCCGTTTTTTCATTGGAGGCAATCACCGCCCGATAGCCGCCCAACAGGGCCACAACCATACCGACGAAGGCGATGCAGGCGGAAATGGGAATATGCCCGTTGTAGGCTCCGGCACCATTCAAAGCAAACAGTTTGGCATCCAGTTGGCGGCC
Source organism: Magnetococcales bacterium WMHbinv6 (assembly GCA_002753135.1). Taxonomy (GTDB): domain Bacteria; phylum Pseudomonadota; class Magnetococcia; order Magnetococcales; family Magnetaquicoccaceae; genus Magnetaquicoccus. The sequence continues at coordinate 42,934 of PDZV01000021.1, read as the reverse complement.
AACCACCAGGTGCGGCGCACCAAAAGCCGCTGCCAGCCGTTTGATCCAGGGAGCGGTGCCCAGCGAGTAGAGGGTCACCTCCACCCCCGCCTCGCGAATGATTTCATGCGAGACAGCCGAATCTTTGCCACCGCCAATCAAGAGCAGCACCTTCTCCTGAGCAGCCTCCCGGCAGGGCTGCGGTGACGGGCGCACTCCCTCCTGATAGGGAAAACGGACTCTGCCGCGTGGATCCAGCTGGTTGCGATAATAAAACTCGCCCAACCCCGCCGTGTAGACCTGGTTCCAAAAGGAGGCCTCCTCGCCACTCAGCGGATCACCATGCAGGATAATTTCTGGCGGACAACAGGATTTGTAATAGGAGATACCCAACATGCGATGCACGTTGCACAAAGCCTGATAAATTGCCGGCTGCAGCGGATCCGGGGCGGGCAAGGCGGCAGGCCAGGTGACCCGCTCCTCAAAATCGATCGGATCCACCCGATCGCCAGAGAGGCGATAATAAAAGCGTGTCGTATGGTCGCGGGTTGCAAAATGCAAAAATTCAAACCGCTGATAATGGCTGGCCAACTTGCTCATGCCACACCTTGCGCGGCCAGCATCTCCGGCAAACGGCTGGTCATCATCTCGCGCAAGGCCGGTTCTTCCATCCGTTTGGCAGCCGAGGCCACATCCAGCCAGATTCGGCTGCGAAAATCTTCCAACCAGCGCTCCATCACCTCGGTCACCTGCATGACAAACACCTGCACGGTACAGGTGTCTCCCCATTTTTCATACTGAAAACGACCCAGCAGCTGCGGCAGAATCACCCCGCGAATACCAGCCTCTTCCAACGCCTCTTTGCCAGCCGACGCCTCTGCCGTCAACGCCGGTTCGATGACCCCTTTGGGCACGACCCACCGTTTACCTTTGCGTGAGCTGATCAGCATCACCTGCAGTTGATCGCCCTGATAGCGCACCGGGATCACCGCCGACTGTTGGTAAAAATGATCTGGACATTCCCGCATCGTTTTTCCTTTCCTCTCTGGAAAAAGCAATCCCGGCACCCCTGCTTCACACCGGGCGTGCATCCTTGAGAACCATTTGCACCTTTTCCTGATCGCGAAAGGTGTTGATCGTACAGGTACCGGCCACATCCATGCGGCTGGCACCAGCCAGCAGCCCCTCGCCCAAGGCACCTGGCCAGACCGAAAAAGCGATGGCATCGAGCAGATGACCTTGCTGATCGGCCAACAGACATTTGACATGGCGCTCCTTGAGCAGGCGAGCCTCCAGCACGCGCACATTCTGCAGCACCCATACCGGCTCCGGATTGCCCTGGCCAAAAGGCTGCAACCGCTCCAGACGTTGCGCCAGCATCCGGTCGACCTCTGCCACCGGCAGCACCTCATCATAATGCAACACCGGATCAAAAATACCTGGCCGGTATTGGGCCCTGACCGCCATTTCAAACTGCTGGACAAACGATGCCAGCTGGGCCACTTGCAGACTCAACCCGGCAGCAGCGCGATGACCACCATAGGTGACCAACAAAGAAGAGGCTGCCTCAATTGCCGCCAGCAGATCAATCCCCGGAATGGAACGGCCAGAACCTTTGCCTTTGCCCTCCTCATCCAGGGCAATCACAATCACCGGGCGATAGAGACGTTCTGCCAGACGAGAAGCAACAATACCGATCACCCCCGGATGCCACCCTTTCTCTGCCACCACCAGCCCGTGCCGGTCGCCAACCCCTCCCTCTGCCTCGATCAGTGCCAAGGCCTGGCGCAACATGCGGTTTTCAATCTCCTGCCGCTCCCGGTTGTAGCCTTCCAGCTCTTCTGCCAACTGCTTGGCCTGCTCTTCATCCTCGGTCACCAGCAACTCTACCCCCATCATGCCCCGGTGCAAACGTCCCCCGGCATTAAGACGTGGGCCCAACTGAAAGGCCACCTGACCGGCGCGCAAGCTGTTGCCCAGATGGGCCACCTGTTTTAACACCCGCAAGCCCAGATGGACCGGTTCTGCCGCCACGCGCAAGCCGTGTGCCACCAGAATACGGTTGATACCGGTCAACCCGGCCACATCGGCAATGGTACCGATGGCCACCAGATCCATCCACTGCTTCAAATCCGGCTCACAGAGCGCACCCTGAAACCAACCGCTGCGGCGCAAGGCCCGGTTCAGGGCCATCAACAAATAAAAGGCCACCCCCACCCCGGCCAGATTTTTGTAAGGAAAGCGCTCATCCGGGCGATTGGGGTTGATCAGCGCACAGGCTTCTGGCAACTCTTGCCGCATTTGATGATGGTCGGTGACAATCACATCCAGACCAGCCTGCCGGGCGGCTGCCAAGGCTTCGTAGGCGGTGGCACCACAATCGACGGTGATCACCACCTGAATACCTTCTGCCGCCAACTGCCGCATGGCCTCCGGGTTCGGGCCATACCCCTCGCGCAACCGATCCGGAATATAGACCCGCACCCACAAACCCAAGGCGCGAAAATAACGCACCAACAGGGCAGAAGAGGTCACCCCGTCCACATCATAATCACCAAAGACCGCCAGCGACTCTCCCTGTTGCACCACCCGCAACAGACGCGCAACCGCCTTGTCCATATCCAACAGCAGCGAAGGATCAGGCAAATGGTTCAGGCGCGGTTGCAAAAAAGATTGCACCGCCTGAACATCCTGCAAACCCCGGTCGGCAATAATGCCGGCAAAACAGGGATGCAGGCCGCTCTCTGCCGTCAAGCGGCGATGATGTTCGCTCGCCTCACGGCGCAATCGCCACAATTTGCCAGATAACGACAAACGCTCTTGCCCCATCACCGTTTCCACTCCGCCTGCAAGACCGACTGCGCCTGAATCTCCCCCCGACCGAATTGGCCGCGATGCCAGAAACGGCGTTTTTTCTGCAACGCACGCCCCTGAGCCATCACCCAGGGCACCTCCCAACTCTCTGCACTGCCACCCTGCTTTGCCGGATGGAACGAACTGATCACCACCCTCTGTTCTGTTTGACCACACAATGCCAGCAAAGGTTTGAGCAACTGCTGATCAATTTTTTGCAGACTCTCCAACCAGGCGGCCTCGGCCTGATGGCGGGCCAACAAGGCAGGCAGCGAACAATGGATCACCAGCAAACCTGCCTGCAACGACTGCCCAATCACCGCCAAAAGGTTCTGCCAGTCGGCCTGTTCGTCCAGCCAGGCCGTCTGCCATCCTGCCGTGCGGGCCAGACCGGCCAGCACCGGGTCGGCGGTACAAAAAAGCCCTGGCGATCCGGAGGGCGGGCGGGCCACCTCCTGGCCAGAGCCAAAGCCCCACAACCAGGGGGTATTCAGCAGCATGCGCCCGGCCTGTCGCCGTTGCAGATTCAGCGGATGACGCGCCAGAAGCAGTTGCCCGTCGGTCAGAGTGCGCATGAGCAGCGCCGCTTGCGGCCCGCCCGGCATCCGCGCCCGCAAGGAGGTGCCTTCCAGCTCGGAGAGTGGTGTGCTGGCCACCGCCCACGACTCTCCCGATGAACCCGGGGCACGCGACAGCAAAAAATAGCCAGGCCAGCCCGCAGCCGAGGCGTCACACAGCGCCGGTCGATGCAGCTGCCAACCCGAGGCAGCCCACTCCGGGGCCAGGGATTCTGCCAGCGCCCAACACTCTTCAACACGCTGTCCGGTCCGTTCCGGCGAGAGAAAAAGCAGATCCTGCTGCTTTTGATAGAGATGGGTAAACCCCACACAACACCATATCCGCGCCGGATCCACCGGCTCCGCCAGACAAGCCAGAGCGGCCAGATAGCCCAACGGCAAATCTCTGCCCTGACAATGGGCCAACAGCGCCTCTTGGCCAAACCAGGTAAACCAGGGCGCTGCCGCGCAACGCATACGACCGCCTATGCCAACCGCCCCCAGGCGGTCCCATTCATACGACACAGCCGGTTGCTCTGCCGCCGGCGGCAAACCATCGATCATCACCAGCACCGTCACTGCCAGACACCTCTACAGCCCGCTAAAACCATCACCATCACTCCTGCCGCACCAGGCGAAAGCCCAAGGTGACCGCCGAAGCGTTTTCCGCCATGCGCAAACGGGTGGTCGGCCAACACTCCTGCGGCAGACTGTTGAAACCACCACCACGGGCAACGCGAAACTCTCGGGGGGCCGACTTGTTCAAACGATTGGCCGAAGGGGCCGGTTGCTGGGCCCGCACCTCCGCCGCAGCCGGTCCCTGCGGATTCAAACGCGGGGAACGCCAATAATAGTCCGCCTGGTAGCGATCGTTGACCCACTCCCAGACATTGCCCAGCATGTCATGCAACCCCCAGGCATTGGGGGTTTTTTCTCCAACCGGGTGGGTCTGTCCCTTGGCATTGTGGCGAAACCAGGCATAATCAGCCAGTTTTTCCGCACCAAACTGCAGCGTTGACTTGTTCAACAGCGGCAAGGGAGTCGCCCCGGCGCGGGCGGCATACTCCCATTCGGCCTCCGTCGGCAAACGAAACATTTCCGGCTTGCCGATCAAACCACCCAACCGCTGCATGAACTGCTGCACATCCCGCCAGGTAACCCGCTCCACCGGATGGTTGGCCTTGGAATTCATAAACAACCCGGAAGGATAATCCCCCATCACCCGCCGCCAACGTCCCCAGGTAAGTGGATATTTACCCAACCAGAAACCATCCAGTTGCACCTCATGTTCCGGCCCTTCATCCTCCCGGTAGGCCTCTGCCAACGAGGCACCCATGGTAAACTTGCCCGCCGGAACCCAGACAAAGGCCATTTTGATGGTCGGCTCCTCCCAGATCATCCCGGCACATCGTTCCGCCGAAGGAATTTCATCCGGGGTACGACGCACATATTTTTCCCGTACCAGGGCTATTTTTTGCTCGACTTCGCCCGCCGAAAGCAGACCGGTTTCATCACGCAGGTTTTGGCTTGTACTCTGCGCCAAGGTCTGGGACACCGTCTCCGTTGCTTCCGGCCTCAAGCGGGGCAGTGCCACGACCTCCGGGTTGATCAGGCGGACCAAAGTGGCTGCCAGAGGCTCCTGATCGGCCACCGCGCCCGTCAGTGTTTGCAACGAAGCGATCAACCCCTGCCAAGAGCTGAAATTGACCCGCTCCAGGCCATCTGCGCACCGCGCACCGGCAGAGAGCGGTGCGGTGGCCTCCTGCCCCTGATTGCCCAACAAGGCGGAGCGCCAACTGGCCACCGACTGCGGACGCTCCGTCTCCAAAATGCGCAACGCCCAATCCACTGCCCGCAAAAATTCCAGCGAATAGCGCCCCCGCCCCATCTCCTCCGCCGACGGCAATGGATCGGGAGCGTTGCGCAAACGGGCGGCAATGCGAATACTGGCCTCCAGAGGGCGCTGGCCGGTAATTGCACGATACAATACACCCCCCATGGCATAGAGATCCGACCACGGCCCTTGACGGTTGCCGGTGGAATCGTACTGCTCGTAAGGGGAATAACCCATGCTCAACAGGCTGGTCATTTTTTCGCCACGCCCCGCCACAGCCTGCCGGGCAGAACCAAAGTCCAGGATTACCGGCAAACCGTTCTCTTTGCGGATAAAAATGTTGGGTGGCTTCAAATCCCGATGGATATAGTCTGCTTTGTGCAACACCTCCAACCCCTCCAAAAGCGGTACCAGCATCCGCTTCAGGTTGACCTCATCCACTGTTTTGCTGCGCCGCAAAATGCGATCCAAACCTTCGCCTTCCACATACTCCATGACCATGTAGGCGGTATTGCCGCTGCGAAAAAAATTGATCACCCGGACAATACTGGGATGACGAAACTGCGCCACAATCTGCGCCTCGCGCAAAAAACGATCCAACCCCCACTCAAAGGTTCGCTGATCGGAAGGCGAATTGGCAACCACCTCCATCTCATTGAGGCGCGAAGCATAAGCCGATGGCAAATATTCCTTGATCGCCACCCACTGTTCCTGCTGGGTGTCCCGCCCCAAATAGGTGATGCCAAACCCCCCTTTGCCCAACACTTTGACAATCTCAAACCACAACAGTCGGGTGCCAGGGGCCAGGGCATCGGTATAACCATCACTACTCATCGGGGCAGATCCTCCCGGGAACTTGCCGCCAACCTGGTGCGCAACGCCCAGGCCTGATCGGTCAACTCATCGTCGCTTAACTCCTCCTCCTCCACATCCAAACCAAATATTTTGGCCCGTTCAGCCTCCTCGCGCCCCTCAACCGTCGGCAACGCGGCCCGCGCCACAACCGGTTCTGTATCTTCTGCCTGCCAACCCGGCTCGCGCCGCCGTGCCACCGACTGACTGCCGGCATGCAAGCGTCCCACCTGCACCTCGCTGGCAAAAGTATCAAAGGCAAATGGTGGATAGAGCAGGCGACGCAACAGCCATTCCCGGCTGATCAACCAGACATCTATCCAAAAATCAACAATGTTTTTCAATAAAACGATGCCAGTCAACAACCAAAGCAACACCCGCTCCGTCAATACAGCCAACCACTCCCGCCCGCGAATACCACGCCGAGATTCGCCGCCAGCACGCCGCGAAGCAACCGCCTCAGGCGCACTCCGACGTTTGCCCATCGCCGTCAGATGCCCTTCCAGCTTTTGGCTGAGCGAGTGTCCGCGTCCTCGCCAACGTCCAGACGCCTCCTGTGCCTGTTGCGCTCTCTTTTTGCGCCGCCACCAGTCCGTGACCGCCCGTGGCAAAAAACGGTGCCCCGTCTGCGCCGATTTCCAGCCTTTCATCGTTAATTACACATCCTGCCCGTTGCGATGATCAAAAACTCTTAACGAAACCCCATCCGTTAGAGTAGAGTAGTGTGCAGTGCAACATGGTTCGCTTTTCCCCTCTACCCCCATTCTGACACAGCATAACATCCCAGGAGTAAAAATGACACAGAACTCGTCCGATGCAACCCTGAATCAACACCCCCCCACCGTGCTTCCCTCGGCACCACACAGCCCGATGCACCCGAAACTGAAACAGCTCCTGCCGGATGAGGCCTTCGCCATGATCCAGGAACAAACGGTGGCCTTTATCGATATTCGTTCCGAAATGGAATTTTTCTTTGTCGGCAATCCCAAAGGAGCGATCAACATCCCCTGGCAAGATGCGCCGGATTTTGAATTAAACCCTAATTTTATTAAAGAAATTTTTCACGTTGCCAAAAAGGATCAACCCGTCATTCTGATCTGTCGCTCCGGGCATCGCTCCATCGATGCCGGCAATACGCTGATCGAAGCCGGATTTCACGACGTCTATCACGTCCTGGAAGGGTTTGAAGGAGATCGGGATGAACAGCACCACCGCAGCAGCGTCAACGGTTGGCGCTTTCGCGGACTTCCCTGGGTGCAATGTTGAATACGGAGTGCTGCACGCCGGTATGGCTACGGCGATAACCGCTTGGCTATCGCCACCATATCGGGAATCAAATAAATCAACAAACCAATCACTGCCATCACGACAAGAAACACCACACCTCCCACCACATTGACCATCCAATCCTTGCCACTCGAACCATGGTTCATCGCCTCTGCCAGGGTGCGCAAGGAGATGACACCAATAAACAAATTATCCCGGTAAACCAATAAATGGCGAATGGCATGCTGTTGCATCAGTTCCAGGCAGTATCGACAAGAGGCGTCGTGCGCCACTTTGACCAAATCGGTGGTCATCACATCCTGGATCAAGGTGGTCTCCGGATTGCGCTTTCTGCCAACCACCCGTATCAACAAATCCCGCTCGGTAAAATAACCGACCACCCTCCCCTTTCCGGTGACCACAATCGACCCCACCCCGCGATCTGCCATAATGCCGACACTCTCGGAAACGGTACGATGCTGGTCGATGGTTACCACATTGCGTTCGATCAACTGAGTAATTCTGCAGCGCATTCCTTGAACAACCTTCTCTTTATGCCAAAAATCCACTCATCACCTGCGCTGCCAGCAGCCTGAACCTGACCAGAAAACACAGATAACACACCTTACTCCACAACAAACAGCGCAAATGTTTTGTAAAAAAACTGGTTTTGCACGATTGTTATTTGTTAAAAAATACCACCACAACACGCCACCAATCGGCAACACAACCGACAAACAGGCACCCAATGCAGCCTTGATTATCCGTTTGTACTCAACATCGCCTCCCAGGCCAAGCCCGGGTCACTGTTTTATCGGATAATCAAGGCCATCCCATGCCTCCTGCTGCAGGCCAGAAAGACCGTCTAGCCGGTGTCAGGTCAAGACAAACCGACTTCAGGGCTTGCTTTCCGTCGATTTATTGACCTTCCGTAACAAGGCCGCATTGCGGTCCGACAACTGTTCCAACTGCTCACTGGTTTTGCGCAACAGGGTGGCGTTGCGATCAGAGAGTTGGCGCAACTGGTTGTCCGTTTTCTTCAGCAAAGAGGCATTACGGTCCGAAAGCTGTTTCATCTGATTTTCCGTGCGTTGAATCAGTGAAGTGTAACGATCGGATGAAATGCGCATATACTCGTTGGTACGACGTAAAAGCGCCGCATTGCGGTCGGACAGTTGCTGCAACTGCATGTCGATACGTTTGCGCAGCAGTTTGATCTGGCCTTCCAGAGCATCAACGCGCTGTGCCTGGCTATCTTCTGCCGCCTTGACGCTCTTTTTGGCACCCTTTTCTGCAGCCTTGGCTTTTTTCTCTTTTTGCTTCATGGCTTGTTTTCCCTCTTTCTGATTTTCTTTATTCTCTTTATGCTCTTTACTTGCCATAATTTACTCCGCAGTTGAGAGCTGAATGTGAACTCTTCACCCACAAACCGAGCATCATAATCCCATTTGTCAAAAAAGTCGATAAATACCTTGCCGCAGTGCAAATTCCAGCCACCAACCCTGCACAAACGAGAAGCAATGACTGATAAATCAGATGGTTACAATATCGTTCTTCGCAAAACCTGGCAGGATCGTCAGTTGCTGGTTATCGATGAAGCGGGCTATCGTTCTCTCTACTTTGATAATCATCTGACGCAAAGTCGCATGGATCTGCAGCATCCCCTGTGGCTGATTTTGCCCTATACGCGCCACATGTTGGCGGCTCTGTTGTATAATCCGCAGCCACAGCAGGTTTTGATGATCGGTCTGGGTGGCGGTTCGTTGGCCAAATTTTTGCTGCACGCTTTTCCCTCCTGTCGTATCGATGCCATCGACGCCAATCCGCTCATACCCGCCATTGCCCAACACCTTTTTTTTCTTCCGTCCGATCCCCGCCTGACCATGCACTGCGCCGACGGTGCCGAGATGATTCTGACACTCGCCACCCAAAAGCGACAGTTTGATCTGATCCTGATCGATGCCTTTGATCATGACGGCATGTCTCCTTCCATCTACGCGGACTCTTTTCTTGTTGCATTGCAAAGGCTACTCACAGAAAATGGGGTCGTGGCCTTCAACCTCAATCGCGCTGAAACCAGTCACCATCGTCGGGTGAGTGAGCAAATCAGTCACCGCTTCTCTGCAGTGATCACCCGCTTGCCGGTGGCAGCCCCTTCCCGTAACGAAATTATTTTTTGCTGTCGCCAGCCGATTACGGAACAGAACAGCGCGCGGTTACGGCACAAGGCGGAAGAGTGGAAGGATCATCAACCCCCTCTTCTCTTTGATGACTTTCTGCAACGCATGACAGCCGTACAACCGACAGCCCGCTTGCCGTGGCTGGAACGTATTCAGCAATTTTGGCGAGATTATCGCGCATGATCAAAGCGGCGTTACTTTTTCTGACCATCCTTGTGCTTGCCCTCCTGTTGCTTATGACATTGGGGGTACCCCCCTCCCTTGCCCCGACCACGGCGGCCAACGCCCCTGCCTCCGGCAACGCTGGCGCTGGCTGGCGCACCTGGCTGCACGATGAGCGGCTCCCAGCCGTCCTGCAACGACTCACCATCGTGGAAGAACAGCTGCAACAAACGATCACCCAGGGCAATGCGCTTGCCGAACGTCTGCAGGCCACGGAAAGCAAACTGGCAACCCTTGCCGCCTCGCCGCCTGCAAGCCTACAGACAGAAAACGGCTCGCTTATCGCCAAAAAGGGGGATAACAACTGGAAATTGACCGATATTTTTGCCCGTCAACGACAATTTCGCCAGCGGATCACCTTTACCCAACCGTTTGCCCAACCACCAAAAATCATGCTCGGCATTACCCTGCTGGAACTGCCAGGCGAAAAATTGCGTCTGCAAGCCCGCGCCGAAGAGATCGACCGCCATGGCTTTACCCTGCTGTTTGAAAGTCGATCCGACAGCCGCATTGAAGAGATGCAGGTTGACTGGTTTGCCGTGGCAGAAGGCGCTCTGCGCACCGGTTCTCCGTGATGGTCTCAGGGAATGGTAAAACGGGCCACCCAATCAAGCGCCGGAAATTGGCTGAAGTGGACCAGCCACCCCGGAAACAGACCAAAAACCAGCACAGGCAAGGCCAGCAACAACAAACTCCAACGCTCCGCCCCCTGCAGATCGGTTGCCTCGGCCACAACACGGTGGACAACCGGCCCCAAAAAGGCCCGCCGATAAAAGAGCAGAAAATAGGCAGCACCCAAAATTTGCCCCCCCACCGCCGCCAATGCCGCCCCCTTGTGCAGGGAGATGGTTCCCAATAAAATCAATTGTTCAGCCGGAAAACCGGAGGTCAACGGCAACCCCATGGCCGCCAGGCCAAAAAAGAGAAACAGCGCGGTGGCAAACGGCATGGAACGGACCAAACCACCCAAATGCAACCACTCACACGAGTCGGTGCGGCGATGGATATAGCCGGACAAAAGAAAAAGCCCGCTGGCAATGAGGGTAAAGTTGAACAGTTGCAGCAGCGCCCCCTGCATACCCTGCACCGTCATGGTCGAAATGCCCAGCAACACCAAACCGACATGGCTGATACTGGAATAGGCCAGCATACGGCGCAAATTGCTCTGATTGAAAGCCATCAACGCCCCATAGTAGATGCCGACAACCGCAAACCCGGCCAGCAGCCAGGACCATTGCAGCGCCGCCTGGGGAGCCAACGGCATGGCAAAACGGAGCAGTCCATAGGCTCCCAATTTTAAACCGGTCATCATGGCCAGCAACGCCACCGGCCCCTCCATCGCCATCACCGGCAACCAGACGTGCAGCGGCACCACCGGGGTTTTGATGGCAAAGCCCAGCACCAACAACAGAAAAACCGGCACTTGCCGATCCACAGCCAGAGGGTTGCTCAACAAGGTGGGCAAGGAAAAAATCGGCAGCTTTTTGGCAATTTCCAGGATTGTCCCCGCTGCCTGCGCCTGCTGGCCCACCGCCAGCAACACAAACGCAAACAAAATCATCGCGCCACCTGCCAGCATCCACAGCGTGTACTGGGTTGCGGCAAAACGTCGTTGCGGTCCGACTCCCCAATAACTGACCAAAAAATAGATCGGAATCAGGGTCAATTCCCAAAAGAGAAAAAACAGCACCAGATCCAACGCCGAAAAAATAGCAATGCTGATGCCGGACAGGGCAAGCATCAAGGCATAATAGAGTCTGGGCATCCGGGAGGGACGGGAAGAGAGCAGCAATCCCAGAAACAACAGCGCCGTCAGTGGCACAAACAACAGGGCAAGGCCATCCACACCCACAAAATAGTGTACGTTGACCGATGGCAGCCACTCGGCCCGCTCCACCCATTGAAAACCGTTTTGTTCCGCATCAAAACCCCAGACCAGGAGAAGAGAGAGGCCGTTTTGCAGCAGAGCCGTCAGAACCGCCGCCGCACGCGCCTGCTGCACCGGCAACAACCACAGCAGGAGCGCCACCACAAAGGGCAGGCCGATCAACAGGCTCAACAAAGGAAAGGGGGCCATGGTTATGGCAATCGCATCCATCAATTCCGCCTCTCGGTCGCCTCATTTGCCTGGTAGACATAGGGCGAGGCCATGCTGTGGGCCGTTTTGTCCACCAGCTTTAACCAGGGCTCGGCATAAAAACCGGCTGTCAACTGGACCACAATCAGAATGACGGCCAACACTGACTCCATCCATTTGGTTTGACTGTCTGTCTCGACGGGCACAGGACGTTGGCCGGGAGATGCCAGAAAGACGCGTTGAAAAGACCACAACAAAAAGGCTGCCGAGGCCACATTGCCCAAGGCGGCGGCAATGGTAATCAACGCACCGAATTGGTGCATGGCAGCCTCCATCAACAGGTGCGTCGCATCAAACCCCGGCGTTCCCGGCATGCCGATCACCGACAGACCAGCAACAAAAAAAGCAATGCCAATCAGTGGAATACGGCCAAACAACCCGCCAAGCTGCGCCAACATGACCGTCTTGGTGCGCCGATTGATCAGACCGATCATAAAAAAGAGGGTGGCCGCCGCCAAACCGACGTTACCGATCAGCAGCAACGATCCCTGCAGGGCGTGGGCATGGGTGGTAAACAGGCCGATGACGATGATATCCGTATGACTGATCACGGCATAGGCCATCATGCGCCGCAAATTTTGTTGCATGGTTGCCAGCCAGGCCGCATAAAAAATGCCGATGGTGGCAATCATGACCACCTCCCATTGCCAACGATAGACCGATGCCGGCAGCAACGGCATCATGAAACGCAGCATGCCGTAAAAACCGGTTTTGACCCCCAACAGAATAACCAGTGCCAACACCACGGTGCCCCGCTCGGCAACCAACGGCAACCAACCGTGCAACGGAAACAACGGAACGCGAATGCCCAAACCATAAAACAACAAGAAAAAGACACTAACGTTTAAAAAAGAATGCAACGGATTGGCCAACAGATCCAGCAAATCAAAACTCCAGCGACCGGTCTGATCAAAATGGGACCATCCCAAAATCAGCGTGCCCGCCAGCAGCATGGACAGGCCAATACCCATGAATTGAAAAAAACGGTTCAGGGAAAGCCTCTCATCCGCCGACGCAGACCAGCGCTGCATCAAATGACCAACCAAAGCGATCTGCAGCACCGAACAGATCAGAAACCAGAACAAATCGACCGTGGCGAATTGACTGATCAAAACCGCCTCAGCACAAAACAGAATGGTCAAAAAATGGGGTTGCGGGCGAAACGGTCTGACCCAGCCGTAAGGAATGGCCATGCAGGTCAAAAAGGTGGTCAGCAGAATAAACAACACGCTCATGCCATCTGCTGCCGCATGGTAGGCAAAAGGTCCCAAAATGGTCAGCCGTTCGGCCAACTGCCAGGCCGCCTGTTGCGGATCATACTGCTGATACAGTTGTATCGCTCCAAACAGCTCGATCACCGCCAGCACGATGCCCAAGCAGAAGGCCTGCCAATCGTTGCGCACACGGGAAAGCAACAGTGCCGCCAACAAGGGAAAACACTGCAATACCGCCAAAATCGGCCAACGGCTCTGTTCACTCCAGGCAATTTCCGTCATCATCGGTGGCTACAATATCGCAACAAAGGTCAATATGATCATCAACACCAAATAGCGCGGCTCACTAAACAGTTGATCGATACGCGCCAAATGGCGGCCCAGATTGCCCACCGTCTGGACCATCCCTTCTCCGCCAACACTCAGAATACGATCCTCCACCCACTGCGCCCACTCGGCCACTTGTTGCAGAATCCGACCAGGCAAACCGATGCCACTGACCGATGACTGCTCCACGCGACCGCCATGGCTCAATATCTGACGTTCCAAGGGAGCGTTTCCCAACAGAGGGTTGATGAAGCGATCATCCAGACTTTGCAGGTCTTTGGCCAGGGAGTGGGTCGGACGAACCAGCAATTGGTCGGTCAACGGATCCAACCAGAAGCGGGCCAAGGCCGCTGCATAAAGGGAGGGAAAACGGTGCAACCCCTGCCAGGTCGGCGACGTGGGCCCAACCATGTTATGCATATAGGAGGGGGCGCTCAACCATTGATAGGCCCGCCAGGCGGCATGCGCGGCCATATGCCAGGCCACCCAATCAAACCATCCCAGACCACAGGCCAAAAACATCAACCCCACCTGGGTTTGCGTGGCAGCGATCAAGCCGTTCTTGACATCGGTCTGCACCAAGCCGAGCAAAACACCATAGAGTGCCGTCAGCCCACCCAGAATGACCAGCAGGGTCAGCAAAAAGGGGGAATGGCGCAGCATCTCCTGCAGACGCAGCAGCAAATAGACGCCGGCATGAACCATCAACGATCCATAAAAAATGGCACTCGATGGGGTCGGACCCTCCAAGGCCCGGCCAATCCAGGCGGCAAAGGGCAACTGCGCCGATTTGACCAGGGCGGCCAACAAAAAACCAGCCGACAAAATGCCCAACTGCCAGGAGTTCAACAGGCTCCAGGCCTGCGCCAGCACAGGCCACTCCGAGCCACCCAACCAGGCAAAGGCCAGTAAAATGGCGACGGTAAATCCGGCATCACCGACCCGATTGGTTACCATCACCCGCGTGGCACTCTGGCTGGCCTGGCTGCGTTCCAAGGCATAACCGATCAACAGATAGGAGGTCACCCCCATCATCTCCCAACCGATAAAGGCCATGACGGCATTGCCTGCCAGCAAAAAATGCAACAAGGCGGCCACAAACAATGACAACAAAGCAAAAAAGCGATGAAAACCAACCTCACGGTGCAGATAGTTGACCGAAAAACGGATGGTCAACCAGCCCAACAAAGCGGCCAGTGTGGCCATCGACAGACTGAGCCGATCCACCGTAAACTGGATCATCACCCGATACCCCACGCTCTCCATCCAGGGAATCCCCGGCAGCGGATAGGGGGTGCCACCATGCAGTGCCACCTGCAGGTCGATCCCCAGCAGCAGCAACAACGACAGGCCGCTGGCCAACGAGGCCAGAAAAGCCGTCCGCCGTTCCGCGCTCTCGCCACGGCTCCAGCCCAACAACAGTGCCAAGCCGATCCAGGCCGCTGCCATGGCCGGCAAAAGAGAGACCAGGAGCAGACCTTTTTCAATCATGGGCGTGACTCGGCGCTGCTTGGGCAACAAAAACCGGCGGCAACGGTCCATCGCGACCGGCATACCAATCCTGTGAACGGGCAACCGTCGGCAACGGTTGCAACGGCTCGTTCCACAGTTGCCAGCCGTGGCCCGGACGAAACAGATGAATATGTTCACTCTCCGGCTCTTTGGCTGCCAAGACAATCCACCCGTTATCCACCAACTCGCGTATCGGGGCCTGGCGTCCATGAATTGCCGTCAGCACATCCGGATCCTGCTCGACGATCACCAACAGACGCATCGCCTCGTGAATTTCAATCATCTGCTTGGGCAAACCGGTACGCAAATCGGAGAAAGCCCCTTCCATCACCCCCAACAGTCCGGTCACATTGTGGGTAATTTTTGAACCGCAGCCATACCGCTCATTGTTGACCGTGGAAAAATAGTACTCCAAACTGATCCCTGCCCCCACCGGTCCTGCTGCCAGCAAAATGTTTTCGACAATGGTACCACCCGGATCCTGGGTTGGATCATAGGAGATCAAAAACATGCGGCGATCAAAAAAGAGCCCTTGCGCCACCGCACGACGCCCGATCAAGGCCACCGCATTGGTTACATGGCCCAACTCCGGCCTGGCTTGGCTGAAATCCACACTTCGTCCGGCCACATGCGCCAGCGCCAGCCCCGGCGTCGGATGGCGAGGTGCCGAGGCCAAACGCCGACTCCGTTCATGGGCCGAGGCGGCACAGGCCTGTGCCATGGCCTCTTGCACCTGCTGCAACGCCGGACGCAAAGGCTCCGGCACCCCTGCCAGATCATACCATGCCAGCGCCTCGCTGGCCGTGTTATGCTCCAAACCGATAAACCAACACCCCTGCGGAATCGTAATACCCCGCGCCTGCAGCAATTGACGCACAACAGGCCGATTGGCCATGCTGGCAAAAACCCGCGCATTCGGCCCGCCATGACGACCACTGCAGGCACCACAATCATAGGCTCCCAAATGGGGATTGTTTTGGCTGATTGAACCATGTCCGACCAAAACGACCAACGGAGCAAACTGGTTGGTCAGCCCGATGGTGCGCAAAAACCCCTCCACCCGACCCGCCTGTTCATGATCAGTCAACCCCAAACGGGGCTGTTCTGTCGATGCCACCGGCGCATCAACCGGAGCGGTCAAATACAATCGGGTCGCAACGGGCTGGGTCAGCAACTGCTGCAACCATTGCAAAAAACGACTTGTTGCCAAAGGAGAGACCATTTTACCCAACAACAACAGCAGCGCACCCGGTGCCGCCAACAGCGTGGCCAGCAACGGTCTGATCAATCCCAGGCGGCTTCCTTGATGCAGCTGCTCTTGCCACCGCAAGCGCTGCCGCCGTTGCCGGAGATAGAGCGCATGATCGGCTTCCGCCCCCTCTGCTGGCAACTCGCGAATTTGATGGACAGGGGTCACCACCACCGGACAAAGGGCAGAAAAGCGGTGATCATCCAATCCTTGCCAATAGATCGGCACACCAAAAAAACCGGCAGCGCCCAAAGTTTCCAGCTCCGGGGCCACCTCTTCCAAATGGCGGCGAAACCCCTCCTCCCGCTCATCCATGCAAAAAATCAACTGGCCAGAGGGGCGATGGGGCCGGGTTGCCCAGCGCCCTCGGCCATGATTCTGCTGCAACGCATTAAAAATCTGATTGCGATAATGGCGTTCGTAGGCTTGCAACCACAGATAACCACAACGATCCACTGTCAACCGGGCCAAACTCTCCTGCCACATCGTCCATTGCTGGTCAGTCAAGGCAAGCAGCGCATCTGCTGACATCCCGAGATGCTGAAGCATAAGAAACAACGGCCAAACATCACCATGCGCCGTCATACGCTTGTCTCTGCCCGGTGCCTGATGGCCAATGCGTAACATGCGCGCCAGGGCATACCATTGTCGTTCGCTCAATGGATCGGCTGCCGATTGCGCCAGCATACGCCCGGCCTGCTCGGCGAGATACTCCGGCAACGGCTCGTTGTACAACGACCAGCGGACGAGAAATTCGGCGCTGTGCTGGCGAAAATGTTCCCGCAACGACTCAATCCGGGCATCAATCTGCCAACCGTTCCGACACAGGCGCAGAGAGTAGAGCCGCTCCAGCATCAAGCTGACCGCCAGATAATCCATCATCTCAACCCGCTGCGGGCTGATGCCTTCATATCCGGGATGTTGCTGTCGCCACATGACCATGCCTGACCAACCCGGCAAGCGCAACGCCAACCGCTCCAGATAATCAGTCCAGCGTTTTTCCGGCAAGCCCAGGCGGGTCAACAAGATCATGACACTCTCTGTGGCATCCTCCGACAACCCCTCCAGTTCGCTGCTCCACTCGGACAACTCTTCTGGCAAAAAGGACCAATCCTTGCCCGCTTGCTGGCACCAGGCCGACCAAAAACCGTTCTCCCGCTCTGGATAGCTCCAGCCCGCCACTCCCTGGTCCAAATAGGCCGCCACATGCCGCAGCAATAGAGGTCGCACATGGTCAAAAGGATCTTCGCTGGTCAGCAGCGCCAGCAGGCCGCTGAACGTCGATTCGACCCCCAGATTCTTTAGCAATTTTTCCAGCACCATCTCTGCCTCTTCCCGCACCAGGGTAGCGAAAAGACGCAGATCCAACTCCTCTTCCGCCATTGATCCCGGGGCAAAAAAGGTCAGCAAATCCTCTAATTGTTCTTCCGGGTCTGTTTCGCTCTCCGCAACCTTCAGACGTCGCAAGCAGGCCTGCCACAGGCCGGAGACCACCGACTCCTCTGTGCCGCAACGCAACCAGAACTGCCGCATTTCTGGCGACAAATCCGCCTGCAGTCGCGATAATGCCTGCTGTTCCTCTTTTTGCCAGCGCAATTGGCTGGCCTGCAGGGAGCGCACATCGTGCAGCATGGCCTCACGATAGAGATCCAAACGACGGATCCCCCCCTGAACCGATGGGACAATCACCTGCTCTGCCTGCAGATCTGCGGCAGCCAACAACTCGGCCTCCAGATCGGCTCGCTTGATGCGCCCCTGACGATAGGCGGCACGAAACTGCTCACCCGGCCAATAACCGTGAATGCCGGTAATCCGTTCCGCCTGCCGCAGCGCCTCCGGGAAAGCAAGGTGTTGAAAACCATGCAAGGTATTGTGATGAATAAAATCACGAATCGGTGCCTGACCAGGCAAATGGTGTGGCAAATGGTGCAACCACTCTTTGAGGTGCTGCAGACGTGGATCCGAGGAGGCAGAGGATGGATGACTCATGCCCCTGCCCCCGCAAACAGGCGGACAAATTGTTCGACCGAAGCCACGGAGAGTTGCAATAAAGGGGCTGCCAGACAACCCAATAAAACAATCCAGAACATTAAAAAGCCAGCGGTAATCGTCTCCGGCCAAGTCAAATCCATCACGTTCGCCATGCGCGGTGCGGCGGGTCCGCTACACAATTGGTTCACCGTGCGCAGCGAATAGGCCGCACTGATCATCATCCCGATACTGATCAGCACCACCCAACCACCCCACTGTTGAAAACCACCCAATAACACATGCCATTCAGCAATAAAGCCGACCGTGCCCGGCATACCGACGGCGGCAACAAAAGCCATGGCAATAAAAACGGTAAAGCGTGGTGCCTGTGTCAACAAAGAACCATAGTCACGAATTTCACGGCTATGGGTCCGCTGATAGAGCAGCCCAACCAATAAAAACATCGCCGCCGCCGCCAGGCCATGGGCAACCATTTGTGTCACCGCACCCAACAAACCGGCACTGTTAAGCGTTGCCACCCCCAGCAACACCACCCCCATGTGGCTGACCGATGAATAGGCGACCATCGCCTTGAGATCGGTCTGACGCCAGGCCAACAGCGCCCCATAGATCAGCGAAATCATCGCCAGGGTCAGCAACACCCCTTGCAGGGCAACCATGGCCAAAGGCAACATCGCCGCCGCCCGCAGCAAACCATACGAACCCATTTTCAACAACACTCCGGACAACAGAATACTGACCGGACTGGGTGCCTCCACATGAGCCAGAGGCAGCCAACCGTGGATGGGAAAAACCGGCATCTTGACGCCAAAGCCCAAGAAAAAACCCATAAAAATCAGCAACTGTGTTTGCGGGGACACCTGTTTCAACCCTGCAGCCATCGCCTCCATGGCAAAAGAGTCGGCACCTGCCGCATCAAAACCGAGCAACAAGCCGATCAACAGAAAAACCGACCCCCCCATGGTGTAAAGCACAAAATTCAACGCCGCATGCTGACGACGCGCTCCACCCCAGCGATTGATCAAAAAAAACAAAGGAATCAGGGTAAATTCCCAGAAAATATAGAAAAGAGACCAATCCTGCGCCATAAACACACCCAACATGCCCATTTCCAACAACAGCATGAACAGGTAATAGCCCTTCAATTGGTCCCGAATGACGTGCGAAGCCAGCAAGGCCACCACCGCCAGAGAGGTGGCCAACAACACCATCGGAAAAGAAAAACCATCAATTCCCAGCAGAAAGGTGCCACCACTCTGGGTGGCCCAAGGTTGACGTTCCAGACATTGAACCGTAGGCGAAGCAGAATCATAAACAGCAAAAAGAGACCACGCCAACAACCAGACCACACCAGAACAAAAGAGAGCAATCCGACGGCTTTGGCCCGCAAACCGCACCGGCAGCAGGCCAATGACAACCGCCCCCAACAGGGGAAAAAACAACATGAAAGTTAGAGGATTGCTCAGCAACAATGCCAGGCTACTCCATACCAAGTGCCCGTTTATACATGTGAATCAATGTCTCTTCTTCATCTACATCCCTGGGATCCATTTTGCGCAAACGAACGACCTTGCGAATAATTTTTGGATCAAAACCTGCCGATTTTGCTTCAGCATACACCGAACGCACATGGTCGGCCAATACCGCCTTTTCCTCTTCCAGTCGTTCAATCCGTTCGATCAAATTGCGCAACTGTTCGCCTTCGATATCTTCCCCATCCTCCACAACCTGCAACGGTGCCATCGTCTACCACCTCTATCGGGTTGCCTCACAAACGGCAGCCGGTCGTCCAGGCTCCACAGCCCAACCGCAGTGGAGCCTGAAGAGGCCGACTGCCGAAAATTTTACAGCAGATTGTTCAGACGACGAACAAAATCCACCGGATCCTCAATCTGACCACCTTCGCATAACAAGGCCTGGTTGTACAGGATGTGGCACAAATCATCAAAGCGATCTTCGCTGCCCTCAGCCTGCAAGCGTTGCACCAGGGAATGCTCCGGGTTGATCTCCAGAATACGCTTGGCCCCCGGAATATCCTGCCCCGCATCCTTGAGAATACGTTCCATGGTGGCACTCATGTCATACTCACCACCCACCAGGCAGGAGGGAGAATCGACCAAACGATGGGTGGTTCTCACCTCTTTTACCCCATCACCCAATGCGGTCTTGATCCGTGTCACCAGATCCTTGAAGCGATTTTCTGCATCTTCCCGATCTTTTTTCTGCTCTTCGTCATCCAACTTGCCGAGATCCAAATCTCCCTTGGTGACCGCCTGCAAAGATTTGCCTTCAAATTCATGCAGGTGGGAAACAAACCATTCGTCCACTCGGTCGGAAAGCAACAACACCTCAATGCCCTTCTTGCGGAAAATTTCCAGGTGCGGGCTTTTTTTCGCCGCCACATAGGTTTCGCCGGTGATATAGTAAATTTTTTCCTGTTCCGGTTTCATGCGGGCGATATAGTCCGCCAGAGAAACATCCTGCACCTCTGAATCGCTATGGGTGGTGGCAAAACGCAACAGTTTGGCAATCCGTTCCTTGTTGCTGAAATCTTCAATAATGCCTTCTTTCAACACCTTGCCGAAAATTTTCCAGAAGGTCTGATATTTTTCCGGCTCCTTCTCGGCCAACTCTTCCAACAGAGTGAACACCTTGCCGACAGCGCCTTTGCGGATTGCTTCGACGACATGATTTTTCTGCAAAATTTCGCGTGATACATTGAGCGGCAAATCTGCGGTGTCAATCAAGCCACGCACAAAGCGCAGATAGCGCGGCATCAACTCTTCCGCGCCCTCCATGATGAAGACCCGCCGCACATAGAGCTTGACACCATGTTTGCGTTCCCGATCCCACAAATCAAACGGTGCCCGCTTTGGCAAATACAACAGCAGCGTATATTCATACTTGCCTTCCAGCCGGACATGCACATGGCTTAAAGGCTCTTCAAAATCGTGGGCAATGTGTTTGTAGAATTCGTTGTACTCTTCGGCGCTGATTTCGCTCTTGGCGCGGGTCCACAAAGCGGAGGCTTTGTTCACCTGTTCCCAGGGCACCTCTTTGACTTTCGGCTCCTCTCCCTCTTCCTTTACCTCTTCCTTTACCTCCTCCTCTGCCGCCTCTTCATCAGTATCGGCACGCCCCTTCATCATGATCGGCCAGGAGACATGATCGGAAAATTTGCGAATGACCGAACGCAAACGCCAATCATCGAGAAATTCATCCTCACCCTCGCGCAGGTGCAGGGTCACCTCGGTACCGTGCCCCTCTTTGACCACCGGTTCCAGGGTATATTCTCCATCACCTGCCGATTCCCACTTGACCCCCTGCTCCGCCCCATCACCGGCCCGCCGGGTAAGCAGCGTCACCTTGTCGGCCACGACAAAGGCCGAATAAAAACCCACCCCAAACTGTCCGATCAGATGGGCATCCTTGGCCTGTTCACCGGTCAACGATTTGAGAAACTCTTTGGTACCCGATCTGGCAATCGTGCCAATATTGCTCATCACCTCGTCGCGATTCATGCCGATACCATTGTCGGCAATCGTCACTCTCTTGTTCTCTTTGTCGTAGGTGATCTGAATCAGCAAATTGGGATCACCCTCATACAGTGCATCGTTGGCCAGGGCCTCAAAGCGCAGTTTGTCCGCCGCATCCGAGGCATTGGAGATCAATTCGCGCAGAAAAATCTCTTTATTGCTGTACAACGAGTGAATCATCAGATCCAACAGTTGCCGAACCTCTGCCTGAAATGACAAGGTCTCTTTCTGTGCCGCCTCACTCATGGTTACCACCCACCTCCGCCAAAGTTACAAAAACGATAGAACACCACTCAACCCGCTTATATGGGCACCACAACCGCCCGGCGCAAGGGGAGAGGGTAAAATTATGCTGACAAAATTTGTGCAAAATAGGCGATGGTCCTTCGCAACCCCTCTTCCAGGGCAATTTGTGGGCGCCAATCGAGCAGTTTTTCTGCCTGTGTAATATCGGGACGCCTCTGTTGCGGATCATCGACCGGCAGTGGATGCAGAACAATTTGGGAACGGGAACCGGTCAGTTCAATGATTTTTTCCGCCAACATCAGCACCGGATATTCGGCTGTATTGCCCAGATTGAGCGGTCCGGTCACCGCATCGGACGAATGCATCAAACGGACGATGCCTTCGATCAAATCATCGACATAACAAAAGGAGCGCGTCTGCTTGCCGCTGCCATAGACGGTAATCGGCTCATTGCGCAGGGCCTGGACAATAAAATTGGAGACCACCCGACCATCATTGCGGTGCATGTATGGCCCATAGGTATTAAAAATACGCGCCACTTTGATGCGCAGTTTGTGTTGGCGGTGATAGTCAAAAAAGAGGGTCTCCGCACACCGTTTGCCTTCGTCATAACAGGATCGCGGACCGATGGGGTTGACGTTGCCCCAATAGCTTTCCGGTTGCGGATGCTCTTGCGGATCGCCGTAGACCTCGCTGGTCGAAGCCTGAAAAATTTTGGCCTTCACCCGTTTGGCCAAACCCAGCATATTGATCGCGCCATGCACGCTGGTTTTGGTGGTCTGCACCGGATCCACCTGGTAATGAATCGGGGAGGCCGGACAGGCCAGATTGAATATTTCATCCACCTCAACAAACAGCGGAAAGGTCACATCGTGGCGCAGCAACTCAAAACGGGGATTGTCCAACAGATGCAACACATTACCCTTGGTTGCGGAAAAAAAATTATCGACACACAATACATCACAGCCATCACGCAACAAGCGCTCACACAAATGTGTCCCCAAAAAACCGGCCCCACCGGTCACCAACACCCGCCGCTCACTCAATTGCCCCATGGTTTTTTGCTCTCTTAGTGATGGGAAAATAGTCCGCTCTGCAACCACGCCTGCCGGGCCATGGCCAGAGAGGGAGGAAGATCATCCTGCGCAACAGACCGCACGACCTGCACCAATTTGGCTGCTTGATCTCTATAGGAGAGCTGTTTCATATAGAGCCGTTTAAAACTCCGCTCTTCATCGATCTCACCGCGCAGCAAAAAATGCAGCCAACTCTCCACGTTGCGTTTGGGCACAATGGCAATCACCGGATTATGTTCCGGCAGTTGCAGTGCCTCGTACCGACAACGAATTTCCCGGCAGGCCGCTTCTGTCTCCTGTTCATCGGCATCGATCACAATCAATAACAAGGTTCGTGAAGCACGCCTCCGCAACTCAGTGACCTCTTGCGCCACATGTTTCAACACCCATGCCTTGCCACTCCCCGAACCAGGCGGGGCAATCCGATCATAAATTTTGCGCTCCGATACTTTACCCAGCTTCAAAAATTCTCTGGCCAGACGATACTGTGTTTGGTCTTCACAGAGGATGGTCGCCTGATAAGCGGACAGATCCCATGCGTTACACATCATCCATGATCCAACCACGCTCTACCAGACGGGAGAGCGGCAAGCCGCCTTCTTTCTCCTCCTCTGCGGTGCCAGCAATCGGATAGGCTTTGGAAGCGCCGCTAAGCGGATCCCGTTCAAGCCAACGCCCCCACGCCGAGGCGAGAAAGTTGATCATTTTGGGATGATGGGAAATCAGCAGACACTGTCCTTGCGCCTGCTCCTCCTCCGACTGGCTTAACAGCTGATTGAGCCAGGGCATGATCTCCGGCAAGGCCAAAAAATTTTCCGGTTCATCGATGAACAGAATCGGCACTTTGCCATGTTGCATTGCCGCCAGCAGCGCATACAACAAAATCAAACATTTTTGCCCATCAGAGAGCTGGGTAAAGGGAATTTCAATGCGCTTTTTCTGGATGGAAAAGACCACCATCAGACTGAAGACATTTTCACCGATCACCTTCATCTGCATGAATTGAAATCCGGGAAACACCTCCTGCAATCTCTGGGAAACCTCCATGACCAAACCCGTTTCAGTCATCATCAAGTGGTGCCACCAGGAGGCAAAATTGCTGCCGTTGGATTGCAGGTAGAGTTCCCGTCTTCTGCTAACACCTTCCATTATTTTTGGTTGAGGTTGGACAATAACCATACGTTTTATAATAGATTGAAAACGAGTAACACGAAATTTTTCAACCGGCATTTGGAAAACGGAATGCTCATTGTCCTTTGGCAACGGCTCACCATCTTGTTTCCCATCATTATAATAGTGAAGTTTATACTCTTTGTATTCAAACTGAAGTTTATTGTTAAACGATAGACTTTCTTCTTTTATATCAACAGAGCCCATCCAATCATCTTCAGTAATCATTCGATAACAATATAATCCATCATTACCATAAATTTCCAACTCTATCTTTTGGAACCAATCAGACTCACGAACAAAACAGGGTCTGACTACATCCGGCATCAACTCCTTAATACTCTTCCCCGATACAATAAACTCCCTCAACAGCAGCAAACACTCCATGACCGCCGACTTGCCGGAACCATTTGGTCCCAACAGCAGGGTCATCCGATCCAGATGCAACTCAAAGTCAACGAGCGTCTTGTAACCGGAAATGTACAATCGCTTGATCATACGGCTGCGACTCCCTGTTAAAGCCTGTTACCCACCGAACGGCAGAATGTCACCGGACGGAAAATGCGCAAAAGAAGCCCCACTGTAGCACCTTTTCAACGCCAGGTCATTTTCTCTCATTGATCAAGCGCCACAGATCGATAAAATAACAGGCGATGCGGGGTACGTCGCACGGAGTTGCCCGGGCAACGCACCCTTTCACCTACTGCAGCAGTGTGCCAGGAGCCACCATGAACGCGATGCATATCACCCTCAACGGCGAAGAGCAGTCCATCGCTCGCCACAGCACCATCCAACAGTTGCTGGATGCGATGCAACTGGATGCCAACAAAGTGGCCGTGGAACGCAACCTGCAAGTTGCGCCGCGCAGTCAGTTCAGTGCCATCGAGTTGTGTGAAGGGGATCAGATTGAAGTGGTCCACTTTATTGGCGGCGGTTCGGCAAACGAAAACGACGATCCGTTGATCATCGCTGGCAAACGGTTCAACAGTCGCCTGCTGGTGGGTACCGGCAAATACAAAGATTTTGAGGAGACCGCCCGCGCCATTGAAGCCTCGGGTGCCGAGATCGTGACAGTCGCCGTGCGACGGGTCAACGTCAGTGACCGCAGCGCCGCCATGCTCACCGATTTTGTCGATCCAAAAAAATATACCTACCTGCCCAACACCGCCGGATGCTACAACGCCGAGGAGGCGGTACGCACCCTGCGCCTGGCCCGCGAAGCAGGCGGTTGGGATATGGTCAAACTGGAAGTCCTCTCCGACGCCAAATATCTCTGGCCCAACAATCCGGAAACCATCAAAGCAGCCGAACTGCTGATCAAAGAGGGGTTTCAGGTGATGGTCTATACCACCGATGACCCCTACCTGTGTAAACTGTTTGAAGAGATGGGCTGTGTCGCCGTCATGCCCTTGGCAGCGCCGATCGGCTCCGGTCTCGGTATCCGCAACCCCTATACCCTGCGCATCATCATTGAACAGGCCAACATACCCGTTCTGGTCGATGCCGGTGTCGGTACCGCCTCCGATGCGGCCATCGCCATGGAGTTGGGCTGCGATGGCGTGCTGATGAATACCGCCATCGCCGGAGCCAAAGATCCCATACGCATGGCGAGAGCGATGAAAAAGGCGGTCGAAGCCGGTCGCGACGCCTATCTTGCCGGGCGTATCCCGAAAAAACTTTATGCCACTGCCTCCAGCCCTTTGGATGGAATGTTCTTCTCATGAATAATGATTCGCCCCGCTGGGAGTGCCGCTGGCCCGATCCGGTCGGCCTGAAGGTCGCTTGCGAACGGATTCTGCAGAGTCGACCAGCCGACGACCCTACCCTCAATCGGCGCATGAATATTCGTGTGCAAATGGAAAACAGCTTCCCTAACGCCCCCATCCCCGCCCTGCTGGTTACCCCATGGGCGGTGGAGCGGGTTTTTTGGCATGACATGAGCCGACCCGAACCGCCAATTCGACATGCCATGCCTTTGACAGCAGATCCTGACGGGCGTGTCGCTGCCGGCCAAGGGGTACTGCTGGAGTATCCAAACCGTCTGGTTCCGGTATTGACCGCCTGGGAACCGGAAGTCGGACACCATTTCATTGAAATATTAATGAATTCTACCCGCGACTTGGACAGCTTTGAAGAGGCAATCGCCGTCGTTTCCGGCAAAAAGGCAACCTCTCGAGCCAACCAATCGGTGGCCGATCATCTGAACAAAAGCATCAGCCGCCGTAACCTGCTCGGGCTTTTTGGCTGATTATTGCCACTTACAGGAGAGAATCCAGAAAAAAATTTTAATTTATTTCAAATAAATAGATAAAATTCCATCGACTGGCTACACTTTTCCCTTGCAACCGTCAATAAACTGGTACATGATTTGCGAACCAAAAAACTGCATAAAATGGCTACAGCAGAGCTTTTTTAATAGAAGTCGAACCGGTTTATCTGCTATGATCCCGGGTTTGAAAGCTTAAGCAAATGCTGTGAGCTAAAGGAAACTTTTTCATTTCAGGAGACTCAATCCATGTCGAAAATTGTCCCCGTTATCGTTCTCTCCAGCCTGTTGGGCGTGCTGAGCGGTTGTGCATCTCAACCCCCGGCCAAACCCGAAGCCAACCTGCAAGAGCAACTCGCCAAAGCCGAAGCCGATCGCAAGGCCGCTCAAGCTGCCGCTGACAAATCGAAAGCCGAAGCCGATGCCCTGCGCAAAGAAGTCGATCGTCTCAAAGAAGAATCTTCTCGCGCAAAGAAGTCTTTCCGCAAAGGCCTCAAGAAGTAATTATTCGGCACGCGCCGACAAACGATCGGGACACTGGGGGGGACTCCTCCCCTCGGTGTCCCGGTAGTGACTTTCAAAAACTGCCTCACCCTTCAGCAATTCCAAGCAAAGCACAACAGTGTTGCCTGCCCGTATCGTTGAGCAAACAAGCAGATCGTTCTCCGCAGCACAGCACTCGCCGCAACGACCCTTTGCAAAAACAGGTCATCGCAAGCCGCAATCAAACGTCAGCGGCATGGAGCAGAATAGATGATTGCGATGGCATATGACGGGTTGTGTGGGGCAAGTCTCCGTTGACAGAAAAATCCGAGTTTACTTCGCAAACAGAGTACTGCCTCATCGACAAACAACCATCGATCAGTGCAAGGGGTGAACAAATCCCCCACTCAGTCGCAGACATCCTGGTTTACCCTATTGCCGCATGGGTGGTGCACTCTCTGGTAAAATTTCCAGCTGTTGCGGCGACGACGACGACGCTGCGGGTGTAACGGGTGCCATAACCTTGGCCTTTTTATGATGTGGCAAACGGATCCGATGCTCCCATGCCCAGCCAGAGCCCAAATGTTCCAATTCTGGCGGATGCCACACTCGACCAATCACTTGCGGCACACCCTTGGCTTGTTCGATGGTCTCCTGCATCCGTTTCCAATCGATCACCACCTCATGCTCAGAAAAAGAGCGCCGCTGCAACGCCTGGCTGACAATTTTGCTGGCCATGGATTTGACAGTTGGCCGCTCCTTGTATGACAACACATCATGCACTTGTAAATACAACTCTTCCCCATGCCAACCCGCTTTGATCGGTTGGTTGACAATTTCTACGCTATCATTGACGACAACTTCCTCATAGAAACGTACAATATCTTCGGGATACAAACGCATACAACCATGGCTGACCCGCCGGCCAACGCCATACGGTTTTTGCGTTCCGTGTATCAAATAGCTGGGTATGGATAAATATACCGCATGCGTGCCCAGAGGATTATCGGGACCAGAGGGAATAACCTTCGGCAAATGCGGTTTTTTCTTAAGAATAGACTCTGGAACATACCAGGAGGGATAGGCAGCCTTGCGCGTTACATGCGCCGATCCTTGCGGCGTCAACAAACCCTCTTGCCCAATACCAATCGGGTAGGTATCCAACCAACCATCGCGTCTTTTATGATAGACTCGCATCTCCGGCAAATTGACGATAATGCGTGCCGCTGAGCGGGGAATAACTCGACGATAGGGCACTTTAATCACTGATCCCGGTTCCGGAACCCAAACATTGACATCAGGATTCGCATCACGCAATTCATTGAAGCCAACACCAAAAATGCGGGCCAAATCTATCAGCGTATCGCTATTATTGGCCATATAACGCATTTCTCCAGGACCCATCACTTCATCGTTGACCGCATAGGGATACCAACGACGACGCCACGGAACTTCTCCATAACTGACCGTGCTTAACAACTCTTCCCCATGCAAACGCAATCCTTCATTGCGCGGCACAACAGGTCGCAGCACCGGCTTGGAAACCTTTGCAGGCTGATCATTTTTTTGTTCGCTTTTATTTTCTTGAGCAGGCGGTGGCGTCACGACGGGTTGATGAGAAATCACCGATTGATTGGAACCATCCGCTGCATCCTGCCAAGCAGCTGCCTCACTTTTTTCAGCACTATGGAGAGAAAACGCAATCAACAATCCTGTCAATAAACGGCCCAGAACGGTTGACGAAGAGTATCGAGCAGAATGGCAACGCATCAATCTGACCTTACACAAAAAGTAAAAAACAAAAAAAAAGCCGAAGTCGGTTCGGAAAGTTACATCTTCCGACACCAACTCCGGCTAGCAATTGCCATACCAGGAAATGCGATATTTATTTTTCTACTCTTTCCACCAACTCAATCATCGACATGGGCGCACAGTCACCATAACGATCGCGTGTTTTTAACACCCGCGTATAACCGCCTGGACGGTTGCGATTGCGTTCGGCAATATCGGTGAACAGTTTATGGACAATCTCTTTATCCTGCAGCTTACCCAAAGCCTGGCGACGGGCATGCAAATCACCTCGTTTACCCAACGAAACCATTTGGTCAGCAATACTGCGCAACTCTTTTGCTTTCGGTGTCGTCGTTTCAATCCGTTCGTAGCGGAACAAGCTCACCAGCATGTTGCTGATCATTGCCTCAAAATGGCTGCTACTCCGGCCCATTTTGCGTCCATGTCTTTGATGTCTCATGCTGCGGCTCCTTAGAAATGCTCGTCTTCAAACTGCTTGGCCAACTCATCTATGTTTTCCGGTGGCCAACCTTCCAACACCATACCCAGACTAAGATCCATCTCCTCAAGCACTTCCTTGATTTCATTCAGGGATTTGCGCCCGAAGTTGGGTGTTTTCAACATTTCAGCCTCGGTTTTTTGTACCAAATCACCGATATAGACAATCTCATCATTCTTCAGACAGTTGGCCGACCGAACAGACAACTCCAACTCATCCACCTTGCGGAACAAATTGGGATTCCATTTCGGCTGCGACAACTCTTCGAGTACATCGCCCATCGGCACATCATCAAAATTAATAAACAGACTTAACTGATCCTGCAAAATTTTGGCAGCCAGAGCCAAAGCATCTTCCGGAGAGACGACACCATTGGTCTCGATCTCCATGATCAGCTTATCGTAGTCGGTCTGTTGCCCCACGCGGGCATTTTCCACCTTGTAAGCAACCCGTTTCACCGGGTTGTAGCTGCAATCCAGAAAAATTTCACCAATAGTGGCCGACTCATCATCCGATTTTTGCACTGCCGGCACATAGCCTTTGCCGGTGGTAATCGCCAGACGCATTTCCAATTTGCCACTTTTATTCAAGGTGGCAATGTGATGATCCTGGTTTAAAATTTCGACGTCCGAACCACACTCAATGGCAGCTGCCGTGACCACACCCTCCCCTTCAGCTTTTAACACCACGTGCTTGGGTCCGATACCGGACTTGACACGAATCGACAAGCCTTTCAGGTTGAGAATTATATCTGTAACATCTTCCAACACACCAGGAACACTGGAAAACTCATGCAGTACACCTTCTATCTGCACGGAGGATATGGCCGCGCCTTGCAACGAAGACAACAACACCCGGCGTAACGCATTGCCCAACGTTGTTCCAAATCCACGTTCCAGCGGCTCAGCGATCAAAGTCGCTTTATATTGTGAATTCCCTTGTTCGAGAATTTCAACTTTTTGGGGTTTAATTAATTCGGTCCAGTTTCTGTACATCCGTATCCCCTAACCTGGTCTCACGTCTACTTGGAGTACAGCTCAACAATCAGGTTTTCATTATAATCAGCTGGCAAATCAGCACGATCCGGCAACGCACGAAATACACCTGACATATTTACTGCATCCACATCCACCCAGCCTGGAAAACCCCTTTTTGCCGCAATCTCTACCGCTGCTTTGATGCGCAGGTGACCACGCGCCCCAGCAACAATCGCGACTTTATCACCGGCCTTGACCAAATACGACCCGATATTGACCAACTGATCGTTGACCATCACTTGCCGGTGACTGACAATTTGGTGGGCCTCGCTACGCGATGCGGCAAATCCCATGCGGAAAACCACATTGTCCAATCTGCGCTCGAGCAGAATCAACAAGTTCTCACCGGTAATTCCACCCATCCGTTCCGCCTTCTCAAAATAGTTGCGGAACTGTCTCTCCAGCAAACCATAGGTCTTTTTGATCTTCTGCTTTTCACGCAAATGCAGGCCATAATCCGAAACCTTGCGGCGGCGTTGGCCGTGCAGGCCAGGTGCTGTGTTCCGACGTTCAATTCCACACTTATCGGTATAGCACTTTTCACCTTTCAAAAAGAGCTTGGTGGATTCGCGCCGACAAATTCGGCATTTGGATCCAAAATAACGGGCCATTGTTCCTGCGTCCCTCGCAATAAGCAGATATAAAAGGTCAAACTCGACGACGTTTGGGCGGACGGCAACCATTATGGGGAATGGGCGTCACATCCTGCACAAACGCGATATTGAAACCAATTCCCGCTAAAGCCCGTAGGGCAGACTCACGTCCGGACCCCGGACCTTTCAGGCGTACATCTATATTCCGCATGCCATGCTCCATCGCTTTGCGACCAGCATCCTCTGCGGCCATCTGCGCTGCAAAAGGGGTGGACTTGCGCGAACCTTTAAACCCCTGTGCCCCCGCCGATGCCCACGATACAACATTGCCTGAGGTATCGGTAATCGTAACCAGCGTATTGTTGAACGTTGAGTGGATATGCGCAACACCACTCGCAATACTTTTACGTTCCTTCTTTTTCCCCCGTGTGACCTTCTGGACCTTCGCCATCTCATCTCCTCATCTGCAGGCCGGTTTACTGCCGACCGATCACATAAGCCTGCCTATCAACCTTTACCTGGAATCGACCGACGTGGTCCCTTACGGGTACGTCCATTGGTATGGGTACGCTGACCACGCACTGGCAAACCACGGCGATGGCGCAAACCACGATAACACCCTAAATCCATCAACCGCTTGGTGTTCATGGCTACCTGACGCCGCAAATCACCCTCAACTTGATATTCACTGTCGATGATGGAACGAATTCTGGCAATATCCGCCTCGGATAGATCTCGTCCACGGGTTTCCGGAGAAATGTCCGCCGCCTTAAGAATATTGGCAGCCGAATGTCTGCCTATCCCAAAAATATAGGTCAAACCAACGGCCAGTCGTTTATTGATGGGAATATTCACCCCGGCAATTCGCGCCACTTTACAACCTCCACAACCTTTCTGAGTTCTGCCCGATACAGTACAGCCAGCCAGTGCCCCGTCTTGGACGGTAAGTATCAGCCCTGTTTCTGTTTATGCTTGGGATGCTTGATGCAGATCACCCTGACAATTCCCTTGCGCTTAATCGTCTTGCAATCCTTACAAATCGTCTTTACCGACGCACGCACTTTCATCGATTGCCCTCCAACGGTAACTTAACGCCGTCCACGGATTTTGGCCCGCTGCATCAACCCTTCATACTGACGGCTGATCAAAAACGACTGAATCTGCGACGCCGTATCCATGGTCACACCCACGACAATCAACATCGAGGTGCCGCCGAAATAAAACGGTACATTATAACTGGCAATCAGTATCTCTGGCAATAGACAAACTCCAGCCACATACACCGCACCAACCAATGTCAACCGTGTCAAAATCGTATCCAGATATTCCGCCGTGCGAAAACCAGGTCGTATGCCAGGAATAAATCCACCATACTTACGCAAATTGTCTGCAGTCTCTTCCGGGTTGAAGACAATCGCCGTGTAAAAATAACAGAAAAAGATGATTGCCAGCGCATACACCACCATATACATCAAATTACCTGGTGACAAATAGGCCGCAAAACTCTTTAGCGCATCCCAAGGTGCAAAATTGGCAATCGTTACCGGAAACAAAATAATCGAGCTGGCAAAAATGGGAGGAATAACCCCAGCCGTATTAATTTTCAACGGCAAATGGGTACTCTCACCACCAACCATTCTCCGACCGCTTACCTGCCGCTTGGCATACTGCACCAAAATACGCCGTTGCGCCCGCTCCATGTAAATGATGAAGGCGGTAACACCAACCGAAATAACCAACAACAACAAGACAAACAGCGGTTGCAAGTCACCTGTGCGGGCCAACTGTAAGGTTCTCACCAAAGCAACGGGCAAATTGGCAACAATACCCGCATAAATAATCAATGAAATGCCGTTACCGATTCCTCGTGCCGTGATCTGCTCACCCACCCACATTATAAAGGCGGTACCACTGGTTAAGGTCAAAACAGTCATCAAACGAAAATGCCAGCCCGGGTCAATAACAACATTCATCCCGCCAGCCTGCATCGACTCCAGACCATAAGCAATGCCGAAACCCTGAAAAATCGACAAAACCACCGTTCCATAACGGGTATATTGATTAATTTTACGACGCCCCAGTTCTCCCTCTTTTTTGATCGCCTCCAACTGAGGAACAACTGCCGTCATCAACTGCAAAATAATCGACGCCGAAATGTAGGGCATAATACCCAGCGCAAAAACAGTTAAGCGAGAGAGGGCTCCCCCGCTGAACATGTTGAACATTCCTAACAATGTTCCCTGTTGTTGCGCAAAAAAGGTAGCCAAGGCCTGCGGATCAATTCCCGGTGTGGGTACATGCGCACCAATCCGGTAGACAATCAACATGCCAAGTGTAAACAGCAGTCGGCTGCGCAGCTCAGGAATTTGCCCCAGATTGGCTAAACCGGCAAAAGGTGACTGTGTATCAATAGCAGACATGCACCTCTTCCTTAAGCCGAAGCACCGCTTAAGATAACCTTACCTCCAGCCGCTTCAATTTTTTCTTGCGCGGAACGACTGACTTTGTCGACATGAACCGTGAGCGCCTTCGTAATCTCACCATTACCCAGAAGTTTGACACCATCTTTCAGACGGCCGATCAGCCCCTTCTCACGCAGACCCTGCAGATTGATTTCGCTGCCAGTTTCAAAAATATCCAGATCTTCCACCTGAATCAGCGCATAATACTCTTTGAACGGGCTTCTGAAACCGCGTTTTGGCAAACGGCGCTGCAACGGCATCTGCCCGCCTTCAAAACCGACTTTATGAAATCCGCCTGAGCGTGCCGTCTGACCTTTTGTTCCACGACCGGCAGTTTTTCCATTGCCACTTCCAATTCCCTGCCCTTTTCTTTTGGCTGCTATGCGTCCAGCTGGGCACTCAGGCAATTGATTCAGTTTCATCTCTTCCAAAACCTCTCTGGCATTTTCAATCGGCAAGTTATTCAGCGTTTGCAACGCATGCCGTGCTATTATTCGACAATCTGTACCAAATGCTGCACTTTGCGGATCATGCCACGAATACTGGGCGTATCCTGCAGTTCTCGCACCTGTTGCATGCGACGCAACCCCAATCCCTGCACAATTACCTTGTGCTTTTCGGGGCGTCCGGCAACTGAACGAATCTGTTTTACTTTAAGGGTGTTTGCCATCTTTTTTACGCCTTTCCACCCAAAGCATCCGGTGCCAACGAACGTTTTTCAGCCACATCCTTGGGCGAACGAATGGATTGCAATGCCAAAAAAGTTGCCTTGATCAGGTTGTGCGGATTGGAAGTACCTGTCGATTTGGCCAACACATCTCGTACACCCAGTGCCTCAAAAATGGGTCGCATCGATCCGCCAGCAATAATGCCGGTACCCTCTGCTGCCGGACGCATCACCACGCTGCCTGCACCATAATGCCCGACAATTTCATGGAACAAGGTCCGCCCATCACGGATCGGCACCGGAACCAAGCTCTTGCGTGCCTTTTCGGTTGCCTTGCGAATGCTCTCCGGCACCTCTTTGGCTTTACCCAAGCCATATCCCACTTCACCCTGCCCGTTGCCAACCACGACAATCGCTGAAAAACTGAAGCGGCTACCACCCTTGACCACTTTCGCAGTCCGTTTGATGGTCACCAGCCGTTCGATCATATCATCGCTTTGCCAAGTCTCGGCCCTCTCTTCGGGCACACCACGACGTGATTTCGACATTCCTGCTCCCCGTCCGCCTGCTTAACGTCAATTCTCTTTGCAAGCCTGCCCGCTAAAACTCCAGCCCGCCTTCGCGTGCTGAATCCGCTAAAGCCTTGACTCGACCATGAAAGATGCAACCACCCCGGTCAAACACGACCTGCCGGATGTTTGCCTTGAGCGCTCGTTCTGCTATAAAACGACCGACAACAACGGCTGCCTCTTTGTTTCCGCCACTCTTGATCTGCGTGCGAATGCTCTCTTCCAAGGTGGAAGCGGCTACTATTGTACGCCCCTGACGGTCATCTATTATCTGAGCATAGATATGACTAACACTCCGAAATACGGACAATCTGAGACGATCCCCACAAGTCCGCGACAACTGATAACGGACTCGCTCACTCCGGATACGCCTGGCCGCGTGCCGATTCTTTGCCATCCAAATTTCCCCTTAGATCAAGTTACTTCTTCTTGCCTACTTTACGCAAAATCGTCTCTCCGGCATTACGAATTCCCTTACCCTTATAGGGCTCCGGTGGACGAAAACGACGAATATCCGCACACGCCTGCCCAATCCTCTCAGGATCCATTCCAGACAGCGTTACCACGACATTCTTTTCCACCTGTGCTGCTACCCCAGGAGGCAAAGCATAGTCAATCGGGTGCGAATACCCCAAATTCAGTTGCAAAACGGTATCATTCGCCGCAGCACGATAACCGACCCCTTGAATTTCCAACACTCTTGAAAATCCCTTGGAAACACCGACAACCATGTTGTTCAGTAAGGAGCGAGTCAATCCCCACAACGCATTATTACCGTCTCTGTTCTTGATCGCAACGACCAAGTTATTCTCTTCACGATCAATCTTGATGCCGGGGTGAAATTCACGGGTCAAGCTACCCAACTTACCCTTAACCGTCACTGTCTGATCTTCTATGGTCACTTGCACTCCTTCCGGAACGGCAACGACCTTTTTTCCTATCCTGGACATTTTCTACCAATCCCTAAGAATCAGAATACGGTGCAGATCAATTCACCACCAACACCCATTTTGCGGGCATGGCGGTTAGACAGCAACCCTTTGTTGGTAGACAGAATGCAGATTCCCAGCCCTTGATAGACCCGTGGAATCTCATCCCAACCCACATAAACCCGGCGTCCGGGTTTGGAACTGCGCTTGATTTCCTCAATAACGGCGCGTCCCGCATGATATTTCAGTGTCACACGAAAATAGTGCTGAGCAGTCTCACTGGGCAACTCTTCGACCCCGGATACATATCCCTCTTCCATCAGGATCTCGGCAATGCGCATTTTGATTTTAGAGGCCGGTATATCCACATAATCTTTCCGCACCGCCTGCGCATTACGAATGCGTGTCAACATATCACTGATCGGGTCCGTCATTCCCATTTCAACTTGACTCCCAAATATCTTATTTCTTGACTGCACCATGCAGTCTAACTGCAGACTCTTTCGATAATCTCTTGTCTGCCGCACACTCCGGCTTCATTACCAGGATGCTTTGACAATTCCCGGAATCTCACCGCGCAACGCCAAGGTTCTCACACAAATGCGGCACAGGTGAAAGTCTCGCAAATACCCCCTTGGTCTCGCACATCTTTCACAGCGATGATAAGCCCGGGTGGAAAATTTTGCTTTACGATTGCACTTGGCAATCAACGATTTTTTGGCCATGTCGGAGAATGTCCCCTATCTTCCACTCAGTTCATAAACGGCATGCGGAAACCCCGCAACAACGCCTTCGCCTCTTTATCGGTCTTGGCCGTGGTAACAATCACAATATCCATACCACGCACGGCATCAACTTTATCATAATCAATCTCGGGGAAAATAATCTGCTCTTTCAAACCAAGCGAATAATTCCCACGCCCATCAAACGCCTTTCCAGACACGCCGCGAAAGTCGCGCACACGCGGCAGGGCAATATTGATCAGACGATCCAAAAATTCGTACATCCGTTCACGCCGCAGGGTGACACGGCAACCGATCTGCATACCTTGACGCAGCTTAAAGCTGGCGATTGATCGGCGGGCACGGGTGACAACCGGTTTTTGTCCGGCTATAGCGGTCATATCATGTACCGCACCGTTCATAACATTCTTGTCGGCAACAGCTTCACCAACACCCATGTTCACCACAACCTTAACAATCTTCGGCACCTGCATGCAGTTCTCATAGCCAAACTCCTCCTTGAGCTTCGCTACAATTTCCTGATCATATATCTGTTTCAGCCTGGGCATCTCTCAATCCTTGGTGCTATCTATCATGTATTGTCCGTCGTCGGACTTAACGATCAATGACTTCCCCTGAGCCACTCATGATCCGAACTTTGCGTCCATCTTCCAACAGCTTTTTGCCAAGACGCACACCCTTGCCAGACGCCATATCAAAATACATGACATTGGAAATATGAACCGGGGCTTCCTTCTCGACTATGCCGCCTTGCTGTCCACGCTGCGGTTTGGTATGCCGCTTGACCATGTTGACCCGCTCGACCAAAACGGTACCCTCTTTGAGAGATACCTGCAAAATACGTCCGCGTTTGCCTTTATCCTTGCCGGTAATGACAACGACTTGGTCACCCTTTTTCAGGTTGGTATTGATCAGATCCTTCATCATCATCACCTACAGCACTTCCGGAGCCAGGGAAATAATCTTCATATAGTTCCGGGCACGCAATTCACGTGTCACCGGTCCAAAGATGCGAGTGCCAATCGGCTCTCCAGCTTTGTTGATCAAAACCGCAGCATTCGTATCAAAACGAATGTAACTCCCATCATCACGGATGGTCTCCTTCCGTGTGCGGACCACGACTGCCCGTGCAACCTCACCCTTTTTCACTTTACCACGCGGTATCGCCACTTTGACAGATACTGCGATCACATCTCCGACACGCGCATAGCGCCGCTTCGAACCGCCCAAGACCTTGATGCATTCGACTTTTTTGGCCCCGGAGTTGTCTGCAACTTCCAGCGTAGTTTCGACCTGAATCATGCCACATCCTCCCCGACCACCATCCAATGCTTATCTTTACTGATCGGCGGACATTCACGAATCCGGACCTCGTCACCTATACGGTGCCGATTTTCCTCATCATGCGCCTTGTATTTTTTTGACCGTGTCAGAATCTTGCCATAGAGTGGGTGCTGCACCTTGCGCTCCACCTTTACTACAATGGTCTTATCCATCTTGTCACTGACAACGATACCCTGCAAAACACGTTGTGGCATGGCTACGCTCCCACCTGCTGTTGCGAACGCGACCCAATAATCGTCTTGATGCGAGCAATCTCGCGACGCACCTGACGAATGCGCGCTGTGTTCTCCAATTGTGAAGTCGCATTGCGAAACCGCAAATTGAACGACTCCTGGTACAGTTCCTTCAACCGCTCACCGGCGGCTTCTTCGGTCATTTCCCTGATCTCAGCATTTTTCATGGTTCAATCCTCACGCCTCACGGACCTGCTCTACAAACTTGGTCGGAATCGGCAACTTGGCACTGGCTAATTGCATCGCTTCTCTGGCCAACGCTTCCGAGACACCTTCCATCTCATAGAGAATCCGTCCAGCTTTGACGCGGGCAATCCAGAACTCAGGGTTACCTTTACCCTTGCCCTGACGGACTTCCGCTGGCTTGGACGATACCGGCACGTTGGGAAACATCCGTATCCAAATCCGTCCACCACGCTTGATATGCCGCGTCATCGCACGACGTGCCGCTTCAATTTGACGTGCGGTGATGCGACCAGCACGCATGGCCTTCAAACCAAAGTGCCCGAAACTTAATTCGGCACCGCTGGTGGCCAATCCATGGATCCGACCCTTATGGGCCTTGCGAAACTTGGTCTTCTTGGGTTGCAGCAACATATCAAATCAACCTTATCTCTTTCAATGGCACGACGGGTTATTATCCGGCCCGCTTCTCTTCCCGCTCATTCACCTCACCCTTGAACACCCAGACCTTGACACCAATAATGCCATAGGTGGTCAGCGCATCGGCAAACCCATATTCAATATCCGCACGCAACGTGTGCAACGGTACCCGTCCTTCACGATACCACTCGGTCCGGGCAATTTCACCACCGCCCAAACGTCCTGCACAGTTGATCCGAATACCTTGTACTCCCAGTCGCATGGCCGAAGTCACGGCGCGTTTCATGGCACGACGAAACGCCACACGGCGTACCAACTGCTGCGCCACATTCTCCGCAATCAACTGCGCTTCTGCTTCCGGCTTGCGTACCTCAATGATATTGATCTGCACCTCAGTACTGGCAACCTTTGCCAAGTCCTGCTTCAACTTTTCAATATCAGCACCCTTCTTACCAATGATAATACCGGGTCTTGCTGAGTGGATATTGATCCGAGCTTTCTTGGCAGGCCGCTCAATCACTACCTTCGATACACTCGCATGCTCCAAACGCTTTTTGATCCACTCGCGTAGCTTGACATCCTCCAACAACAAGGATGCAAATGCTTTGTCCGCATACCACCGTGTATCCCACGTCCTGGAAATCCCTAAACGAAATCCAGCCGGATGTACCTTATGCCCCATTGGCTACAACTCCACCCTTTATGCTCACCGAACCTTGGCCAAGCCACCGCGGCTGGGCTAATCCTTGGACCGCACCGCAACCGTGACGTGGGAACCCCACTTCACGATCCGATTCGCCCGACCCCGCGCACGTGGACGAAACCGCTTAAAGACAGTTCCTTTATCCGCATACGCCTTTGATACGTACAACGTATCGACATCCAGACTCAAATTATTCTCAGCATTTGCAATCGCCGATTTCAGCGTCTCCCGTACTGCATGGGCCATCCGCTTTTTTGAATACAATAGGATGCCTAACGCAGCATCAACATTCTGCCCGCGAATCTGGTCCAATAATAAACGAACCTTATCGGGAGAGCCCCGCATGTTCTGCAGTCTGGCTACCGCTTCTTCCATTTTAAATCACCTCAGCTACCGGTGCGACTTCTTGTCGCCACCATGACCATGGAATGTTCGGGTTGGCGAAAATTCGCCAAATTTATGCCCGACCATATTCTCCGTCACCAAGACCGGAATAAACTTTTTGCCGTTATGAACACCAAAGGTGAACCCAACAAAATCCGGAATGATGGTTGAACGGCGTGACCACGTTTTGACCAATTCCTTCCGTCCCGCCGTCCGCAACTTCTCGACCCGCTTTAACAGAAAATCATCAAAAAACGGGCCTTTCTTAATGGATCTCGCCACGCTTCACCTCTTGCCTCTTAATTATCCACGACGACGCATAATCAACCGCGATGACGGTTTATCCGCATCACGAGTCTTCTTACCCTTGGTCGGTACGCCCCATGGTGTTACCGGATGACGACCACCCGAAGTACGACCTTCACCACCACCGTGCGGATGATCAACCGGGTTCATCGCCACACCACGAACACTTGGACGCCAACCCATCCAACGCTTGCGTCCCGCTTTACCGATCTTCACATTGCCATGATCAGGGTTTGAAACCAAACCGATCGTTGCCATGCAATCCAACAGCACCAAACGCATTTCACCCGAAGGGAGCTTCAACTGCGCATATTTGCCCTCTTTGCCCATCAACTGCGCCTGACTGCCAGCAGAACGGGCCATTTGCCCACCCTTCTCCGGCTTCATTTCCACGTTGTGGACAATCGTACCTACCGGAATATTGCGCAAAGGCAAAGCATTTCCCGGCTTGATTTCCACATTTTTTCCGGCCACCAATTCATCGCCAACTTGCACACGTTGTGGAGCCAGAATGTAGCGTTTTTCCCCATCGGCATAATTCAACAGCGCGATAAAAGCCGTCCGGTTGGGATCATATTCCAGGCTGGCTACTTTTGCCGGTATGTCGATTTTGTTGCGGCGAAAATCGATCAAACGATAGCGTCGCTTATGACCTCCACCACGATGACGCACGGTCATCCGGCCATAGCTGTTCCGTCCACCACTTTTATCGGTACCAACGACCAGCGACCCTTCCGGACCCTCTTTGGAGAGCCCCCGGTAATCGACGGATACTTGTGCCCTCTTGCCATTTGACGTGGGCTGATATTTTTTCAATGCCATGGATACCACTCCGGCCCTATTCGCTGCTTCGCTGACTCTGCTTCTCAGCAGTTTTTATTGCGATCTGCGATTAAGACTTCTCAAAAAAGTCAATGGTCTGTCCTGCCTTCAGACGTACAATCGCCTTCTTCCAATCTTTCCGTTGACCGATTGTCCGACCCAAACGCTTTTGCTTGCCTTGTCTGTTCATGGTCTGTACTTCGAGTACATCCACGTTGAACATTTTTTCTACCGCTGCCTTGATCTGCCATTTATTGGCTGACGTAGCAACCTTGAAGGTCACCTGATTGCCCTGACCCTGACAGAAGGTTGCTTTTTCTGTCACCCAGGGCGATTGCAACACCTGAAACAGCCCACCCAGATCGCTCATGCCAATCTCTCCTGAAGCCGGTTCAGGGCCTCCGCCGTCATTACCACTTTTTCATGTGCCAGCAAATCATAGACGTTGACACCTTCCACGCGCATCACATCAATGCCAGGCAAATTGCGGATCGACAATTCCAACACTTGATCCGACTCGGGCAGAACAATCAGTCCAGAGCGTTCTACACCCAACGCCTCAATGATCATCTTGGCCGCTTTGGTCTTGATCTCTGTCAAACCAAAGCTCTCTACGATAATCAACTCACCGGCCTGCAATTTTGCCGTCAATG
Organism: Magnetococcales bacterium WMHbinv6; assembly: GCA_002753135.1. Classification (GTDB taxonomy): domain Bacteria; phylum Pseudomonadota; class Magnetococcia; order Magnetococcales; family Magnetaquicoccaceae; genus Magnetaquicoccus. The sequence goes on along the minus strand of PDZV01000021.1, from coordinate 1,645 downwards.
CCACTTGCAACGCCATGCGGCGCACCTTTTTTGGCAATTTCTGCTCATAACTGTGCGGCAACGGACCAAAGACAATACCACCGGTGCGAAACTGCGGCGCACGCGCTGTTCCCTGACGTGCATTACCCGTACCCTTTTGCCGATACGGTTTTTTGCCACCACCAGAAACTTCCGAACGACGCTTGGTCGAAGCATTGCCACCTCGACGAGCGGCCAATTGATAATTGACCATGCGTGCCACGATATCCTTGCGGATCTCTTGTCCGAAAATCGTCTCCTGCACCTCTACCCGGCGCAACTCCTGGTTGCTTGCATCTACTACAGGTATCTCAATCATGTTCCCAGAACCCTATCAGGATTTAACTGCACCTTTGACGGCATCCCGGATCAATACCACTGACCCCTTAGCACCGGGAACACTGCCCTTGACAACCAATAAATTCCGCTCTGGATCGGCAACCGTCACCACCAGGTTCTGCACGGTAATCCGGGCATCCCCCATATGTCCGGCCATTTTTTTGTTTTTGAAAACCCGACCAGGCGTTTGACATTGGCCGATAGAGCCCGGTGAACGATGGGTCAAATGGGTACCATGTGTTGCACGTCCACCATGAAAACCCCACCGTTTCATCACCCCGGCAAACCCCTTACCGACACTCTGCCCTGTCACATCTACCTGCTTATTGACCGGAAACAAATCAACCGTCAACGCCTGTCCGATCTCATATTGCGAACTGTCTTCCACCCGGAATTCACGCATGACCCTCTTCGGAGTCACATTGGCTTTCGCATAGACTCCCTTCACCGGCTTTTTGCCGCGTGAAGGTTTCATCTCTTCAAAACCCAATTGAATCGCATTGTAGCCGTGGGTTTCTGCACTCTTGATCCCCACAACGTGACACGGGCCAGCTTGCAATACCGTTACCGGCCAGCTTTTGCCTTCGTCGCTAAATATACGGGTCATCCCCAGCTTCCGGCCTATCAATCCCGCACCCATTCCAGATCCTCTCTTTTCGCAATTTCCTGTCCGTTTTCGTCGTCAGCTTCTGTTACAAGCTTTCCGTCGCCACGTAACCGGTATCCGCTACAGCTTAATCTCAACATTAACCCCAGCGGCCAAGTCCAGCTTCATCAGCGCATCGACCGTCTGCGGCGTGGGGTTGATAATATCAATCACCCGCTTATGGGTCCGAATCTCAAATTGCTCACGGGATTTTTTATCCACGTGAGGAGATTTAAGAACGGTCCACCGACTGATTTTGGTCGGCAAGGGTATTGGACCTCGAATCTCGGCTCCTGTCCGACGGGCCGTTTGGACAATCTCTCCCGTCGATTGATCCAAAATCCGGTGATCAAAGGCCCTTAACCGAATACGTATTTTCTGGTTTTCCATTCAGATTCGCCCCAGCGTTCTACCGATCTTGCTACCGTCAGACCGAGTATTCAACATCAAACGCGTAACCCAGGTTACGCAATAATTTCCGAAACAACACCTGCCCCGACGGTGCGGCCACCTTCTCGAATGGCAAACCGCAACCCTTTTTCCATGGCAATCGGCGCAATCAGTTCCACGCTCATCGACACATTGTCGCCGGGCATGACCATCTCCGTTCCTTCCGGCAGGCTCAACACACCGGTAACGTCC
>PDZV01000020.1 GCA_002753135.1 Magnetococcales bacterium WMHbinv6 | reverse complement strand
ACCGTATTGTCTATTCCATCGAGGATGACCGACTGGTTGTCCTGATCATCAAAATAGGTCACAGGGGCGACGTGTACCGGTGACACCGAAAACCCGGCCTACCGCGACGGCGGGAAAAGGGGATACCTCACCCCCTGGCCGGGCTCACTTCATGAGGGGCAACGCATTTTGAGGAGTGCGGAGATGGTTATTGATTCGTGGCTGGATGCCGTCCAGGGGTTGAGTGAAACGCATGGTTGGACAAAGGAAAGCGCCTTTTTTCTGTTGCTGGCGCTTGGGTATAGCCCGGTAAAAAGGAAGGGGCGGAAACCCTACCCGCACCATAAGGACATCAATAAAAATTGTGATGAACCGATGGAGCTTGAGGGTTTTTTGCACTGCAACGAGATCCATCCTGACTATACCTTTATTACCCCAGAAAAAATACTCAAAAACCAAGATTTGGCAGACAGGTATATCAGGGTTCGGCAGGCGGTTGCGTTTATTGCCAAAACTTTGGCAGTGACCGAGGACGTGGCCAGGAAAATGCTTGATAATGGTTTCATAATTCGTGATGACTGGCTAAGAAATAAGGTTATGCCAGGATATAGCAAGCGCATAATTGAAGAGACCTACAATAAAGAAGATATGCTGAACGGCAACCTTGATCCCAACTTTATGCGCCTTGATTATTTGCGCTACGTTTTGCGAGAGCGTGGATTTGATAATCCTGAAATAGTCCGTGACGTTTGCGAGGTTGAGTATGCGACCGATCAAGTCAACAGTTCTGCACCGACCACCACCGAGCAGGAAAAGCCAGCAACAACAAGGACAGTGTCGGATTCAAGGAATGACAGCGGGAGTCAGGCCGACGCCCAACGGGAATCATTAGCGCCAACAAAAACGGCAGCGGCTTTGCAGAAACGCAGAGAGCAAAAAACCAACAATTCCCATGCTGTAAAAGCGGTAGTTGAATTGCTTTTATCAGAAATTCCTGAATGGGAAACAGAAGGGGTTCGCTATACGAAAAATTCCTTTGCCAACGCGGTCAGAAGGTCGCGATATTCGTTCCAAATTTCCGACCAGGTTAAAATCTGTTTGGGGAAAATGAGTATTCAAACTCTTGAAAGATTGCTTTCCAAAGAACTGACATTCCTCCCTGGTCGGGCACCAAGCGGGAACCAAACGCAAGAAATTTGCAACAAAATAGAAACAGCAACAAAACCAAAAAGATAAATTCGGTAAAACACCATTTTATCGTGACGATAAAACCCCATTTTATCGTGCCATTTTCCTCGCTTCACAAGCTGCATCAAGCGGTTTCTGTTGATAATTCACCGGTAAGAAACGATATTCCATTTCAAAGCTGACAGCGTTTTCCGGTTCCTGGCAGGGCCGACCAGGGATCATTTCGGGTTTGAAAGGTATCGAGATGCAAGCATCATCACAGGCTTTACTGAAGCCGACTGCAAAAACTGTTTCAACATCAAAAGTTTGGCTGCGCCAAGAGCAGGCAGCGGCTCATATTGGGTTGGCACCGCCTACTTTGGAAAAGATGCGGTTTCGTGGAGACGGTCCGGCGTATTCAAAAATTGGCCGGGTTGTAGTCTATGACCGTGATTTGCTGGACGAGTGGGTTACGAGTCGCACCATCAACAGTACCAGCCAAAACCCTGTTGGTCGCAAGTCGAGATGAGGGGATTGCCATGGCTCAAACAGGAACCCCCGGCGGCAACCGGGGGCGTGAGGCACAACGAAACTTTGCCAATGATCATAACGGCTCTGGCGGTGACCGGCAAGGGGCTTCCGTGTGGGCTGGGAAGGCGGTCGATGGCGAGATTTCAACTCTGGACAACGCCAGCGGGAACCGCAACGCCTCTCTGAACAAAGCGGCTTTTCGATGTGGTCAAGTGGCTGATTCGCTGGATCGTGGGCAGGTTGAGCAGAGGTTGATTCAGGCAGGGTTGGGAATGGGCTTGCCAGAGGATGAGGTCAAGTCGACGGTCAAAAGCGGTCTGACCCGTGGCCTGCAGCATCCCCGGCAACCAGACCAGGCGGCCACCCGGCAAACTGCACCACGACCGGCACCGAGGGCGGCAGACCCGGCACCAGACCAGCGACAAGCCGAAGCGGCGGCGAAGTCGGCGCAAATTGTCAGGATGGCCACACCGGCAAGGCCAAATAATCCCTACCTGCAAGCCAAGGGTATCGAACCGACCGCCACCTTGTTGGAAGCGCCATTGAAGCTGGTTCATGGTATCACGTCGTGGCATCCGCGAGGCAAGAATGGTCAACTAACTGGCGACCGGCTATTACTTGCACCCGTGCGGGTTGGCGATGAACTTACCAGCCTTGCCATGATCGATGAGCAGGGTTTGAAGGCTTTCCTTCTGGGAGGAACCATCAAAGGCGGCTGGTGGGCAACAAGCGACTCGCCACAGGGCGACGGCACCGGGCAAACCTTCCTGGTTGGGGAAGGCGTTGCAACCGTCACCAGCGGCAGCATGGCATCTGGAGCAATCGGTATTGCTGCACTGAGCGACAAAAACTTGCCTGCTGTCTGCCAGTGGCTGAGGGGCAAATATCCATCGGCAAGGCTGGTTGTTCTGGCAGACATCAAGCCAGATGGCACCCCGAATCATCACGCGGTTGCAGCGGCGCAGGCTGTTGGTGGGTGGTTGGCCGTGCCAAGGTTTGACCCTGGTGAGCAGGGCAAAGATGTAAACGACTTTCACCAACTGCATGGGCTTAATGCTGCGCGACAACTGATAGAACAGGCACAGTTGATTGAGGCACCGCAGGCGGAAGGGGCACCGGCACCGGACAAGCCGCCCACCTTCACCATGACGGAATTGATGGCGAAAACTTTTGATCCGGTTGAATGGTGCGTCACGGGCCTGCTATCAACTCCAGGCGTTTATCTTATGGCAGGCGCTCCAAAGGCTGGCAAATCATGGCTGTGTCTTCACTTGCTGTTGTCAGTGGCTTATGGGCGGCGAGTGTTCGGCAGCCTGTTTGCCGCACAAGGAACGGCGCTCTATGTCTCATTGGAAGATCACCAGCGGCGGCTACAGAACCGAATCTCACAGGTTTGTCATGATCAGCCAACGGGCAATGTCCATTTTGCGTTGGAATGGCCGCGAATCGACCAAGGCGGCGTTGATCTATTAGACGAATGGTTGACCAGCCATCCAGGAACAAAGGTCGTCATTCTTGACACCCTGGCACGTATTCGTCCACCACGGGGACGGAATGGCGACCTGTACGGCGAAGACTATGCTGTTGTCGCAGTGTTCAAGGCTCTGGCAGAAAAACACAGCGTTACCGTGCTGATTGTTCACCACACCAGGAAAATGACCGATGCCGAATCACCAGCTAACGAAATCAGCGGCACCACCGGCCTGGCTGGCGGCTGCGACGGAACCTTGATTGTAAAACGCAAAGCAGGCTCTGACAGCCATTTGACCTTGCACCGTACTGGCCGTGACCTTGTGGACGACTCGCCGCTTGAAATCAAGTGGGACCGTGAGAACATGACCTGGAGTTTGATGGACGAGCAAGAAGCGGCACGGGCAAGATTGACCCCGGAGCAATCCGAAATCATAGAGGCAATTCGCCATGCTTGCCGATCACTAACCCGCCAGGAGATAGCTTCCTTTATCGGCAAAGATCAAGATTCCATCCGGTTCTGTATCATACGTATGGTGAAAGGGGGACTGCTTCTTAAAGTCGGACCCCATAGGAATAGCAGATATGATATTCCCACTTCTGGGGGGAGAGATGATGTAATTCCACTGCAACAGGTGCAACAGGTGCTACATATGCAACAGGTGCAACAGGTGCAACATGTTGCGGGTGTTGCGGGTGTTATATGTGCAGAAGGTGTTGCAGACAGCACATATGGCACAGACCCAGGCGGCCATGATCCTTTTGCGGGGTTTGATGAAGAATGGATGAACTGATTTATCCTGGCTGGAATGTGTTGGAGCCTTGGCGCACAGACCGCACAGACCGCACAGACCGCACAGAACGAGCTGCAGGGCGCGTTCATGGGGCGGCAATAGGTAGGAGCTACGAGGATGAATCGTTCTAAAACGAGGCGTTGCTGGGCAGTAAATGGCATGTTACTATTTTGACAATAGAGGTAAATATGAATCCTAATGATGAATATTACGTTAACGACCGGCGGCACCCTGTTGGGCGGTTGTTTGAGCGAACCGAGGTTAGCGGGCGCACGGCTCTTGCTGGGAAATGGCGAGGTCAAAACGTGCTGATCGTTGCAGGCGCAAAGCAGCGGTCGCCGAAGCTGACAAAATGGACCTTCTACCTGGATGGCTCCGAGGTTGGCACCATGATCGAATGCGTTACGCACTACATGAAATTCCCCTTGCTGGTTGGGCGCATTCCTCTGGCGGCAAAGGGGGTACTCTACATCGTCAAGCAAAGAATTGGTTCTATCGATGAGCCAGGATGGGCCGCATTTGCAGATCCAACTCCCGAAGTTCCAGACAGCCGACCGTTCGGGGGTTTCGAGGATCTGACACGGGTGATTGTGCAACCCGGAACACATCCTGAGCTTGTGGCGATTTTACGGGGGGCGGCATGAGCAGGCAAAACTTGAACCCCCAACGCGCAGGCGTGACGGGCAGGGGCAAATCTCGCCACCTGACCCCGGCACGAAAACGGGCGTTTCTGGAGGCGCTGGCTGAAACCGGCTGTCTTGGCCATGCTTGCCGGGCAGTTGATGTTTCACGTCAGGCTGTTCACGAATGGCGACACAATGACCCGGTTTTTGATGAAGCGGTTGAGGAAGCTCTTGAACATGCGGCAGACCAGTTGGAGCGTGCCGCACGGAAGCGGGCTGTTGAAGGTGTTCAAGAGCCGGTTTTCCAAGGCGGTGAATTGGTGGGCCACACTGTCAGATATTCGGACAGCTTGTTGTTGGCTCTTCTGAGGGCGCACCGGCCATCTTTCCGAACGGCATACCAACCCCCGGCACCGCCACCACCCTTTACCCCTCCGAGCATGCCACAGGTCTATATCGATCCGTCTGGCGTGTCGTACACCATTATTGACGGCCAGCTCCGACCAGCGGCAATTTGACCCGGCTGGCAGTTGGCAGATCCCCCGGAGCAGTTGGCCGGGGTTTTTTTGTGGGTGGAACTCTCTCTGGCTGGAGAACAGGAAAGAGTCGAATTTTCTCCTGTTGCTTACTATTTGCTTACTGGAACAAAAACAGCCACCTTGTTAGTGACCGTAACCATTTGAAAATATTGGTGTCCCCGGCGCGATTTGAACGCACGGCCTACGGATTAGGAATCCGTTGCTCTATCCGGCTGAGCTACGAGGACACAAGGGGCAATCAGCAAAACAGGGATGCGCAGCCCGGAACCAACCAATCTGGTATCCTTGCGGCACAGGCTGCCATTGTACAGTTCTACCCGGCTGGCAGCAAGAGTTGCCAACTCCGCTCTTTTTGTCAGGGAACAAGAAAAATCGCTTGGCTTGGCAGGAAAATATCAAAAAGGCTTTCCCCTGCTTTTTCAATTTGCTAAGGTTGACCCGGCAGATGTAGAGCATGGGCATGATGATACAAGAAGGTTTATGCTGCTGACCATGGATCGGTTTGATGGGATTGGTGGTCTGTGAGTTGTTGTGATGTTTAAATGAAATGATTTTGTGCATTGTGTTGCTTGTTTTGACAAATAAAATTGTTATATTAATAAATTTAATAATATTATCGGTCGTTGATGATGCGTAAATAACTGTAATACTGTCAACAGAGGGGTCACGCTCTTCCATTTTTATCCGTTCCAGGCTGTTGCAATTACTCAACTATGTAAAATGGTTTTGACTTTGTTTCTGGTGATTGTATGCGTTTATCTCTTTTCGTCCTCTTTTCTCTCATGGCTGCTCTTGCTCAGGCAGACGACGGGGGGCGTTTGACCTTTTCAGGCTATGGAACGCTGGGGTTAAACCATGATGACAGCCGGGAAAGCGCGTTTACTCGTGACATTACCCAGCGCCCAAAAGATTTTTCCCAGACAAGCAATTCCTGGTGGAGTGAGGACGCCTGGCAACGAGATACACGTCTGGGGCTGCAACTGAGCTACCAGCTTGCTCCTGCAACTTCTGTTACCAGCCAGGTGGTGCTTCGCGACCAGGTGTCGTCTCGTGTCAACCATCTTGTTGACTGGATGTATCTCTCCTTGAATCCATTGCCGGAAATGGATTTTCGCGCTGGTCGAATCGGCTTTGACGTGTTTTTGATGTCGGAACAACGCAATGTTGGTTACTCCTATCCATGGCTGCGGCCACCCGTTGAGTTTTATGGCTGGATTCCACTGCATTCCATCGATGGAGTTGATCTTGCCTACACGCTGAAAGAGGGAAAGGGGCAATGGCGTTTTAAACTGCAGGGAGGGCGCAGCCCTGGAATGGGCATTCCTTTTGATAAAGATGTCTATTATTTTGAAAGCGATAGAATCGCAACCGCCACCTTGACACGCCAGGAGGGGCCGTGGCTGCTCAAAGCAGGATATGCCAATCTTTCGGTTGGTACAGAGGCTGATCCGTTATCCAGAATGGGGCTGTTTTCTGGATTGGATACGGTTGCAGCTGGCATGCCTGGCATACCCCAGAGCGTGCGCAATGAAGCCGCCGACTTGCGTCACCATATGACCTGGAAAAATGCTCGGATGAACTATTTCAATCTTGGCATGACCTACGATACCCCGGATTGGTTTGTGCAGGCAGAATGGGGACGGGTCTCTTCATCCATCGCTATGGCAATTAATAGTGATATGGCCTACCTGGGTCTGGCCAGAAGATTGGACGATTGGACGCCCTATGCCATGGTCAGTGCCATCCGTCCACAGGGAGATGTGCGCAGCGCTTCTTATTATTGGGGAGATACCTTACCGGCAGCTGCCACTGCCGCCGACAGAGCAATGCTCAATGGTCTGCAGAGTGGTGCCTATATGGCACTTAATTCCACCCGCATGAATCAGGAGACATTCACCCTTGGCGTCCGTTGGGATTTGACCAGCAGAACCGCGCTGAAATGGCAGTGGGATACCACCCATGTCCGCCCCAACAGCTATCTGCTTCGCCCAAGCACGAAGGTCAACCAAGAGTTGACCGTCAATCTGTTGTCTGCTGCCCTGGATTTTGTGTTCTAGCCATGATGAAAACTATCCTGCAATGGCTATGGCGTGCCACCTTCTTTTACAGCATACACATGAGCCTTCCCGGCTGTTTGCAGGCAGGCGAGATAGTGGTTATCATCAACCCGGAAAATCTCTTGGCAAATCTGAGTCAAGCTCAGGTTTCTGACCTCTATTTGGGGCGAACCCGCACGTTTCCTGACGGGAATTATGCCCAAGTCATCGAGCAAACGCGCGCAAGTGCCATTCGGCAAAGGTTCTATCACACCCTCAACGGCATGTCATTAAACCAGGTGAATGCCTATTGGGCACGCTTGGCCTTTAGTGGCCGGGTGCAACCTCCGGATGCAATTCAAGATGATCAGGAGGTGCTGAAAAAGGTCACAACCCATCGAACAGCGATTGGCTACATCGACAGTTCGCAGTTAAATGACTCGGTGAAGGAGGTGTTACGTCTTCGTGATTAATCGGATACGAACAAGACTGGAATACCGTTTTGCCACCTATGTTGGATTGGGGATGTTGCTCTTTTCGATCCTGGTCGGAACCGCGACCTACCACCATTTTTCTGTCAATGAAATAGAAAACGCTTTGGCCCTGGAGCAGCAACTGGTACAGACAGTGATTGCGCAAGCAGGCGTTGGCGTCTATGCCAATAATGAGATGATTAGCGAGGAAGTGCTGCAGGGTCTGCTGGCTGCGCCGGTTATTCTGGCTGCCTCTATCGAATCAAACGAACAGTTTCGCATGATCAAAAGCAAACAGCCTGGTTTGGATTTTTCCTCCGCCATGCTCCATCCACTGCCATCACCCGTCAACAGCAGTGAGATGATCGGATTGCTAAAGATTGTTGTCGATAAAAGAGCGATCCAAAATGAGGCCACATTCAAGGCGCTCTATTATACGGGTGGACTGATTGCGCAGCTGTTTTTTACCACCGTCATGTTGATCATTCTTGCACGCCACTTGCTGAGCAAACCAATCTCTTTGCTGGCACACCAAATGGTGGCCCTGCAGCCAGGGGAGTGTAACCGTTTGGTGATTGAGCGCAGCCATGCCCTGGATGAAATCGGTTTGCTCTCCCGCAGTGCCAACAGTTGGCTGAGTACCACCGAGAATGCCATCAAACAGATGGCGGAACTCAACCATGCCTTGCAGCTGGAAAAAGCGGATGCGGAACGTGCAAACCAGATAAAAGGTGAATTTCTGGCCAAGATGAGCCATGAAATACGTACACCTCTTGGTGGTCTGATCGGTATGCTGGAAGTGCTTTCCCGAACCGAGTTGAATCCGAGACAAAGAGATATTTTGCATGTCACAGTAAATACAAGCAATATTTTGCTGGATATTTTGACGAATATTCTGGATTTTTCCAGAATTGAGGCAGGAAAATTAACGATAGAACAAAATATATTTTCTGTTTCCCGTCTGGTCGATGAGGTGGGAAATCTTTTCTTGCATCAGGCAACCGCCAAGGGAATCTCTTTTTCTTGGCAGGTAGATCGTCACATGCCGCCATACTTGTCTGGCGATGTACTGCGTCTGCGCCAGATTCTTACCAACCTGGTATCCAATGCCATCAAATTTACTCAGCAAGGTTTTGTCCGCCTGCATGTGCAGAGTGATGGAGCTGTGGCAGAGAATGGAGCAAGGGCAATTCTGTTTCAGATCGAAGACAGTGGTTGTGGTATCGCACAACAGGATCAGAAACGCATTTTCGAGATGTTTGTGCAGGCAGATTCGTCAACCTCACGCAATGCTGCCGGTATCGGCCTTGGTCTTTCCATTTGCAAACAATTGGTTGAAGCGATGGAGGGAAAAATTACCGTCTCCAGTCGTCAGGGAAAAGGGGCTGTTTTTTCCGTGCGTATTCCGTTCTTTCTGGGAAAAGAGTCGGAAACGATGACACAACACCCTATTCTGCCACCCCTTTCCCTTTTGGTAGTGGAAGATGAGGTGGTCAATCAAATGGTTATCCGCTATCTTCTGGAGAGCGATGGCCATACGGTCACCATGGCAGAAAATGGCTTTGCTGCCTTGCAGTTGTTGCAGCACATCCCCTTTGACGCCATATTGATGGATTTGCACATGCCGGATATGGATGGTTTTACCACCACCAGTCGCATCCGATCATGGTCAGAACCCATCGCCCGCATTGCCATCCTGGCCATGACAGCCGATATTACCCAATCTTCTCACGACAAGGCGATGCAAGCCGGTTGCAATGCCGTTCTTACCAAACCGCTTGAGATGCCCATACTGCGCGACAAATTGGCCCGCGCCCTCGCTCTGCAATTGCCTGATCCGTTCTGTGCCATGCCGGGGGAAGCCCCCTCCGTGCATGCGGTGGGCAATCTCGCTCCAGAGGAAAAAATTAACCATGAAAATGTGTTGGATATGACAAAAGCAGGGCTTCTGCAGCAGGCCATTGGTGAAGATAAAATACGTATTTTATTAAACAAATTCAGAGAAGAAGAACAGCGGGTCTGTCTTGAAATGGCGACCTGTCTGGAGACAAACAACCATCCGATGCTGGCCCAACTGTCACATGGTTTAAAGGGGGCAGCTGGTTTTATGGGGATGGAGCATCTCTACCTGTTGAGCAGCCAAATCAATGCGGTTGCCAAAAAGCAGGATCACATGGCGGATTGTCAGCAGCTTTCGTCGCAGATCAAGCGCTGTTCAGAACTGGTCAATACCTCTTGCGACCAGTTTGAACAACTGCTGGCGACGCCACAATAGCAAGTGCGCGAACAGCCAGACGATTGATTGTGTGATCAGAAGTCATTGTTCCGACAAAAAAACCGGGTGGTAGAAACCCGCCATCAAGTGCGGAGCTACGGTTTTTCCTGTTGTGACAGGTATTGTATGACCGTAACCCACCCGGCAATCGATACACGAGTCAAACCTCGTAGCATTGAATACCTATACATTCCACAGAGTTATTGTGGGTGCCGCTTGATGAAGGTGTTCTATTCCCCTGTTTTTCATTGTAGAGCTGGCAGGGTGTAAAATGCAATAAAAAATATTAGGGCGCACAAATTTTTATTTAACATCGTATTGTGCATGCGCTTTTTAGATATTCTTGATTGCACTGGCATTCTATAGCCAATGAGTAAGAAGAAAAAGCAATGCCCAACAAAGAATGGATATAGAATCATTTCCATAAAGAGATTGCTGTCATGTGATATTGGCCAAATGATGTTGTTGAAATTGTGTTTGCCGATAAAAAATATTGCATTATGAGCGAAAATATAGTATTAAACATGTTCAGGAATTAGAAACTCCGCCATCAAGTTTTCCATATCCCTTCCATTTAAGGAAAGTGTGTTTGTTGTTTTTTAAATAATGGAAATTATTCAAGGGAATCCATAGGTCTATTCTTGCTGGCGATTGTCTGAAAACAGACCCCTGAATGGCAATCTTTGTTGTTTACTGATATTATACTAATAATATCATTGCTTTTCGGCGGGTGTCTTCAAGGATGATATGGAACATGCCTCGGATCTTTATTATTGAAGATCATCCTGTGGTGCGAGAAGGAATCAGAGTCCTTCTCATGGGAGGTCTTGGTTGTGCAGAAGAGGAATTGGGTTCCTCTGGTAGTGGACGGGAGGGGGTGCGCCGTCTTCTGGACGGAGATTGGGAGATTCTCCTCCTGGATATCAACCTTCCTGACATGGATGGCCTGGAGATCTTGTTGCGCATTAAAGCCGTCAAGCCTAAATTGCAGGTGCTGGTTCTTACCGTCAGTGATGAAGTAAGCTTGATTATGCGGTTCATTAAGGCGGGAGCATCCGGCTATCTTACCAAAACAGCAAAGGCGGATGAAATTGTGCAGGCAGTAAAAACAATTATGAAAGGAAAGCGCTATTTTTCGACAAACGTTTCCGAAATTATAGCCAGTAAACTTGCAGGACAAAACAATGATCAATTACCACACGAAATGCTCTCTGATCGAGAGTTTACGGTATTGCGCCGTATTGGATCGGGCCAAAGCATTGCCGAAATTGCCAATTCCCTGCATTTAAGCCCCAGTACCATCTCCACATATCGGGCACGAATCCTGGAAAAGATGGACTTGGAAAGCAATGCCGATCTGATTCGCTATGTGTTGGAACACAATTTGAGCCAATAGCAGCCTGTTGTCACAAATAATCAGCATATGACGGCGTCGACAACAGGCGGGAAGAGTCCGTCGTGCCAACCCCCTTCAGACAAAGTGCCGGGTTGCAAGTCAGCGTGGCAGTCCAGCAACACCGCATCAGGGCGGGTGGGTCGAATGAAAACTCCCTAATACTCTTTATATTTACTGACAATCACACCACAAATTTTGATCTTTTCCTGCACATCAAGCAATGGGTAGCGTGTGTTCAAAGGTTTCAGAAAAACCTGGCTCCCAATGATGGTCAACTGTTTGAAGGTCGCCACGCTCTCATCTTCCAATTGAGCAATAACAAATTGGTTGTGTTTTCCTGGCAACGTCGGGTCGACAATAATGACTTCACCTTCCTGGAATTCGGGTGCCATGGAATCATCAGGAACACGCAACGCAAAGCTTTTATCACTGGACCTGGGCGCAATGGGTAGCCAGGCTTCCGCTTTGGCATGAAATGACTCAATGGATTGGTTGCACGAACCCCCGACATTTTCCCAGGCAATCAATGGCAGTCGTGCAAAGAGAGGGTAGCGGTACAGTTCACCACCCTCAACCATCTTGTTCGGATCCGCTGTGGACAATCCCGCTGAGGCACCATGCAGAGACATTTCGCCACGTCCGGTATCCAGCCAGATGGGATCCACTCCACAGGTCAGAGCAATGGCAACGGTACGTCTGGATGATTTGGACCTGCCACATTCCAGTTTGTGAATCGCAGTTTGACTGACATGGATACGGTCTGCCAACTCTTTTTGGGTCAGTCTTGCTTGTTTGCGGGCTAAATTGATCCGCTCATTGAGGCTGCTCATTCGCTTGATCCAATGACATTTGGGAAGGTATCAACACACTACACGCGCATTCTACACGAAGTATGTTTGCCAACACAAGGCATTTTTGTAGCTGAATCTCTACATGTGTGGTTGGTCGCTTCACACCGGTTGCCATGTGCTACTACTATTTGTAAACATTTAATATTTTCATATATGCATCAATATAATGTGAAATATTGTATTGCAATAAATATAAAAATAATTATATTTATTGATCCGCTTTCGCTAGGATGTGCAGGCCAGCAAACCGTAAATATACATAAGTAATGCAATGGAAAAAGTATATCTGTAGCTTGATTGCTACAGACAATATATTTCCATCTCTACAATATCTATCAATAATTTGATTGCTGTGTTTGTGTGTCTTCAGTACAATCTTCGTGGTCCATGCGACAACGTACTGCCGTACATGATTCCAACCAAAGTGACCGCTCGCTTGCTCTGTTCCATCCGCCAGCGTGCGGCAAGGTGACGAGAATATCTAAATTTATTAATTCGTTTGTATTGCGGAGTATTGTTATGGACGATAATGGATTTAGAAAAATTTTATTTGAAATAAAAAAACTGGATAATAAAGTAAGCACCGCTTTAAGTGGTTTTGAAAAATTGGCAAAAAGGGAGAAAAGACTCAGGAAAAGAATCAAGCAAGATTTGTATCACACGGAGAAAATGGTGCAGGTAATTGCAAATTGCCAAAATTCATTGTCAATGAGTGCATCTGAGGCACAATATCTCAACCATGTTTGTGAATCAACTGTGCGGAGTGGCGGTTATCCACTGGTATGGATTGGGCTGTTGCATCAGGATGAAGAAGATACACGGGTGTATCCAGCAGCCAGCGCAGGGATTGGCAAAGAATATCTGGAAAATTTGTCGATTACCTGGACAGAAACACCCTCCGGCAATGGTCCCACGGGACGTGCCATTCGCTCCGGGCATCCTGAGCATTGTCATCAAATCGCCGATGATCCGGCATTCGTTCCATGGAAAGAGCAGGCAAAACGGCACGGTCTGGTATCATCGGTAGCAATACCACTGATTTTCCAACAAAAAACCTTTGGCGCGTTCAATTTGTATTCATCTACCGCCAACGACTTCAATGCCGATCGCGTGGCTCTGCTCTCAAGAGTAGCAGAGCATACCGCCTTTGGTATCTATACGCTTCGTGAAAATCAGATGCGTGAGCAAGAAGAGGCCCGTCTGCAAAAATCACATCAATCTCGCCATGCAATTGCCAAACTGTTGGAGAGTTCCCTGGAACCGGTCCCTCTCACTCGGCAGCTGGAAATGGCGCTTCATACCATTTTGTCGATTCCCTGGTTATCCATAGAATCTAAAGGGTCCATTTTTTTGGCCGATGAAAACAGTCGGACCTTGACTCTGCAGGCACAACATGGCCTGGCCACGCCCCTGCTGACACAGTGCCACACCATTTCCT
This sequence comes from Magnetococcales bacterium WMHbinv6, assembly GCA_002753135.1. GTDB lineage: Bacteria > Pseudomonadota > Magnetococcia > Magnetococcales > Magnetaquicoccaceae > Magnetaquicoccus. The sequence continues at coordinate 52,762 of PDZV01000020.1, read as the reverse complement.
ATGGCTACTGTTTGTGCGGGCGCGCCGCTGCAAGCCAGGAGGTTGTGTTCCGTTCCTCGGTCGATGCGCAGCACGAGGTAACTTTTGCGGGTATCAAGCCGCATGGGCACTATTGCGTTCCCATCATGGTGCAAAAACGGTTGTTGGGTGTTCTTAATTTGTATGTTGAAGATGGCTACAAGGAGAATCCGGAAGAAAGAGCATTTTTGACAACCGTGGCCAATACGCTGGCAGGCATCATAGAGCGCAAATCGGTTGAAGAAGAGATAGCCCGGCTCGCCCGCTACGACAGCCTGACTGGGGTATTCAATCGACATTCATTTCAGGAACATTTGCAACGCAGTATGGCGATTGCCAGAAGAAAGCGGCAATCCATTGCCATCCTGTTCCTTGATTTGGATCAATTCAAACCAATCAACGATCACTATGGCCACGCCACAGGAGATGAACTGTTGCGGCAGGTATCGCAACGCATTCTCGATGCAGTGCGTGCTACAGACGTGGTATCCCGGTTTGGTGGTGATGAGTTTTGCGTATTGTTGCTAGACATCATCCAGGAGGAGGATGTAATCGCCATCGGTCAAAAAATCATTCACAGCATTGCTTTCCCTTTCATCTTGAACAATATTGAATGTCACGTTGGTGTGAGTATCGGAGCAGCAATTTATCCAGCTCATTGTAACGATACAGAGACACTGCTCAAGCTTGCCGACCAGTCACTGTATGATGTGAAACGGAATGGGCGTAACCATATCCTGTTGCATCAGCCCATTCATCTTCAGGCCCAGTAGCAGAAGACGGTATGCTGCCGGTCAGCAATCGAAGAGAAAAAAGAAAAAAAAGGCCGAACTCCTCCCGGAATTCGGCCCCTTGACAAAGCAGGGTACGGCTGCCTTGCCACCTGCCAGTGCTTTCTTGAAAAAATCTACGCCCGCTGACCATGCACCAACCAGCTGGATTTACTCGTGAAGCCGGCGCAAACATTTGGCGGAAATTGCTGCCATGAGACTCTAGTGCCGCATACCTACCCGATTCTGTTCCATGTGATCCAGCGCCTCTTTTACCATGCTTTCCGCTTTCGGCTTGGTGACCGTTTTGGCGATCAGCTTTTCGGTGGCGAGCATGGCCAACTCGACAGCAGCTTCGCGAATCTCTTCCATTGCCTGAACCCGCATGCGCTCAATCTCTTCAACCGCCGATGCTTTTTTCTTGCTTAACTCCTCGTTGAGTTCAGCAAGCGCCTGCTCACGAATGGCAGCAGCCTCAATGCGTGCTTCGTCCAGGGTGGTCGCGGTCAATTGCCGTGCCCGTTCAATCTGATCACGATAATTGGCCAACAAACGTTCCGCATCCTGGCGAGCCCGTTCCGCATGCTGAATATCCTCGCCAATCTTTTTGCTGCGGCTGTCCAGAATATCATTGATTGCCGGTATGACGTACCGGTTCAACAGGTACATCAGGACAAAAAAGGATACGACTGTCCAGAACATCTGCGAGCCGAACACACTCGACTCAAACTGCGGCAAGCCCGATGACTGGGCGTGACCCTCCGCAGCGGCATATGCGCTAGAGATCATTGAGATCAACCTTTGCCCATGATGATGAACGCCAACACCAATCCGTACAGCGCAATGGCCTCAACGAAGGCGGCGCCGATCCACACATACTTGGACAGTTGGGCTTCGGCTCCCGGTTGACGCGCAAACGCTTCAATTGCCTTGCCGAACATGAACCCCAGTCCAATGCCAGAACCAGCCAGCCCTGCGGCGGCCAATCCCATACCTATAAAGGAGGCAGGTAGGCTTTCCATCGTGTCATCTCTCCTAAACAAAATAGCAAGTCGCGAGTCTCGCGGGCTGAAACCTGACCCGCCGCAACGGCATCAATGATGCAGATGCAACGAATCGTTAATATAAACGCACGTCAAAATGGTGAAAATATATGCCTGGATAAATCCGATAAAAATTTCCACCGCTGTAAATACTACCGAAAAACCAAACGGCAACCAAGAGCCGATCCAAGGCAGCGTGGCAGAGAAAAAGAATAACACGCCCAACACCGTGTGACCAGCCGTCATATTGGCAAACAAACGGACCGACAATGAGACCGGACGGGCCAAAAAGGAGATAATCTCAATCGGCACCATCAAGGGCAGCAACAAGACCGGCAATCCTGACGGGACAAAAAAGCCCAAAAATTTCAGGCCATGTTTGTAAAAGCCCAAAAAAATCGACAAAAAGAAAATCCCCAACGCCAGCGTCGCCGTGACAATCAGTTGCGAAGTGGCGGTGAAAGAGGCGGGTATCAACCCGGTCCAGTTGCAGAACAGGACAAAGAAAAATAACGAAAAAACCATCGGAAAAAAGGGCTTGCCGCCATGTCCGATGTTTTCATCCACAATGCCCCGAATAAACAGATAAGCGGCCTCGGCAATGCTTTGCAGACGGCCAGGAACCAGTGCCGGTTGACGCATGGCATAACGGAAGAAAGCAAAAACCGCCGCAACCGAAATCCACATCCACAAGACGGAGTTGGAAATAGAGAAAAGGTCCAAACCGAACGGAGCAATCTCCACATATCTGATCACCTGGAAATGGTGCAGGGGATCCATGCGAGGTGCCGCTGCGGCTGCAGCTTGTGCGGCTTCGGCACTGATGGCGGTGGCGGTCAAGAACACGTTCAAACTCCCCAAGTCAATCCAAATGGAGTACGAATGGGTTACGAAACTTCCGGCGGCTTTTCGTTGGCGATTCGATACATCATCCGAAAACCGGAGATAGCCCCGAAGAAAAAAAACAGGATCGTCAGCCAGGGGCGGGTTGCCAACCATTGGTCCAGGTAATAACCCATTGCCACCCCGATCAAAGTGGCAGCCACCATATCTGTGGCCATGCGCATACCCAAACCCATGCCCTGTTGACCGGGCTGTTGTTTGGTCTGGGTGGTTATTTCCGGTTTCTCAATTCCGGTCTCATCGGTGTTCTGCACCATCACCCCGCGCCTGACTACATGCTAAAAAAAGCCGTCTCTCCTGTCAATGTGGAACGTCTCATCTTTTCACTTCCACGTCAAGATCCTGAATTTTTTTTCGCAACGTGTTGCGATTAATACCCAACAGACGTGCGGCCATGACCCGATTGCCGGAAGTTTCCGTCAAAACACGGTCAAATAATGCCTTTTCAATTCGATTGACCACAAGATCGTAAAGATTATCACAATTTTTCCAACCGGGAGAGGCAAAAAATGTATCCAGAAAGCGCTGCAGATTATGTTCCGGGTTATTCTCTTCCGTGCTGGTGGCAATGAGAGGAGCAATCACCTCTCGTGTGTTTTCATAAGTGCCGGATAATTTACCGGCTCGTGGCAGATTCAAATGTTCACGTTGAATAATCTCCTGCGGGGTCAAAACCATCAAACGATGGATAAGATTTTCCAATTCCCGCACATTGCCGGGCCAATCGTAGGCCATCAATTCTGCCAGACTGTCGGCGGAGAGGCGTTTTAACGGCAGACCGAGACGTTGCGCCGCCCTGGCCAGAAAATAGTCCACCAGCAAAGGGATATCCTCCCGCCGCGACCGCAAGGAAGGGACGTACAAGGGCACCACATTCAAACGATAAAACAGATCTTCGCGAAAACGTCCCTCCACAATGGCCGAGGGCAGATTTTGGTGGGTGGCGGCAACAATGCGCACATCCGCTTTCAGCGTCTCCGTGCCGCCGACGCGGGTAAAGGATCCGCCTTGTAAAACCCGCAACAAACGGGTTTGGGCCTGCATCGGCATATCGCCGATTTCGTCCAGAAACAGTGTACCGCTTTTGGCCCGTTCAAAATGGCCGTGGTGGCGGGCAACGGCTCCGGTAAACGCCCCTTTTTCGTGGCCAAACAGTTCGCTTTCGATCAGGTTGGCCGGAATGGCAGCCATGTTGATGGCGGTGAACGGACCTTGTCGGCGCGGTGAATGGTCGTGAACAGCCCGTGCCACCAACTCTTTGCCGGTACCCGATTCACCGTGAATCAGCACGGTCATCTCTGAATTGGCCAGACGGCCTATGGTGCGAAACAGCTCCTGCATCGCTTGCGAAAGACCGACAAAGCCACCGAAACGGCTGAATTCGGTGGTGGTGGCCGGACGGGGGCGGCTGCTTTGATGCCGTTCCATCGCCTGGGCCACCAGGTCAATCATGCGTCGAATGTCAAACGGTTTGGCCAGATATTCAAAAGCACCCCGTTCAAAGGCCTGTACCGCGTGGCTCAAGGTACTTTGTGCCGTCATGACGATCACTGGCAACTCCGGTTGTCGGGCGTGCAGGGTTTGCAGCAGATCCAATCCAGAGCCGGAGGGCATGACAATATCGGTAATGACCAGATCGGCAGGTGTTTCGCTGGCAAAGTCCAACAACGCCTTGCCGTTGGCAAAACTGTGTACGCGATAGCCGGCCCGACCCAGTGCCTGTTCCAGAACGTAGCGCATGGCGTGGTCGTCATCGGCGACCAGAATGGTGCGAAGCATCGGATTGCCTGCGGCTGCAAAACGGTTATTCATGATCAGGGCACATTGACAGGTAGCAACACGCGAAAAATGGTTTGTCCGGTCTGTTCCACCACCTCGACCTGGCCTCCATGGTCGTGGACAATTTTTTGCACGATGGCCAGGCCCAGACCGTTGCCGACTCCTTTCGGTTTGCTGGTGACGAAAGGCAAAAACATGCGCTGTCGTACCGACTCCGCGATACCGGGGCCGTTATCCCGCACTTCAATGATCAGATGGCGCTGCCGTCTGCCCTGTTCCAGGCGGACCTGGGCAGAGATGCGCGTGTGCAACGATACCTGGCCCGTCGCTCCGGCAGCATCCCGTGCATTTTGCACCAAATTCAGGAACAGTTGAATCAACTGATCCCGATCACCACGAATGACGGGCAGGGAGGGGTCATAATCCTTGTGCATCCGTGGTTGATCGCCAGGGCACAGGCGCACCACATGATCCAACACCTCGTGAATGTTGACCGCCTCGGTCGGGGTGGCATGACGATCGGCCAGGCCCAACAAGGCATCCAACAGGCGGCTGATACGATCCACTTCGGCGCAGATCAAGGCCGTACAGGTGGCGGTTGACCCGTCACCACCTTCCATTTCCAACAGTTGGGCAACACCACGGATACCGGCCAGTGGATTTTTCACCTCATGCGCCACGGTCAACGCCAGAGTTTCCAGCGAATCCAGGGTATCATGCAGCCTTTTGCCCTCTTCTATACGTTCCAGAGTGCCGACCTCTTCCAACTGCAACAGGGCACCGACACCATTGCCTTCTGCATCTTCCAAAGGGACGGCGGTCAAGGAGACCGATAAGGTCACCCCGGGAGAGGGGGTCAGTTGCGCCGTGCGCACCCGGCAGGGCATCGCCAGATTGCGCGCACGCTGAATCAAATCCAAAGCCACCGGATGGCCGGGCAACAGCTGTTCCAAAGGAATGCCCAACAGATGGCGACGGGCCCGTCCCAGCATCCGTTCGGCTGCCGTATTGACTGCTTGCACCCGATCCTGCGGATCGACCGCGACCACACCGGTTGTCAACTGGTCCCACAATATTTCCGGGGTGAATTGCACCATTACGGCTCCTGAACTCCTGCCAGAAAGGCTGTCAACAATTGTTCGGTGCTGGCGGCATCCGGGGAACGATTGACCTGTTCACGAAAGCGTGCGCCTCCGACCAGGCCATGGGTGTGCCAGGCCAAATGTTTGCGCGCCAACCGATTGCCCAGTAGCGGACCATGATGGGCAATGATTTGGCTGAAATGGTGCTGAATGATCTGTTTTCTCTCCTGCCATGGCGGAGGGGGCAACGTTTCCCCCGTCTGCAGATAATGGGCAATCTCCCGGAACAGCCACGGTCTGCCGATGGCACCCCGTCCGATCATGATGCCATCCACGGCGGAGAGTTGCCACATCTGCCGTGCCGTCTGCGGTGAGGTAATATCGCCGTTGCCGATGACCGGAATGGCAATACCCGCTTTGATTTCGGCGATGGCCTGCCAGTCGGCGCTGCCGTGATACATTTGTGCCCGGGTGCGACCATGCACGGTAACGGCGCGGATACCGGAATCTTCGGCAATGCGGGCAATGGTCAAACCGTTGCGCTGACGATCATCCCAACCCAAACGAATTTTTATTGTGACGGGTACCGCAACCGCCTGCACCACCGCAGCCATGAGGCGACCCGCCAACCGTTCATCGCGCATCAGCGCCGCACCGGCGTTGCTCTTGGCAATTTTTTTTACCGGACAGCCCATGTTGATATCGATCAGGGTTGCTCCCCGTGCCACATTCATCCGGGCGGCTTCCGCCATCACCTCCGGGTCGGCACCGGCAATCTGTACGGCAAGCAGATCCGTCTCGCTGCTGTCGCTGGCAACGACAGAGGGGGCAGCCATTTTTAAACTCCTGGCGGTGTGGCGAATCATCGCCTGCGAAGCGATCATCTCGGAAACCGTCAAGTCTGCGCCGTAATGGCGCGCCAAGGCACGAAAAGGCCAATCGGTAATCCCCGCCATGGGTGCCAGCAACAACGGAACGGTGCGGCGCTGCGGAGAAAAAAGAAGAGCCAAAGGATCCGGTTCAGCCATCAATCATCCGTCGTCATCTGCTGGCAGTGGTTGCAAAGGCGGCTGTGGCCTATTCAGTTGTACTGTTCGCGAATTTCCGTTTCCACGCCTGCCAACTGCTCGCGCAACCCCAGTGCCTGTTCCACATCCAGCACAAACAACATGCCCGTACCGGGTGTGTCCAGGTCGCCGTCGAGATGGACGGCGCGGGTGACACCAGGAACCAGAGGTTCTTCCAGCAGAAAGAGGATCAAATCGCGTTGATTGTCCAGTGCCAGACCCAAAAAGGAACGATTTTCCGGCGTGGCGATGCCACGGGCCGGAATCACCGTTGCACCCACGGCACCTGAGCGCTGGGCGATCAGAATAATCCGTTCCGTCAATTGGGGGCGCACGGTGACCACCACCAGTTTCCATCCCATAGCGGACTCCTTGAGCATCCGTCTGCTGAAAAATCGGCTATTCCAACGAGCCGAAAGTGGTACGCCGCCGTCTGGCCAGAACGGCACCGGTAATCATGCCGACAACCAATACCGCCGATCCGGCCAGAAAAAAGGAGGTGTCGGTTTGCCGTTCCAGAATCCGGTTATCGTCAGCCAGCTGTTTCATCTCCTGTTCCTGGTGGCGGACTTTTTGCGACAGGGATTCATTTTCCCGCTCAATTTCCAGGGCATTTTGTGAAATTTTACGAATCCGTGCCAATTCCGCTTCCAGTTTTTCCTGTGAACCGACCCGTTTGCGCAACTCTTCATTTTCGACGCGCAGACGGGTTCGTTCCTCTTCTGCCCGGCGCAGGGTTTCGCGTATGGTATCCAGTTGTACCTGAGGCGGCATCTCGGGCGAAATCAAACGCCGCAATACCCACCCCTCCAGACCGGAGGCTGTTGCCCGCACGCGAGCCCAGCCAGACTCCCGATCGTCTTCCAGAATTTCCATTTCCTCGCCAATCTTGAGCATCTGGACTATTTTATAGCGCGTCTCTGGTCCGCGCCGCATCAAAATGCGGCAATCGTCCACTGCATAACCATTTTCTGCCTGCAGAGGGGTTGCCGTGGCACACGCCAGCAACAGGAGCAGAGGGCTCAACAAACGCACCACTGGCCGATGCCATGAGAAAAAATCCGTTGCTGTCGTGGAGAAAATGTCGATCATGGTTTTTGCATACCAAACAGGGGTGGGAAAAAAACATCGGCGCTTGCTGTGAGCAAAAACGGCAAGAGCATGAAAAACGCTTGATAGTCTAGTAGAAAACATGACCATACGTCCAGGAGGAACAAAATGAGTTTACCGGTCCGAATTGAAAAGGCCCGTGTCTTGATCGAGGCTTTACCCTACATGCGCCGCTTTGAAGGCAAAACCTTCGTGATCAAATATGGCGGCCATGCCATGGTGGATGATGCACTGAAAGAGGAATATGCTCAGGATGTCATTTTGCTCCGCCAGGTGGGTATCAATCCGGTGGTCATCCATGGCGGTGGTCCACAGATCGGGCAAACGATGAAAAAAATGGGTCTGGTGCCCCAATTCATCGACGGGCAACGGGTGACCGATCAGGAGACGGTCAACGTGGTGGAGATGGTGCTGGCCGGGCAGGTCAACAAGGAGATTGTCAACCTGATCAACCGCAACGGCGGGCGGGCTGCTGGTCTTTCCGGCAAGGATGGTGCCACTATTCTGGCCCGCAAACGGACCCATGTGCGTCCCGGACCCGACAACGAAGAGCCGGAATTGATCGACCTGGGCTGGGTGGGCGATGTGCAGCATATCGATACCAAGCTGCTCGAACTGTTCAAACAGTCCGACATTATTCCGGTGCTGGCCCCGGTGGGAGTCGGGGCCAACGGCGAAACGTTCAACATCAACGCCGATGCCGTTGCCGGTCACGTGGCCATGGCCCTGAAGGCGGAAAAATTGATCCTGTTGACCGATGTGGCCGGGGTGCTGGATGGACAGGGCAGCCTGATCAGTCAACTGTTTCTGGAACAGGCCAGCCAAATGGTCTTTGATGGGGTCATTACCGGGGGCATGATTCCCAAAGTGGAAATTTGCCGCCGGGCCCTGGAAGCCGGTGTCAAGGCTGCCCACGTCATCGATGGTCGCATCGAACATGCGTTGTTATTGGAGATCTTTACCGATCAAGGCATTGGCACCCTGTTTCGCCAATGAGTCTCGCCACCGACCATCACAACGCCCCCTTGTTGCTGCTGGTGCATGGCTGGGGCCTGGGACCGGGTGTGTGGCAGGCGATGCGCCGCCTGTTGCCCTCCTGGCCATGCCTGACCGTAAACCTGGGCTTTTTCAGCACGCCTCAGCTGCAGATTCCCGACGATCGACCGCTGTTGGCGGTGGGTCACTCCTTGGGCTTTTTGTGGTTGCTGCGCCAGTTGCCTGCGGCCCCCTGGCGGTCGCATTGTCTCGGTTTATTGGGGATTGCCGCCTTCAGCCGTTTTGCCCGGGCGGCAGATTTTGACGAAGGGGTGCCTCCCCGCCTGCTGCAGCGCATGCGGCAACGGCTGCCGGAAGATCCGGCTGCTGTGTTGCAGGCCTTTGCGCAACAAGGCGGCATGGCGATCACACCGCCGGACAAAGTGGCCGATCCCACGGCATTGTTGCAGGGGCTGGCCTGGCTTGCCGAATGGGATGGGCGGCAGACGCTGCAACAATGGCCGGGACTCGTCGCCAATCTGGCGGCACGCGATGACCAGGTTGTGCCGCCCCTTTTGAGCGAACGCTGTTTTACCCCAGCGCAACAGCATTGGCTGCAGGAGGGGGGCCATCTGCTGCCGTTGACCCGGCCAGAGGCTTGCGCCCGCTTTGTGCAACAGTTTCTGCCGGGATCATGCGGTGTTTTCTGCTGAAACAGCCCTCCGGAATAGGCGATGAACCCATCCATTTTGCACGCTTTTGCACAGGCCGAACAGTATGCCGAGCAGGCCGAGGTGCAACGTCAGGTGGCCGAACGGCTGGCCGCTCGACTCTGTTTGCCGATGGCCAAGCCACACATGCTGGAGTGGGGGTGTGGTACCGGTTTTCTCAGCCGATTGTTGCAGCAGCGTTGGCCGCAAGGCAGGCTGCTGTGCAGCGATCTGGCCTGGCCGATGGTGCAGCGCTGTCGGACCGTTTGTGGTGCGACGGCAAACATTGGCTATCTGGTGGCCGATGGCCAACAGCCTCCCTTTGCCACAGCAGCCTTTGATCTGATTGCTGCCAGTATGGTGATGCAGTGGTTTACAGAGCCTCTGCTGACCCTGCGCCAATGGCATGATCTGCTGCGACCGGGGGGGAGGGTGGCCTTTGCCACCTTGGCACCTGGCACGTTTCATGAGTGGCGGGGCACCTGCCAGGCGCTTGGCCTGCCGCACGGTATTGCCGACTATCCGCTGGCAGATGGCTGGTTTAACGCCTGGCCAAGCGACGGAGAAAGGCAGCTGCAGGAAGAGCGCATCACCGTACACCACCCTTCCGGACTGGCTTTTTTACAACACTTGCGGGCCGTTGGTGCCCATCTGCCTGCGCCCGGTTATCACCCCCTGTCGGCAGGCGGGTTGCGCCGCATTCTGCGCTCTCTGACCAGCCGGGAGGGGATGCAGGTGACCTATGTGATTTATTACGGCATCTTTGTCAAAGGGGAGTGAAAGGCTGCCGGATCCAGGGATGGCCCCGGACCGGCGGAGTGAAGCAAAACCATCTGTCGCTCAAGCGGCGTTACCGACCGTACCGCCACCGGCAGATTCCGGGCAAAAATCGGGTACCAGACGGGCCGCGACCCCTTGATAACGGGCGGTCACATCCCGCGACAGCTTGTAGGCACAAAAACGCGGTCCGCACATGGAACAAAATTCGGCTGTTTTGTGGGCTTCGTTGGGCAAGGTTTCATCGTGATATTCCCGCGCCCGGTCCGGATCGAGGGCCAACTCAAACTGGCGGTTCCAGTCAAAACCATAACGTGCCCGACTCATGGCATCATCCCGATCCCGGGCTCCGGGTCGTTTGCGGGCAATATCGGCGGCATGCGCGGCAATTTTATAGGCAATGATGCCGTTGCGCACATCTTCGGCATTGGGTAGTCCCAAATGTTCCTTCGGGGTCACATAGCACAACATGGAGGCCCCTTTCCAGGCAGCAACCGCGCCACCAATGGCCGAGGCGATATGGTCATAACCGGCGGCAATATCGGTCACCAGCGGTCCCAACACATAGAAGGGGGCTTCGTGACAGAGCAGCCGTTCCTGTTCCATGTTCATTTCGATCTGATCCAGGGGTACATGACCCGGTCCCTCGATCATCACCTGGACATCCCGTTCCCAGGCCCGTTTGGTCAGTTCACCCAAGACGCGCAATTCGGTAAATTGGGCTGCGTCCGAGGCATCATGCAGACAGCCGGGCCGCAAACCGTCACCCAGTGACAAGGTCACATCGTAGCGGGTGCAAATGTCCAACAGACGATCAAAATGGGTGAACAGCGGATTTTCCTGTTCATGGTACAACATCCACTGCGCCATCAAGGCACCGCCGCGTGAGACAATCTTGGTGATGCGCGACTCGATCAACGGCAACACCTCCCAGACCACCCCGCAATGGACGGTCATATAGTCCACCCCCTGCCGGGCCTGCTCTTCGATCACCTGCAGGATAATTTCCGGCGTCAGCTTGCGTACGTCGGGCACGCGCTCCACCGCTTCATAAATCGGCACCGTTCCCAAGGGAATCGGGGCATGGCGCAACAGGGCCTGGCGAATTTCCGGAATCTGCCGACCGGTCGAAAGATCCATGATCGTATCTGCACCATAGCGCAATGCCAGTTGCAATTTATTCAGCTCTTCATCCATGCCCGAAGAGATCGGCGAGTTGCCGATGTTGGCGTTGATTTTACAACGGGCGGCAATACCAATGGCCAATGGCCGCAGTTCGGGATGGCAAATATTGGCGGGAATGACCATGCGGCCCCGTGCCACTTCGGCGCGGACCAGTTCCGCATCCAACTGTTCTTCCCGGGCACAATGGGCCATCTCTTCGGTGATGACTCCCTGCCGGGCATAGTGCATCTGCGTCACGTTGCCTGTGCGCCCTTGAATCCAGGCAGAACGAAATGTATTCATGATGGTTACACCTTTCGCAATAAAGCAGGCTGACAAGTCTGGCGGTCTACCGCCCGTCTTGTTCGGGAATGCAATCTTCAGGTGCCATTGTGCTTATCCTACCCATGGCTTGACAAGGAGTTTTTCCTGTGCAGCACTATTATGCCTCTCTTGCCTCTCCCCTCAACTGGACCACTGATCGGGGTGCGACCGTGGTTGCCGATTTTGGTGATCCTGCTGCAGAGTATCTCCAACTGGAGCAGCAGGCGGCGTGGGTCAACTTCAGCCACATGGGAAAAATCAGCATCACCGGTCCGGAAAGAGTGAGTTTTTTTGGTGGTCTGACCACCAATCAGCTCAATCGTCTGGCTGCAGATCGCTCTCTCTATTCCGCCCTGCTCACCCCCCAGGGCCGTTTTCTGTGGGATTTAACCCTTCTGGACTATGGTTTTCAAGAACAGGCCGAGCAACTGCTGCTGATCAGTGAACCGGATCGACTGGCCGAACTGCAGCAGCAGATTCTTTTTTACCGTTTGCGCACCAAAATCAAACTGGAAGCGTGCAGCCAGTCACTGTTGTTGCTCGGTTTGATCGGACCCCAGGCGACGGCTGCCGTGCGTGCCCTCTTTCCTGCTTTGCAGGTAACAGAGGCGACTTTGGGCCAAACCTGGATTCCTGCTCCAGGTTGGCGTTTGTGGCTGGATCCTCGTCATGAAAAATTTGGCTGGCGGCTGTTGCTTCCACAAGAGGGCTGGAGTACCATGAGCGAGCGGTTTGCAAAACTTTTGCCACCTGCCGGATGGACAGCATGGCAACGCTATCGCATCCATCACGCTCTGCCCAGAGGCGGTAATGAATGGACGCCCAATGTCACGCTGCCGCTGGAAGCCGGTTTGCTGGAATTGAACGGTGTCGATTTCAGCAAAGGGTGCTATGTGGGGCAGGAGACAACCACCCGGACGCACCACCGTGGCACACTCAAGAAACGTTTGTTCCGGTTATCCGCTCCGCCAGGGCTCTCTTGGGCAACACCGCTTGCCGTACAACGACCGGATGGCAAAGAGATTGGTCAACTGACCAGCTATTGTCCACAAAGTGGTGCAGGTTTGGCGATACTGCATAGCGCCGATGTGGAGCATGCGCATGCTGCCCTGCTGATTGCAGGTCAAACGGTCACGGCGGAAAAACCATCCTGGGCCTCGTGGCAATAATACGAGCCGGACCCTGTTCTTATTTTATTGACGATTGGACTGATCATGACCGCATCCACCCCTGTGCTGCCCCCTTTGCCCTCATTACAGATCGGAGAATATACCATTCCCGTTCCCATCATTCAGGGCGGCATGGGTGTCCGTGTTTCAGCACACCGCTTGGCCAGTGCCGTTGCCAACGAAGGTGGTGTCGGCATCATTGCCACCGTTGCCCTCTCCCTGGCCTCCAAATATTACAAGAAGGGCAAAGATTATTATCAAGCCAACGTCAAAGCCCTGATCGATGAGTTGCATCTGGCCAGAGAGGCCAGCCCGCAAGGGATTATCGGTACCAACTGCATGGTGGCCATCCGCGACTTTGAAGCCATGGTCCGCACCTCGGTCGAATATGGGGCCAACATGATCATCTCCGGGGCGGGACTCCCTTTGCGCTTGCCGGAATTTGCCGCCAGTCGGCCAAGCACCGCCTTGATTCCCATTGTCTCTTCCCTGCGTGCGGCCCGTTTGTTGGCGGCCCGTTGGCGCAAACTCTATCGCCGCTTGCCGGATGCCATCCTCTTTGAAGATCCCAATACCGCCGGAGGCCATTTGGGCGTGCGCCGCAATCAACTTTTCTCCGAAGAGTATGCCAGCGAACAGGTGGTGCCCCAACTGGCAGAGTGGTCGCGCAGCGAATACAATGACGAAATTCCCATCATCACCGCCGGAGGAATCTGGGACCGCGCCGATATTGATCGTGCCCTTGCCCTGGGTGCCAAAGGGGTGCAGATGGCCAGCCGTTTTCTCTGTACCTATGAGTGCGATGCCGACCAACGCTACAAACAGGCCTTCATCGATGCCAAGGAGAGTGATGTGGTAATCATTGATTCTCCTGCCGGTTTGCCCGGTCGGGCGTTGAATACCCCCTTTACCCGTACCCTGTTTCAGGGGGGCAAAGTGGCCAATAAATGTTTTGCCACCTGTCTGGAAGAGTGTACCTGTCGGGCAGCCAAAGATGCCTTCTGTATCGCCGAAGCCCTGCATCGGGCCCAACAGGGGGATTTGGAGCGGGGGCTGATTTTTACCGGCACCAATGGAGTGCGCCATACCCGTATGAGCCATGTGAGCGATATTTTTCGTGAATTGCTGACCGGTCAAGCCGATGAGGCCGCAGTCGCTCAACCCGTCCCCAGTTGATTCGTGCGCCAAGGTGCATGACGATCATCTGATTTCAAGTCGATCAAGGAGATAACCCGGATGCGCTATCTGGATAATATTAAAATTTCCTCCAAGCTGCATATGCTGATGGCCTTCTTTTTGACCGGATTTGCGGTTTTTGGCTTCCTGACCTACAGTACCCTGAAGCTGGTCCAGGTGCATGGGCCGGTTTATAAAGAAATTGTTCAAGACAAAGATTTTTTGGCCGATATTCTACCCCCGCCCCTCTATATTCTGGAGTCATATGCCCTCTCTTTGCAGTCGCTGGGTGAAATGGAACCGGACCGTTTGCGCGCAACCATCGAACGCCTGGAAAATTTGCGCAAGGAGTATGAAACCCGTTTCGAGTTTTGGCACAAAACCTTGCCGCAAGGTCGGGAAAAAGAGTTGTTGACCGGTGCGGTTCACCGCTCGGCGCAACAGTTTTATGAAATCATCTTCCGTGAATACATTCCGGCACTGCAGGCGCAGAATCGCAGCAAGGCCGGCTTGCTGGCCTTCGGGCCGTTGCGCAACCGTTATGAGGAACACCGGCAGGCAGTCGATACCCTGGTGCGAGAGGCGCAACAGCAAAGTGCAGCCAACGAAAAGCAGGCCGAAGAGTTGAACCAGCGGCGTTCGCTCTATTTGTTGATCAACGGCATTGTTGCCGTGCTGCTGGTGATGTCGCTCTCTTCCCTGATCGCCTCTTCGATTGCCAAACCGCTGACCAAAGTGATGGGTTTTGTCCGTCGTATCTCCGAAGGCGATTTGACCGTCCATCATGAGGCTGCCAGTGCGCGCCAGGATGAAATTGGTATCCTGGCGCAAACCATGGATGAGATGGCCGCCAATTTACGACAGATGTTTCTGCGCATCAGTGAACAGGCCCGTCAGTTGGAGCAGAGTGCCAGCGAACTGACCGGGACGGCCACTTCGATGAGTGACTCCTCGGTCACTCTGACCGATCAGGCCGGCAAGGTGGCGGATATTACGCAGGAGATGAGTCAAAATGTCCATACCGTCTCGGCCTCAGCCGAACAGATGGATGCCAACATGCAGACCATTTCCGGCGCTTCGGAAACCTTAAGCAGCACCATGCACACCATCTCCGCTTCGGCGGAAGAGGCGACCATCAACCTCTCCACCGTGGCTGCCTCCGGGGAAAAGGCCAGCGTCAGCCTGCAGCACATGAACGATTCAGCCGCCCGTGCCAGCCACAATGTGGGCACGGTGGCGGCAGCGGTGGAAGAGATTGGTGCCTCCCTGCGGGAAATTCGTGATCGCTGCCAGATTGCCTCAACCGATGCCGACGAGGCGACCAAACAATCCCGTGAAACCTTGGGGGTCATGGAGCAGTTGACCAAGGCGACCCAGGAAATCGGCAAAATTGTCATGGTTATCAACAATATTGCCACGCAGACCAACCTGTTGGCCCTCAACGCGGCCATCGAAGCGGCGGGTGCCGGTGAGGCAGGAAAAGGGTTTGCCGTGGTGGCCAACGAAGTCAAAGAGTTGGCCCGTCAGACCAGCGAAGCCACCAAAACCATCTCCGGCAGAATTGAAACCGTGCGTTCCTACTCCCACAATGTGGGCGAGGCGATCAACCGGGTGGGCGACAGCATTGTCCGTCTGCGGGGGGCCAACAGCGATATTTTAACCTCGGTGACCGAACAGAACAGCGCTTTGGAGGAGATCAATCGTTCGATCAGCGACGTGGCCCGGGAGGCCAATGAGGTCACCCATCGGGTCAGCGAAGCGACGCGGGGCATCGATGACGTCTTCCGCAGCATGAGCGAAATTTCCTCCGGCATTCGCGAGGTAACCCGCAATGTCACCAACTCTTCTGCCGGGATGAACGAAATTTCCCGCAATCTCGAAGAGGCCACCCATGGGGTGTTGGATATTACCCGCAATGTACAGGGTGTCTCCCAGGCTTCGTCACAAGTCGCCGAACATATGTCTGGCGTCAACCAGACGGCGCGGGACGTGCGCTCTCTGAGTGGTACCGTCAGTGGCCGGGCAAAGGATCTGACCCGCATCGCCAAAGAGCTGAATCAGGCCCTGGTCCGGTTTACCATTTAACGGCCATCTGACGGCAAGAGATCCCTGCCTTGCCGTCAGGTCGGCTGACGATATTCCACCATCACCGAGGTGGAAATACCGCCTCTGACCAAAAATTTGCCGGTCACCGACAGATAACGGGGCGCGACCGCCGCCACCAGATCATCCGCAATGCGGTTGGTGACCGCCTCATGAAACGCGCCCTGATCCCGAAAACTCCACAGATAGAGCTTCAACGATTTCAACTCCACACAGAGCTTGTCTGGAATGTAGGAGATGACGATTTCGGCAAAATCGGGCTGACCGGTTTTCGGGCAGAGGCAGGTAAACTCCGGGCAGTGCATTTCGATACGATAATCCCGTTCCGGATTCGGGTTGGCAAAACTTTCCAGAATCATGACCACACTCTCCACAAGGTTAAATCAGCACAGGTGCCACGGCAGTGGTAGCAAACTGTGCCGCAAATATTTCCGGCTGCTCTGCAGCCTGTTGTTGCAACGCATCCATAACCGTCTGATACAACGCGTGAGCGGATACGCCTTGACTGCCCAAACGAATCGATGGACCAGGGCCACCGCTTGCCAGCCAGGCCAACAGGTGCAGCAGGCAGGAGGGGACCAGCCGGTAACCAAAGCTGTGCCAGGTATCGAGCAGCAAGCGATCCAGCTGTCGAAAGGGAATGCACAGCAGCTCCCCTTCCCAGGTGGTGTGCCTGGTCGTCAGGGCATGGGCGGTGACCGGTTGTGGTACAAATACCGCCTGGAAGCAACCGGTTTTATATTCAATTGCCAAAAAAACAGTGCTGTTTTCCGGCAGGGCGAGGGTCAATCCCGTCTCCTCGCGGCTCTCCCGCAGGGCGGTATCCCGCAAGCTGCGATCCAGTGGCCTCTCCTGCTGTCGTGGTGACAGTGAGCCGCCGATGATGTGCAAGCTGTCGGGAAAGGTGGCAGAGCGGGGGCTGCGGTGTTGCAGGAGCAACGCTTCACTTTCGACGCAATAGGGCAAGGTGGCGGCGCTGAGCAAAAGGGGACCACCGCGCTGATCTGGCTGTTGATGCCCCAGTTGCCGTTGCCGCCGCAGCCACAAAATGCCCTTGTAATCAATCTCCTGATAGCACAGTTGCGGGCAGGGATAGTGCCAATCGGGGATGATGGCATGCAGATCGTTGAGGGGCGGATCCGGCCACTCTGCCGGGGCTGGCAGATAGGCAGGCTGCCTGGCATCCTGTTGCAGAGGGGGAACCTGGTTGGTGATGGCCAACAGGCGTGCTTCGCCCAGCGTATGCTGAAACAGACCGTTGAGTTGTGCGATGACCGCCTCTTTATCCATGGCGAAAGCGGCGCAGGCGCAGGGCGTTGCTGACCACCGTGACACTGGAGAGTCCCATGGCCGCCGCCGCGATCACCGGTGACAGTTGTATGCCAAACAGAGGATACCAGGCACCAGCTGCCAGCGGAATCAATAACACGTTGTAGGCAAAGGCCCAGAACAAATTTTGCCGAATGTTGTTCATGGTGGCCCGTGACAGCTGGATGGCCGTTGCCACCCCTTGCGGATCACTGTGCATCAGGGTGATGTCGGCGGCCTCCATGGCCACATCGGTTCCGGCAGCCATGGCGATGCCCACATCGGCGCGGGCCAGGGCAGGGGCATCATTGATGCCGTCACCCACCATGGCGACCACCTCGCCCGCCTGTTGCAGACGGGCAATTTCTGCAGCCTTGTCGCCAGGCAACACCTCGGCCAACACCTGGGGTATGGCCAATTGCCGGGCGATGGCCTGGGCCGTGCGTTGATTGTCACCGGTGAGCAAAGCCACGCCAATGCCAGCCTGCTGCAGGGCCGCCACCGCTGCCCGACTGCCGGGACGCACCGTATCTGCCACCGCCAGAACAGCGACCACCTGCCCCTCTACAGCCGCCAGCAGGGCCGTTTTGCCCTCCTGTTCCAGTTGCTGCAGTTGGGTCTCGGCGTCGGTTGCGATGGCCACGCCCTGTTGCTGTAACAGACGACGGGTACCAACCAGTATCTCCCGTCCGTCGATGCGGGCCTGCACACCCTGTCCGGGAATGGCGGCAAAGCTTTCCGTTTTGCCCAAGGGGATTTTTTCCTCTTTGGCGTAGGCGACGATGGCCATGGCGATGGGATGTTCCGAAGCCCGCTCAGCGGTGGCGACCAGGGCCAGATCGTCGCGGCTGCCATGCCAGTCGGTCAGCCTGGGTTTGCCGTTGGTCAGGGTGCCGGTTTTGTCGAAGACCACGCAGGTCAAGCGGTGGGCCGTCTCCAGAGCGGCGTTGCCGCGAATCAGAATACCCATCTCCGCCCCACGTCCGGTACCGACCAGAATGGAGGTGGGAGTGGCCAGGCCCAGGGCGCAAGGGCAGGCGATGATCAAAACGGCAACGGCGCTGAGCATGGCATGGGTCAAGACCGGTTCCGGTCCCCAGATCCACCAGGCCAGAAAAGTGACGGCAGCAATGACCAGAACGGTCGGCACAAAGAGGGCGGCGATACGATCCGCCAGATGGGCGATCGGTGGTTTGGCCTGCTGGGCCTGCCGTACCATGGCGATAATTTGCGCCAACACCGTGCTTTGTCCGACCCGTGTGGCACTGCAGAGCAGGGCCCCTTGTCCGTTGATGGTACCACCGATCACCGCATCTCCGGCGCGACGCCATACCGGCAACGATTCACCGGTAATCATCGATTCATCGACACTCGACTCCCCTTCCAGCACCACGCCATCCACCGGCAACCGTTCACCGGGCCGCACCACCACCCGATCCCCCGGCAACACATGGCTCAGGGGAATGGCCACCTCTTCGCTACCGCGCATCACCCGTGCCTGTTTGGGCACCTGCCCGACCAGTTGACGAATCGCCTGCGAGGTGCGGCCACGGGCGCGGGCTTCCAGAAAGCGACCCAATAAAATAAGGACGATGATCGATCCTGCCGTCTCAAAATAGACCTCTGCCTGCAGGCCGCTGCCCTGAAACAGCTCCGGCAACAAGACGGCCAGCAACGAATAGCCATAGGCGCTGAAGGTGCCGATGGTGACCAGTGTGTGCATGTTGGCAGCGCCATGGCGCAACAGAGTCAGGGTGCTGTGGTGAAAATACCACCCTACCCACCATTGCAAGGGTGTTGTCAGCACCGCCTGCAGCGCGTGATTCAGGGAAACGGAGAGGCCATGATCGTGCCAACCCATCATGCTGCCGTGGTCGAGAATCAACACCCCGGTCAGGAGCAGGGCACCGATGATCAGGCGTTGGCGCAGATCCCGATACTCCTGTTGCCGTTCGCTCTCCGCCCGATCCTCCGGGCTGCTCTCTTCGCACGAGGGGAGCAGTTGAAAGCCGATGGCTTGCACCGCCTCTTGCATCTGCTGCAAAGCGACCTGTTCGGCGATATAGCGCACCTGTACGGTGGCATTGGCCAGATTGATGCTCACCTGGCGAATGCCGGAAAGTTGCGCCAAAGCTGTTTCCGCCCGGCGCACGCAGGAAGCACAGGAGAGACCGCGAATGGTCAAGGTGGTTGTCTGTTCCGGGACACGGAAGCCGGCGCTTTCCACCGCAGCGATGATGTTATCCAAGGGCAAGGTGGTGGCCAGGGTGGCTTGTGCGGTGGCCAGATTGACTTGCGCCTGTTCAATGCCCGCTGTTTGCAGCAGATGGCGTTGCAAACGGGCGGCACAGGAGCCGCAGGAGAGACCGCTGACCGGCAGCGTCATGGAGGATGCAGACATGGCGACAACAACTTTCGCAGGATAGGCATGCAGACCGGCGGCAACGCCGGGCGGCAACCGGGGTGATTCGGGCAATACCGCTTCTTGGACAGTGCGGTGCCGATTTGGTTTCCCAACCCATGCGCCGGAGTTGTAACAATCTCATCGGCAAAATGCAATCCTTTGCCGTGCCGGGCGGTGGATTGCCTCTGGCGGCGTTCATCCCGGGTATACAGGCGCGCGCCACCTCTTCTATATTATAGTAACTCATCTGTCTCATTTGTTTTGCTTGTGGAAGCTCATTATGTATCGTTTCGCTTTTTTGCTGCTGGTCGCTTTGGGATCCATTTTTCCAGCCTGGGCAGCCACTCCGGCACGGGTTGGCACCTTGCCGGTCTCGGCGACCACCACCGGGAGCAGCGGCACGGCCACCGCACCCCTGTCGCTGGCCTCCCTGTGGGATAATCCGTCACCGCCGCCGACGCTGTTACGTACTTTGCTCGAGGGCGTAACCAGCGAGTTGAACGGTTTGCCCAAAGAGAGCAAGGAGGAAACCCTGGAACAGCAGCGGGCTTTGTTGCAAAAACGGGTTGCCCTGTTGCAGGAATATCTGGAGACCATGGAGCGGCTGCAGAGCTTGCGCAGCAGTCATACCGACTGGAAGGCCCAGGAAGAGAGCCTGAAAAAAACCTTGGACCAGCTTGCCCAGCAACAGACACCCAGGCCACCGGAAAAACCAACACCGGAAGCATTCAAACAGGTGCAGGAGGCCTTGGAAAAAGCAACCCAGGCGGTCGATACCCTGACGGCACAGGCCAAAGAACGGCAACTGCTCTTGGGACAAATTCCAGAAAAAACCATCACAGCCAAAGAACGGTTGAAGCAGGCGCAGGACCGTTACCAACAAATTCGTGATTTGTCGGCAAAAGCGGAGGGCAATAAAAAACGTTCCCTGACCCTGCAGGCAGAAAATGCCCGTATTGAATTGCTGTTGACCCAAAACAGCATTGCCCGTTGGGAAGCGGAACAAAATATGGCCATGGCCACCGTCACCTTGCATGATAAACAGCTGGAGGTGGCGCAAAACAGCCGCCAATATCAGCAGAAGATATTTACGCTCTATCAAGAGGCGCTCAACAATCAGCAGGCTGCTGCCGTGACCAACTCGCAAGAGGTGTTGCGCCGCAAAGAGTTGGCCGCCCAACAGGCGACAGAGCCGGAACAAAAATTTTTGGCCGGTTGGGAGTTGACCATTGCCCGCCTGCAAAAAGAACGGGCCGATCTCAGCAAATTGCAAACGGAGGTGGTCAGTGCCGCTTCCGAACAGGAACATCTGCTGCAGAATGAAAAAAGCGACTTGAAAAGTCTGGAAACCTTGACCCAGCAGTTCGGCACACAGGGGTTGGCGGCAGATATTCTCAAGGAAAATTATAAACGTCTCAATCGCCGTCGTTGGGATCTGCGCGAGCCGCTCTATCCGGAGTTGCTGCGCCAGTTGACCGATCTGCAGCCCCGCCTGTTTGTGATGGATTCGGCTCTGGCTGAACTGAACAGCTCCTGGGCCGCCTCCCTGGCCGAGGTGCAAAATGGCTTGCCGGAACGTCAGCGGGAAATCTTTGCCCAACAGGCCACGCAACTGCGCAACAGCTATCGGCAATTGCTCAGTGAAGAAAAACGGTTGCTGTTTGATCTGCAAGCGGAGGGACAACGATTGCAGCTGTTGATCCTGGAGAGGACCAACACCTTGAATCGCACCGAAAGTTTTTTGTTGTCGCGCATTTTCTGGATTCAGGATGCCCCGCCGCCCAGCATGGCCCTCTTTCAGCAACTGTTGGAGGAGCTTTTTTCCACCTCCCGCAACAGCGGCTTGCGCACTCTGCTGCGTTATACGATCAGCGATGAACAGTGGCAAGCCGCCTGGCTGGCGTTGCAGGAACCCTGGCCTCTGCTGAGCATGCTGTCTCTTTTTCTGTTGTTGCCGCCTCTGTTATGGCAGGTAAAACGGTCTCTGCGCCGTTTGGCGCTGGATGCCCCGGCGGCAAACCATGCCGCATCGGCTGCATCCGTACCCATACCCACCATACTGGCAACCCTGTTGTTGCCGCTGCCTGTGCCTCTTTGGCTGGCGACGCTGCTGTTGGCCGGAGAGTGGCTTCCCTGGCCAGCGGCCCTGCTCACTTTGTTTCCTCCCGTCCTGCGCTTGTTGTTGACGGAAGGGGTGTTGATTATTGCCCTGTTTATTCTGTTGTGGGAGAGCAACCGGTTGTTGCTGGCTCCGGGTGGTTTGGCGCAACGGGTGCTGAAACTGCCGCTTGCCGTGACCCACACTCTGTCCGCCTCCATTCGTTTGGCCTTGGCGGCCTATCTGCTCTTTTTGCCGCTCTGGGTCATCTTTCGTGGCCCGCCGTTTCACTATGAGGTGTTGCCTCGTTTGGGATATACCCTGTTTGAGTGTATCATCGCCTGGGTGATCTATCGCTTGATTCATCCCAATGCCCCCTTGCCGCACCATGCCCTGGCGCACGCCCAACTCAACACCCTGCCAGCCAATCATCCGGGCCGCCGCTCTCTGACCGCCCGTTTTACCCGCCATTGGGGGTTGGTCAGTCGCCTGTTGACCTTGTTCATGGTGGTAGTGGTGGTATTGGATATTTCCGGCTATCGTTTTGGTGCCACCTGGCTGGCCTATAACGGAATCCGTTCGGTGTTGACCTTTTTCCTGATGATCGGCCTCTATCGCCTGACCGCGTCAGCCATCGAATCGTTGATCCGCCGCCGCCGTCGGGCCCCGACGGTGTTGGCACCCGGGGCGCGCGGCACCCTCAGTCGGACACAAATTGCCCGTCAGATCAATGATTCGCTGCGCATGTTGTTCATTCTGGGCGGCTTGTTGTTGCTGGGCAACTATTGGGGCATTCACGAACAGCTTTTTCAGGCACTCAAAGGTTTGACCATTTTCAGCACCACCGGCAGTGATGGTCAATTGGTGTTGGTCTCTTTGGTCGATCTGCTCCGTTTTGCCATTACCTTGCTGGTGGTTGGCTGGGTGATCAAACATTTGCCGCGCATTTATGAGCTGTTGCTCTACTCCTGGCTCTCTCTGGATGCCGGTTCCCGCTATGCGGTCTTGACCATCTCGCGCTATCTGATTTTTATTGTCGGCCTGCTTTCGGCGTTGAATGAACTGCATCTGGATATCGCCAAGGTGGGTTGGCTGGTGGCGGCCATCAGCGTCGGCATCGGTTTTGGTTTGCAGGAAATTGTTGCCAACTTTGTCAGCGGGATTATTTTGCTGCTGGAAAGACCGGTGCGGGTCGGGGATATGATCACCATCGGCAATACCATTACCGGACGCATTACCCGCATCAACATTCGCGCCACAACCGTGGTCAATACCGATTATCAGGAGCAGTTGATCCCCAACCGGGATTTGATCACCAAAGAGGTGACCAACTGGACCCTGGCCAATACCACCTTGCGCATTGTCATCAAGATTGGCGTGGCCTACGGTTCCGATGTGGAAGCGGTCAAACGTGCCCTGTTGGATCTGGCCCTGCAGCAGCCCGGCGTATTATCTGATCCTGCCCCGGAGGCACTGTTCATGCAGCATGGTACCAGTACGCTGGATTTTGAATTGTGGGCCTTTTTGCCGGATCCCAGTCTGCGCTGGGTGGTGCGTGACCGCCTGAATAGCGCCATCAATCAAACCTTTGCCAGCATGGGCATCGAAATTCCCTTCCCGCAACAGGAGGTGCGCATCCGCCGGGAAGATGTGGCGGCTTTGGTTGGTTAGGAGCCAACACATCCTTATCCCGCAGCAGGCGGGGGCTCTCTGACAAGAGCCGACTCTTTGGCCGGACGATACAGAGCAGAGGATTGAATTTTTTCCAGCAGACGGGAGTGAATGGCCGCATTGGCGGCAACCAGATTGCCGGAACGCAGATACCCATCCTCTCCGGCAAAATCGGTAATGAACCCCCCTGCCTCCTGCAGAACCAAGGCACCCGCCGCCACATCCCATGCGGAGAGTCCCTGCTCCCAGAAACCATCATAACGATCATCGGCCACAAAACAGAGATCCAGCGCGGCGCTGCCCTGGCGGCGAATGCCGTGGCTGGCTGCACAGAGAATCCGGAAGGAATCCAGATAGGCAGGCAAATGTTCTTTGTGCTTGGCCGGGAAGCCGGTTGCCAACAGGGCTTTCGATAACAGACGATTTTGCCCGGTGCGAATACGCCGGTCGTTGAGATAGGCACCCCGTCCCCGTTCCGCGACGAACATTTCGTTGCTGATCGGATTAAAGACCACACCGGTCAACAGCACATTTGCTTCCGCCAAGGCAATCGACAGGGCAAAATGGGGGATACCATGGATAAAATTGTCTGTCCCATCGATGGGATCGACAATCCAATACCGTTCTGACCCCTCTCCCTGCCGCCCGCTCTCTTCGGCGACAATTCCATACTGCGGGTAACCTTTTTTCAGGTGATACAAAATTTCCCGTTCGACGGCAGTATCGGCGTTGCTGACCCATTCGCCATGATCCTTGTTGCGCACTTCCAGTTCATGCCGCCGGGAAAAAAGTTCAGCCGCACGGTTGCCTGCCTGTCGGGCAGCCCGGATGGCCACATTGGTGTGAGGAGAATAATTCATGAGAAGTTTCACCGCAAATCGAAGGTCAACACGCCCAGGCCCGGCGGTATCCTGCCGATACCCCAGCCTTTGCCCACCATAGCACGATCCCGGCAACACGTCATCCCTGCATGGGGTGTGGGAACAAATGGTCCATGATTACGGAACTTCAGAGGTTATTGAGATCGGGCAAGAATTGCCGACAAGCCCCGGGCAGATTCGGTCCTATTCGTGGATTTTGCCCACCACGGTGGGAAAAAAGCGACCCATGCCATGGTTAGTGAAATTTATCAGTCTAAATTTATCGTATAAAATCATATGGTTGCAAAGATGAAATTCAGCATCCACTACGGATAAAACACCCCATTCTGTGATTGGCATACTGGGTGCATAAGGGAAGGCATCGCCACTCCTGCCTGGTGAATAAGGTGTGAGTGGATGGAGAAACGAAACGAATGGGAGTCCAGTTCAGCATGTCTGTCAATAACATTTTGAACACATCGCAATCGGGAATATATGCGTCGCAAACCACATTGCAGACCATCTCCCACAATATTGCCAATGCCAATACCACGGGCTATTCGCGGCAGAAAGTGACCCAAGTCAATGCCCCGATGGGTCTGGGTGTTCAAATCAGAGATATTTCCCGGCAATTGGACCATTTGCTGGACCGCCGCCAGGAGTTGGGCATGTCGGAGACAGGCAGCCTGGATGCCAAATCCCGCTTTCTGGAGCAGATGGAAAATATTTTCAATGAGTCGGCAGGAGAGGGGCTGAACAGCCGCTTGGGTGATCTGTTCACCGCCGCCGATTATCTGGTGGATAATCCCACCAACCCGGTCAACCGGGAGGAATTTATTACCCGTGGCCAGAGTGTTGCCAACTATATCCAGAAGATGGATACCACCCTGACCGGTCTGTTGACCCCGGTGGATAAGGAAGTGGATGTCCTGCTCGACGATATCAACGCCCGTTTGAAAGCCGTTCGCGATATCAGTGCCGTGATCACCGGTCGCGGTGGCAGCGATGCGCCGCTTGATTTGCTGGATCAACGCCGCCAGATGGTGCTGGAGCTGGGCAAGCTGGTCAATATCCAAACCTTGGATATGCCCAACAACGGCATGCAGATCATGATGGGCGGTGGGCAAGGTTTGCTGGCTGACTCCGTGCATGCGGCGACTTTGGCCCGCAGTACGGTAAAAAATGCCCTGGACCCGACCGATCCAAGCAAAACCACCGACTTTAAAGGCATTACCCTGGATGGTCGGGATGTGCTGCGCATCCAGGGTGGTGAACTGGGTGGTCTGATCGAAGTGCGGGATACCCTGATCAACGGCAAAAATGGCTTTGCCACCCAGTTGCAGGATTTGGCTGACGAAATTCGCTTTCAGTTCAATCTGATCGGCAGCACGACCGTTGGCCAGAACATGAACACCAGCCAAACCGGGGCGTTTGCTTTGGGCACCAGCCTGCAGACGCCGATCAATGCCCTGGTAACCGACGCCACCTCACCGCTCTATTCAGGAGCCCCGGTCGATTTTTCCCGTAGCCAGGATGGCGAGATGGTTTTCGCGGTCGGTAAAGACGCTAATCATTTGGACCATATCGTTCGGATAAGTGTCACCCGATCGATGACGATACAAGATGTGGTGGATGCGATTAATAATGCCACGGATCAGGATGGCAACACCGGTTACATGAGTGCTTCGGTCACCACGGACAACCATCTGCGCATTCAGTCGGCAACGGGTCAATATTATGGAACCTTGTCGGATAGTTCCAATATGTTGACCGCCTTCGGTATGGGTGTGCTGTTCAGTGGTACGGCGGCACGCGATATGGGGGTTAATCCGGCGCTGATCGATGATTCCAATACCTTGGGCGTTGGCCGCATGGTGGCGGTTTATGGTGATCCAAACGATCCCACCCGTATCACCAGCGCCACTTTCGATGATGGCGATAACCTGGGGGCCTTGGCCTACAGCCGCTTGCGTGATGTGAAGGTGTTGATCGGCAACCAAACGGCAACGTTGACCGGCCATTATGCCGCTGTCAGTGGTGCATTGGGAGCGGTGATCAATCAGAACAAAGAGTCCATGAGCGCACAACAAGCGGCCCAGGATTTTCTGGAAACATTACGCCAATCCACTTCCGGCGTTTCCATGGAGGAAGAGTTGACCGATTTGTTGCGTTACCAACGGACTTTCCAAGGGTGCAGCAAAATGGTCACCACCGCCGACCAGATGATGCAAACCATCATCAATATGGTGGGTTAACGAGCTGAATACGGAGATCAGACCATGCGTGTTACCAGTAATATGATGTATTCCGCCGGCATGACTGCTCTGCAAGCCCAGCAGCAGGAGTTGCTGCAGGCACAACTGCAAAGCACCAGCGGACTGCGCATGCAAAGACCGTCGGATGATCCGTCAGGTACCTTCCGGGATCTGCTCTTTTCTGCCGATCTTTCCGGGGTGACCAGCTTGAAACGGACCACCGATCTGGCTGCGCAGCGTCTGCAGAATGGTGACAAAAGTATCGGTGTCATGCACGACAGCATGATGGCAGCTTATGAACTGGCCATGCAGTTTTCGCCGGGTACGGCGGCCAATGACCCTGAGCTGCTCAAAGGGGCGGCCATTTCTGCCCTGGGCATCTATCAGAACATTTTAACCATTGCCAACCAGGAGATGGACGGCGTGCCGCTGTTCGGCGGCAGTCGGACCGTTACCCCGTTTGACGATGGCAATCTGGCAGCAACCGCTGTCCGTGTGCAGGGCAAAGGGACCGGTTCGGACCATACCGCTCCAGAAGGGTTTGTCGCCTCAGTCAGCGATTCGTTTACCGTGCCGACTGACCAAACCGGTGCAGCCACCACCTATACCATCTCACCGACGACCACCGGCAGCTACGATGTGTATGTCAATGGTGTGCGGCAAGCTTTGCCGGTCAGCCCGATCAGTCGCTCCGGTATGTCCGACTATCTGGACCTGGGTAATGGCGTAACTTTCAATATGGGCGGTACGTTACTGAATGGGGAAAATCTTTCCTTCTCGGTCGTCCGGGATGGTGCCCACTACAAAGCAACGCCGACACTGTTGGCCGCCGATGGTGCCACCACCCCTTCCACTGTCGATGTGACCACCGGTTTTTCGGCGCAGGTGGCGGCAGGAACCAAAATGAATGATCTCCCCTTAAGCATCAAGATGAGCTATCTGGCCAGCACGGGTGAGTATGCTATCAATATCAATGGGATCGACCAATCTCCTGCCAAAGCGAAAGCTGCCGTCGCCGGTCAACCCGCCTACGTGGATCTGGGCAATGGCGTCACCTTCACCATTGTGAACCCGCCCAAAGAGGGGGATGTGTTTTTCTTTGAAGTTGTTCCGACCTACCAGGGTGGCAAACAGGATCGTCCGATCCAGGTCACCGGTGGTCGTACCCTGCCGGGCAATGTTTCTGGTGCGGAGTTGATCGAAGGGGGTGGCAGCGTTGGTCGTGGTATCAATGTCTTGGGTGCCTTGGCCGCCTTGCGTGGTGCCCTGTTGCGCGGCGATGCCAATGATGTCGGTATTCAGTTGGCCCGTCTCGATGCAGGTCGGGGGCAAACCTCTGATTATCAATCGCTGACCGGTGTGCGTTCCACACAGATGGATGCCACCAATTCCATTCTGGCCACCGACGAAGTGAGCTTGCAATCCCTCAAAACCGGCAACTCGGAGGCCGACGCCTTTGAAGTGTTGAGCCGGTTGCAAAAGGCTTCGCAGTCGCTGCAGATGCTGACCGGCGTGGAACGGCAGGTACTGAATATCTCTCTGCTGGATTTTATCAGTTAACGGCAGGATCAAGTCGCCCTCTTTCCCGGGCGAGCAGGGTGTAAAAACGGGAACTCGCCTCCGAGCAAATCAGGCGGGTGGCGGTACAAAAGGGCTAACAATCTGGGTGTGGAGAAGAAGTTATGGAAATTCAGGGAACCCGATTTGGCGTTCTGGAATTTAAGGAGGAAGAGATCATCCTGATCAATGAGGGCTTGTTGGGTTTTCCCATGAGCCGTCGGTTCATCCTGTTTCCTTATGGCGAAAACTCTTCGTTCTTCTGGTTGCAGTCGATCGACGAGCCGGAGATTGCGTTTATCGTCATCAATCCTTTCGACTTTTTTGCCCACCTGGAGTTTGTGGTGCAGGACGAGGATGCCTTGATTTTGCAGTTGGCACGTCCGGAGGATGTGGAAATTTTTACCCTGGTGACCATTCCGGAGGGACGCCCCGAAGAGATGCGCACCAATTTGGCCGGACCGGTGGTGGTGAACACGCAAAATCGCCAGGGTCGGCAAATTTTAGTCAAAGAATATTCACCGCGGCAGCTGTTGATTCCGCCGCACATGCAGGCGACCTACCTGAAGGAACGGGAGGCACGGCGCGTTAGCCAACAACGCCGACGGGCACGGAATCGCACAGAGCAAGCCCCAGCAAGAATGGCCGCAGCGGGCTGACCCGCGGCACCGACATTATTTAAACGGACATGCAGTCATAACGAACAGAGCAACGATAGAGGATCACGACAATGCCACTTTATATCAACACCAACGTTCCTTCCCTTACCGTACAGCGGCACATGGCCACTGGCACCGGTGCGTTGAACAAGGTTTATGCACGCCTCTCCTCCGGGTTGCGCATCAATTCGGCAGGCGATGACGCCGCTGGTCTGGGTATCACCAACCGTATGACTGCGCAAATCCGTGGTTTGACCCAGGCAATCCGTAACGCCAACGACGGTATCTCCGTCTCCCAGGTGGCCGAAGGGGCCATGGCCGAAGATGCCAACATGCTGCAACGGATCAGTGAGCTGAGCGTGCAGGCGGCCAATGCCACCAACAGTGATTCCGACCGGCAGAGCCTGCAGGAAGAGGTCAACCAGTTGTTGTCGGAAATCGACCGGGTCTCCCAGGAGACCGAGTTCAACGGTTGGGCCATGCTGAAAGGTGGTCAGGATCCGTTGTTGTTCCAGGTTGGTGCCAAAGAGGGTCAGATCATTCAGGTCAACCTGGCCGATGCCCGGGCAAGAACCCTGATGGCACAGCCGGTTGCCGTGGATCCCAACAGCCCTGCCTCGCTGAACAATAAAAAGGTTGAAGGGTTGACCATCACGGTTCCCAATCCGCCGCTGGAAGGTTCCAAACTGTTTTCCTCCGCCTTGGCCACCATGGTCAATGCCGTGGCCAGTGGTGACAACAGCCAGGCCGCCACGCAGCCCTATACCCACACCCTGTTGGCCAGCAACGTGACGCGCAACATGGCCGTTGTTGCCGGTGCAACGGTTGCCGATGCGACGGCTATTTCTGGAGCGGTCTCCACCTCGATTGCTTCGACGGCTGTGCAGGCTCTGGAATCAGCACGGGCAGGCAATACCCTCAGTGAGCCGCCGACGGTGGCTGAAGTGACCACCATTCTGACCGGTGCCGGTGTGCCCTCAGGCGACCCGATCCTGGAGGCGGCAATCAATGCGGCCAAAGGGTTGACCGTTGACGGTGTGACCAAAATTGCCGGTGGTGCCAGCATCGATAATGTGATCGGTGCCGTGGTGGCCGCTGAGTCCCTGATGAGCTATCAGGTTTTTGCCGACAATACCGACAAAGCACGGGTGCTGGCGGTGAGCATGTATGTGGCCAACCGGGATTATTCCAGCACGGAAGGGGTTCCCTCCGGCTATGTGCTGTTGGCCGGTGACACTTCCGGCAGCATCAAAAATGCAGCCGATGCCACCGACGTGGTCAACCAGGCGGTTCGTTTCAAGGATTCCGGTGGCAATCTGGTGATCAAGGATGTGCCGGTGGGCAACATTCTGAAAGTGATCCGTACCTTCAGCGAACAGATCAGCAAAGGTCGGGCTATCGATGACATTGCCCGTGCGGCAGTAGAGGCCGATGCCGGAACCAATGGCAAAAAAAATCTGACCTTTGAAAATGCCAAAGTCATTGCCGCCGCCGGTGTGGCCGCCGCTGCTTCCGGTGGTACGGTTGCGGATGCGCAAACCGCTGCCACCAACATGGCCAAAGTGCTGGCTGCACGTGATGCCGCCGCTGCTGCGGCACCGCAACCCAAAGCCGGTGAAAAAGTGACCGTGCCGCGGTGGATGGTCAATACCGATGGCCAAAACAGCTATCCGCCCGTGCCGTTGATCGATGTGACCGGCAAGACCATTCCCACCGATCCGACGCTGGAGTTTGATCCGCCCAATACCGATGCCGGTGGTACCAAACCCTACAACCCGCCTTTGGCTGGCCAGAAAGCAGCCGGTCGGATGTTGAGCATCGTTCTGGAAGCGATCAACCGGGTTTCCAGCACCCGCGGTGAGTTGGGTGCCATCGAAGGTCGTTTCACCTCCAACATTGCCAACTTGAACAATGTGGTGGAAAACTTAAGCGGCGCACGGTCGCGCATTCTCGATGCCGATATCGCGGCAGAGACGGCCAACCTGACCAAACTGTCGATCCTGCAGCAGGCCGGTACCGCCATTTTGGCCCAGGCCAATCAGTTGCCGCAGTTGGCGCTGCAGTTGTTGAAGTAATATCATTGGCAATGTGAATGGATCGTCACTCAGTATCTGGGGAGAGTTCAATGGAGGTTCAAGGCACTCGGTTTGGTTCTCTGAACTTTGGGGAAGAGGATCTGATCTGTCTGGAAGAAGGCTTGATGGGTTTTCCGGCGAGCAAGCGGTTCCTCCTCTTTCCTTATGCTGAGGAGTCGGCGTTCTACTGGTTGCAGTCGGTTGATGAACCGGAGGTGGCGTTTATCGTGATCAATCCGTTTGAATTTTTCACCAATCTGGATTTCACGATTTCGGATGAAGATTCCGCACGGATTGCCTTGGAACGGAGCGAAGATGTGGAGGTTTTCAGTCTGGTCAACGTGCCGGATGGCCAGCCGGAAGCGGTACGCACCAATCTGGCGGCGCCGGTGCTGGTGAATGTGCATAATCGACGTGGCAAACAGATTTTGGCCCCCGATTATTCGGCACGGCAACCGTTGATACCGGTTGATATGCGGCGTCAGGCAAAAGAAAAGGCGATGCGGGAATTTGCCCAACAGCAACAAATGATGGCGGTTTAAAACACATTGGCAGCCGAAAGAGGAATGAAATCATGGCTCTGATTCTCAATACCAACATTCATTCGATCAATGCCCAGCGCAATATCGGCATTGTCAACGAATCCTTGACCCGCACTTTCCAACGGTTGGCCTCTGGCATGCGGATCAACACCGCTTCGGATGATGCCGCCGGTCTGGCCATCTCGACCCGCATGACCGCCCAGGTCAAAGGGCTGTCGCAGGCGGTGCGCAATACCAATGATGGCATCTCCATGGCCCAGGTGGCGGAAGGGGCACTGAACGAGAGCGTCAATGCCCTGCAGCGGATTCGCGAGTTGGCTGTGCAGTCCGCCAACGGTACCATGACCTCCAGTGATCGCGTGGATCTGCAATTGGAATTAAACCAGTTGTTGAGCGAGATCAACCGGATTGCCAACGATACCCAGTTCAACGGTTTTTCCATGTTGACCGGCAATTTTCTCACCGAACCGAAAATGGTGCTTCAGGTGGGGGCGAAAGAGGGGCAGGCCATCTCTTTTTCAATCATGGATATGCGCTTGAGTGCGTTGGGTAAGTACAGCATATTGAGCGGCAGTGCGCAGAAGCTGAGCAGTGATGGTTCCACGTTGCTTTTCGGCTACCGTTTGGCCAAAACCAGTTACCTGAGTGGTAGCACAACAGCCTTGAGTACCGATGGGGTCACCAAAAAGCTGGCCTATCCCAATCTGATCGGTACCCGTTCCGCCGCCGAGAGTACCATTGGTCTGATCGATACGGTTTTGGACAAAGTATCCCGTGAGCGGGCCAATCTGGGGGCGCTGCAAAATCGTTTCGCCGCGGTGATTGCCAACCTGAACAATGTGGTGGAAAACATGTCGGCAGCCCGTTCCCGTATTCTGGATGCGGACATTGCCTCGGAAACCGCCAATCTGACGCAAAAAACCATTCTGCAACAGGCGGGGACAGCCGTGTTGGCGCAGGCCAATCAGCTGCCGAAGCTGGCTTTGCAGCTGCTCCAATAACAGGGTGTTGTCATAAGACAAGCGACTCGGTAACGGTCAATACCGCTCCTTGATCCGCCTGCGGCGGATCGGAGCGGTAAAGTTATGTAAAGTACGGCACCAGACGGCTTTTTTTGCTCAGGTGTTGCCTTTTTCCGACCGATACCGCTTGCAGACAGGGTGGTCATTCAAGTATCGTTGTGGTAACAGTCGAGAGGAGTCGATCATGGGTATGTCTGGTGCCGCCTGTCGGCGGTCACGGGAAAGAAAAACCGTCAAAGCGGCAACATTTGCCGGGTGGCGTGGCGAAGCACAGCCTGTGTCGCAGCGAGAGAGTGAAGAGTATGGCCTGCAGCCCACCCAGTGGGGAGCAGGCGTGGCAACCGTCGCTTCGTTGGTGGATGAGGCCAATCTGTTGCTGGCCCGTCTCTCCTCGGTAGAAGTGGCCCTTTCGGCAGAAAATGGCAAAGGTGTGCTGATCAGCGTGGCAGGGGCAGCGCCCTGTGCCTCTCTTCCCGGCGAACAGGCATGGGGATTGCTGGAAAAAATGCGGGCATTACAACAGATGCTGACGGGTGAGCAATCATCCGCTTCCGAGTGGGTAACCCCCTCTCAAGATTGATGGCAAGGAGCAAGACATGGCAACATCCTCAACCGGCAGTATCTCCTTCGGAGGTTTAGCATCCGGTTTGCCTTCCGATATGGTCGATCAATTGATGAAAGCCCAGCAGGGCCAATTGACCTCCTATCAGACAGCCAAGGCCAAACTGGCCGAGCAAAAAACCACCCTGGCCGCCTTTAAATCCAAATTGACCGATTTGGCCAGCAAGGTCGCCACGCTGCAATATTCCAGCTCCTGGGCTCCCCATACCGTCTCTTCGTCCGATACGGACAAGCTGACCGCGACCGCTGGCAGTGCCGCCATCTCCGGTACCCACACCCTGCATGTGGCCCGTCTGGCCACCAATGATACCTGGGTGTTGGGTGATGCCTCCCTGGGTGCCAGCTCCGGTGTCACCAGCAGCAGCGATTCGATCAGTGGCTCCGCCTCCAACTTCAGCTTTACCTACAATGGCGTCACCTACGGTACGGATGCCAATACCAGTGGCTTTTCTGCAGCCGATCTGGATGGCAAAACGCTCTCTGATATTGCCTCGATGATCAACAACATCACCTATCAGGCAGCAGACGGCACCGCGGAGGATGGGGTCTCTGCCGGCGTGATGTATGACGGGTCAGCCTACCGCCTGGTGCTGACCGCCCGCGACAGCGGCATGTACAATCCCGGAACTGGCGATGTGGCCCGCATTTCGGTCACCAATAGCACCAGTCTCAACTTTGCCAGCAGTGGTACGTTGACCAGCTTCAACAACACCGTGCCGGCACAAAATGCCTTGTTCAAACTGAATGGGGTGGATGTCAGCAGTACCAGCAATACAACCTCTACCGCCTTGAGCGGTGTCTCCTTGCAGCTTAAAGCAACCACCGGGGCGACCGTCGTTGCCGGCGCTGTCGATACCACCGGCTCAACAGCAATTACCCTCTCCATTGCCAACGATACCACCACCGTCAAGAATAATCTGACGGCGTTTGTCGATGCCTACAATACGGTGGTCAAATATGTCAACGATAACCGGGAAGGATCCTTGTCCGGTGTCTCTCTGGCGCGCACCACCGTCACGCAGATGCGCAACGCGCTCAATACCCGTACCCACAAGGTCGGAGCAACCAGTGCCACCGATTATCTGACCCGCTCCGCCTTGGCCGAATACGGTCTGCGTACCGACTCCAAAACCGGCTTGATCAGTTTTGACAGCACCGCTCTCGATTCGGCGCTGCAATCGGATTACAGTGGTCTGGCATCCCTGTTCAGCAACACGCAAGCGCAGGTTGGCACCGGTTATAACGCCGGTCTGGCCTATCGCCTGAAAAGTACCTTTGATGGCATGACCAACAGTGTGACCGGCAGCTTTACTGCCCAAAGCAGTGGCATCCAGTCGCGCATGAATCGCCTCGACAAGGATATTGCCCGTGAAAATTCTCGTCTGGAAAAGGTGCGTCAGCAACTTACCCTGAAATATTCCAACCTGGAGCAGTTGGTCAGTCAGTTGAACAGTGCCGGTTCTGCCATGACCTCCGCGTTGAGCAAGTTGTCGTAATTTTTTTAGTGACCAACAGGCAGAAATGGTATAAGAAATGGATATGGAGGTAACTGGCCGCAAGGTGGAAACATCGGAGGTTGACGATCTTTCCCCCCTGGAAATTTTGATCCAACTCTATGAGGGAGCCATACGTTTCCTGGAACAGGCAGCCACTGCCTGCGAAGGGGGAATGGTGGATGAATTCAAAGAGGCTCTCGGTCGTGGTCGGCGCATCATTGAAGAGTTTCAGCGCACTTTGGATTTCAGCCAAGGATCCGCTGTTTCCAATCAATTGAATGAGCTGTATAATTTCATGCTGGAAAATTTGGCTCAGGCCGATCTCACCCATGATGTCCAGTATGTGCAACAGGTGATTACCAACCTGCGCATTCTGCTCGATGGTTGGCGGGGGCTCGAGAGTAGTCAGGCGGAAGGGTAATTAAAGGCTTGCCATGTCGTATGGGTTGCGCAGTTATAAAACTTCCCGGGCCAATACTGCCTCGCGGGAGGATCTGCTCATCCTCTTGTATGAGGGTGCGATTCGCTTTTTGGAGCGATCCATCAGCGAAATGGAAGCCAAAAATCTCTCCGAACACAAAATGTATCTGCGCCGCGGTCTGGCGATTATCGCTGAGTTGCAAAATACCCTCGATTTTGAAAAAGGCGAAGATTTGGCCGTCCAGCTTTTTGAACTCTATGGTTTCATGATCAATCGACTGACCCAGGCCAATATCACCCAGGATCTTTCCCACATACGCATCGTGATCAGCAATATGAATACCCTGTTGGAAGGGTGGCGGGAGGCGGTGCGGCAAGTCAAACAGACGCAAGATAATGCGGCTGCCGAACCGGATGTCAACCGTCGCCTGGTTGGCGGTGGCATCGCATGAGAGCCATTCTCACCCGTATGGAGACCATTCTCGACCGTCTGCACGACCCGGGTCGTTTGTCGGCAGAAGAGGTCGGTTTTTTGGCCCGTGAATGGGATGAGGAGATGACCACCTTGGAGCAGTTGCCCGCTGCTGCCATGCAGGATGCCTCGGCAGGAGAACGGCTCTATCTGCGTACCTGGCTGCACAGATTGATGCAACGCCTGCCGGAAATCCAGGCCGCGTTGCAGGCCCATAAAGCGGAAGTGGCCGCACAGCTCTTTTCAGAAAATCGCCGCAACAGGGCGTTACACAGCCACTATGCCGTTGAATCGGCCCGTCCTTCCCAGTGGAGCCAAAAAGCGTAGGCTCTCAACGACGCCCGGTCAATACCCGCGGCAAACGCCCATAATCCAGACGTAACATGACCTCCCGCAAACCGGCTGCCCGCATGATGGCTGCCATGCTGTCCCCTTGACTGGCACCGATCTCCATGGCCAACAAACCATTATCTGCCAGCCAGGGAAAAACCGCTGCCGGCAGACGTTGCAGCACGGCAAGACCGTTGTCACCCCCATCCAATGCCAGGCGAGGCTCCCAGTGCGCCACCTCCGGTTGCAGGCTGGGCCATTCGGCAGGGTCAATATAGGGCAAATTGGCCACAACAATGGAAAAAGTGTGGGCCGCAGGCTGCAGGTCAAGCGGTTGCAGCAAATCACCCTGCAACAGGGTCAGACGATGCTGACAAGCAAGACGGCGGGCATTCTCTTCGGCAACGCGCAATGCGCCGGGCGAGATGTCGATACCTGTTCCCATCGCTTCCGGATATTCCAACAACAGGCTGCACAGCAAAGCACCGCTACCCACACCGACCTCCAGAATCGACAGCGGTTGCTTCTGTTCAGGCGGGGGGAACAGGTCGAGAACAGTTTCCAGCAACAGTTCCGTCTCCGGGCGGGGGATCAACACATCGGGGGAGACAAAAAATTCGTGACGCCAAAAGTGACGTTTTCCCAAAATATAGGCCACCGGCTCACGACGGGCGCGTCGCTGCATGAACTGCTTGAAGGTGGCCAGCTCTGCACCGACCACCGGGCGTTGCGGATCCAGAAACAGATCGAGACGCGCCATACCAAGCGCCTCCGCCAGCAACAGGTCACAATCCAGACGCGCTGCCTCGACCCCACGTTGCTGCAACCAGGGAACCCCCCACGTTTGCAGTGTTTGAATGGTCCACAACGTTGTCATTGCACTCCGCAATCAAACCGTTGATACGCTGTCAATCGTCAAGCTCGTCTGCTTTGGGGAAAACGGCGGCCACCTGAGGGGCGCTCGGGCTGTGCAACAAAGCAATGGCACGTTTGCTGTGTTGGCGAAAATCTTCGGCGAAGCGGGCTGAGACCGGATTGGCCATGATTTGCTGAATGGAAAGGGGATTGACCGGCTCATCATGGACACGCACCTCATAATGCAGATGCGGACCGGTTGAAGCCCCCGTGGTGCCAACCCGACCGATCACGTCCCCTTGTTTGACCGGAGAGCCGACGCGCAGGTTACGGTTGAAGGCACTCAAATGGGCATAGGCAGTGCTATAGGTGTCGTTATGGCGGACGGTGATCATTTGACCATAATCGCCCTTGCGACCAATAAAGGTAACCCTGCCATCACCGGAAGCGCGTACCGGCGTACCTTGTGGAGCCGCATAATCCACCCCTTTGTGGGCGCGGGTAAAGCCATAGATGGGATGTTTGCGGTGTTTGCTGAACAGGGAGGTGATACGGGTAAAATCCACGGGAGTCCGGATGAAAATTTTACGGATGCTCTGCCCCTTGGCGTCGAAATAGCCGGCGTTGCCGGATGGATCCGTGTAACGGAACACCTGCAACACCCGACCCTGGTTGACAAATTCAGCGGCGACAATCTCTCCATCCCGTTCCCGCTTGCCCTGAAAATATTTGCTCTCAAACACGACCCGGAATTGATCTCCGGCGTGAATATCACGGGTAAAGTCCAAATCCCATTCAAACAGATTGGCCAGTTTGACCACCATGCTCTGCGCAAGACCGGCCTTTTTGCCCGCCAAAAACAGCGATCCATCTTCACCGATGGTGCCGGCAATATGTTTGACCTGAACATCCAACTGCTTTTTCTGCACATGGGCCTTGAAAGCCGTACCATTGGCCCGTCGCATGACCCACAGCAGCGAGTCGGGGTTCATCGAGTAGGAGAGACCGATCAACTCTCCCTGCTCATCCATGGCCAGGCGCACATCCTGACCCGCCTTGATCATTTTGGCCAGATTGAACACCGGGCGGGAGGCTGTAGCCACTTGATAGGCAGTCGTCTGATTGATGCCATGCCGGGCCAGCAGGGTGGTCAACAGATCGCCGGAACGGACGGTATCGCGAATTTGCCGGGCTGCACCGCTGAACAGATCCCGTACCGCCAAAGGCATATTCTGTGGCGGAGCAGGGGGGGGCAGGGGACGGGTTACCACCGATGCTTCTGCCTCTTCGGCGCTCTCCTTGGCGCGAACTCCCAGGGGAACACGGCGAACCTCACTGCCGAACGAGCCATCTTCTTTGCGCAACACGTGCAAGGTGCGGGTATTGTCCAGAGGATACTGCATGGCGGCCAGATGGTTGGCCGAATCATAGGTCAGCTTCAACAGGCGGCCCAAGCGAAAGGCCCTGGTCAGATGATAGACCTTATTGCGTTTTGCCACCGCCTTGCCCTCTCTGGCGGCAGCCAGGGCCAGAGGACGTACCACGCCATGACGATGCAGGACACTAAAAATGGTATCACCACTTTGCACCTGTTCGATGACCGCACGGGTCATACCAAAATCCATGCGCAAAGAGGCACTCTCTTCACCGCTGTTCAAGGTGCGTGGCAGGGAGGCCAGCAGGGGGGCTCCCGGAACGGCG
Organism: Magnetococcales bacterium WMHbinv6; assembly: GCA_002753135.1. Taxonomy (GTDB): domain Bacteria; phylum Pseudomonadota; class Magnetococcia; order Magnetococcales; family Magnetaquicoccaceae; genus Magnetaquicoccus. Next base: position 14,246 of record PDZV01000020.1, on the reverse strand, counting down.
CGCTCCGTCTTGAGGCTGTTTTGCGACTCATCACCACGCAACAACCAGGTCAAATAATCGGAGGCGGTCTGATGGTTGCGGGTGCTGGCGTCAGAAACCTGTTGCACGGCAACCAGAGTCAAAAGACCCATGGCCAGCAGAAGGTATAAAAAGCGACGCAGGCGAATATAACGAATGGTGCGCTGCGAGAGCAGGCTGGATTCGGTAAGCAGAGCAGAGTCACTCAACAAGGGCAAACGATTCTTCCGGGAAACGAGCATGATCTTCGTTCTCACAGTCATCAGATTGACGTAACTTACACAAAAATGGACCGAGTCTCTTGTAAAGCAAGTTTCGATCCAATTTTGTAATTAACGTATGTTTGCGGTGCGAAAGATGCCCCACCAGATTACTGACCGGCAGACCCCCTTCTATTATATAACAGAAGCGGTGTCAAGCATTTTTCCCGATCCACTGCTGCAGATCCTGCAAAGCACGTTGACTGAGTGCGGCTTTGCGGTCTGTTTTACGGGTTGTTTGCGGCAATTCCGGAAACAGACCAAAATTGATATTCATCGGTTGAAAGGAGGGGCCGATGGCACCGGAGGTGATGTGTGTCAACAAAGCACCAATCGCGGTGGTGACCGGCGGAAAACGGCTGACGCTACCATGCTCTACCCATTCCGCCAGAAAAAGACCGGCCAACAGACCACAGGCAGCCGATTCCACATACCCTTCGACGCCGGTAATCTGACCGGCAAAAAACAGATTGGGGTGGCTACGCAGGGCAAGATGGGGTGTCAATAAGCGGGGGCTGTCGATGAACAGATTGCGATGAATGGCCCCCAGGCGCATGAATTCCGCCTGTTGCAGACCGGGAATCATGCGAAAAATTTCTTTTTGTGCCGGCCAAGTCAACTTGGTTTGAAAACCAACCATATTCCAGAGGGTTGCCAACCGGTTATCCTGACGCAACTGCACCACCGCATAGGGTGTTTTGCCGCCCTGGTGCGGATTGAACAGCCCGACCGGCTTCATCGGACCAAAGCGCAACGTCTGTATGCCACGAGCGGCCATTACCTCGATAGGCAGGCAACCTTCAAAATAGTTGACCTTCTCAAAGGATTTAAAGGGCACCTGCTCGGCAGCCAGCAGCGCCGCAACGAAGGTTTCATACTGTTCTTTATCCAGGGGACAGTTGATATAATCGTCTCCTCCTTTGTCGTAGCGGGACTGTTTCCAGCATTGGCTAAAATCGATCGAATCGTAGGCAACGATCGGTGCCAGGGCATCATAGAAGGAGAGTTGCGGCCCCAACAGCTCTTCCAGCCAACGGCTCAAAGCGGGGGAGGTCAGGGGACCGGAAGCAATCAGGGTGACACCCTCTGCCGGGGGGGCCGGCAGCTCCTGGCGTACCAGGGTGATCAAAGGGTGTTGTTGCAACTGTTCGCTGACTGCCGCAGCAAATCCCTCCCGGTCGACGGCCAAAGCGCCCCCTGCTGGCAGACGATGGCGATCGGCTGTATGCAGGATCAGACTATCCAGCAGACGCATCTCCTGATGCAACACGCCGACGGCGTTGCGTTGCGGGTCATCGGCGCGCAGGGAGTTGGAACAGACCAGCTCCGCACAATAGCCTGTTTGGTGGGCCGGTGTGCTTTGCGCCGGGCGCATCTCATACAAAATGACCGGAATTTGCCGTTGTGCCAGTTGCCAGGCAGCTTCGGAACCGGCCAATCCGGCACCGATGATATGAATGGTTGCTGTGCTTGCCATGCGTTTGTTGATCACCAATAAAATTAGCCGCTTACCGACTGCAAAAGCACACGGCGCTGGATGGCGATCAACTGGCCGATGCCATTTTCCGCCATTTTGGCCAACTGTTCAAACTCCTCGCGGGAGAAAGGATACCCTTCCGCCGTGCCCTGTACCTCAACAAAACGTCCCGCGCCGTTCATCACAAAGTTCATGTCGGCACCACAACGGGAATCTTCGCCATAGTCCAGATCCAGCATCGGCTGGCCATCGACCAAACCGCAGCTGATGGCGGCGAGAAAATCGCTGACCGGCAAATTTTTAATGCGGCCCTTCTCTTTGAGCCAGGAACAGGCATCCATCAAAGCGACAAAACCACCGGTGATCGAGGCCGTGCGTGTTCCGCCGTCTGCCTGCAACACATCACAATCAATCCAAATGGTACGCTTGCCCAGCATTTCCAGATTGACTACCGAACGCAACGACCGGCCAATCAACCGTTGAATCTCCAGGGTGCGCCCCCCCTGTTTGCCTTGGGAAGATTCTCTGGGCGTACGATCATGGGTGGCACGGGGCAACATGCCATATTCACCGGTCACCCAACCCCGATTTTGCTCCCGCATCCAACTGGGTACCCGTTCTTCCACCGAGGCGGTACACAATACCCGTGTCGCGCCACACTCGATCAAACACGAGCCTTCCGCATGGGCGCTGACATGGCGTGTCAAGGTGACTGGACGCAACTGATCAGCGCGTCGTCCATTCGCTCTGGACATGGTTCGTTTCTCCTACGGAATTAAGGAAGTCTGGTAACAAGAGAGGCAAAAAGAGCAGAAGCTGAAAACAAGGCGGGGGATCAGAAGATCCCCCGACGCTTGTATGCAATAGCACGGACAGGCCAATCAGACAATACCTTTTTTGGCTCCCAATTGAATGGCATTGCTGACCAACTGATGTACCCCGCCCACCGTCTCCATCGGAATGTGATACAAAGGCAATATTTTGGTAAATTGCGCTTTGCAGATGGCGCAAATCAGGGCCATAAAATTGACTTTATCCTTTTTCATCACCTGTTTGAGCGCCGTCACGCGGGGCAGGGCTCCGGCCACGCGCAGATCCATCAATTCATCGGTCAAGACGCCACCACCACCACCGCAACAGAAGGTTTTTTCATGGGTGGTGTCCGGATCCATCTCCACATAATGGTGACAGGCGGCACGGATCAAGGCGCGGGGAATTTCAAACTGTCCTCCCGGTTGATCCCCCATGCGACTGGCCCGCGCTACGTTGCAGGAGTCGTGCATGGTCACGACATATTGATCATTGGCCTCTTTATCCAGGGTCAAGGCACCCCGCTTCAGCAGGTCATAGGTAAACTCACAGACATGCTGGGGTACCGGGTAGCGTGGATCAAGAAAATCAAAAGGACCGTTGAGGGTATTCCAGAAGCTGTAGGCCACCCGCCAGGCATGACCACACTCGCCAACCACAATCCGTTTTACTTTCAACTCTCTGGCCTGGTCGGCAATACGCTTGGCAATTTTCTGTTTTTGGGCAAAGCTGCCGATAAACATACCAAAATTGGCCGCTTCCGCACCGATGGAACTGATCGTGTAACGAATACCAGCCTGGTGAAACACCTTGGCATAACCCATCAACGACTGAATATGCGGCTCACTGAAAAAGTCTGCCGAAGGAGCCACCAACAACACCTCGGCACCCTCTTCATCCAATGGCAGACGCACCTCATGGCCGGTAGTCTCCAGTATATCCCCTTCGAGAAACTCCAGCGTTCCTTTCAGGGCCGGTTTGGGAATGCCCAGATTGTTGCCAACATCATGAACCTTGCAGATGATTTCGGTGCTGTATTTGTGTCCGACACCAATGGCATCCATGATTTCACGGGCCGCCATGGTGATTTCGGCGGTATCAATACCATACGGGCAAAAGACCGAACAACGCCGACATTGCGAACATTGATGGTAATAGGTGATCCATTTGTTGAGCGTCTCTTCATCAAAATCGGCGGCACGCACCACGCCGGGAAACAGTTTGCCCGCCGGGGTAAAATAACGGCGATAGACGCTGCGCATCAATTCGGCACGCTGTACCGGCATGTTGTTGGCATCTTTGGTGCCGAGATAATAGTGGCATTTGTCGGCACAGGCACCGCACTTGACACAAATATCCAGGTAGACTTGCAGGGAGCGATATTTTTTCAGCATATCCCCCAGTTTTTCGATCCCTTTTTGCTGCCAATTGTCGACCCGTTTATCTGGGAAACCCAACGGCACCATATGTTTTTCGATGGCCGGATAGGGCTTCAGGTGTTCCATGGTGCCGACCGCCAGGGCCGGGGTTTTGATATCCTCCTGAAGTTCCGGAACGGAATAGTCAGCCACGAATCGACTCCTTAGTTGGATGCCCAGGGGTTGACATGTCTCTTTTCTCTGGGATTATCGACCTGATTGCGGGTCGGACTGAAGAAGATGCCCCCCAAATGCATCAACTTGCTGAAGGGAAACAGCACGATCAGAGCCGCTACCATGATCAGATGGGCCAGGAAAATAAAATCACCCGCCATCATCGTCGGCAAAGAGGCTTCGGTCGAATGCCACATTTCCATCATGCCTGCTTTGATGTGGACGATATCCGGTCGCACACAAAACTGCATCAGCAATCCACTGCCGCCGATTCCCAACAGCAGCAACAGCCAAAGATAATCGGCGGGCGAAGAGATGTAGCGCACCCGGTCAATGATCAAACGTCGCAACAGCAACAAACCAAGACCACCCACCATGACCAGACCGGCAACAATCCCGGCAATTTGCACATGGGCAAAAAATTCGGGCAGGGGGTCGACAAAATATCGCAGATGCCGGATCAATACCAACACCAGGGCACCGTGAAAGGCATAACTACCCGCCCAGGCCCACTTATCCCCTTTGAACAGACTGTTGAAAAAAGCGACTTCCGTAAACAGACGCCATACCACGCCAGTCGTGGTGACGGGTGCGGGTGTCGTAGGAATTTTCAAAGGTGCCGGGCAACTGGCATACAGCCAGATGCGGTGAGCAAAGCCGATCAAAAAAATCCCTACCACGAGGTAAGCAAGGACAGTAAGCATCCGGCCTCCCCATCAAAAAGGGTGATGGAATGGGCAATCAACACCGTGCCGGAATAAAAATTCCGGCACAGGTGCCATTGCAAGTACGGTACGGATCGGGATGGTGCTGATGCTGCTGACAACCACCGGAGCAAAAAAAATCAGACGCAACCGGTCGGTTTGGGCAACCCAGCGATTTTGCAGGCCTGCTTGGCCGGTCCGCCGGGATAGAGATCATACAGATATTTGGTGTTACCCTTCTCTTTGCCCAGCTTTTTACCGATGGCTTTGGTCAGAATGCGGATCATGGGGGCAATCTTGTACTCTTCATAATACTCACGCAGGAAATTGACCACTTCCCAGTGCGCTTCGGACATTTCCACCGATTCGGTAACCGCGAGATGTTTGGCAACATCTTCGCTCCAATCGCTCAGATTGATGAGGTAGCCATCTTCGTCGGTTTCATAGGTGTGTCCATTCAATTCAAAACTCGGCATAACTGCTTCTCCTTCACGTGTCAGGATTGATTTGCAAAAAAATTTGACTTGCCAACAGGACAGCGGGAAAAAGTGGCCAACATGACCCGACCCGGGCTGCCAGATGTGCTTCTAAGTGCTTGATTTATGTATCGCTGTCCGTAATTGCTTCCCAGAGCAGCGAAGGGAACATTAGCATATCATAATTTTCCCATAAAGCAAGACTCGCCTTGCCACCTGCAGACAAAAATTTCCGGACCTGGTGCTGCAAACCATCTTTATCGCTTATATCGCAAACTTGACAGACGCCTCAAGGAATTTCACAATGCGCTCTGCACGCTTGCCTTGGGTGATTTCAGCAGTAAGTTACGGTAATTGGATAGAGGAGAACAAGTGCAATGAAACCGAAACATCATTTTTTTGTTTGTATGAACCAACGCCCGGAAGGTCACCCCCGTGGTTCCTGCTCCGCATTGGGTGCCCGTCCGCTCTTTGAAACCTTCATGAACGAGGTGGAACAGCGTGGTCTGTTCGGTACCGTGCAGGTGACCGGAACATTCTGCATGGGCCCGTGTGATCAGGGACCGACGGTGGTGGTCTATCCCGAAGGGGTCTGGTATGGACGGGTGCAGGCGGAAGATGTTGCCGAACTGCTGGAAAGCCATGTGCAAGAGCGTGGTGCCGTGCAACGGTTGCAGATCGCATGAAAATTTTGTTGATCGGCAGTGGCGGACGGGAGCATGCCCTGGCCTGGAAAATAGCCCGCTCTCCTTTGCTTGACAAACTCTATTGTACACCAGGCAACGCCGGTATCGCCATGATGGCCGAATGTTTGCCTTTTGCTGTGGAAGAAGAGAGTGCCATTCTGCACTGGTTGCAAGCACATCCGGTCGATCTGGTGGTTATTGGCCCGGAAGGGCCGTTGGTCTCCGGGTTGAGCGACCGGATTCGGCAACAGGGGATTGCCGTGTTCGGCCCTTCCCAGGCGGCAGCGGCCATCGAAGGTTCCAAAGTGTTCATGAAAGAGCTTTGTGCCCGTCATCAGATTCCCACGGCCACCTATCAGGTTTTTGAACAGGCGGAACCGGCGTTGGCCTATCTGCGCAGCCAGGGGGCACCGATTGTCGTCAAAGCCTCCGGATTGGCAGCAGGTAAAGGGGCAATCGTCTGCCATACCCTGGCGGAGGCGGAACAGGCCATTCAGCAGATTATGGTGGAGCGGGCCTTTGGTACCGCCGGTGATCAGGTGGTGATTGAAAGCTGCCTGCGTGGCGAAGAACTCTCCTTCCTGGCGCTGGTCGACGGGGAACATGTTTTACCCCTGGCTGGCAGTCAGGATCACAAAGCGGTTGGTGATGGGGATACCGGGGCCAATACCGGCGGTATGGGTGCCTATTCTCCGGCACCGCTGTTAACCCCGGCCCTGGAACAACGGATCATGGATGAGATCATGTACCCCATCGTGCGGGGTATGGCTGCAGAAGGGTATCCCTATCGGGGGGTTCTGTATGCCGGTTTGATGATCGATGGCGATGAGATCCAGGTGTTGGAGTTCAATGCCCGCTTCGGTGATCCAGAAACACAGCCGTTGCTGCTGCGCATGCGCTCCGATCTGCTGCCGCTGTTGTCTGCCTGTGCCCATGGTTCCCTGCACGGGATGCAGATCGAATGGGATCCCCGTCCAGCCTTGTGTGTCTGCATGGTGGCAGGTGGTTATCCCGGTCCTTATGGCAAGGGAGAGGTGATCCAAGGTTTGCCAACCGTGAATCCCCAGGCAGAACTGCAGGTTTTTCATGCCGGTACCCGCTTGCAAGCGGGTGAAGTGGTCACCGCCGGCGGACGGGTTTTAGGGGTAACGGCACTGGGTTCCACTGTTGCGGAGGCCCAACAACGCGCCTATGCCACAGTGCAAACCATTCACTGGAGTGGTGTCTATTATCGCCATGATATTGGCTATCGAGCCATCAAAAGGGAGCAGGGATGAACGAAAAACCGTTGGTAGGCATCTTGATGGGATCGGATTCGGACTGGAATGTGATGCAAGCGGCTGCCGTGATTTTGCGTCAGTTTGCCATTCCCTTTGAAATGTTGGTCTCTTCCGCCCACCGTACCCCGGAACGTACCCATCAATACGCGGCCACAGCGGCAGAGCGGGGTGTGCAGGTGATTATCGCCGGAGTCGGAGCGGCGGCCCATCTGGCCGGTGTGGTGGCGGCAACCACTCCATTGCCGGTGATCGGTGTGCCGTTATCGGCAACCGGCCTGCAGGGTCTGGATGCCTTGCTGGCCACCGTGCAAATGCCGGGTGGTATTCCGGTGGCCACCATGGCCATCGGCGAGGCTGGTGCCCGCAATGCAGCCCTGTTTGCCGTGCGCATGCTGGCCCTGCATGATCGGCAACTGGCGGAAAAATTGGCCGCCTTTCAGCGTAACATGGCCGATGAAGTGCAGAAAAAGAATGATAAATTGCAGGTACGCCTGCAGGAGTTTTTGCACTCCTGAGAATGGCAGGGGCATCAAGGAAAAAAAAAGGTTCCCGTTTGCTACGGGAACCTTTTTTTTTCGTGTTGCTCAGATCAAGCGGTTGCTCAATGCACTTTGGCCCAGATGCGCCGTTTGACGGCATAGAGCATGATGGTCAAGACCACCAGATAGAGAATCACTTTGATGCCCAGTGATTTCCGTTCCATTTGCGTTGGCTCGGCGGCCCAGGCCAGAAAGGTGACCACATCACGGGCCAACTGCACTTTGCTGTTTTCCGTGCCATCGGTATAAGCGACAGCACCATCCATCAACGGTTGTGGCATGGCGAAAAAATTGCCGGGGAAATAACGGTTAAAATTTTCACCACCAATCATCCGCTTCAAGGTTTCTGCCATTTTGTCGGGATAATGGCCATCCAGAAGCAGCGCCGAGGCGACCTCTTTGGCCTCTTCAGCGCCGATTTTGCCATCGGCCATCACCCGATTGGCCAACGCCAGATCGCTGTCGGAAGCATAGCCGACCAGGATTCCGTAAACATAATCTTCATAACCCTTGCGGGCTTTGGTGATCAAGGAGAGATCCGGAGGCACCACACCGAACGACTCTTTGGCCGCTGTCGGATCCATGCTGGAGGTCAGAGGATCCTTTTTGGTCCGGCCTGTACCTTCCGCCATGGCTTTGACTTCCAGTTCGGAAAAGCCCAACTGACGCAACTGGTCAAACTTGATGTATTTGATCGAATGGCAGGTCAGGCAGGATTGCACGGCCACTTGCGCACCCCGTTTCAGGGCCGCCTGGTCAAACTGCCCGAACACACCCAGAAAAGACCAGGGTTGCTTGGGCGGAACCGCAGCACCACTGGAAGCCTGGGCATCACCCGGCACTGCTGCTGTCAAGCTCGCTGCTGCCACCAGCAGTACCGCCGCAGACCGCACCATCCGACTTACCCGCTTGACCACGGAACGGAATTTGATAACTTCCTGACAATTCATGGTTCTTGCTCCCCTTAAATGCTCTTGGGTACGGGTTGGTGCTTTTCGATGTCGAGAGCGGTGATCGCCCACAACAGGAAGAAATAGCCAAAATAGATGGCCGTGCAGGTCCGGCCAATGATGATCAACGGCAAGGCACCATTAAAGATTGTTGCGTCCGCCGGATTGTAACCAACCCAACCCAAGACAATGCAGTCCACCACAAAGATCCAGAACAGCTGTTTGCTGAGCGGGCGATAGCGGAAGGAGCGAACCGGGGAACGATCCAGAAAGGGCAGCACAAACAGAATCATGATGGCACCCACCATGGCCAGAACACCGGCCAGTTTGCTGAACGAACCCAAAAAGTCAATCGAACGCAGGATGGCATAAAAGGGCAGGAAATACCATTCCGGAACGATATGAGCCGGGGTTTGCATCGGGTTGGCCGGAATATAGTTATCCGGTTCCAGGAAAAAGTTGGGGGCATAAAACACGAAGATGCAGAAGATGATCATGAAGATGCCATACCCGTAAAAATCCTTGATCGTGTAGTAGGGATGAAAGGGGATGGAATCTTTGGCATCGTGCAGATCGATACCGTCTGGATTGTTGGAGTGAACGGCATGCAGGGCCCACAAGTGCAGGATAACAACACCGAAGATGACCAGAGGCAGCAGGAAGTGCAAGGCAAAAAAGCGGTTCAAGGTCGGATCGCCCACCGAAAAACCACCCCAGATCCATACCACCAGATCCTCCCCGATAACCGGAATGGCACTCATCAGATTGGTGATCACCGCCGCGCCCCAGTAGGACATTTGTCCCCAAGGCAGCACATAACCCATGAACGCGGTGCCCATCATCATGAAAAAGATGATGATACCAAACCACCACAAAATTTCACGGGGTTGGCGATAGGAGCCATAATACATGCCACGCAGAATGTGGACGTAGACCACCATGAAAAAGAAGGAAGCTCCATTGGCATGGGCATAACGCAACAACCAACCATAATTGACATCGCGCATGATGTGCTCAACCACATCAAAGGATTGATTGGCGTCCGCCTTGTAATGCATGGCCAAAAACAACCCGGTGGCAATCATGATAATCAGGACCAGCAAAGCCAATGAACCGAAGTTCCACCAGTAATTCAGGTTTTTCGGGGTGGGATACTCCGTTGCCTGGCTTTTCAGCAACTCAGTGACGGGCAGACGGGCATCCACCCACTCCATAATCTTCGACACGGGAAAACTCTCCTTGGTTTTCTGTAGGATTGCAACAGGTCGCGAACGACCCATGGACCGGGTTGGTGTCAGACTTTACCGATCACCAGTGTTTTCTCGTCCTTGAACTCGTAATGAGGAACCGGCAGATTTTTCGGTGCAGGTCCCTGACGAATGCGGCCCGACGTATCATAATGGGAGCCGTGGCATGGACAGAGAAAACCACCGAAATTGCCCGTTCCGATCGGTTGCGGCACACAACCCAGATGGGTGCAGAGTGCCAGCAGAACCAGATATTCCGGTTTTTTGGCCCGATCCGCATCTTTGGCGGGGTCCGGTAACGCTTCGTTATCGGCTTTGCGAGCGGCTTCAATCTGTGCCGGGGTGCGACGCAAGACAAAGACCGGTTTTCCCTGCCAGGGTACCGTGATCATTTGACCGGGAGCTAGCCCGCTAACGTCCACTTCGGTGGTGGCCTGGGAAAGCACGTCGGCGGACGGGCTCCAGGATTTTACAAATGGCCAAGCGGCCCCGGCGACGCCCGCCGCTCCGACGGCACCGGTTGCCAGGGTCAAAAAATCCCGGCGGCTTTCATCTGATTCTGTAACCATGCCTCTTCCAACCTCTGTTGGGGAAACCAAGGGTCTACGCGAATACGCTGCCACGCACAGCTTTGTGTGACAAATCTCAAAACAGTGTCATAAAATATTGTCTATATCCGTTTGTATCAGAGTCCGCTAATATTTCAAATCCACAGGGGGTTCGTCAACCGTTTTCATGCTTAAATTATCCCTGACGGAGCAGTTTTTTTGGCAACTTGGTTGCGGTCATGCAAACCCCGATTGGCGGTCGGGCAAATAATAGGTTGGCACTGGGATGAACGACAACTTGCATATTGTTTTATTTCAACCGGAGATTCCTCCCAATACCGGGAATATCGTGCGTTTGTGTGCCGCCAGCGGTACAATGTTACACTTGATCGGGCCATTGGGTTTTCGTTTGGATGGTGCTGCGGTGCGTCGGGCAGGGATGGATTATCGCGAGTGGGCGGAGGTGCGCCGCTGGCAGGATTGGCCAAGCTATCTGACCGAACATCCACCGGAGAGCCGACTGTTTGCTGTTTCCACCCACGCCGAGCGTTGTTACTGCGCTTGCTCTTATCGACCGGGGGACCGTTTTTTGTTTGGCTCCGAAAGTGCCGGTTTGCCGGAGGCCATTCGCACCGCCTGCCGGGATACTCTGATCCGCATACCCATGGTGCCCCAGGCCCGCAGTCTCAATTTGGCCAATAGCGTCTCAATCGTTCTCTATGAAGCATTGCGGCAATTGTCATTTCCTGCCTTGATGTAACGTCAATAATTTGTACAAAACGCAAATTTTTACGACAAGGTTTTAGATAAATGGATTATTGCTCAATTAAAAATTTTTTATCAAAAAAGAAATAAAAAATTTTTTGTCGCAGTGCGGTTGACGAAGGGCAATCAACGTGCTACACACTTTCTTAAGGACGTACCCGATCTGATCGCTCGGTGCGTTACAAAAAGGGTTTCACATTTGTCACATTTTGGTGTTCGTCACATGCTCGAGAACTATTTTCCCATTTTGCTTCTGTTGGCTGTGGCTCTGGCAACCGCTGTCGTGATGATGGCAGGTTCCTTTTTGGTTGGTCCCAAACGCAACTATGCCGAAAAAGTGGCCCAGTACGAGTGCGGTTTTGCTCCACTCAGCCGGGTGCGCCTGCCGTTTGACGTGCGTTTCTATCTGCTCAGCATCCTTTTCGTGGTGTTTGACATTGAGGCGGCCTTTTTGTTCCCGTGGGCAGTTGCTTTTAAAGATATCGGTCTGACCGGCCTGGTGGAGATGTTGCTTTTCCTTATGGTGCTTCTGGTCGGATATGCCTACATCTGGAAAAAAGGAGCGTTGGAATGGGAGTGATCGAAGAAGTTCGGCAAGAGGTGGCAGAACGCGGTTTTCTGCTGGCTTCCGCCGATAAACTGGTCAACTGGGCCCGGACTTGCTCCATGTGGCCGATGACCTTCGGCTTGGCCTGCTGCGCCGTGGAGATGATGCACGCCGGGGCCAGTCGTTACGACCTGGACCGGTTCGGTATCGTCTTTCGTGGTTCTCCCCGCCAGTCGGACGTGATGATCGTGGCCGGTACCGTGACCCACAAAATGGCACCTGCCCTGCGCAAACTCTATGATCAAATGCCGGAACCCCGTTGGGTGATCTCCATGGGTTCCTGTGCCAATGGTGGTGGCTACTATCACCATGGCTACTCGGTGGTGCGCGGCTGTGACACCATCGTGCCGGTCGATATTTTTATCCCGGGTTGCCCGCCGACTGCCGAAGCCTTTCTCTATGGCATTCTGCAGCTGCATAAAAAAATTCATCGCACCCATACCATTTATCACGGATGGGGTGTCAATGGCGTGACCCAAACCCGTGGCATTCGGACCTGACTATGGAAAAATTGGATCATTTGGAGCAATTGCTCAGCGATCGGCTGCCCCATCTGCAAAGAGAACGTCTGGCCGATGCCGTTGTTGTGTGGGTAACACCAGAAAATCTGGTGGAGACCATGACCCGTCTGCGCGACGATCCCGATCTCGATTTCAAACAGATGATCGATCTGGCCGGTGTTCACTACCCGGAACGGGAAAAACCGTTTGTAATCGTCTATCAACTGCTTTCCGTACACAAAAATCACCGCCTGCGCGTCAAAATGGCGATTGACGAGCAGACACCGGTTCCCTCGGTGATCCCGGTCTGGTGGTGTGCCGACTGGTATGAACGGGAAGCCTACGAAATGTTCGGCATCCTTTTTGCCGGACACCCGGATTTGCGCCGCCTGTTGACCGATTATGATTTTGAGGGATTCCCGTTACGCAAGGATTTTCCGCTGAGTGGCTTGAGCGAAGTCCGTTATGACCCGGCGCAAAAACGGGTGATCCGTCAACCGTTGCAGATGGTGCATCCCAACCGGGAGCCCTACCAAGTCAACCCGTCGTAGAGAGTGGTTCCGATGGCCCAACAGAAGGAGTTTCAGAACTATACCGTCAACTTTGGCCCGCAGCATCCAGCGGCGCACGGTGTGTTGCGCCTGTTGTTGGATCTGGATGGCGAAGTGGTCGAACGGGCAGATCCGCACATCGGTTTCCTGCATCGAGGGACCGAAAAACTGCTGGAACACAAAACCTATCTGCAAGGTGTTCCCTATTTTGACCGTCTGGACTATATGTCCATGATGTCAGAGGAACACTCCTGGGTTTTGGCAGTGGAAAAACTGCTCGGTATTCAGGCCCCGGAACGGGCCCAATATATCCGGGTCATTTTTGCCGAATTGACCCGCATTCTGAACCATCTGCTCTTTCTCGGTGCCCATGGCCTTGATGTGGGTGCCATGACCATGTTCATCTATGCCTTCCGTGAACGGGAAGAGATTTTCGATATGTACGAAGCGGTCTCTGGTGCCCGCATGCACGCTGCCTATTTTCGACCGGGCGGTGTGGCGCGTGATCTGCCGGAGGGGTTGGCGGAGCGGATCAAGGATTTTACCGACTCTTTCCCCAGCAAGATCGATGAATATGAGACCTTGCTGACCGAAAACCGTATCTGGAAACAACGTCTGGTCGATATCGGCGTGGTCAGCCCGGAAGAGGCGTTGGATATGGGTTTTGCCGGTCCCATGCTGCGCGCCTCCGGTTTTGCCTGGGATCTGCGCAAGGCGGAACCCTACGATGCCTATGATCGGCTCGATTTTGATATTCCGGTCGGCAAAAATGGAGACAGCTATGATCGTTATCTGGTGCGTGTCGATGAGATCCGCCAGAGCAATCGCATTATTCGTCAGTGCCTGGAACAGATGAAACCGGGTCCGGTGCGTTATGAGGATTTCAAAATTTCGCCACCGTACCGCAAAGAGATGCAGCGCGATATGGAGTCGCTGATTCACCATTTCAAACTCTTTTCCGAAGGGTTCCAGGTGCCGGTGGGCGAGGTGTATGTGGCAACCGAATCGCCTAAAGGTGAGTTCGGGGTCTACATCATTTCCCATGGCGAAAACAAACCCTATCGGGTAAAAATTCGGGCAGCGGGCTTTAACCATCTGCAGGCCGTCAAACGGATGGCCTTGGGACATATGCTCGCCGATGTGACCACCCTGGTCGGGACGGTCGATATTGTCTTTGGTGAGATCGACCGGTAACATTTTCCACTTTGTGACGGGCAAGCACGTTTCATGAGTAAC
>PDZV01000067.1 GCA_002753135.1 Magnetococcales bacterium WMHbinv6 | reverse complement strand
GTGTTGGCGCATAAAATCGCGCCAACACGAACATCTTGCGTCAACAGGCGCGCTGCGCAGATTTGCTGCGCAAATCTGCTTACGGTGAAAAGCGCGCCAAAGGCAACAGATTAAAGGCAAATTCCCAGGGTTCCACCCTGGACCCGCCAGGGAGCCCGCTCCCTGGACCAGCAATTGTTTTGGGTGCTGAATAGTTACTCTTCATGTTTCTTTGTTTGGGTTGATCTCTTGCGGGTGTTCCTCCCGCAACTCTGCCTCCTGATAGACCACCACGCGATTCCGGCCACTCTCTTTGGCCTGATAAAGCGCCAAATCAGCCCGTTTGATCACGTCATTGATGCTGTCGCCATCATCGGGAAAACTGGCCACCCCGATGGATACGGTACGACGCAGAACAACCCCATTGGTGGGAATACGCAAATTTTCCACCGCGACCCGGATACGTTCGGCCATGGCGGCACCGAAAGCGGCATCGTTACCCTGCAGAATGACGAGAAACTCTTCGCCCCCGAAACGAATCACCAGATCGGAGCTGCGCACCACCTGGGCATGCAGAATTTTGGCAAAGGCTTTGAGAACGTTATCTCCGGCTTCGTGCCCCCAGGTATCGTTGACCTCTTTGAAGTGGTCCAAATCCAACAAAAGAACCGCCAATTGGGTTTTGCCCCTTTTGGTCGTGGAATCCAGGGTGACCACATACTCTTCCAGAAAGCGCCGATTGTGCAGGGTGGTCAACGGATCGCGCAGAGAAGATTCACGCAGGGTATCGAGCAACCGTTTTGCCTCCACGGTTGAGGCCGATTCGCGCAGAAAGACCTGAATGAAAGGCAGAAGAATCTGGTACAAATGACCATGCTGTTGTTCAATGACAATCTGCACCACGTTGCCGACCACGCCGGAATGGATAATGGGAATGCAGAGGTGCCCGACACCGGGCCCCGCCTGTTCGCGGGCAAAACAGGGGCAGATGAAGGCATCCTGGAATGAGTGGACGATATGCCCGGTGCGCTGGGCCCGACAGGCATCGGCACGCACCAACACCCGATCATGGCACCAGCGGCATTCGGCCAGATTTTCGCCATCGACCAGCACCGGACGCATATGGTTGGTGCTGGGTGTTGCTTCATAGATGGAAAAATGCTGAATCCAGAACTGATCCATCAACACCCGACCAATGCGCATATAGACATCTTGAACGGAGTGATCCTCTTCGACAGACTGTTTGAATTGGGCCACCTCCAACAATACTTCCACCATTTCGGTGGTGGTGGTAATCATGTTGGTATTGCCCTGCAGCTCATAGTTGAGCAGGCGGGCAATATCCCGGTTGATGGTTCCGAGATCCCGTTGCAGGTGTCCCATGAGGCTGTTGAGATCGGTGGCAATCTGGCCGATTTCATCGTTGCCGTGATATTCCAGACGACCGGAAAAATCACCACCGCGGGCATGCGCGACCACCTTTTGCACTCCCCGGGCAGTCAACACCATGCGCGAGAGCTGCCAACGAAACAGCAAGGTAAAGATCACCCCAAAAACCGTCATGACCCCGACCATCACGGCGATGGTGCCCACCGCCTTGCTTTGCATGGCGGCTAAAGAGAGTTCGACGGTTACCGCACCCAGCACGGCACCATCCGCCACTTGATGGCAGCTCAAGCAGTTGGGTTCTCCCTCATGACGGGCGACAAAGGCAACCGTCCCGCGAAAGACGGGTGAATTGGTTTCACCGGCAACACGAAAATCGGAAACACCAGTTGCCAGAACCTGCCGTTCAATTTCATCCGCAGCCTGTTCCATCGCCAAACCGGCCCCAAACTGTTTATCGACTTCCGGGCCGCGCACCACACGCACCAGAAGCAGGCCGGGCACATCGGTCAAACGGTGGATAAATTGTTGTCGGTCACGGATAACATTGTTAATCATGGATTCGGTCAGGCTGACCCGGACAACCTCGGCAACCGAGCGGATATGTTCGGAGGCGGTATAGAGAGAAAATTGGCGAAAAAAGAAAAGGCTACCCAAAGCAATCAGGGTGACCATGGCAAGAGACAGAAGGGCTGTCAACAGGGTGGTTTTCGATTGCAGATTCATATGGTCACAATACCCGACGAGCGCAAAATCTATGAGAAACAGTACCAACCACGCAAAAACCGCACCGACTGATGGGCAGTATGAAAGATTCTGGTACGATATACAATGGAAATACCAGCTCCAACTCAGTTTGCAACGTCAATATGTGCATGATTTTTGCTCAAGTTGATTTCACAAAAGAGAATAGCAGGCTGATAATCCAATCGCCTTATCGATCCATTAAATTTTTCTTGCGAACCCGCCATACATATCGATGCTGTCATGTTACATTCCTTTACTAATTGTTGGAAATTTTATACAGTTGCCATATGCGCAATTGCACAATGGTTTCAGAAATGAACACTTACTAACGAAAGAGGTGAGGAACGTATCATGAATGGTGCCACACTGGGATTACGCTTCAAAGTGATGCTGTTGTTGGTCAGCATTCTATTGGTATTGGTTGGTCTGAGTGGTCATATGACAACCGGCAAACACCACCAGGCCCAGGAAGCGGCGATGCACACTGAGCTTTCCAATCTGGTAATTTTGACCGGCAGTCTGGTGCATGAAGGTCAGAAAGAGCGCGGGTTGAGTTCAGGTTATCTTGCCAGTGGGCGCAAACGTTTTCAAACCGAGTTGACAAGCCAACGGAGCAAAACCGATGAGGCGCGTCATGCCTGGCACAACTGGTATGCAGCCGGCAAATGGCGAGCGTTCAACCAGTCATTAATGGCCCGTGTCGAACGTTCCGCCACGGTGGGTGAACAGATGGATGCCATTCGTCGGGAGGTGGATCAGGGCGCAACGGCAGCAAAAGAGTTGGTTGGCCGCTACAGCGGCCAATTGGGGGTATTGCTTGCCATGATTGCCGAGTTGCCCAAACATGCCCGGGATGTGGCGTTGACCACGCGCACTCTGGCCTACGGCTATCTGGTAGCCGGCAAGGAGTTGGCGGGACAGGAACGGGCCTTGATGATGGCTGTTTTTCAGGCCGATCGTTTTGATCCAGAGCAATTACAGAAATATGCCCAGTTGGTGGGTGGGCAAGGCATCTATTTTTCTGCCCTGCAGGAACTGGCAACCAACGAGCAACGGCTTTCCATCCAGGAGTGGCTGACCGCCCCTGCAGAAGAGGAGGTCACTCGCATTCGCAAGCGGGTTTTTGAACGAGCAGGAAGCGGGGGATTTGCCATCGACGCCGGCCAATGGTTTCAGACCTCTACGCAACGGATCAATCTGATGAAGGCGTTGGAAGACCGACTGGCACAAGATTTGGGTGAACTGTCCACCGAGATGGAAAAACAGGCCAAGCGGGCTTTTTGGAGTTTCATGATTGCCACCAGTCTGGTCGTTAGCAGCCTGTTGGTGATGATTGCTCGGGGCATGAAGGTGGTCGGGGTCAGTGTACAGGGTATTTTGGACGGACTGGTCAAATTACGGCAGGGTAATTTGACCGACTCTATTCAATTAGGCAGAGGCAGGGATGAGCTGAGTACCATCGCCGAAGGGATCAACAGCATGACCGGGGCGATGCGCGATAATCTGAAAACCGTACAAAATGAGGCAGATTCGGTGATGGGTGTTGCCGACGAACTGGTGGTACTGCGCAAAAATCTGGATCATGAGTCCCATGCCACCTACACCCTGGCACAACAGGTGGTTGAAGAAAACGTCCGCCTGGACAGTGAACTGCAGCAACTCAAAGAGGATATTGACCTTGCTGCAGAACGAGTGGATGCCGTTTTTCAAACGGCGCAGGTGTCGGCACGCAATATCAAGGGAAGTGCAACGGCAACAGAGCATGCCAGCGACAATGTGGCGGCCATGGCCGCGGCCGCAGAGGAGATGACGGCCAGTTTGTCAGGCGTAAACGACCATTTGGGTCTGGTCGCCGTCGAGGTGGACCGTGTGGCAGAGAGTGTACGTGCCCTGGATCAATTGTCTCAAGATATTCGCACCCAATGCAATCTGGCAGAAAATGTCTCCACGCAGGCTTCCAAATCGTCCACAAACACCTTGCTGATCATTGATGCCCTGAAACGGTCTACCGATGAAATCGGCGATGTAGTCAAGTTGATCCACGCCATTGCCGGACAAACCAGCATGTTGGCAATCAACGCCTCGATTGAAGCGGCCAGGGCAGGAGAGAGCGGTAAAGGGTTTGCCGTGGTTGCTGCCGAAGTGCGGGAGTTGGCGCGACAGACGGGGGATGCCACACGGGCGATTGGGGAAAAGACCAGTACCATTCGCGACAAAACCCAACAAGTGGTGGCAGCGACAAAGGAAGTTGGCGAATTGATTCAGCAAATTGGCAGCGGCACCCACGCCATCGGTGTCGCGGTGGACAACCAGTGTCTGGCGGTGGAAGAGATTCACCACTCGATGAAACAGGTCACCCACGCCTCGCGTGAGGTGACGCGCAGCGCCAGCGAGTTGGGTTTGGCCTCACAAGAGGTGGCGCACCGGGCGCACGAAGCGGCGAAAGGGACCGAAGAGATTGCCCAATCGGCGATAGTGATCGCCGGACATGCGGAACAGGTAGCCGACAACAGCGCCATGGCCCGCGGCAAAGTGGAATCGATGCGCCATGCCGCCGGCGAAATTTTTGCAGCTTCTGCGGAAGTGCAAAAAATGATGCTGCAAACCATGCAACATATCGATTCACTCACCGGTTCTGTCAACCACTCCGGTCGCCTGATGGATGCGTTAGAACGCAGCAGTCAATCCTTGCGCCATGCACAGGAGGGATGGCTATTGGAATAGTTGACTGTATAAAAATTTTTTTACATCGACCTGTCAACTGTAAAAAAATTTTTTCTACTCTGGCTTGCTCCACAATATTTACGTGCCTTTTGCATAACGGATATGTTACAATTTGTTGAGAAATAGTATTAATAATTGATTTGTATGATATAATTTTGTTTGGCAAACGAATTGCTTTTTATTATTCAGGTCAAACCGTGCCCGATCAGGCACCATCAAGTCAATCGGATCTGTGGAGAATACCATGTCTGTTCACTCCGTCCCGTCACCTTCCCGCTTATCACACCTGGATTTGGCAACCGTGATTCGCAATGCCATCGATGAGACCATCATTGCCTTTTTCACCTCGGATATTGAGCTGAAGGAAGGACCGGCGATCATTACCGACGAAAGTCAGGTGTATCAACCGCCACAGGCCGATGTCACGGCGATTGTCGGGCTGAGTGGCACCATGGAGGGAGGAGTCCATTTGTCGGCACCGATTCACACCGCTTTGGGGTTGGCGATGGCTTTTTCCGGGGAGACGTTGGAGGTTTTTGATGCCACGGCCCGCGATGCGTTGGGGGAGTTGGCCAACATCATTGCCGGGGCCGTCAAAGAGCGGATCAGTGATGCCATCTATCTGACTCCGCCCAAGGTGGTGACCGGAGTGAATTTGACCGTCGACTACACCAAGGCGCTGGCCAGCACGAAATGTTATTTTCGCACCATGCACGGACCTTTTTTTGTTGAGGTTTTTTACAACGTGTAGCCTTGTTCACCCTGCGGGAAAAAACCACAGCAGCGTGGTCAGCAGCAGCAACTCCAGCAGGCTGCTCCAGACCAGCAAGCGGGTGATGCGCCGTTGACTCGGTGGCAAGGTGGCCAACCAATCGAGGTACCAACTGCTCCCCGGCACCCAGCGCAAGCGGCGACGCCAGACAAAATCGTTGCGCAGTGCCTTGCCCCAGGCAAACAGAGAGTGATCGATCTCCTGACTGCGTTCGGGTGCATTTTCCCCTGCCACCGGGGGGTGATAAAACTCCTGCAAGGTCAAGGCAAGCCCGTTGTCGGCATAGGGTTCCCAGGTCAGTTGCACCGCTTTTTTCCAGCCGCTGTCATAATCCATGCGCCAACCGTGTGGCAACGGATGCCAGGTCAGTTGTCGCGTGCTGTGCAGCCCATTCATTTCGTTAAAAAAACGCATACGCACCCTCCATCCTTCCACCAACGCCCCCTCCTCCGCCTGCCAGCTCTCCAGACGCAAAAAAGGGTTTAAGCGAAAAAGATGTTCCAGCCGCTGCAGCAGCAGAACGATGCTTTCCGGCCCATAGCCAGGCAGGTGCAGCACCACCCACGCCGCCTCGTTGCGCTCTGTTGTCTCCATACGACCGACTATTGACCTGGATCAGAATTGGGTTAAAATGGGGAACTCAGCAGCAATTGAGCGGGCGTCGTCTAATGGCAGGGCCTAAGCTTCCCAAGCTTAAGGCGGGGGTTCGATTCCCCTCGCCCGCTCCATTCTTGAAATGACATCAAATCAATCCGTTGCGGCTCCCAAAAAAACCATCCTCGACCGAACCGACACATTGCAGGCACTTTTTGCTGTCATTCCAGAAAAACCGGCAAGCAAACCTGTCTGGATCAGTCGAACGACAAGACGAGACGTTTGCCCAGTGTTGCCGCCGCCTTTTCCAACTGGCGCAGCGTTGGCCAGTGGTGTGGATCCTCCAGGCGGTGGACCGATGACCATGAAGTACCCATAGATCGGGACACCTCGGCAATGGATTGCTCCCTCCGTATCTGGCGCAGCAGCAGAGCCGCCTGTGTTTTGGCATCGGGCGCGACATAACGGGCATTGGGGATACCTTGGGAAGGTTCGGGGATGGTCATGTTATTGTCGACCTTCCAGCCCAGCATAGCGGTTAAAACCTCAGAGGCATTGTGCAGCGCCTCTTCGATGGTCTCACCCTCGGTAAAGGTATCGTCAAGGTCTGGAAAGCGAACAAAAAACCCGCTTGGCTTTTGCGGGGCAAGAATGACTGGGTAGCGGATGTCGATCATTTGAGTTTCTCCCCTGTCTGACGTTGGATGGCGGCCAGTAACCCATCACCAAGCTCTCTTTTACCGTGTACAGGGACAGGAACCGCTTTGCCTTCCTTGACCAACAGGTGATGGCTTCCCGTGATTCGGTCCAGTACCCAACCTGCAGCCTTTAGTTTGGCGATGATTTCGTATCCATTCATTGAACGAGGATATATCAATTTTGATCTATCTTACAAGATAGAAGATGTCGGCAGCAAATGAATTGTCCGGTCTTGTAGCACATGATTTGGCCGGTTTCAAATAGGGTAAGGAGGTGACCCATGAGACGGACTGAATGTAAGCGTCCATTTCTCCCCAGGGTATCCAATGTGGGGATACAAACGGATCGCTGTCGTCTGTCGCCGGGAAGGCATCCAGGTTTCCAATAAGCAGGTCTACCGGATCATGAAGGAACTTGGTTTACTGCAAAAACCCAAGCCCAGAAAGGCCGAACTCTATCAGGCAGCCAAGCTTTTTGAATTGTTGCCCCAGAGACCAAATGACCTGTGGCAGGCAGATGTGACCTATATCCATATTCCTGGTCATGGGTGGTGGTATGCGGTAACGGTAATCGACTATTTTTCCCGTTACCTTCTGGCGTTGCACCTGACTCCCAGTTACGCGGCTGTCGAGGTGAACAAGGCCATCAAGCAGGCCATGAACAAGGCAGAGTCCATTCACGGCAAATTGTCTAAACCCCCGTTTCTGGTGACGGACAATGGCTCATCCTTTTTGGCCAAACGGTTTCAAGAGTTCATCGCTGATGGTTTTCAGCATGTACGCATCCAGTACCGCACTCCAACGCAACTGGGGCTCCTGGAGCGGTTCCATCAAACCCTCAAGACTGAAGAGGTGTACTGGAGGCTCTACGACAATCCTGGCCATTGCCGTCAGAGCCTGGACGCCTATCAAGAGGTTTACAACACAATCAGGCCGCATTGGGCCTTGAGGCCGGAGAGTGGTGGCGATCCGGTCACTCCAGCAGACGTCTATGCTGGTGGGGTCTCCATCACGATTCCGAAGTGGCAGCACTGGGCCAAGGCCGCCAAGAAAAAGCTGCAAGAAATGATGGATGCTGATGCAGACAAGGATCTGGCGGCATGACCATCATGGACATGAAACCAATCCGGCCTTTCCGTGTCCAGTCAAACAGGGAGCCAAGACATACCGCC
>PDZV01000019.1 GCA_002753135.1 Magnetococcales bacterium WMHbinv6 | reverse complement strand
CATTACAGCGTGTACCAGAAAAAATCGCCGGATTTTTCAGACACCCTGAAACCCTCTACGCTGCACATATCAATGTCGGCTAAACAATGCACTGATTAGTAAAATCGATGGTGAGCCTTGTGTAAAACAATTTGACATAATTATATAACCTTCGGGACACCCCATAAGATGCTTTTTTGTTAGCCTTCCTCGAAATTCAGGGATATCAATTCTTTTGCCTGTTTTTGAATTCCTGACTACATCAATTATTTCTTTTGCAACATTTTCTAACCCATCTTCTGTCCTAAGAGCTCTGATACCGGCAAGAATTGTAGTGTGTTGTTTTATTTGATCAGTGTTCAGGTTATGCAAAACAGGCAAAATGACATTATTATCACTACTTATAGCCTTCACCATCGCTCCATCCAACTCTTTTTTAGTCCAACTACTTGAAAAGAAGTTTGGACTAAAAATAACTAATACGAATCTTGACTTTAATAAGCCATCATTAATCTTTCCATATATACTGTCTCCTACAAAGATTTCCCCTTCATCCAACCAAGACTTAATACCGAAAGCAGCAAGAATATTTGCAAGAGGTACTACGACTTCTTTCCTATCATTACTTGAATAGGAAATAAAAACGTCCCATATGTAATCATTCATCTTCATAAAACCTAATCCATAAGAAATACGGAGGACATCCGCTATAATTCATCTGTACCGTAGGCAATTAGGAATCTTGAGACACTCAACCTACTTTCCAACTGAAAGAATTTTCATTGTCAAACAGCTAACCACCTTGGCTACTCTTCAACAATAATACTGATTGCTTGAGAATATACCATGCCACAGGAGCTTTTTAAGAACTTTTTTTCTACAACCAGCAGTCACATTTCCGCCCTCAGTGGAATTCGGGGGACACCCGCCTTAATTCCTCTGCCATTGCAAATTCAGCAGGGTATCCACTGAAAAATATTCGTCATCAAACAGCTAACAATCATGGTGCTCATCAATCATGGTGCTCATCAATAAAAATACTGATTTCTCGACAATACATCATACCACAGGATCTTTTCAAGAACTTTTTTCACACTACACGCGGTCACATTTGCGCCATAGGTCATCACCGTCCAAACAAGGTGCGAATGGGTATTCTGGGGGACTCGCCACAATCCCTCAATGCGACAAATCAAGTATGATTTTCATTTAATTAACAAACAGTTACCCAACAACATTCTTCCGAAAACTTTCCCTCAACCCCAAGTCAGAAGTGGCGATTTCCACCTCAAATCCCATATCATCATGATAGTCGGCTACTGTCTTGATGGTGGCATCTCCCATCGATTGGCAAAGGTTTTGTTCCGTCAGATCAGGCCACTGTCTGGCCAACGCCTGCAGGCTGATCGACTCCCAGAGAATGGATTGATCGGAAAAATCGCCCGGGGGGAGGTACCGGTGCAGCTTTTCTCGATGATGTCCGCCAATTTGGTCTGCCGCTTTTTTTCGTGTGCCACGGGGGCTTTTGCCAATCAGATTGCCGGTTTCGATCATGGTGGCTACGGGAATGATCATTCACCGTGTGTACCGGTTCATCAGGATTGGACGACCACTGTTCATCACAATAGAGGATGGCATCCGTCTTGAACCGGCCAACCGTCTCCGCCCAAATACGTTGAATGTCGCGTTGCGGCAAATAGCGAACATATGACACCCTCCTTACAGTTCAGGAATCCATTTCCCTGTTCCGAGCCCCATCAGCCTGCATCAACGCTCCCACAACCGCTGCAGCCCCTGCGGCAGCAGGTGGCGATGGCGGGCGGTCAGGGTTTCCCCGTGCCGTTGCCAGAGCATGCCCAGATAGAGCAGAGCAAAGCCCAACAGGATCAGGATGAAGGGAAAAAGCAGGCTGTCGGCGAACCAGCGGTGCGAGAGGTGGGCGAGATAGCCGGCCATGCCCAGGCCAGCGAAGACGGCGAAGACGCGGCGACGGAGCAGGCCACCCAGGATCAGCAGCAGGAGATTGATGCAGAAATAGAAAAATTTGCTCCACTCCGAATCGCTGTTATGCAGGGAAAGACCACACCAGAAGGTGATCATGCCGAACAAATAGAGCCAAAAGGCGTAGTCGGCTTGGGCTTTCTGGCGCAGATCAACCCACAAGGCGGTCAGCAGCATGCCCAGGCCGAACAACAGGGAAATCTGGCGGCCACTCTCCAGCGTCCAGGCGCTGTGACCGGTCAATAACGGTACCAGATCCATGCTCATGTACCACAAGGTCACCGCTACCGGCATCACGGCAAAGGGTAACGGCATGCGCCATAACAACAACACCCCGGCAAGCAAAGTGGCCAGCTCCATCACCAGCCAGCGCCAGTCGATATGGGTATGAAAGGTTTGATAACGCAGGGTGTCATCCCAGTAACCCAACGCCCGCTGCACGCCAAACACTGCCAGCGGCACCAACACCACCGTCAGGGCCAAAAGAATGCCCGCCGGAATCAACAACTGTTTGCGATGCAAAAACCAGTGCGTCAACACGGTGGTGGCCACGGCCAATATGGAGGCTACCGCGAACAACCCCCAGCCGCCCAGCAACACCCAACCCTGGGTCATGAACAGAGAGATGGCACCAATTGCCAACATTCCCCCCAGATAATACAAAATATGGGTTCCCTGAAAGCTGGGTTGATCCTTGTGCTTTGCAGCGAGAAAGCGCCACAAGGCTTCCCCGTTTTCTGCCGTCAATACACCCTCTTCAATCGCCTGCTGCAAATCTGTCCGGGTCAATTGCACGCGCTTCTCTCCCTGATCATCCCTGTTGCACAGCCTGTTGATCCAATCACCATACCTCCTTTTCTACACAGTGCGACATTGGCTGCGATGCTCACAGCGCTCTGAATTTGCTGCACGACTGTTATGGACCGTGCCTGAACCAAGCCTGCTTCCCCCTGATCAGCAGGCCTCAGGCGAGTCGATAAATATCATAACGGGTCAGATTGCTCTCCAAACTCATGGTCGGGCGCTGCCCGGCCAAAACCGGGGCGGCCCGTGGCCGCTTGACCACCACCCGCCGCGTTGCCACCGGCAGCGCCTGCAACAACAAAGCGTCGGCATCCGTATCATCGCCCACCAGACGGCGCAGGCGGCGCATCTCCTTTTTGACCAGCGCCGATCCTGGCCGGTGCGGATACATGGGATCCAGATAGATCACCTCCGGTCGTTGCAACGGTGCCTCCTCCCCCCAGGCGGCCAACAGGTGGCGGGCGTCCCCCGTTTGCAATGTTAACGTAACTTGCGGCAGCGCCTGCAGCCGACTCTGTTCGGCCAGGCGACGCAAGCCGTCGGCCAGCAAACAGCTCAACACCGACGAACGCTCCAGCATGGTCACCACACCACCCAAGGCGGCCAGAACAAAGGCATCCTGCCCCAACCCGGCTGTGGCATCGACAATGCGCAGCGGTTGGCTGGGACGCAGACCGACGGCACGAACCAGGGGTTGTCGCCAGCCGCCCCCATGCTGGCGACGATAACCAGCCTTGCCTTGCACAAAATCAACAAAAATTGGCCCACCCTCCTCCCGGTTTTGGCTGTGCAGCTCCAGACGTTCTGCCGTCAAGACCAGCAACAAATCTGCCGGTGAGTCCCCCTCCCCGTTCCACACAGGCAAGGCCAGTTGCTGGGCCAGGGTGTGTGCCTCCTGCTGCCGCCAACCGGAGGCATCCCATACGGCCAACGTAGAAAAAATATCTTTCTGATTCAATCGGTTATCCATCACATTATAAAATAGTCGCAGCGACGGGTTTTGTCTGTGGGCGAAAAGGTTCATAATGGTGGATTGAGTGTTGAAACTCAATTGTTCATCATCGATCAACCAAGAGCGATCCTATGCAACATTCCATTGCCTTTCAGGGTATGCGCGGGGCCTACAGCGAACAGGCCTGCCGGGAAAAAATGCCGGGCCATCACACTGTGCCCTGCAAAACATTTGAGGAGCTGTTTCAACAAGTGGAGGAAGGGCATGTCGATCTGGGCATGCTGCCGGTAGAAAACAGCGTCGCCGGTTCGGTCAGCGACAGCTATGATCTGCTGGCCCGCCACCGCTTGTTCATCATCGGCGAACACTACCAGCGCGTCCGCCACTGCCTGTTGGCGCTGCCGGGTTGCCGTCTGGAGGAGATTCAGGCCGTCTATTCCCATCCGCAGGCCCTGGCGCAGTGCCACAATTATATCAAAAAACACGGCTGGAGCAAATTTGCCGTCTACGACACCGCCGGGGCTGCTGCCGATCTGGTCGGGCGCAACAATCGGCACGAAGCCGCTTTGGCCTCGGCCTTGTGCGCGGAGTTGTACCAACTCGATATTCTCGGCAAGGATATTCAGGACAGCCGGCACAACACCACCCGCTTTTTGCTGATCGCCCGGGAGGCCAGCCATCCTCCGGTCGAGGTGGCCTGCAAAACCAGCCTGCTTTTTGAGGTGCGCAATATTCCGGCGGCACTCTACAAATGTCTGGGCGGTTTTGCCACCAACGGCATCAACCTGACCCGCCTGGAATCGCGCCCCCTGCCGGGTCGCCACTGGAGTTACCAATTTTATCTCGATTTTGAGGGACACCCGGAAGATGCGGCCTGTGAGCTGGCCCTGGAGGAGATCTCCTTTTTTACCGACTCCCTGAAAATATTGGGCTGCTACCCGCAGGCCCCGCAACAGACGGAATAATCAGCCATGATCAGCTACCCCAACCTGGATCCCGTGCTGCTGCAGATTGGTCCTTTGGCCATCCGCTGGTATGGCATGATGTACACGCTGGCCTTTTTGCTCGGTTGGCCGCTGCTGCAGGCCAGGGCAAAACGTTTTTTGCCGCAATTGACACCGGAAAAGGTGAGTGATCTGTTGTTCTGGATTTTGCTCGGTGTGCTGTTCGGCGGGCGGATCGGCTACATTCTGTTTTATCAGTTTGAATATTATCTTGCGGAACCGCTGGCTGTTTTTCGCATCTGGGAGGGGGGGATGGCCTTTCATGGCGGTCTGCTCGGGGTGTTGACCGTCTGCCTGCTCTTTTCCCGTCGTCATCAATTCAGCTGTCTGGCCTTGGCCGATCTGGTGGCTCCCATTGCCCCGATCGGCTTTTTTTTGGGACGCCTCGGCAACTTTATCAACGCCGAATTGTGGGGACGGGTCACCGATCTGCCCTGGGGGATGATTTTTCCCGGAGGGGGGCCGTTGCCGCGCCATCCCAGCCAGCTTTACCAAGCGGCTTTGGAAGGATTGGCCCTCTTTCTCTTGTTGCAATGGCTGGGAAGGGTGGCCAGACCGCCCGGTTTTCTGCTCGGTTGGTTTTTGGCCGGCTACGGGCTGTGCCGCTTGGTGGTCGAGTTTGTGCGTGAACCCGATCCGCAATTGGGGCTGCTGGCCCTGGATCTGACCATGGGACAATGGCTGAGCTTGCCGATGATTCTGGCCGGTTTGGCCCTGTGGCGTTATTCCCTGCGTCAGCGATGAGTGCAAGCCACACCTCCTTGTTGGCGACGGTCGCCACCCTGCCACTGCGGCCAGGGGTCTACCGTTTTATCGGTGACAAGGAGCGGGTTCTCTATGTCGGCAAGGCCAAATCGCTCAAGAAACGGGTCAGCTCCTATTTTCAGGCCGGACGCCAGCAACCGTTGCGCATTCAGGCCATGCTGGCCCTGGCCCGCAGCCTGGAAGTGACCCTGACCCATACCGAAAACGAGGCGTTGATTCTCGAAGCCAACCTGATCAAACGGTTTCGCCCCCCCTATAATGTTCTGCTCAAGGATGACAAGTCGCATCCCTATCTGCACCTTTCCACCCAGCACCCTTTTCCCCGCCTGTCGGTACTGCGCACCCCTCCCCGGCCCCACTCCGGCAAGGATCACCTGCCGGCCTCGCTTGAAGGCAATCCCGGGCAGTGGTTCGGCCCCTTTCCGACGGTAACGGCGCTGCGTGAAACGGTCAAATGGCTGCAGGGCATGTTTCCCATCCGCCATTGCGAGGATAGCCAGTTCAACCAGCGGCAGCGCCCCTGCCTGAACTATCAGATCAAACGGTGCAGCGGCCCCTGCTGCGGACGCATCAGCGCCGAGGCCTATGGCCAGATGGTGCGCGATGTCTGTCTGTTTCTGGAGGGCAAATCGACCCTGCTGCTGGAACGGTTGCAGCAAGCCATGTGGCAGGCCGCCGAAGGGCGTCACTACGAAGAGGCGGCACGCCTGCGCGACCAGATCAAGTCCATTGAGCTGATTCAGGATCAACGGCGCGTCAATCTGACCGGTTCCGCCCATCTGGACGTGGTCAGTATTGCCCAGGATGAGAGCGGCTGCGCCATTCAAATTTTTTCTGTCCGCCACGGCATCAACTGGGGCAACAGCTGCTTTTTTCCGGAAAACAGCCACGATCAAAGCCCGGAAGAGATCCTGGAAGCCTTTCTGGCCCAATATTATGCCCCACGCGAGGGGGAGGCCACCACCCTGCCCCCGGAAGTGATTGTCAACCGGGTACTGCCCCATCGACAATGGTTGGCGGAAGCGTTAAGCAGCTTAAGCGGCCAGGCGGTTCGCCTGCATCGACCGGTCAGCGGCGAAAAAAACCGGCTGCTGCAGATGGCCTCTCTGAACGCGCAGCAGGCGCTGTTGCGCCGTCAGCAAAACCGGGCCAGCTTCGACAAACTGTTGCACGAATTGGCTGAAATTTTGGGACTGCCACAGCCGCTGCAGCGGGTCGAAGCCTATGATGTCTCCCATTTGCAGGATACCCATCCGGTGGGATCCATGGTCGTCTGCGGCCCATCCGGTTGGATCAAAAGCAGCTACCGCCATTTCAACCTTGCCGATCCGCACTTGAGCGACGATACGGCACGCATGGCCCGCATGCTCTCCCGACGATTAAGCCGACTCTCCCCCGGCAGCCAGGCAGACGACCCGGAGGAAAACAGCCACGCACTGCCCCGACCCGATCTGCTGCTGCTCGATGGCGGCTTGGGTCAACTGCATGCGGTGCAACAGGTGTTGCAGACATTGGCGTTAAACGATCTGGCCCTATGCGCCATCGCCAAGGGAGAAGAGCGTAACGCCGGGAAAGAACGTCTGTTTTTACCAAACTTACCAGAACCCATTGTCTTACCGGCACATTCTCCGGTACTATTCCTGCTGCAACGTATCCGGGATGAGGCGCATCGCTTTGCCATCGGCATGCACCAGTCACAACGGGGCCGCGCTCAACTCAAGTCCGGTCTTGACAGCATCCCCGGTATCGGTCCACAACGCAAACGCCTGTTATTGCGCCATTTCGGATCGGTCAAAGCGGTGCGAGAAGCCGGTATCGATGCCTTGCGGGAGGTTTCCGGTGTGCCGGAATCCCTGGCACAACGTATAGTGGAGTTTTTCCAGGAAGGGTCCTGAGAAAATCATGGTTTGGAATCTACCCAATACCCTGACTGCGACGCGCGTCGTATTGATTCCCTTTTTTGTGGCCTTTTCCTACCTGCCTGGCCGCTGGGGATTTATTTTGTCGGCCACATTTTTCAGTTTGGCGGCCATTACCGATTGGGCCGACGGCTATGTTGCCCGCAAACAACAACTGCTCACCCAGTTTGGCCGTTTTTTTGACCCGGTTGCTGATAAACTGCTGGTCATCTCTGCCCTGGTGCTGCTGGTAGCCAGCCAGCGGGCACCGCTGTTGCCGGTTTTGATCATTCTCGCCCGCGAAGTCACCGTGATGGCCCTGCGCGAACGGTTGGCCGGTCTGGGACAACGCTTGCCCGTCTCCACCACCGGCAAATGGAAAACCGGCTTCCAGATGACCGCCATCATCATGTTGCTGGTTCAGGAGGCACTCTGGGAGATTCCCTTTCAATGGCCGGGGCTGTTTTGTCTCTACATTTCCGCAGGATTAACCATTTTTTCCGGCTACCGTTACCTGCAGGATGCCTGGCCAAAATTGCAAACCGGAAGCTGATCAGGGAAATTTTTTTGCAAGAATGGTTGACTTGGGACGGCTTTTTTTTTACTATCCCCCTTGTCCTTGAGATGGCCAGCAATCGCGTACCGTGCAAGGATGCCGAGCAGCACAAATGTGCGGGAGTAACTCAGTGGTAGAGTGCAACCTTGCCAAGGTTGACGTCGAGGGTTCGAACCCCTTCTCCCGCTCCATTTTGATCTGTCAGGCCGGGTGGCGAAGTGGCCTAACGCGGAGGTCTGCAAAACCTTTATTTCGTGGGTTCAAATCCCACCCCGGCCTCCAGTGTCCCTTTCCCCGGTTGCTTTTTTCGCGGGAGTAACTCAGTGGTAGAGTGCAACCTTGCCAAGGTTGACGTCGAGGGTTCGAACCCCTTCTCCCGCTCCAAATTTTTTTGTTTTTACCCTGAATTTTTTTTAGCAAACCTGATCTAAGACAAGAAAACCGGATGATGCAGTCCGGTTTTCTTGTATGTCGGGCTTTTTTTATTGCACAGGAACCCATCCCGTCGGCAGGCCATTTTTGCTCTCTGCGGGACCTATTATCCGGGAACCTGATCGATTTTTATAAAATTTCAAGGAAAAGGTCATGTTCTATCAGGACGAACGTGTCGTCATCTTCATTGATGGTTCCAACCTCTACGCCGCCATCCGCTCGCTGGGCTTCGACTTTGACTACAAAAAATTATTGAACTATTTCCAGAGCCGCAGCCGCCTGGTACGGGCCTATTATTACACCGCCCTGGGCGACGAGCAGGAGTATTCACCCATTCGGCCCCTGGTCGACTGGTTGGCCTATAACGGTTATACCGTGGTCACCAAACCGATCAAGGAGTATGTTGATCCGGCCACCGGCATCAAGCGCACCAAAGGCAATATGGATATTGAAATTGCCATCGGCATGTTGCGCATGGCCCCCTATTATGACCATGCCGTGCTTTTTTCTGGCGATGGCGACTTTCGCAGCGTGGTTGAAGCGGTGCAGGATTTGGGCAAGCATGTGACGGTGATCAGCTCCCTGATGACTCAGCCACCGATGATCGCCGACGAACTGCGTCGGCAGGCGGACGATTTTATCGAACTGGATTCGATCAAAAAAGAGTTGATTCGCAGCACACCTTGATGTCTGTTGACATTGTTTGAGGGAATGATGAGTAAAACAGCCTTTTTATTTCCGGGTCAAGGAGCCCAGTCGGTGGGCATGGGCCGGGCCTTTGCCGACCACGACAGCAGACTGGCCGAACTGTTTGCCCTGGCCGATCGGGTGACCGGTGTGGCCTTAAGCACGCTGATGTTTCAGGGCCCGGAAGATCAACTGACCCTGACCGAAAACACCCAACCGGCCATGGTGGTCACCTCTTTGGCGGCAGCGAGTCTGTTTCGCCAACGAAGCGGGATCACACCGGACTATGTGGCTGGCCACTCCCTGGGTGAATATAGCGCCATCGCGGTGGCGGGCGGCTTCAGCCCGGAAGATGCCATCCGTCTGGTGCGCCTGCGTGGTCAAGCGATGCAAAAGGCCGTCCCCCCCGGAGAGGGAGGCATGGCCGCCATGCTCAACATGCCCGCAGAACAGGTGCTGGAAGTTTGTCAGGCGGCAGCGGCAGAAACCGGCGGGGTTTGTGTGGCCGCCAACTTCAATACCGCGCAGCAGATTGTCATCTCAGGCCACAAGTATGCCGTGGAAAGAGCGGTTGCCCTGGCCAAAGAACGGGGTGGCAAACGGTGCATGCTGTTGGCTGTGTCGGCCCCTTTTCATTGTCCTTTGATGCAGCCCGCCGCCGAAGTGATGGCCAACGCGCTGCAACAAACAACCATTCATGATCTCTCTATTCCATTGATCGCCAACGTCACCGCCCAAGAGGTCAGCGAAGGAGAGCGTATCCGTCGTTTGCTGGTGGAACAGGTGACCGGCGCGGTGCAATGGGAAGCCTCCGTACGTCATCTGGTGGCAGCAGGCGTCGGAACCTTTATCGAGTTGGGCAACGGCAAAGTCTTGTCTGGCATGATCAAACGGATCGATGAATCGGTTCGCGTCCTGTCGATCAATACGCCGGAGGATGTGGACAAAGCCGTGGCACAGCTCAACCCTTAAATGACTTTGCATTGTGGAGGAAATTATGAGCCATCCCCCCAAAGAGGCCCTTTCCATCCTGACCATACCGGCCAATCACGAAAAAGAGGGTTGCCCCCCGGAAGGTGGCGAAAGCCGCGCCTCCCACCGCCCTTCCACTGAAGAGGAGTGGCGTCTCAACAAGGCAGCCATCGCCCGTTTAAGCCGCAACGGCCAATGGAAAGAGGTGCTGGAAATTCTCACTGCTCTCTCGAAAAAACAAAAAACCCACGAAATTTATAAAGCCCTGGCACAACGGGTCTGGGTTGCCCTGAAAAGCGATGTTCCTGTCACAGACGTGATTCTGGCCCTGTTTCATCTGCTCAACACCCTGGGACCACGGCACGAAATTGCCGGACCGATCGTGGCCCTGGCCCATCTGATGGCCAAACACCGCACCCCGGACCATCCCGACGCTGCTTTGGCGCAGGCGCAATCACAGCAAATGTTCTCTCTGGTTCTGGATGCCGTGGGCATCGTCGGCGATGAAGCCTTCGCCAAGTGGGTGGCACACCACCATCTGGATGACCCCAACCACTATATCCCGATTGTCTTGCGTTCGCTGGAAATTATGGTCGGTGATGACTGGTGGTTTGATCGGGATGCCTTGCAGCAGGATGGCAACAGTAAACCTGCGCAACGTAAGGCCTTCTCTATCCAACCGACAGGTGAAAAAACCTTACAATAATTCGATAGTTGGCCCGAAGCAGCCCGTCAGGAATGGCATGCTGCATGCTAGACTCCAGAAAGGATCTTACCTAGCAAAAGAAGGAGTCTGCAATGGAACCACTACAAATCGTCGCCAACCGGGAAGAATATAAAATATTCGACCGTGACCAGGGCAAAACCGTGGTCGCGGGGATTGCCAGTTACCGTGGGGCATGGGCCATCTACGAGCGACTGATCAGCCTGAAAGATGCAATTACACGCATTGCCAAGCAAGCAACGACACCCCGTCCGTCAATGGATCGTGGCACTGTCTGACGAAGAGATGACACTTTCGTTATGATTGCCATCCGATCCGGCCTGTTTTTTGTGTTATTCGTCCTGGGCATTCTATGCTATGCCACAGTGATTATTGCACTTTGGCCGATCACCTCCCTGGCCCGGCGGCGCAAAATTGCCTGCTCCTGGGCCCAATACAACCGCCGTATCCTGGCTTTGTGCTGTGGTCTGCGCGACCGCATCATCGGCCAGGAGCGGCTGCCTCCTCCCCCCTTCGTCATCCTGTGCAAACATCAATCGGCTTGGGAGACGGTCACGCTGCATGCCCGTTTTCCCATCTTTGTTCTGGTGTTGAAAAAAAGTCTGTTGTACATCCCCTTTTTTGGTTGGGCGCTCAAGGCGACCGGGCAAATTGTCATCCACCGGCAGCGGGAGATTGAAGCGTTACGTATTCTGCAAGAGGAGAGCAAACGCCAATGCGGCGAAGGAACCTCCATCTTGATTTTTCCAGAAGGTACCCGTGTTGCTGCCGGAGAGGTAGGCCATTATCATTCCGGTGGCATCATCATGGCCATGGCCGCCGGGGTGCCGATTGTGCCGGTGGCCCACAATGCCGGAGAGTTTTGGCCACGCCGTTCTTTTTTGAAAAAAGCGGGTGAAATTCAACTGCGCATCGGCGAACCCATCCCGACGCAAGGGCTGGACAAAGCAGCCCGCAAACAGCTGTTGCAACAGGTTCAATCCTCTATCGAAGGGATGATGGCCGAAATTTCTGCCTCATCCTCTGCCACCAACGGCCAATGATTGGCCAAATGGGCCAACTCGGCCACTGACAAAGTTTCGCCACGCCGTTGCGGATCAATGCCCGCCGCTTGCAACCAGGCAAGCGATTGCTCGGTAATCACCTTCAAGGCGTTGTGCAAAGTTTTGCGACGCTGCCCGAAGGCCGCTTTGACGGTTTGCTGAAAATGGTATGGCTGCTTGACCATGGCCAAGGGTGCGGCGCGCCGTTGCAGGCAGATTACCGCCGAATCCACCTTGGGCACCGGATAAAAAGCGGTGGGCGGTACGGCCAGCAGCGGGCTGACCGCCATCCACAACTGGCAATGGACCGACAAGGTGCCGTAGGCTTTGCTGGCCGGGGCGGCGGCAATGCGCTCGGCCACCTCTTTCTGAAACATCAAAATCATCGCCCGGATGGCATCCCCTTGTTGCAACAGGTGAAACAACAGCGGCGAGCTGATGTTGTAAGGCAGGTTGGCAACAATGACCAACGGCCCGCCCTGTTCGGCGGCCCACTGCCGAAAGGGAAAGGTCAAAGCATCGGCATGTTCGATCTGCAAGCTACCGACACCGGCACAACGCTGGCGCAAAAGAGGCAACAGGGTGGCATCCTGTTCAATCACCGTCAGCTGCTGCACCGCCTCCAGCAACGGGAGGGTCAAGCTGCCAACTCCCGGTCCAATTTCGACAAAGCGTGCCGGGGCAAAGGGAATGGCGGCGGCAACAATCTGGCGGGCAATCTGCTCATCGTGCAAAAAATTTTGTCCCAGCCCTTTTTTCGGGTGCAGGCCATGGCGTTTCAACAGATGCAGCAAAGACATGTTACGGCTCCGCAGTCAACAAGACAAAAAGCGTGGATCCCAACAGCCACAGGGGCGGGATGGCCAGCAACAGCAGCCCCCAACCCAGTTCGGCACTGAGCGCCGCTGCCGCCGCCCAACAGCAGAGCAGCCGCCAGGCAGCCCCTTTAGCCAGCAAACGTTGCGCCCGATCCCGTCTGGCGGTCGGCACCCCAGGCCACCACCAGAGCGGCAGCAGGTGGGCCAGGGCACCGCTGAGCAGCGGCAACAAAAAGAGGGCAATAAACAGAGGCAGGGCAATTTGCCCCTCCTGCCACAGCGTAGAACTCACCGCGCAAGCAAAGCCGATGACCGCCGCCACCAGCAACAGTGCCGCCCCATCGGCCTGCAGCGTACGCCGCCAATGGGGCAGCCACGGTTGCAGCAGGCGCAGCAGCAACCAACCCCACAGCGCCACACCAACAGCGGATAGCAACGGCCCGACAAGGCTGCCCGCAACCAGCGCCAGGGTTGCCAGCAAAGCATAACGACGATCCAGGCGCAGCCGTTGGCCCGCCTTGGCATCGGGATAGCTCCCGACCGTCGGCAACAACACCTGCAGCGTGCCGATGGCGGTCAAACCGACAAAGCCGCACAGATTGAGATGACGGTGCAGGGTGCGCCAGATCGACCACTGTTCCGGCCAGAAGAGCAGCAAACTGATGAGTGCCAAGGCCAGCAGCAACAGCAGCAAGGCATCCTGATACCAGCGCAGACCGGGATGCGGCCCCCCCAGGGCACGACGCGCCTGTTGCCGCATCCAAACATAGAGGGCCACCACCGCCAGCAAGGCCAGCGGCACGGCAACCGCCAGCAACCAGAACCACTGCCACAAGGCCGCGACAACCAGCAGGCCGGAGAGCAGCGCCAACAGCGGCACCCCATGCAGCCAGCCGGAAGGAACGCTGCTACGGGTCAACACCGGGGCAAAGTAGATCATGGCCGACAAAATCAACGGCAAGGCACCGACCGCCAGCAGCAGATGCAACACAGTCGGCGCATTGACCGGCATCAGACCACTGGCCATGGGCAAAAAAAGGAGCGGAATGGCCAGCGCATACCAGGTCGGCGTCTGGGGAAAAATTTTTTTCAATGGTTTGACCGGAAAAAAAGGGTTAGCATGCGGCGATGAAGCAGCCTGCCGCCAAATACCCACTGTTATCGATGGCAACCCTCGTGCAAAAGGTTGCCGGTCACCTTTTGGAGCAGCCCCGTGGCAAGGGGATGCAGCTCTACCGTGACTGGTCTCTGGCCGTGGGCAGCCGCATCGCCGAACATTCGGAACCGGTCAGCCTGGCCAACGGCCAGTTGACCATTCGCGTCGATTCGCCGGTCTGGCAGCAACAGTTGCAACTGATGCAGGAAGAGCTGTTGCACAAAATTCAGCAACGACTCCCGGACAAAACCGTCCGTTCCCTGCGCTTTCGCCAGGAGAGTCTGCGCCTGCATAACCCCGGTGTCAACAAAGCGGCGGCGGAACCAATCCCCATGCCACCCCCGCATGCCGACGATCTGCGGCAGGCTGACGCTTGGTTGCAGCAGGTCACGGATCCAGAACTGCGCGCCACCTTGCACCGTCTGCTGCTGACCTACCTCACCTTGAAACGCAACGGCACCGACCCGATCAGCCGATCCAACTCAACAAAAACTCCCTGACCGCGTGGGCGGTGGGATAACGATCCCGTGGTTGCGGCACATGATACAGGGTCGATTGCTGCCGCCCGAACCAGAAAGAGTCAAAACGCCCGCACTCTCCCCGACAGGACCCCTCTTTGAGAAAACAGTCGTAGTACAGCTCGCTGCCCTTTTCCAGCACCACCTGCGGCTGCACATCGGCGGGAAAGTGCAACAACGCCTCGTCCTGCAACCACGCTTTGCCGTAACGCCGTAACGACTCTTGCTGCAGGGCAGGAGTGCCCGCCTCATCCGGTGCGATGGTCATGCTGTAGCAGAACAGATAAGGGGCGTGAGTGGCCGAGACCCCTTCTCCATCCAGCCAGAGCGTGATGGTCGCCGTCGCCCCCTGATGCAAGGGGGCAAACAGCGCGGCAGCCCTCTCTGTGACTCTCTGCAACCCCTCCTGCGGCCCCCATTGCAGGCAGGCACGTAAGAGTGCCATGGCAGCACGCAAAGCCTCTCGCTCGGCCACACCCAGCACCGCCAGATCATCCGCCTGCGCCGGTTGCAACAACCAGAGGGCCACATCTCCCTGCCAGTGCAACTGCACCCCCTGCAACACCGCCTTGGGCCGCCAGACTGCGCGAGTCATCAGAGAAACCACGCCTTGAGTTGCGTGATGATTGCCCGAAAACTGTCACTATTCTGCCACGCCTTCAGGCTGGCTTTGCGGGCAATCTCTCGATAATCCTCCGGTCGAGGATGACGGTTCTCTTTTTGTTGCATACAGTAGAAAAACAGCTCTTTGGGTAGCTGTTGTTGACACTCGTCGACTGTACGTTTCTGTTGGTTGGCAAAACAGTTTTGCCATTGCTGTAAGGTGGCGTCTTTGATCGCCAAATATTTGCGGATTGCTTCCGGGCTATGCCACAACCACTCCTCCAACTCCGGGACGATGGCCTGGGCCAAATGGTTGCCACTCCAGCTATCGTTGCTTAATTGTTGGCTCAACTGCTGTTGCACTTGCCCGGGGTCTGTTTTCCCAGAACCGTGATGATCCCAGAGCAGGATGACCCGTTGGAACGCTTTCTTGCGCAAACGGAGCAAACCAGTCCCTTCTTTGACCAGCCCGGCATCGCGTCCGTGATAACGATCCACTTCGGCATCGACGGCCTTGTTGAGACCGATAGCCTGATAGCGCTCCTGCAGCACCACCTGCATGACCGCCTGGGCGTCGGTATCGGCGGTCAACACCAGAAGCTCTCTCATCCCAGAATGCCGGAGGCAAAGATGGTTGCCAAATCCGGGGAGCCATCCCATCCCTGCAGTACAGGGTGTTGCGAACCGGGGATGATCTCTGTGCCCTCCTCTCCCGTAGTAAAGCAAAGCAGTTGCGCCGGTTCCACCTGTTGCACCACCAGAGGGGAGTGGGTCGCAACAAACACCTGCGCCTTGGGCACGGTCGACAAGGCGCGGATGATCACCTCCACCGCCTTGGGATGCACACCATTTTCCGGCTCTTCAATCAGGTATACACCGGGGGTTGGTGGCAAAAAGGCAATCAGGGTCAGGGCCAGCATGCGCAAGGTACCATCGCTTAACAACCAGGAGGGGCATTCCAGACCGTCGGCATATTTCAGCAGCAGATATTCGGCATTATCCGCCTCGCGCCGATTCCAGCCGATGGCCTGCAAATCGGGTAAAGCATACTGCAGATGACGTGTCCACGCCTTGAGGATCGGCGTCTGTTTAAACCGACTGCGTTTGTCCGGCTTGCGCCCGGTCTCGCCACGCAAACGCCCCACCACCCGCGCCAGATTGCTGCCATCCAGGGCCAGATCGCTGCCCTGGGTGACCGGACAAGGAAGGCGCATGGCCATGCTGTCCAGTTGGAGGTAGCGTAAATGTTGGGTTAAAAGTTGTTTGACCAGACCAATAGATTCCTCAAAATCACCGCCTTTTCCATGGAGCATATAGTTGAAAAAGGAATTCCCATAAAGAACAAGAAACCCACTATCTTTATCAAAATTGTTTACAACAACCTTATCATCATTCTCACTAACGAATAAAACATCAATTGACTGATTAATCTTATTAATAGAAATTAATCTTTCAAACTCAAAACAAACACCTACAACATTACTATAACCAACACGCAATAAATAACTAATAAATTTACCATACCACTCTTTAGAAAAATCATCACCATTCATTACTATTTCAAACTCAATCACTCCCCCCTGACGCCGATAGGTCAAATCATTAAAATCAAGAATAGACCGCTTTTCGACCGCCTTTTTCGGGCCTGTCTCGACACAATCACGCACAAACTGCAACGCATCCAAGAAAGTGGATTTGCCGCTACCATTCGGGCCAACCAGTACATGGAAATGGTCCAGGCGCAGATCCTTGATCTCCTTGATCGATTTGAAATTGCGAATGGTCAGGGAGGTAATCATCGCCCTGCCACAACCTCTCTGACACCCCCCCCACACTCCGAGCGCAACTGCCCGCAGGCGGCGGCGATGTCGGCACCGCGGCTGTCACGGATGACGGTGACAATTTTGGCCTGGCAGATGATCTCTTGAAAGCGCAGGGTGTTTTCCCGGGAGGTGGGCTCGTAGGGGCACCCGGGCCAGGGGTTGAAGGTGATCAGGTTGACCTTGGAGGGAATGTCGCCGATAAACTGCACCAGTTCGCGGGCATCCTGCAGCGAATCGTTGACCCCTTTGAGCAGCAGATATTCCCAGGTGATCGCCCGGCCATGTTTGAGGGGAAAGGCGCGGATGGCCTCTTGCAGGGCGGCCAGATTGTGTTTGCGGTTGAGGGGAATCAACTGGTCGCGCACCGCATCGCGCACGCTGTGCAGGGAGATGGCCATGTTGATGCCCAAATCCCAACCCACCTGCACCAGCTTGGGCACCACCCCCGCCGTGGAGAGGGTAATTTTGCGGGTGCCGATCGCCAGACCGCTGCCGTTGAGCAGTATGCGCACCGCTTTGACCACCGCGTCATAGTTGTACAACGGCTCCCCCATGCCCATCAGCACCACGTTGGTCACCTTGAGACCACGGGCCGCCAGTTCGGCGCGGGCAAAGGTGACCTGTTCGACAATCTCCCCCGCCTGCAGATTGCGCAACAGGCGCTGGGTACCGGTATGACAGAAACTGCAGCTCAAAGTACAGCCCACCTGCGAGGAGACGCACAAGGTGCCCCGGTCAACGTCGGGAATATAGACCGTCTCAATCTGCGCCCCATCCAACAGAGCCAACAACCATTTTTCCGTGCCATCGGCAGCAATCTGATGGGCGAGAGGCTGCGGCATCAAGGGGAGAGCCACCGCCGACAAACGTGCCCGCAACGCCGCCGAGACATCGCTCATCTCCTCCAGCGAGCGGGCCAGTTTGACATACAACCAGGACCAGATCTGCTTGGCACGAAAGGGGCGTTCACCCCACTCGGCCAGCAGGGCGTTCAACTCTTCCCAACTCAAACTGGTCAAACGCAACGATTCCATTCTCTACCACGCGAAAAAAAGAGGGTTGACCATGCAACCCCCCTTGCCTACCGGATCACCCCTAAGCATGCACATCCATGCCGCCGAAGAAAAAGGCAATCTCTTGCGCTGCCGTTTCCGGCGCATCGGAACCGTGCACGGCGTTGGCTTCAATGCTGGTGGCAAAATCGGCGCGAATGGTGCCAGGCGCGGCTTTGGCCGGATTGGTGGCCCCCATCAGCTCACGGTTGCGGGCAATGGCATTTTCTCCCGCCAGCACCTGCACCACAATCGGACCGGAACACATGTATTTGACCAGATCCTCATAAAAAGGTTTGCCACGATGCACCCCATAAAAATTACCGGCCTGCACCGCCGACAGGTGCATCATCCGACAAGCGGCAATTTTCAGGCCCGCCGCCTCGAAACGGGCATAAATTTGTCCGATGACATTTTTGGCAACGGCATCGGGTTTGATGATGGAAAGGGTCCGTTCAACGGCCATGTGCTGCTCCTTCTGCTGTGGATAACTCTGTGGATAAAATGGAGACAACCCGCACGCTTGCTGCACGCAACTCTGTGTGCGGCAAGAGAAATTAAAGAAAGGTAGCCGGTGGATAAACCTGTGGCTAACTGTAAATAACTTGATCTTTAATCAATCAGGATTTATAGTCCTCGGCGGGTGGCTGCCCGTGTCTGCCATGAACAGTATAAACGCTTTTTTTCGGAGAGAGAACCCCGCCATGCGCATCTTGCCACACCGTACCGGCAACCGGTTTGCCATTCTGCTTGGTTTGTCCTCGCTGTTGGCCATACCAACCGTCAGTCAGGCGGCCATCTGGTACACGGGCGAATTTTCCGCCGACATTATCATGAATGATCCGCGCACACCAGACAGCAAGGCACGCGGCACCTTTTATGTCGGCAAAGACCGTTTTCGCGCCGAAGGGGTACATCAGGGACAAAAAAAGGTGATGATCGTCCTGCCCCAAGAGCATAAAGTCTGGATGTTGCAGCCAGACGAAAAAACCTATTATGCCGGACCCGGCAACGCCCCGGTGCCTCCCAAACCCGATGTGGAACGTCTGCCCGGCGATGCCGACGGCCCTTGCAAACAGGAAAGAGGAATCACCTGCAGTAAGTTGGGCAACGAAAAACTCAACGGGGTCGATACGGAAAAGTGGGAAATCAAAGTCAGCCCGCCCCCCGGACAAGCGCCAGCAGGCAAAGCACCGGAGAGCCAAAAAGTGCTGGTGTGGGCTGATCCCAGCCGTCATATCATCATCCGCCAACAACCGGAAGCCGGACCGGCCATGGAAAGGGTGTTGACCGCTGTTGAAAAGGTCAATGGCCGCGATACGGAAAAATGGAAAGTTTCCATGAGCTTTCAAGGCAAGTCACAAAGCTACATTCGTTGGGTAGACAGTGGCGTGCGCGTACCGGTGCGTGAGGAAGAGGGTGGCCAGGTGTTGATGGAACTGGTCAATATTCAGGAAAAAGCACAGGCAGCAGCGCTGTTTGAGCTTCCCAAGGAGTACAAAGAGGTGCAACCCCCAGCCCCGCCGCCACCTCCCGGCGGTGAAATGGGTCAGCCCCGCCCCGGCGATGGCAATCCGCCGCCAGGACAAGCAGGAAAAATGCAGTATCGTTGATCCGTTGTGCCGATTCTGGCCTGTTGCCACGCCAACAGCGGGCATAAGGCCAGATGGAACAGCACCGACTGAACAAAAAGCTGGCAGGAGAGTGGTATGGCAGGACATAGCAAGTGGGCCAATATTAAAATTCGCAAAGGGGCCCAGGATGCCAAAAGAGGCAAAATTTTTACCAAACTGATCCGCGAGATCACCACCGCTGCCCGCATGGGCGGCAGTGATCTCTCCTCCAACGCCCGTTTGCGCGGCGCGGTGCTGACGGCGCGCACGCAAAACATGCCCAAAGATACCATTGAACGGGCGATCAAACGGGGCGCCGGAGGGCTGGATGGGGCCAACTATGAAGAGGCCCGCTACGAAGGCTATGGACCCGGTGGTGTGGCGGTGATCGTCGAAACGCTGACCGACAACTATAACCGCACCGTGGCCGATGTACGCCACGCCTTCACCAAATATGGCGGCAATATGGGCACCTCCGGTTGTGTGGCCTACCTGTTTGACAACAAAGGCGAACTGAGCTTTGAAAACTGCAGCGAAGATGCCCTGATGGAAGCAGCCCTGGAAGCGGGTGCCGAAGATGTCACCTCGGACGGTACCACCTTTGAAGTGATCACCGCTCCAGACCGTTTTCAGGCGGTACAAGAGGCGTTGGCCCAGGCCGGCTTCACCCCCATCCGCGCCGAATTGACCATGCGCCCGCAAAACAGCATCACCCTGGATGAAAAGCAGGCCATCTCCATGCTCAAATTGATCGACATGCTGGAAGACAACGACGACGTGCAAAAAGTCTACGCCAACTTTGACATTCCCGACGAAATTCTCGAACGGTTGGAATAGTCGAAGGCCCAGGCATGCGCGTTATCGGTATCGATCCGGGCACGACCACCACCGGCTGGGGTATTGTGGAGAGTCAGGGCAACCGTTTGTGCCATATTGCCGATGGCTGTATCCGCACCCAGGCCGGTGAACCGCTGCCCAGCCGACTGGGAAAAATTTTCAGCGAACTGACCCGCATCATGACCACCTATCAGCCACAACAAGCGGTTGTCGAAGAGATTTTTGTCTCGCAAAACGTGCAGAGCGCCTTGAAACTTGGCCATGCCCGTGGGGTGGTCATTGCTGCGGCCAACCAGCAGGGCTTGCCGATTCATGAATATACTGCCCTGCAGGTCAAAAAAGCGGTGGTCGGTTACGGACGGGCGGAAAAACAGCAAATGCAGGAGATGGTGCGCATACTGCTCAACATGAGCAAACCGGCAGCCCAGGATGCCGCCGATGCCTTGGGGGTGGCCATCTGCCACCTCAACCATCTGCCCCCTGCCCGCTCCCCCTCCTCGTCAGCGCGCGAGGCGGCGGGATGATCGCCCTGTTGCGTGGCACTCTGGTTGACAAACAACCAGACCAGATCATCCTCGATGTCAACGGCGTCGGCTATCGCCTGTTTATCGCCCTGTCGACCTATGAAAAATTGCCGGAAACCGGCAACAGCGTGCAACTGCTGACCATCACCTATGTGCGTGAAGATGCTCTGCACCTGTACGGCTTTGCCACCCAGGAGGAAAAACTGCTCTTCACCCTGCTGAACAACGTCACCGGCATCGGCACCCGCCTGGCCATCTCCTCCTTGTCGGCCTTGAGCTGTGCGACGCTGGTGCAGGCCATCCGCAACGAAGATTTGACCACCCTCTGCCTGATTCCCGGTGTAGGTCGCAAAACAGCGCAACGGCTGGTCATCGAACTGAAAGATCGACTGCCACCCCACCTGTTGCACCTTTCTCTGGCCAGTGGGCAGGGCAACAGCACCCCTGCTCCGGCTGCCGCCGAGAGTGAAAGCATGGCC
Source organism: Magnetococcales bacterium WMHbinv6 (assembly GCA_002753135.1). Classification (GTDB taxonomy): domain Bacteria; phylum Pseudomonadota; class Magnetococcia; order Magnetococcales; family Magnetaquicoccaceae; genus Magnetaquicoccus. The sequence goes on along the minus strand of PDZV01000019.1, from coordinate 47,700 downwards.
AATACCCTGCAGACGGAGCTGATCTCGGCCCTGATCAATCTGGGCTACAAACGTCCGGAAGTGGAACGGGTGGTCGGTCTGTTGCTGCGCCAGGCAGCCTTTACCACCTTGAGTGACGGCTTGCGGGCCGCGCTGAAACAACTGGCCCGTCCGGTGGGCGAATGAGTGCCGACCTGCATGGACAACGTCTGCTTTCGGCAGAGAGCATGGCCGGTGATCCACTCAATGACCCGGCCCTGCGCCCGAAACAGTTGGCAGAATTTATCGGCCAAAGTAAACTGAAAGCCAACCTGCTGGTTTTTCTGCAGGCCGCCAAAAATCGGGGTGATGCCATGGATCACCTGCTGCTGCACGGCCCCCCCGGATTGGGCAAAACCACCCTGGCACGGATCGTTGCCCTGGAGTTGGGGGTCGGCCTGCGGGCCACTTCCGGGCCGGTAATCGAAAAAGCGGGCGATCTGGCCGCCCTGTTGACCAACCTGGAACGAGGCGACATACTTTTTGTCGACGAAATTCATCGCCTCAGCCCCTCGGTGGAAGAAATTTTGTATCCAGCCATGGAGGATTATCAACTGGATATTCTGATCGGCGAAGGCCCCTCCGCCCGCTCGATCAAAATTGACCTGCCCCCCTTTACCCTGATCGGTGCCACCACCCGGGTCGGCATGCTGACCAATCCGCTGCGCGACCGTTTTGGCATTTTGGGGCACATGCTCTTTTATCAACCGGACGAACTGGCCACCATTCTGCGCCGTTCCGCCCGTCTGCTGCGCATGGAACTGGATGGGTCGGGTGCCAGCGAAATTGCCCACCGGGCCCGAGGAACCCCCCGTATCGCCAACCGTCTGCTCAAACGGGTGCGCGATTTTGCCGAAGTGTTGCATAAACCGATCATCGACCAGGCGGTTGCGGCACACGCTCTGGATCTGCTGGAGGTGGATCATCGCGGTCTGGACAGCATGGATCGCCTTTTTTTGACCACCATCATCGACAAATTTGCCGGTGGTCCGGTCGGTTTGGACACCCTGGCTGCCGCCATCAGCGAAACCCGCGACACCATCGAAGATGTGGTGGAACCCTATCTGCTCCAGGAGGGATTCCTTGATCGCACCCCGCGTGGTCGCCGCGCAACCCACCTCGCCTACCAGCACCTGGGTCGTGCCACCTTCTGGCCAGGTCGGCAGGAGACATTACTGTAACCCTATTTTGGCACCTCTGGCCAAGAATTGACGTTAACGTGACAAAAAACTCTTTCCTTTGGCCGATTCGGGTCTATTATGATGCAACCGATGCTGGTGGCGTGGTCTACCATAGCCATTATCTGAACTACATGGAACGGGCAAGAACCGAATGGTTACGCCAGTTTGGCTTTGAACAGCACCGGCTTTATCGTGAACTAGGCATGCTTTTTGCTGTAACCTGGATGGAGATTCAATTTCTGGCCCCGGCCCGATTAGACGACGAATTGACGGTGAGCGTCACCTTGCAGGCGCATAAACAGGCCAGCCTGTCGCTGCAGCAAACCATTGACCGGCAAGCTGACCACAGGCAGTTGATCCGTGCCAATGTACGGATTGCCGCCCTGAACAGTCAATTCAAGCCAACTCGTCTGCCCAGAGAACTCCTGCAACTCCTGCAGCATGGCGCGTAACGAATGATGCGCAAATTGGTTGATCACCCTGATCGGCACAGGTTAACTTTTTATTCAATGGTCTGGTTATGAACGAAACTCTTGGATCACACAATCCTCTGGAACTGGTTGCCCAGGCGGGCCCGGTGGTTAAACTGGTGATGTTGAGCCTGTTGGCTGCCTCCATCTGGTCATGGAAAATCATCATCGAAAAGTGGATGCTTTTCCGGCGGGTCACCCGTGAAGCAACCGCCTTTGAAGAACGTTTCTGGAGTGGCGGCAGCATTGCCAAGCTCTATCAGACCGCCGCCCGCGAATGGCCAGACAGCCCGTTGGTCAACGTCTTCACCACCGGTTTTCGGGAGTGGAAGCGGTGGGAGGGTGAAGACGGTACCCCTGTCCCCTCGGAGACCGGCGATCTGCTACCCAACATTCGCCGGGCGATGACCGTGGCGCTCAATCGGGAGATGGACAACCTGGGGCGTGGTCTGACCTTTTTGGCCACCACCGGCTCCACCTCGCCCTTTATTGGTCTGTTCGGTACGAAGGGGGGCATCATGAACTCTTTCCTGGGGCTGGCCGGAGCCAAAAACACCACGCTGACCATGGTGGCCCCTGGTATCGCCGAGGCCTTGATCGCCACGGCCATGGGTTTGGTGGCCGCCATTCCGGCGGTGATCGCCTACAACAAATATGCCACCAATCTGCGCCGCTTCCATCAGAAAATGGATAACTTTGGCGCTGAATTTCTCAATATTCTCGAGCGGCAAAGCGCCCGCCGCGTCGCCGGAGGTAAATCCTCATGAGCATGGGTGTCAATTTCAGCAGCCAGGGCTCCGACCATGGGGCCATGAGCGACATTAACGTGACACCGATGGTGGATATCATGCTGGTGTTGCTGGTCATCTTTATGGTGACCGCGCCACTGTTGACCCAGGGCGTTGAAGTCAATCTGCCGTCAACCAACGCTTCTCCGCTGCAATCCAAACGAGAACCGTTGGTGATCACGGTGGCTCAGGATGGCACCACCTATATCGAAAAAAATCCGCAAACTGCGGCGCAATTGATCGAAAAGGTTTCTGCCATCCGTAAGGGCAATCCTGATCTGCCCATTTTTGTCCGGGGTGATCGCAAAACCCCCTATGGATCGGTCATGATTGTCATGTCGCAACTGCAACAAGCCGGAGTGGACCGGGTTGGCTTAGTCACCGAGCCGCCTGCGCAATAAGGTCATGCAACTCAAACATAAATCCCTGATCGGCTCGATTGTCATCCACCTGCTGGTGCTGTCCATGGCCTTGTTCGCTCCTTTTTCCAAACCGGAAAAGGAGCTGACGCCACCGGTCATGGTCAGCCTGGTGCAACTGCCGCCGAGCGATAGCCCAAAACCACCATCGACCCCGGAACCGGTGCAGGAGACGCTGCCTCCGCAACCGGAGTCGTCGGAAGATCTGCCCAAGCTGGTGGAACCGGTCAAAGTGGCCCCGCCCATTGAACCGGTCAAACCCATTTTGCCGCCACCACCGCCGCCACCGCCGCCGGTGAAACCGGTCATGGAACCACCTCCGCCAGAGATTAAACCGATTCATAAACCGGAGCCGAAGCCTGAGCCAAAACCGGAACCCAAGCCGATTCCGAAGCCTGAGCCCAAACCGGAGCCCAAGCCGGAACCAAAACCGATTCCGAAGCCTGAGCCCAAACCAGAGCCCAAACCAGAACCAAAACCGGAACCAAAACCGATTCCGAAACCGGAGCCCAAGCCGGAGCCCAAGCCGGAGCCGAAACCGATTCCGAAACCGGAGCCCAAGCCGGAACCGAAACCGGAGCCCAAGCCAGCTCCCAAACCGGAGCCGAAACCGGAACCCAAACCTGCGCCCAAGCCGGAACCGAAACCGGAACCCAAACCTGCGCCCAAGCCGGAGCCAAAAGCAGAGCCGAAGCCTGCGCCCAAACCGGAAGTAAAACCGGATCCCAAGGCAACGGCCAAAGCAGACAGCAAGCCAGACGCCAAGGCAACGGCCAAAGCGGATGAGAAAAAACCGACAGAACCGGTAAAAACAAAACCGGAGACGGCAGATTTGGCCTCAATCGCCAAGACCATCAGCGACTTGCAGCCCAGGCAACCGCAAAAACCGGCTGCTGCTGCCGCACAACCGGCAGCACCGCCGTCACCGGTACCAGCGCAAGCTTCTGCCGCTGCTCAGGAACCCCGCGCTTCGAGTCTGAGCGTTGCCCTGTGGCAACGAAAGATTCAAGGCAAAATCTATGAGAACTGGAGCAAACCGGCTGGACTGCCCAATGAAAGCAGTCTGGTGATGACCGTGACGGTCGAGGTTGCCCCAGACGGCAGTTTGATGAACCCTCGCATCACCCGAACCTCCGGCAATCCGGTCTATGATCGTTCGGTAATCCGGGCGGTGCAAAAAACCGCCACGGTCGATCAGGCACCGAGCGGATGCCCGGAATGTCGGGAGTTGGAACTCTATTTCCGACCACAATAGTTGCGGGGTAACCATGCCACCGGATTGCCGCACGGTGCGGCAATCCGGTATCCCTTTCACGAGTCTTCAGCCACCTGTCAGGATTGCAGGTCAATTGGAACATACCCGCGCCCCAACCTCTCCTTTTGCCAACGCCGAGAAATGCACCCAGTGTGGCTATTGTCTGCCGGTGTGTCCTACCTATCGGGTAGAGAACAATGAGCTGCATTCGCCCCGTGGCCGGGTATCGATCATTCTGGCTTTGCGCAATGGGGATCTTTCCGTCGAAGAGGCGGCCACGGTTTTGGACCATTGTCTGCTCTGTCAAGCCTGCCATGCCGCCTGTCCCGCCGGGGTACGACCGGGCAAACTGGCACTGCAGCTGCGGGCACACCATCCGCTTCCTGCCAGTCGACTCAGCCACCTGTTGCATCTGATCACCAATCATCCCCGCGCCACCGCCCAGGCTGCCCGTCTGTTGCGGTTGTACCGGCGCTCCGGCCTGCAACGGTTGCTGCGTCGCCTGCGGCTGTTGCGCTGGTTGCCCGGCCTGGACCATCTGGAAGCCTTGCTGCCAGCCCATGAGCCGGATATTCCCCCTCTGCCAGAGCCAACAAGTACTGCCGGGATGACCGAGCGGCCCCGTGTCGCCTTGCTGGCCGGTTGCATGGCACGGTTGTTTTTTCCCGCCGTGCCGAAGGCGGCAGCCCATCTGTTGCAGGCCTGGGGCATGCAGGTGGTGGTTCTCGAATCTTTCGGCTGTTGCGGAGCCCCCTACCGGGAATCCGGTGATCGTACAACCCTGCGCCGCCAGGCACAACGCACTTTGGATGCCTTGCATGCCGCCGCTCCGTTGCAGGCTGTGGTCTGCGACAGTTCCATCTGTGCTGTGACCATGCGCAGCTACTTGCGGGTGATGAGTGGAGATCCTATCTATGAGGAGAAGGCACGGCAATTGGCAGAAAAGGTCCAGACACTCAGTCAGTTTTTGGCCGCCCATCCGCCACCGCCAGCGCAGCAAAATTTGCCTTTTGTACGCTTGGCCTATCACGACCATTGCCAAGCACGACAAGGATTAGGCATTATAATGGAACCTAGAATGGTGCTTGGCCGTCTGAGCAAGGGGATCCAGGAACTGCCACGCAGCGACTCCATCAGTGCGGATGGCTGTTGTGGGGCAGCCGGGGAGTACCAGTTGCGTTATCCGCAACGCAGCCAACAGATTCGCGATGGTAAACTGCAGGCCATCCAGGAGGGCGGTATCGAGCTGCTGGTGGGGGAAAATCCAGGCTGTTTGCTGCATCTTGCCGCCGGCCTGCAACGGGAGGATGCGCCGGTAATGGTGCGTCACCTGGCAGAGGTGCTTTATGAAGGATATTGTTTGTCACAACCTATCGAAAAGGTGTCATCATGAACAAGAAGCATTTGCTTGCTTTTTCCGCTTTTCTACTGACTGCCACCCTGGCAACAGTCACCTTGTGGCCCAGTGCGGGTGAAGCTGCGCGCATCGGTGGCGGGGACTCGGTTGGCAGCCGTGGTTCGCGCAGTTTTTCGACGCCGCGCCAATCCCTGCCATCACCATCCACCAGTGCCCCGATGCGGCAGAGTACACCACAGGTTGCTCCGGCACCCATGACCACAACGCCTGCCAAACCGGCAACAGCTGCCCCCGCTGCGGCCAGCGCTGCACCAAACAAACCGACGACGGCCACAGCACCGACACCGCCAACCGCTCCGCATGCACCCACGCCAGCCATGCCCCCGCCGGCCATGCCTGCGCCAGCTTCCTCCGGCTTCGGTTCCAGCCTGATGAGTGGTATTGCAGGATTTGCCTTGGGTGGTCTGATCGGATCGGCCCTGTTTGGTGGGCATAGCACACCCCCGGCTGCTGGCGTCAGCGAAGGGGCGGTCGCTGCCAGCGGACAGCCGGTTGCCAGCGGTGCCATGGCCGGCAGCAGCAGTGGCGGCGGTATCGGCTTGTTGGAAATTCTCTTGATCGGCGGCCTGATCTGGTTTGCCCTGCGCTGGTATCGGCAAAAACGGGAGCAAGAGGCTCTCGCCTCGGCACCGTTCGCTGCCGCCCGGCAGGGGATGGCGGAACCCATGTTCGTCGGCAGCGGCAGCGTCGATCCGAGCCTTAACAACTATCCCTCCCTGTACGGCAACGATGAAGTCGCACAAGGTTTGGCCACCATCACCGCCATGGACCCCTCTTTCGATCAGAATCGCTTTCTGGAAGGGGCAAAAATGGCCTTTCAACATATTCAGGGTGCCTGGAGCGACTGGAGCGTTGACCGACTGCGCCCCCTGTTGACCGAACGGATGTGGGTATTGATCGAATCGCAGGCCATGAAACGTAAAGCCGAAGGAAAACGCGATATTATCGAAAAAATCCGTTTCCAGCAGGCCACCATCAGCGAAGTCTGGCAAGAGGCCGGTGATGACTGGATCACCGTCCATTTCCTGGTCGATATGGTTGATTATACCACCGATGTACAAGGCAAAGTGTTGGAAGGCGATCCTAACGTCAGCTCACAGGTTGAAGAGTACTGGACCTTTACCCGTCCCGTGGGCAGCCGGGAACCGGCTTGGTTCCTGTCGGCCATTCAACAGCCGGATGAGGTTGCCAAAAGTGTCATCTGATCCATGCAATCTGCGCGGGTGGGGAATTTTTTCCCACCCGATGGCCTCCTCTCTTCTGCAACTCCCCTGCTTTTCTTCACGGCAACAGACCCGTTATTGGCACACCGCCATAACGGGCTTGTTGCTGTTGTTGCTTCTGTTTCCGCTTGCCGGTTGCCAGACGGTACCCAGCAAAGAGGTGGTCATTGAAAAGAAAAAACGGGAAAAACGCATCCGAATCGGTGAACCAACGGCGACCACCAGCCTGGAATGGGTTCCCTGGTCGGAAGCACCGGATACTCTGTTCCAGGATCGCAACACCCGCACCTGGGCGACGGCACTGGAACAAAGCGCCATCTATTATCAACGTCTGCCCGCCAAACAGATTTTTCATTTCGGCAACTCCGACATCACTGCCGCCGCCATGGCCAAAGCCTGCACGGAGTTGGCCGCCATCGCTCGCAGCGAAAACATGGAACGGTTGCAACAGGTGCTGGAACAACGCTATCGCCTCTATCGGGCAATCGGCAACAGCGAAGGGGATGTGCTGGTCACCGCCTATTATGAACCGTTGCTGCACGGCTCCTTGACCCGCTCCAAACGCTATTTTTATCCAATTTATCGCCGTCCTGCCGACCTGATCGAAAACAGCGGCGGTGGCGGACAACGCAAAATTTATCGGCGCGAAAAAGGCAAAACGGTGCCCTATTACGAGCGCAGCCAGATTGACGGTTTTCTCTTTTCCGCCAAACTGCCGGGCAAATTGGCCAATAAGGGGCTGGAACTGGTCTGGGTCGACAGTGCCATCGATGCTTTTTTCCTGCATATTCAAGGTTCAGGTCGGGTGCAACTCGATGACGGTCGGATGATGCGCATCGGCTATGCGAGCGCCAATGGACGGGCCTATGTACCCATCGGTCGCATTCTGATCGATGAAGGCAAAGTTGCCAAAGAAGAGATGACCATGCCGCGCCTGCGGCAATGGCTGCTGGACCATCCGCAAGAGCAGCAAAGACTCTTTTTTGCCAACCCCTCCTATGTCTTTTTTCAGGAACTGCATGGGGACGCCGTGGGCAACATCAACGTGCCTCTGACTGCGGAACGTTCCATTGCCACCGATCACCGACTCTTTCCCAAAGGGGCACCAGGCATTCTGGAAACCACCACCCCCCTCTTGGCCGCCGACGGGAAAACCTTGACCGGTTGGCGTCCTGATGTACGCTGGATCGTCAATCAGGATACCGGAGGGGCCATCCGTGGTGCCGGTCGGGTGGATCTGTTCGCCGGCTTTGGAGAAAATATCGAGTATCGGGCCGGGGTGATGAAACAACCGGACTCACAACTCTTTCTGATTGCACCTTTGCAGACACCTTAAAGCGGAAGAGAACACCTCATCATGCTCGGTAACCGTTATGAATGGCTGATCGGCTTGCGCTATCTGCGGGCCAAACGTACCCAACATTTTATCAGCGTGATCACCTTTCTCTCCATGGGTGGCATCGCTTTGGGTGTGGCAGCCCTGATAGTCGTGCTGGCCGTGATGACCGGTTTTCGCGAAACCCTGCAACAGCAGATTCTTGGGGTCACCAGCCACGTGACCATCCGTTCCTATTCCGGCGAATTGAAATATTATCCGACTGTGCTGGAGGTGGTCAGCAAAACAGCCGGTGTTTCGGGTGCCTCCCCTTTTATTTCCGGTCAGGCGATGATTCAATCCCGTGGCCGCGCCCTGGGCATTTCTCTGCGCGGCATCGATATTCAACGGGAAAAAGAGGTCTCTGACCTGGAAAAAAATATGATCCGTGGCAAAGTGGAACAACTGCCCGGTTTTGGCATCATCCTGGGCAAAAATCTGGCCACCAATTTAGGGGTAGCCCTGGGAGATCCGGTCACTGTCATGGTGGCAACCGCCAATGTGACTGCCATGGGCTCCATGCCACGGATGAAACGTTTCACGGTGGTAGGCGTTTTCAACTCCGGCATGTATGATTACGATACCTCTCTGGCCTACGTCCATCTGACAGACGCCCAGGCCCTGCTGCGCATGGATCAGACCGTCACCGGGATAGAAATCAAAACGCCTGATCCGGAATCCGCCCTCAGCATGCACAAAATTTTAGAACAACGGCTGGCCCATCTGGAAAATGCCGAACAGGGTTACTGGATCCAGAACTGGATGGAGATGAATCACAATTTTTTTCGCGCCCTGAAGATGGAAAAAGCCACCATGTTTGTGATTCTTTTTCTGGTCGTGGTGGTGGCCGCCTTCAACATTGTCTCCAGCCTGATCATGTCGGTGATGGAAAAAGCGCAAGAAATTGCCATCCTGAAAACCATGGGAGCCACGGCGCGTGGCGTAATGACCATCTTTATCATCAATGGTGGTATTGTCGGGGTGATCGGCACCTTGGCTGGCCTGGTGCTGGGGCTGTTGCTGGCCTTTCACCTGGAACCGGTTCTCGGCTTTATCGAACATCTGTTCGGGATTCAAATTTTGGCGGGCGATGTCTACTACATCGACCATCTGCCTTCCAAGGTGGTCTTTTCCGATGTGGCCTGGATTACCGGCGTCAGCCTGGCCATCAGTCTGCTGGCAACCCTCTACCCTGCCTGGCGGGCAGCCCGGGTTGATCCGATTGAGGCGCTGCGTTATGAGTGAATGTCAATTCTCCCCGGCAGGTGGATGGTTGGCCATCGTCTCATACATTTTGACGGCAATATTGACCTCGCCGAGCAAGTGCAGGTTCAGCTGTGCCACTTTTTCCAGCTCCGAGGCCAAACCGGGTCGTTGTTTTTCCAGGGCTGCGGGTTCCAACAGCGGGCGATAACTGTTCCAAATGGTACGAATGGTCAGCAGTTGCTGGCGAATTGTCGGGTCACGTGTGGCGGGCAGAGCGATGCCCGGGTTTCCCTCCAACAACCCCTCCAGACTGCGCTCAAACAGCTCCATCGTCTGTTGCAAACGGCTTCGATTGGTCACAGGATCAATGCCCATGCCGATCAACAACCACTCCTTGGTCATCTTTTGACTGAGCATCCGCTGTCGACCGGCCAGGTTGATCACCGTATACATGCGGGCATGAAAACCGCTTTTTTCACCTCTGCCAGCCAACGCCACATACATTTCAACAGCCTTGTTCATATTTTCCAAGAGAACAAGATTCTCTTCTGCCATGCGCAGCAACAGCTCGTTGTTCATTTTTCCCGTCAAAACGGCATGAACATATTTTTGGAAAGCCGCCCACAACTCACGCACCGTCAGCAACTGACCCTGAATGTCTGGATGATCCACCTGAACCAATCCCAAACCGCTATCGCCATGACACAACCCTTTCAAGGTGCGATCGAATAAAATCGCCGTGCTTTCCAGATTGTAGCGGTTTTCTGCTGCCCGGACCCCCAACAACACCCAAAGCATCTCTTTGCCCATTTTCTGGCTCAGCATGCGCTGCTTGCCCGCCAGATTGATGATGGTGTTCATCTCACTGGCAGTGGCCGCCATCCCCTCTTGGCAGAACAACAGCACCAGCACCAGGCCAAAACAGCCCCTTGCCCATAAACGGATCGGCGGTTTTGTCATTTTTTCCCCCAAGAGCGGACGGCAGTTGCGGACAGCACCCTAAAAACCCATACGACTTGGTTGCCACTCTTTGATGAAGGTGGCAAAAGCATCTTCCACCAAAGGACGACTCAACCAATACCCCTGGATCTCGTCACACTCCAAACGATGCAGAAAATCGACCTGATGGCGATTTTCCACCCCCTCGGCCACCACCCGCAAACGCAGGCTTTTTGCCATCGAGACAATGGCCGAAACAATGGCCGCATCATCGGAATCTTCCACCAGATCGCGGACAAACGATTGGTCGATTTTCAGGCTGTTGATCGGAAAACGTTTCAAATAGCTCAAAGAGGAGTAACCGGTGCCAAAATCATCCATGGCAATACTCAAGCCGATCTCCCGCAACTGCTTCAGGCTGGCAATGGCCTGGCGCTCATCCTTCATCATCATGCTTTCGGTAACTTCGACCTCCAACCATTCCGGAGGTAAACCACTCTCGGCCAAAATGGCCTGGATTTGACTGTGCAGTTCCCGATCCTGGAATTGACGACCCGACAGGTTGACCGCCACTTTGACCGGCGACACCCCCTGCTGCAACAGCTGTTTGTTGTAGCGACAGGCCATCTGCAAAATCTCCTGCCCCAAAGGAACAATCAGCCCGGTCTCCTCAGCAAGAGGAATAAAATCCAGCGGAGAGACCATGGTCCCATCCGGCTGCCGCCAGCGCACCAACGCCTCCATGCCGACCACTTTACCGGTAAGCAATTCAACTTTTGGTTGATAATGCAACAAAAATTCCTTATCCCGCAGCGCCCGGTGCAGACTGCGTTCCAAGGTGGCACGTTTGGCCGATTTGGCATTCATCGAGACTTCAAAGAAACGACTGACACCTCTGCCAGCCTCTTTGGCGTGATACATTGCCAGATCGGCATACTGGGTAATCAGATCATAGGTGTTGCCATCATCGGGAAAAATGGCGATGCCAATGCTGGCACCGATATTGGCTTGATTGCCATCCAATTCAACCGGTTGCGAAACCGAAGCGATAATTTTTTCTGCGATGACTGCCGCCTGATCCCCATGATTAAGGTCTGTCAGAATGACAGTAAACTCGTCTCCACCCAAACGAGCGACCGTGTCGGAAGAGCGGACACAGGCCAGCAATCGGCGGGCAACCTCGACCAATAGCTTATCGCCAGCGGCATGACCCAAGGTATCATTGACATACTTGAAACGATCCAGATCGATAAAAAAGACTGCCCCTTTTTTGCCATGGCGGCCACTCCAGTCGATGGCCCGTTTGACCCGATCCTTGAACAGCATGCGATTGGGCAGGCGAGTCAACGGATCATAAAAGGCCAATTGTTCCAAACGCTCTTCGGTACTTTTGATATGGCTGATGTCGGAAAAAATACCGACAAAATGCATTGTGTTTCCAGCGTCATCTTTGACGGCATTAATGCTCAGCCATTTCGGATAGACCTCCCCATGCTTGCGCCGATCCCAAACCTCTCCAGACCATTGCCCCTGGCTGATGATCGATTCCCACATGCTGCGATAAAATTCAGGGGGATGACGCCCTGATTTACCAATGCGGGGATTGGCCCCGATGACATCCTCGCGGCTGAAACCGGTAATGTTGGTGTAGGCCTGATTGATCTCAACAATGGTCCCTGCCACGTCGGTGATAACGATGGCTTCACTGGCATGCTCAAAAACCTTGGCCGCCAGACGTAAACCGCTTTCGGCCCGTTTTTGCGCCTCCAGACTGGAAACCAATTGGGTATTGGCCTCCTGCAACTCCTGGGTCCGCACCAACACCCTTCTTTCCAGCTCATTATAGGCCTCTTGCAGAGCCTCTTTGGCCTTTTTTCGTTCGGTAATATCGTGAATGATGCCGGTAAAAAAGGTTTCTCCCCCAGCCCGAAACTCTCCGACCGCCAACTCCATGGGAAAATGGCCACCATCTTTGCAGACGCCGATCACCTCGCGCGTATAGCCGATAATGCGCCGCACGCCGCTCTTCAGATAATTCTGCAGATAGGCATCATGCTGAGAACGATGCGGTTCTGGTACCAGAATATCGACATTTTGCCCGATCAACTCCTGAACCGGGTAACCGAACAAATTTTCCACCGCCGCATTGGCTGAACGAATGATTCCTTTGGAATCAATCGTGAGAATGCCATCTACCGCCGCCTCCAGAATGGCCTGGTTTTTCCGTTCACTGGCTTGAATCTGTTCAAATGCCTGCTTGTTGGCCAGATAGGTCGAAGTCACGAAAACGGTGACCAACAACCAGATCAGCCCGGCACCCAAGACAAGCACCATCTGCTTCTGGCGCAGGAGCGCGATCCGTTGTTGCAAAGCATCAATCAACTCGGCCCGAATCCCTTCAGCACACGCCCGGGAAACCTGCAAGGTGGACGAAGCAATGGCAAAATAGTGTTCGGCAGCAAAATTTTCCTTGCGATCAATCAGAATCGAGGCACTCAAATCCAGAAAAGATTGCACATGGGGATGAAGCTGATTCTGAACGCAAGCCAAGGATTGATCCATATCCGGTAAATTGTCGCGGACCAAATATTGATTGCGCCTCACCTTTTCCCAGTGCAAACGCACACCGCTTAACCGGCTTTCAAACTGGCTGCGTTGTGTTGCCGTTGGCACAGAGTGACTGAGCAAGCCGCTGCCCTCCCCACGCGCCCGACCAATCGCCTCCTCCAGATCAGGCAATTCGGCCCCAATCAAGCTGTTCAACAAGGCGGTCTTCAGATCCGCATCCAGCACCAGGTGCGAACGGATCATGATCGTGCGCCGCAAGTCGACCACCCGTTGAATCAGTTCACTCTGTTTGGCAAAAACAATCGAAGGAATTTGTGCTTCCGAAGGAGGGTGTACAATTTGCTCAGCCCACTCGTGCAAATGTTGCAGTTCGGCGGCAACCCGGAAGGGATCGGCTTTTAACTCTTTGTTCAGTACCGATATTTTTTCCAATAAATCCTGGTTGAGCTTCTGCAGCCTGCCTTGCGGCTCGCTGCCCCGACCCCACAACCAGATTTGGTTCACGCCACGTATTTGCTGCAGCAGGTCGACCAACTCGTTGAGGCGTCGCACATCTTCGATGCCCTGCAACTCTTGATTCAAAAAGGTCTCTTCACTGCCAAAATGGTTCAAGGCAACAAAAACTGCCGGAATGATCAAAAAAGTGGGAAGAAGAAAAGCAACCAAATAACGCCAATACTGTCCGCTGGTTGTTGCAGTCATCACTTTCCCTCTCACGATCTTTCCAGAGTGTCGTTACTCGCTTGCGCGGAACCCCCTCCGCTTTTCCGAGGTTTGGCAGCAACTATTTTGATTTGAATAGAGCCTCAGCAGCTTGTCGACTCGCATCCGCACTGGGTTTACGAGGTCGAGCCTGGGAAGATGGTGCGACCGCCTTGAAAAAGTCGCAGAAATTGGCCTCTTCCTTTTCGACGACGCGCTCGGCCTGAATCTCTTTGCAGGAGTTGTAACAGAGTGGATCATACATGAAGCAGTTTTTGCAAACCCGTGTGTCCTGATGACACTTTGGACAATCATCATGGCGTCCAAAATGGTCAAGCGCGAGCATTTCACCGCAATTCCAACAGGTTGCTGTACGATTTCCTTGCATCATACGACAAATTCGCTTTCGTTGTTCTGGAATCGGAAGGATGGAGAAATAGCAAGCTGCCGCACAACAACTGCGACGGCTTCTGCCAGAAGGATCAATTTAACCGATTTCTCCCCGATTTGAAAAAGAAATTTTTACCTTGTCGCATTGATTTTAGATCAATTTTTAATCACATCCTGCCTCACCAGAAGGCGATTTGCATAATTATTAACCATTACCGCTTAACAAAAAAGTCAATTTCAGAGCATAATAGCTAAAAATATCAATATAAACAATTTCTTAACAATTGGTACAGATGCTGCGATCATCCCATCAGAAATCGTTCATCGGCGAACGCAAAAGGGCAGTATCGATGCCGATCGTCTACGCAGAATCATGTTACCAACCGAGGAGAGACAGGAATGAAATGGATCATTGCCATTATTAAACCCTTCAAACTGGATGATGTCCGAGAAGCCCTGATGGATTTGGGCATCAGTGGGCTGACCGTCTCGGAGGTGCGTGGCTTCGGACGACAAAAAGGACACACTGAACTCTATCGGGGTGCCGAGTATCAGGTTGATTTTTTGCCCAAACTGAAAGTGGAAATTGCAGTCGACTCTGATCGTGTGGCAGGCGTGATCGATGCCATTCGCGTCTCCGCTGGCACTGGTCGCATTGGCGATGGCAAAATTTTTGTTCTCGACGTGGAACAAGCCGTCCGCATCCGTACCGGCGAAACCGGGCCAACCGCTCTGTAACTGACATACAATCGGATCGATATTGAGGAGATCACTAATGAAATTGACCTCGTACCACTGGAAACGCATTGCCGGTTCGGCTGCTTCCCTGCTTTTACCTGCCATCGCTCTGGCTGCCGATGAACCGCCCGCTCCGGTATTGAACAGCGGCAATACCGCCTGGTTGCTGACTTCAACCGCCTTGGTGCTGTTCATGACCATCCCTGGCCTCTCCCTGTTTTACGGAGGCATGGTCAGAGCGAAAAACGTTCTCTCTGTTCTGATGCAGTGTTTTGCCATTACCGCCCTGGTAACCGTTCTCTGGACCATCTACGGCTACAGTTTTGCTTTTACGGACGGTGGCGGTCTCAACGCCTTCATCGGCGGGGCGCAGAAGCTCTTTTTGCTGGGAATCGATGTCAACAGCCTGAATAACACCATTCCGGAAACAGTCTATCTGGTCTTTCAGATGACCTTTGCCATCATTACCCCGGCGCTGATCATCGGTGCCTTTGCCGAACGGATGAAATTTTCCGCCATGATGATTTTCATGACCTTGTGGTTCACCCTTGTCTATGTTCCGGTTTGTCACTGGGTCTGGGGCAACGGTTGGTTGAGTGGCTTGGGTGTTTTGGACTTTGCCGGTGGCACGGTGGTCCATATCAATGCCGGTATCGCTGGTTTGATCACTGCCCTGGTACTCGGCAAACGCAAAGGCTATCCGACCACCCACATGCCTCCGCACAACCTGCCCTTTACCGTTATTGGTGCCGGTATGCTGTGGGTCGGTTGGTTCGGGTTTAATGCCGGCAGTGCAACCGCTGCCGATGGCATCGCCGGCATGGCCATGGCCGTCACCCAGATTGCAACCGCTACCGCCGCCCTGGCCTGGATGATTGTTGAATGGATAACCCATGGTAAAGCAAGTGCTTTAGGTATCGTCACAGGGGCTGTCGCCGGTTTGGTGGCCATTACCCCCGCCTCCGGCACCGTCGGACCCACCGGGGCTCTGGCCATCGGTCTGGTCTCTGGTATCGGCTGCTTCTGGGGAGCAACCACCCTGAAACGGAAAATGGGTTATGATGACTCCCTGGATGCCTTCGGTGTACACGGCATCGGCGGCATCATCGGGGCCATCTTGACCGCTCCTTTCTCGGCCACCTCCCTGGGAGGTTCCGGTTTTGCCAAAGGGGTGGAAACCTTGGCCGATCAGATGTCGGCTCAGTTGATCGGTGTTGGTGCCACAATCGTCTACTGCGCCATCATTACCTTCATCCTGCTGAAAGTGATTGGACTGTTCACCTCACTGCGGGTGGACCTGGAACAGGAGACCGTCGGTCTTGATCTCTCCCTGCACGACGAACGGGGCTATAACCTGTAACCTGACCTGCCACCTTGAACCGGGAAGAGGAGACTCTTCCCGGTTTTTTTTGCTCTCTTCTCTGCCTGCTTCTTCCTGAATTGACAAACATAGCAACCCGGAAAAAAATCGGCTATCCTTCACTAATATCGGATGCAGCCATATTGCCTTGCTCAACTCTGCGGCAGAAGGCAGAGGCTGCCCTCCTGTATCCGGGCTGCAACACACGCTCTTTGCAGCCCGCAATGCATGTCTCTCAACGTCTGGCTTCAGGGAGTATGCCGTGTTGACCGTCTCGCGCACTCATCGGTGGATTTATTGTTGGATGGCTCTGTTCTGCACCGTTTTGTTCTGCGGTGGCTTACCCCTGCATGCTGCTGAATCCAGTAAACAAAATGCTGATGCCACAGCGCATCGCTTCACCCTGCTGGTGGAACCGGCGCATGCCAAGGTGGAAATTCTCAACTTGAAAACCCCCTATCAGGCAGACATGCTGCTCAAGCCAGGACGTTATCATATTGCCGTCTCTGCACCCAACCATGTGACCGAACGTGGTTTTGTCGATGTCACGGATCAGGATTGGATCGGTAAAGTGGTCTTGTTGCCGATGAGTCCGCCCAGCAAAGGGGAAGAAAACGACGACGGCGTTGCTGCACGCATTGAAGAAGAGTGGCAAAAAATCAAACGCGAAAAAGATCAGCTCGGCAAAACACGGCAGAACCTGGATCGGGAAAAGGAAAAACTGGAACTCTCCTTCAAAGAGTTGGAACAGAACAAAGCAACCTTGGAGACACAACGCAAAGAGCTGGAAACTGGTCGCAGAGAGCTGGAAAATGCACGTAAAGAGCTGGAAAACAAACGTGCGTCGACGCCTGCTGCTGACAACAAGGCAGGCAGCGATAAAGCGGCAGGCAGCGACAATAAAGCTCAACCAGAAAAAGCGTTGCTGACTGACAAACCTCTGGGAGAAAAACCGGTCAGAGAGTTGCGCACCGAGCTTCCCCCTGTGCCGACACCCCCCCCACAGGTTGCACCACGCAACAAGGCCAATAAAGAGCCGCCGCTCGACGCTCCCGTACCGGTGCCAGCTCCCATGCCGGCCCCTGTGGAAAGCGAAGCCAACCGGGCAACCGTTGCATCTCCTGGCGCAAGCGAAGCGGCCACCACCGTGAATCCCCTTACCGAGACGGCGACGGAAGAGCCTGCCACCCCGCTCTCTGCACCTGCGCCATCGCTGCCGGAAGAGTCAGCGGCGGCACTGACACCGACCCCACCAACAGTACCACCGGCACCAGCCACTCCGGTCGCGACCGAAGAAAAAGCGTCCGCGCCGACAGCCGCCCCTGCCGTTGCCACCGCAACGGGTGGAGAGGATGTCAACGCCGTTCTGCACAGCGCCATGCGCTATCTGCGCCTGCCACGTCCGCCACGCAGCGAAGCACCACCAGAGAGTGAGGGCATTCTCAACAAGTTGCAGATGGCACAGAAAGAGCATCCCGGCAACCAAGCCATTGCCCAGGCGCTGCAGATGCACGCCAAGCGTTACATCGTCTATACCGGTCTTTTTGAAAGCAAAGAAAAGGCCGACGCCATGGTCAAAAACATCCAAACCTTGGGCGTACCCTCCTTTTTGCAAGCGATGACCGTCAAAAACAAACCGGTCCTGCGCGTCTGCATCGGCCCTTTCCTGCAACAGGCAGAAGCAGAAAAAAGCCTGCAATTTTTGCTGAACAAGGTTGAGATATTAAACCCGATCATGCGGATTTATAAACAATAATCGACAAGAACATCGCTTTAATAAAGATCCGCTCGCAGGCTAATTGACTGCTCTATGCTCTGAAAGCGTCTGCCCTTTTCAGCAACAGGTTGTTATTGCACCTGCCAGTAACTGCCTGGGCTGAGATGGCCCATGTTGGGAATCTCTACCGTCAAATCACTGAAATCGACCTCAACCGGACCGATTTTGTTCAACAGATAATCCTGCAAGGGATCCAAATCGTTGTAACCGTCCGCCTGTTCCAATACTTCCAGACGATCCCCTTCCCGGACGATGGAAAACAGAGCGCGACTGTAACCCAACTCTTCCACCACCACCAAATCATAAAAGATTTTGCGGTTAATCCGTTCACCCAAGGCGGGCAACAACTCTTTTTCGACCGTGATTCCCGCCCGGTTGAGTTCTGCCAAAGAAAGACCATTCTTGGCCCTTTCCAGCGCCTTGGCCACTTTGGATACGGCGAGCTTTTTTTCCGAAAAGCCCAGTTCAAGCAAATCAGCCCGATCCAGACGTTTTTCCGTGGCCGGCAAAACCACTTTGATCGGTTTGTGCGGCGTGATGCCCAAGGTGCGGCACTTCTCCTCGTCGATGGTCATCCCTCGGCGCAACATGCGATCTATGGCAATACCGTCGCTCTGCCGAATCGCTTCCAGATCAAAAAAGTGAGTGCTTAAGCGGCGTAACAAGCCCAACTTTTTCAACTCTTCATAGGTAAATCGCCGCACCATGGCGTGCAAGACAATAAAATTTTTGCCATCCCGCTCAAACCGTTCCTCTTTTTCACGGGGCAAGGCAAAACGCATGCCTCGCGGCAACAGTTGACGGTGCTTGCGCAAATAGGTGGCGTGCCAAGCCCGATAGAGTGCCGGGTTGAAATGGCCCATGCGGGCATCTTCATTCATGATCACCAACACCTTGAACGGTGGCAATGCCCCTTTATAGGAACGAATCTCCTCCAAGGCAGCAACCATATCGGCTATGGTACTGATTTGAATCATCTCTATGGTATGCGGATCCGACACCTGCAGAAACTGCTCCACATCCAGACCCAACTCCTCTTTGGCCATCTCCCGAAAAAGGGTCAAACTGCCATACCCTTTACCCTTGACCGAGGCGTACCATTCGTGGTGATTCAAGGCCACCATGGAAGAGATGCTCAACTCCCCTTCGTGCAACAATTTGCCTCCGAGCAGGGTATGCAGGTGCATATCCTTCCATTGGCTGTCACTTAAACGACCTGGCCAGTCCAAGGTGTTCAAAGGAACCGTACTCTTGCCCACATCGTGAACCATGGCCGCCATGACCAGTTCCAGCACCTTTTCTTCCAGCCAACCCAGTTCACGGGCGATGGACATGGCATTAAAACCGGTAATGATGCTGTGGTGCGCACTGTTCGGATGGTGATTGTTTAGTTGAACCAGACCTTCGATGGCGCGAGGATTGAAATGTTGCAGCACCTTTTGCATCTGCGAACGCATCAGGAAACGCAACTCACGAAACTCTTTCATCTCCTGCATCAGCACAGCCGCATTGTTGACCGACTGGCCTTTGGTGGTAATGATCTGTTCGATGGAGTGCAAATAGACTTTGGTCTGCTCCACCGCCTCCAACAAACACTGTTCAGCAAAGGGTTCTGCCTCAATCTCGGTCACACCCATTTTTTTCAGTTGACTGATCAGTCGATCGCTCAACATACTGCCATGTGTCAACAGAACCACCCCGGTCTCGGGGTGATAGACCGATTTGCTCAACACCATCTCCTCCAGCAACAGCGGATCATTGATGGCATAGCGAGTCCGTTTGGGTTCGCCGTTGGCGTTTACGGCATCCTTCTCCTCATTGCGATCTTTGTTCATGGCACTCGTTATCTATTTTTTCATCACCTTGGGAACGATAGGTGCCCGCAACCGGAAGGTTTCCGGCATGCGGGAGCCCAATAACGGCTGCAAATAAAGCTGGAACGCATCGGTCACGTCCGTACCGGAGGCGCTGATAAACTCATCCGGCATCACCCGGGTTTTTCCTGCCACGGCCACCAGCGGATCCAGACGATACTCTACCGAATAGTTGCCAACCCGATGGATGGTGACCGAACCGCTGGCGCTGTGCCACAACGCATATTGACAGGCTTTTTCCCCGACCTCCCGCGCTTCCCGTTGATCGACATCGGAAACCACGCCCAAAAATGAGCGCTGCACATAGCCGAAAGTATCACCGCGCACCCGCTTGATCCCCAAACGCTGCTTGATCGTATCGGTCAACAGATCGGCCAGCGCCCCGGTACCGGAAAGCTGAACATTGCCATGCGCATCCCGCTCCACCTGGCGCGAGAGTGAGGTCATGATCGGTATTCCGCTGGCATCGTGAATCCCTTCCGATACGGCGATGACACAGCGTCCATGGCGGTCATAGACCCTTTTGACATCTGCCAAAAAGGCATCGGCGGAAAAGTTGCGCTCCGGCATATAGATCAAGTGCGGTCCGTCATCCCGACATTTGCGCGCCAGAGCCGAAGCTGCCGTCAAAAAGCCCGCGTGACGTCCCATCACCACACCAACATAAACCCCAGGCAAAGCACGGTTATCCAAATTCAAACCGGCAAAGGCACTGATCACGAAACGGGCAGCCGAGGGATAACCCGGGGTATGATCGTTGACCATCAAATCGTTATCGATTGTTTTGGGAATATGGATGGTAATCAGCTCATACTGCTGCTTTTGGGCAAACTCCTGCACGATACGCAAGGTATCCGAACTGTCGTTACCACCGATATAAAAAAAACAACGGATATTATGGGCCATCAGCACTTTGAGAATTTCTGCGCAATAGGCCTCGTCCGGTTTGTCTCGCGTGGAGCCCAATGCCGATCCAGGAGTGGCCGCCACCCGCTCCAGATTGTGGGTCGTCTCCTGGGTCAGATCGAGAAAATCTTCATTCACAATCCCTTTCACGCCGTGTAACGCCCCGTAGACCCGGTCCACAAGGGAAAATTTGCGCGCTTCCAGAACAGCACCAACCATCGATTGATTGATAACCGCCGTCGGACCACCCCCTTGGGCGACCAATACTTTCCCTGCTTTCATTTATCCGCCTCCATTCTGTTCCACTTTTCTGTGTACTTTACACGATCCATACACAAATTGCTGAAAAAATTTTTTGACAACAGACGCTTTTCCGCTCACAACAGCTCCACGCCGAACACCTGACGGAGCAAAGTATCTCCTCGATCCTGACAATAGGCCATCCAGACCCCATCGAGAATCAACTCCGCTGCCATGCGGTTCACATGCAATACCGTCACCGCCAATTCACGAAACAGGATCAACAACTGCCCGGCATCGGGATCTCCCAACTCCTGGCCAATCCGTTGACTGAGCCCCAGCAATTGCAGGCTGGCAAAATCATCTCCTTTGGCTTTGGCCAGACGTCCCAACTGAAAAAAGATCACCGCCTCCCCATGCCGGTTACCACTCTGCCGGTTCAAGGCCAATGCCCGCAAAAATCCAGCCAAAGCCTGATCATACTGCTCTTCGCCCAGATCCATGATCGCCAGACGGTGCCGTAATTGCGCCTCTTTTTCGGTATGATTGCCGTCGCTCATCCGTTGCAGCGCCTCCAGAAAATGGTCTCTGGCCGTCACGACATTGCCGACTCGCCAGTGCAACTCTCCCGTCCACGGCAATAAATTGGCGATACCGTTCTGATCGTCCAAGAGCCGACACCCATGCAATGCCGCATCCAAATGGTGCTGGGCAATCGCCATCTCCGCCTGTCGCAACCCCCAAAAACCCAAATGGGCATGACAAACCGCCTGCCCGGACAAATCGCCCACCCGTTGGTTGATCGCCAAAGCCTGCAGCAAGTGATCTTTTGCCGCTTCCGGATTCTGCTGCAACCAGATGCCAGCCAACTCAAAACGGGCCAGGGCACACTCTTTGGCAAAGGTTTGCTCAGAAAAGGTCAACACCTGATGCAATAACGGTTCGGCCTCTTCCCGGCACTGGCGGCGCAACAAAGCCAGGGCCAACCAGTACACAATTCTGGGATGCTCCCGCACCGACAGCACGCCACGACAAAAATGTTCCAACTCCCAATAAAATCCACCCTGTACAAACCAATCACACAGCGGTTCCGCATGCGAGAGAATTTCGGCAAACAGATCCTGTCGTCGCCAGGGAAGGGCCTGCAACAAATAGCCGATCCCCTCAGCCCGCAGTGTCCAGCGGTCCAGCCCCAGCGGTGAGGAGTCCTGCTCTGCCTGTCGGCATAAATATCGTCCGGCCCGCACCAACAATTTAGCGAAACGGGAACCGCCACCCTCCTTTGCCGACCACGACAACTGCCGCAACAGCGGATGCAACGACCAAAGCGGCTCACCTTCTGTAGCGGAGCAAAAGGCCAACCCCAGGCCCGCAAACTGCTGCAATAATTTTTCCAGCAACAGCGGCTGCCAGCGGGTAACAGCCTGGTGGGCGCTCAAAGGCATCGGATAATGAAACAGCGTCATCGCCCGCAAGGCCTGACGACTGGACTCATCCAGCTGCTGGATCAGCGCCTGAAAGGCAGGTTGTCTCTCCAGGCTGCCTGGACCAAGTCGTTGATGACGATAACCGGATTCGGTGCCCACAACGGTGCTGCCCCCGTTGGGCAACAAACGGCTGGCAAGCAATAACCGGGATAACGAATGGGATTGTCTCAGGAATCCGTTCCAAAAAAAGGCCATGGCCGGCTCCAGGAAGGTGCCGCTGCGACTCTCCAGCGCACACTCCAAGCCATCCAGCACCACCACACAGGCCAGTTTATGTTGCATGACCGACAAGAGAACCGCCAACCGTTCTTCCAGACCAATCACCGGATTGTTGAGCATGGCCGCCTCACCGCGCAAGCCGTTTCGTGTCAAGAGCGTGGCAAAAGCGGTCAACAACCGACCACTGCTCAACGGTTGCATCGGCGTTGCCGCCAAGATCAGCGGTTGGCAGCTTTGCGCAACAAGAAAGGAGGTCAAGGTTGCCAACCATTGGCTTTTGCCGCTGCCGGGAGGACCGCTGACCAACAGCGTCCGACAACTGCCCTGTTGCAACTGGTCACACAAACGCTGGAAGCCGCTATAATTGGCAAGTTGCGGCAAGATCCAGCCCGTGGTCAGACCGGCAACCGGAGGAAAGAGATTTGATGGGGTAGGTACAGGCATGCGTATCGTCACAGCGAGAGATTGACGGGGTGGTGCCAGTCAGCAGCACCGGTAACACCCAGGCCGGATAGGTGGCCGTGGGGGCAGCGGTCCGGCAAACCTGCCGTGCCCGCCACAAAGCGCGCTCCATACCGGTCCCCTCGCCCAGTTGTCGCAAAAAATGGTGCAGCAGCTCTTCCATCCCCGGATCATGCAAACGACCGGGCAACAGCAACGCCCAAGGTATGCCGTGCGCCACCAGACCCTGGCCAAAAGCGGCCATCGCGGCAAGCGGAGGCGCATTTCCCTCCTCCCGTCCCAGCAGCATCACCAAGGCTGGTGCGTGTGCCGTTTGCCACTCCTGCGCCACCTCCGCCGCCGAACGAACCTCGGCACTGCCGTCCTCTTCGGCAAAAGCAAAAAATCCCTCTTCGCCCTGCAGCAAAAATGGCCCCAGCAGACAGACCACCTGCGGCGCAAAAGCCCGAAGCTGTGCCTTTACCTGACCACGTGTGGCCCCCGGCACGCAACGCCAGCTTATTTCTCCTCCCTCTGCTGCCAACAAACGGTCAGCCACCCCTTCTCTACAGGTTGCAGCAAAACCGGCAGGCTGGGACAACACCAGCAACAGACGCAACCCTCCCAGCCACCTGGACCGCTCCGCACCCGGCAGCGGCAGAGTTCTGTCAGCTCGGGACAAGGTGCGACGCCAGGTCAGCGTTTCTTGCCCGAGAGCCAAGCGCCCATCGGGCCAGCAGAGCAGTTCCCAGGGCCAAAGCAGTGGTTCCAGATGCCTGCTCACCAGAGAGAGAACAAGCGGCTGAGAAGACCGCAACCTGCGCTGCAAAAAGGGCCAAAACGGTGCCAGATAACAGGCAAACAACTCGACGCCCACACTGTGCAACAACAACGCATGATTTTCCGTGCCCGCAGCATGTGCTGTCGGCTGCAGGAGATCGCTGGCTGGTTTGCTCAAGCGACGAAAGCCATCGATCAAACGATGCAGGGTATGCCAGGCATGCCGTTGTGGCGCGTGGCACGCCAGCGGCTGCCCGTCACAGGCCAAAACCAGCAGATACGGCCCGCACTGCGCACCTTGGCTGCGGATCAGGGTCAGCTGCACGGTACAAGGCGGCATGCTTTTCACCCCCGCTCGGCATCCTCCGACAATTCTGGATGGGCATGAAAAAAATCACCCAGTACGCCATCCAGTAACGCCATGGCATAACCATCCAGATCGCTCACAATACGGATGCCGATGCCATGCTGATAGACATGGACAATCTCAAAGGAAAATTCCCTCTCTCGACCATGATAGAGCAAGCCAACCCGACCTTGCGCCCCTTTTTCCAGCGTCGCAGGTTGTTCGGTATGCAGAAAAATTCCGTCTAAACTGAAATCACCGACCAAAGCGGTCAGTTGACTGCCATCCTCCATCTGCAACGTCAGCGTAGCTCCCTGATTGCCGCAGCGACGCAGGGAACGTCTGGCCTCCTGTCCGCTGCGTACCGTCTCGGCACAAAGACTCTCTTGCGCATCGCTCTCGCTGGCCGTGGCAACCTCGGAGGGGTTTCCCACCCAGACGGTACCATTGCAGCGTCCCTCGCGAATTGCCTGAAACAGAGTTTGCGCTTGGGGAGGAACAAAGGTAAATACAATCTCCAGCGGCGCATCCCCTTCCACATCCCCAGCCATCACTTTGGCCAGCAGACCATGGATGGTCTCGTTTTTACCTTTCAGCGTCAGCTTGATATTGCAAAAGGGGGTCAATGGCGCGTCGCTCAGCAAGTGGGCTCCTTGCAGCGACAGGGCACAAATGGCACCAGAATAGAGCATCGCATCAGTATGTTTACCGGTCAGCATAGCCAGTCGCACCGGTATATTGCTGCTTAATTCCCGAAATTCAGTCGCCTGCTTTTCACCCAGATAAACCGGATAGGCCCCACCAATACCGCCGATTTGATACAGGGTGATCGGTTGATCAATCCCTTTCGGCATCACCTCCATGGTGTGATCGACACGCAACAGGGTATCACAAAGCTGACGGGTCTGTTCCGAGATCAGCACCTGACCACCCACCGCATAGGATTCGATGCGCGCCGTCAGATTGACCGTGCGCCCCATGACCGTATATTGGCTGCGCTTGACCGAACCGATATTGCCCGCCACAACCGTACCCGAATGAATGCCGATTCCCATCTGCAAGGCCGGAAAGCCCTGTTGTTCATTGTTCTGATTCAACGCCGGCATGGCCAACTGCATCTCCAGGGCACAGGCGATGGCCCGATGGGCATCATCTTCACGCTGAATCGGAGCCCCGAACAAAATCATGATACCGTCGCCGAGAAAATTACTGATCGTCCCTTTATGTTTGAAGATGATCTCGGTCATCCGCTCCAAATACTGGTTGATGATGGTGACCACGGTTTCCGGCGGTAATGTTTCGCTGATCGCGGTAAAACCGCGCAGATCGCTCATCATCACCGTTACCAGCCGTTTATCGCCTCCCATCTGCAAGCCGTCGGGGGTCTCCAGCAGACTTTCCACCACTTCATCAGACATATAGCGGCTAAAAATGGAGCGGATGAACTGGTTGCGCCGCTCCAGCTGTTCCTGACTCTCACGCAAGGATTTGTTCACCATATCCAGGCGCAGCTGGGTCCGGTCACTCAGGCGGATCAAGCGTGTGGTTTGTTGCAGCAATTTTTTGTAGTTGCCGAAGATCTGCGTAAAAGCATCATACAACTCGGCCATTTGGGCCGCATTTTCCGTTGCCGTCTCTTCATTCCCTGTCGCGGGTGCCGCCCCAGGACCAAATTCACTGAGAAAACGGCTACCGAAAGCCAGCAACGCCTCCTCTTTGGCAAACAGGGAGGGTTCACTCATGGCGTGGTCGATTCATGGCAAATTTGTTGCGCCCGACTGCGTACCTGCTGCAGAATTTCCTCTTCATCTGCTACCTTTCTGTGTTTCATCACCACTTTGCCGGCCACAACGGCACTATCCACACAATGGCCGGTGGCGGCATAAACCAGATTGGAAATGGGATGATGCCTGGGTGTCGTTTCCGCCATATCCTGACGCAGCAAGAGAAAATCGGCAGCCTCTCCCACCGCCACCCGACCGCTTTGCCCCAACACCGCCGCCCGCGCTCCACTGGCAATGGCCCAGGCCTCTTCGGCAGGAAGTACCGTCGGATCCTGTTCGGCATGCTTTTGCAACAAGGCCATGACCTTCATCTCTTGAAACAGATCCAGACTGTTGTTGGAGGCCGCACCATCCGTACCCAGGGCCATGGCAATGCCCCGGCTGGCGGCACGACGGTAGGGAAAAGTACCCCCTACCGCCAATTTCATGTTGGAAACCGGATTGGTCACCAAAGTGGCACCACGAAGAGCGATTCGATCCAGCTCTTCATCGTCCAGATGGACACCATGGGCCAAAATAATCCGCTCATGCAACAAACCGAGCTGATCCAGATAGAGTGCCGGGCGCAGACCATGCTGCTGCAGAGACTGTTGCACCTCCTGCTGGGTCTCCGACAAATGGATCTGCACCCGCAACCCATGCCGTTCGGCAAAATCGCGCACCCAGGCCAGGCTGTTGCGGCTGACGGTATAAATGGCATGCGGCGTCAAGGTGAATTGCACCCGCTCGGAAAAATCCCGCGACTGTTCCAAAAAATTTTCGGCCATCCGCTGACAGGCGCGGGCTTGATCCTCTCCGGCCACATCAATCATCACCGCCCCCAGCAACGCCCGCAAACCACTTGCTTCCACCGCCCGGGCCACACCAGGAAAATGCCAATACATATCGGTGAAACATAACGTCCCGGAACGCACCATCTCCAAACAGGCCAGACGGGTGCCCCAATAGACATCCTCCTCACTTAATCGGGCTTCGGCAGGCCAAATGCGCGTCTGCAACCACTCCATCAACGGCATGTCATCGCCAAAACCACGAAACAGCGTCATCGCCGCATGGGTATGGCCATTGACCAAACCGGGTACCAATAACATCCCTTCGCCATCCCAACGTTCCGCCTGCGGCGGACAGAGCAGATTGGCCCCCATGGCGATAATCCGACCTTCTGCCACCTGCAGCGACAGCAACCCCTGCTCTGCCACCTCTACATTGTCAATCTGCAGAATCATCCGAGCAACTCCTCCAGCAATTTCTGCAAGGTTATCAATAAGGTTTGTTTGTTGGCCGCCACCTGGGCCTTGAAGGATTGATAGGAAAGCTCCACGGCCACCAGACCGTTGGCATAGTTATCCACCATGCACACCGCCGCATAGGGCAAGGCCAACTCGCCAGCCAGAATCGCCTCGGCAGCTATCGTCATGCCGACAACATGGACATGGGGTGCCATGAAGCGAATCTCTGCCGCCGTTTCAAAACGGGGCCCGGTGGTTTGCCAATAGACACCCCCATCGTGCGGCAGCGGCAAACCGCTCTTTTGCCAGGCCTGCAGCACCTCGTTGCGCCAACCGCGATGAAAACCGGGAGGAACATGGCCTCGTTGATCGGCAAAATAGCTCGGATTCACCTGCGGCGCATAAAAATCATCCGGCAGCAACAGCATGCCAGGAGCAATAGGCAAGCGCAAACTGCCGACCGAACCAACAGCCAGAATGCGCCGCACGCCCACCTGTTGCAGAGCAAGCAGGTGGGCAAGATGGTTGATCCGATGCGGCGGCGTATACCCATCCAAACCGTGCCGTTGCAGAAAATAGAGATCCCCTTGCTGCAACAAAGAGACAACACCATAAGTGGTCTCTACCTCCCGGCGCACGGCCCGTTGCAGGGGGGCCGCCTCCAACAGACTGGTACCGCCAAGCAACGCCAAAGTGCCAAACTGCGCCACCGCCAGGTTACTCCTTCTCTTTCGACCAAAATTTCCACCAGGGATTACTCTTCGGCTGCTCCTCCAAGGTGTGAACAGGAATCTCCTTGGCAGGCAGAAGTTGGCTACCCGAACCGGTGGCTGGTCGGGCATACTCGCCGTCCCACAACCAGGAGAACCAGGCCTGGGTATTTTTTGCTTCCGGCAATTTTTCCGGATCCAGAAGTTGATCAGCAAAATTGTGCTGAATATCCTTGACCACCCCCCGCTCGTCAAAGGTAATCTCTACCCGGTTGATCACCCGGGCAAAGGTCCGTTGAATATTGCGATACTGCCGATCCTGGATATAGATCCAACGATCCCGGCGCACCGTATTGATGACGGTCGGAATGCCAAGCATCTCTTTGACCTGGGCTCGGGTGGTGCGGCCAGGCTGAATGCGACTGACCAGCTGCGGGTTGAGTATGGTGCCTTTTTCTTGAACCGTCGCCTGACAGGAGGTCAACAGCAGCAACAGAGTGGCTGACAAAAGCAAAAAAAGAGAGCGGGGCCAATTGACCATCGTGGTTCCCTGTGCAATAGAGTGATAATCCTGATAATCTGCGCCGTAGAGGCAAAACGGAGGCCTCTTGCACCGTTGCGCCAACACGTTACCGCATTCCATGATAACCCCTGAAAGAGCGAGAGCAAAGTTTCCATGTCATGGTTTAAAAGATTCTCTGTCAAAGAGCAGGCAATCCACCCCGCCAGCGAACCGCAAGAGGCCATTCTGCGTCGCCAGGCCATGGCAATCCATGATGGCATCATCGAACGGGTGCTGTTGATTATCGAGCAGGAAAATCTGCACCTGAACGATAATTTTGAACTGCGCTTCGATATTTTGATGCTGCTGGTCAGCCATGTGTTACGTTATCTGCACGATCTGGGCGATCAGTTGCCCCTGTCACAAACGCTGTGGGAGTTAACCTTTGAAAGTTTGGAAGAGAGTTTGCGGGAACGAGGGGTGACCGATATTCGCATGGCCTCGCGCATGCGCAAGTTGTTGCAAAATGCCACCGGGCGGCGCAACGCCTATCTTACCGCCTGGGACAACCGGGACAAACAGGCCATCCGGGAGGCCATCGCCCGCAATATTTTAAACGGAGCGACAAGCGATGACCCGCGTATTGACAGATTGCTGGCCAATCTGCCAGGATTTCCGCAAGCCGTGGTCGCTCTTGCCGACCCGCCGCTACGAACCGAATAATCCATTCCACTCATAGCCACAGGTTGGGGCCTGTGCTGCATGTTGCTGCTCTTTTTGCAAAGGAGAGACTCCCATGAATAAATTGACCATCGATCAGGTCGATCTGGCTGGCAAACGGGTCTTCATCCGGGTTGACTTCAACGTCCCGATGACAGAAAACGGCACGATTCGCGAAGAAACACGCATCACCGCCGCCATTCCCACCATCCGTCGCGCCCTGGAAAAAGGTGGCCGCATCATCCTTGCCTCCCATTTTGGTCGTCCCGAAGGCAAGGTTATGCCGGAATACTCCTTGCGTCCGGTGGCGGAGCGGCTTGCGCAGTTGCTGGGACAACCGGTGGCGCTGGCCCCGGATTGTGTCGGCCCGGAGGTGGAAAATCTGGTCAACGCGCTGCAACCGGGCGAAGTTCTCCTGTTGGAAAATGTCCGTTTTCATGCCGGAGAGACCAAAAACAGTCCACAACTGGCCGATGCCTTTGCCCGCCTGGCCGATGTGGTGGTCAATGATGCCTTCGGCGCTGCGCACCGGGCGCACGCCTCCAACGTGGGCATTGCCCAGCGGGTCACCCCTGCGGTGGCGGGTCTGCTGATGGCCGATGAGATCAACTATTTCAACCGGGCCGTGCGCCAACCACAAAGACCGGTGGCTGCCATTCTTGGCGGCTCCAAAGTCTCCACCAAAATTGCCGTCATCGAACGACTGCTGGCCCAGGTGGATCAAATTTTGATCGGTGGTGCCATGGCCTTTACCTTCTTCAAGGCCCGTGGTCAAGCGGTCGGGGCATCACTGGTCGAGGAGGAGATGTTGCAGGTGGCCCGCAACGCCGAAGAGCAAGCCAAGGCAAGGGGCGTGCAACTGTTGTTGCCGGTTGATGCCGTCATCGCCCAGTCACCCAACGCCAGCGAAACACAAACCGTTGCCATCGACGCCATTCCCGATGGTTGGATGGGACTGGATATCGGTCCGGCAACCGTCAAGCTTTTCCAGGAGGCCCTGCAAAGCGCCCAAACCATCGTCTGGAATGGTCCCATGGGCGTCTTTGAAAAAGCTGCCTTTGCCCGTGGCACCCTGGCGTTGGCCGAATGTGTCGCCAATTGCCAGGCCCTCTCCGTTGCCGGTGGCGGTGATACCGACGCCGCCTTGCGCCAGGCCGGGGTCGCTGATCGTATCTCCTTCATCTCGACCGGAGGGGGCGCGTTCATGGAGTTGCTGGAAGGCAAAGAGTTGCCGGGTATCTCCGTGTTGAATGATGCCTGATGGCACCACGCAAGCGTTGGGGGGATCTCCCCCCCCCCCTTTTTTTTTACCATGAGGGCACACTATGGAAAAAATCATTGATGCCCAAGATTTGACCATCGGCATGTATGTCAAACTCCGCCAGGAGTGGATTCAGGGCACCGGGCTGTCCAAAGAGTTTTTTATCACCGATCCTGGCCAATTGCGGCAAATTCGCAATCTGTCGCTGCGTTTCGGCAAAGTCTATATCGATACCGATAAAAAGTGGACCCCCTCGCCGATCGAAACCATCTCTCATCTGGATGACGGGCACAATGATATGGCACCGCAACAGCCGGTACCAGTCGCAACACGCCATCGGTTGGTCTCTAACCTGCAACAAGCGGCAGCCGATCCCAGCATGACACCGATGGCAAAAGCCGCCGCCGTCTATCAATCGGCCCGTGATTTGATGCAGGCCCTGTTTGCCAGTCCGACGGCAGAGTTCATCAAGGATAGCAAAAACGCGATCGGCTCCCTGGTCGATATGGTGCTGGAGGATGACGATACGGCAACCGCCTTGCTCAAAGTGACCAGCCACGATTTTTATACCTATACCCACTCGGTGAATGTGGGTGCCCTCTCCATCTGCCTGGCGAAAAAACTGTTCCAACACGAAACCGGGCACGATATGCAGGAGTTGGGTGCCGGTTTTTTTCTGCATGATCTGGGTAAAATTCGTGTCCCGTTGGCCATTCTCAACAAACCGGGCCGCCTCGACGAATACGAAATGAAACGGATGCGCATCCACCCCTATCAAAGTTTCAAAATTTTGCAGGAGACCAGTCAACTGAGTGAAGAGTGCCGGGTTATTGCCATGCAGCACCATGAACGGGATGACGGTACCGGCTACCCGTTACGCCTGCGCGGCGAGCAGATCCATGTCTATGGCCGAATCTGCTGTATCGCCGATGTCTACGACGCTTTGACGGCAAAACGTTCCTACAAAGAGGCGATGAGCCCTTATCAGGCTTTGAGCATCATGCGCAACGAAATGCTGCACCATTTCCACAAGGAAATTTTTCACAATTTTGTCCTGCTGTTCAGCAAATAGCCTGCAAGGAGAGACCATAATGAGCAACCAATGGCTGTGTGCCGTCTGTGATTATCTCTACGATCCCGCCAAAGGGGATCCAGAAAACGGCATTCCACCGGGTACCGCCTTTGCCGATCTGCCGGAAGATTGGCTCTGTCCCGATTGCGGGGCCCGCAAGGAGAGTTTTGCCGAAAAAGAGTAAGAAAATCCGCTTGTTTTACGAAGAGCGCTGCCGTCGCGGTCGACGATCGTAACGACGAAGGGGAGGCCTTTTCTCCCGTGGAGGGGGAACAACGGGTGCCTTGGCGGTTTGGCGCAGCAGACGGCTGATATCGCGGTTGATCAGACGACGCCGTTCCTGCGCCAGTTCCAACTCGGGAAACTGCTCCGGAAAGCGATAATGCAGCCAGCAATAGAGATCGACCACACGGGTTGCCGTCTCCAGCATATCCAAAGAGATCGGCAAGCTCTCATCCAACAGGGGCACGATTTCATCCAGGGTTAACAGCCGGTTGTGGGCAACCGAACGGACCATGCGCTCAAAGGCCAGCACGGCTGTCAAGGCACGCAAGGGAACCGGCGCATTGGCCAGCACAAAACGAATTTCCATCTCCAGGTTCGGGTAACGATCGGTGATCTGGGCCAAAAAAATTTGATCCTCCAGGGCGGCCACTTCATAGACATGCGGATCCGGTTTGACCGCCTGGGCAAACAACAGCAGCAAGCGGGCCAGGGAAGGTTTTTTGTCCGCCCGTTGCAGCGCAACCAAAGCCAATAGATGGTCCAGATTGGGGGCCAGATGGGCACGGTGAATCAGATGCGGTGCCGTCTGCAAAGCAGCTTGAATATGGTCGTCGGCAATGCGAAAGGTACCGACAAAACCCACCTCATTTTTGCCATAACGCCCGGCCCGTCCGGCAATTTGCCGCACCTCCATCGGGGTGAGAGGATGTTTGCGACGGTCAATAAATTTTTGATCCTCGGCAAACAACAAGGTGCGGATCGGTAAATTCAGCCCCATGCCGATGGCATCGGTCGCCACCAGATACGGGGCCTGTCCGCTGGCAAACAGTTCTGCCTGTTGCCGCCGAACCTCTGGTGGCAGGGCTCCATACAACACGGCAGCCCGGGCTCCGGTCTGTTGTTCGACGCTCTCTTTCAACCCCAAAACCGCCGCCCGGGAAAAGGCCACCAGGGCCGTTCCCGGCTCCAGGGCATGAAATTTCATGATCGGAGCCGGCAATGACTGCAACGGGGCCAGTCGCTCCAGGTTGATCACTTGGTAAGGTTCTTCGGTCAGGCGCAACAATTTTTCAATTGCCGGTCGCGCCTCCGGGGCACCGATAACGCATACCTGCTCTGCCCGCGCCCCCAAAATAGCCTGCGTCCAGGCCCAACCCCGATCCGCATCACCCAACATTTGCGCTTCATCAATGACACACACCTCCTGCCGCAAATGGGTGGACATCATTTCGATGGTACGGGCACTGTGCAGGGCACCATCGACTTCGATCCGCTCTTCCCCGGTAACCATGTGACACGGCACACCCCAGCCATTGAGCGTATCGGCCACCTCCAAAGCCAGCAGGCGCAGCGGTGCCAGATAGCTGCCACTGCGGGCATCGGCTAAAATTTTTAACGCCTGATAGGTTTTACCCGAGTTGGTCGGCCCGAGAAACAGGGTAAAATGACGGCGCAACTCTCGCGCCGGAAAAAGAGTGTGAAATTCTAAAATGCGCGTTGCCGCCGAAACTTTTTTTTCCAGACGGGCCGAATGGCGTATGGTCAACGTCGGATCGTTGCCTGGTTGCTGAGGGTGACGATGAAAAGTTTTTTTGGCATCCATGGTGATCAACGAGCCCGTCCTGTAGGATCTTTTTGGTCGAAATTGACCGACAATCAGTCTACTCTGCACCATGCCTCCTGTCATGGGTTGACCCATCGGCAATGGAGCGTTATTCGGTCACTTTTTGTCCGGATTTGCGGGAGAACAGCCATGCGTATCGGTATTGACCTGGGGGGCACCAAAATGGAAGCCATTTTGCTCGCCCCGCATGGAGAGATTCTGTTGCGGGAACGGATCGCCACACCACAGGGCAACTATGCTGCCACCTTGCAGGGGATCCTCTCACTGATCCGGCGCATGGAAAGCCACCCATTGGTCAGCCAGCCCGGTCTGCCGGTCGGTATCGGCATCCCGGGTGCCCTGTCGTTGCAGACCGGGCGGGTCAAAAATGCCAATTCGGTCTGTCTGATCGGTAAGGATCTGGCGGGCGATCTGCAACGTCTGGCCAATCGCCCGATACGCCTGGCCAATGACGCCGACTGTTTTACCCTTTCGGAGGCCACCGACGGGGCCGCCGCCGGTCAACCGATTGTATTTGGCGTCATTCTCGGCACCGGTGTCGGCGGCGGCATTGCCGTGCGGGGTCGCCTGCTGCAAGGGGTGAACGCCATCTGCGGCGAATGGGGCCACAATCCCCTGCCCTGGCCCGACAGCGATGAGTTGCCCGGCCACCCCTGCTATTGCGGTCGTCTGGGTTGTATCGAAACCTTTCTTTCCGGCCCGGCGCTGAGCCGTCATCACCAGCAACTGAGTGGAAAAACAATGACTCCCCTGGAAATTGTCAGCACCGCCGAACAGGGTGACCCGCAGGCAGAGGCCTCACTTCGCCGTTACGAAGAGCGCCTGGCTCGCGCCCTGGCCAGCGTCATCAATCTGCTGGACCCTTTTGCCATCGTTCTTGGTGGGGGAATGGCCAATGTGGAACGGTGGTATCATACCGTGCCCAAGCTATGGCAGCGCCATATCTTTTCTGATACTGTCGCCACCAGCCTGCTTAAAGCACAGCACGGCGACTCCAGCGGCGTGCGCGGCGCTGCCTGGCTGTGGCCATCTCCTGAACATCCGGTCTCCTGAACATGTCTGCATCCGACACACGCACACACTGGTATATTTTGATCCTGACGCTGCCCAGCACACACTCTGCCGTGCGCATCCGTGTCTGGCGCACCCTCAAACAGTTGGGTTGCGGCATCCTGCGCGATGGCGTCTATTTGTTGCCGGCACACGCCCACAAAGAGACCGATCTGGAGACCGTTGCTGAACAGGTCTCAGCCGAAGGCGGCATCGCGCATCTTCTGTACACCACCAGTCGCACTACGGCACAAGAACAGCAATTTATCGCCATGTTTGACCGCCAGGCCGAATTCAGCCAGTTGCATAATGATCTCCGCCACGCACGCCTTACACTTACCGCCCAGGCAACTGGCAACCTCCATAAAATCGGCAAACGTTGGCAACGGGCCTTCATTGATCTGCAAAAAATTGATTTTTTTCCCGGCAAGGCGCAGCAACAGGCGGCCCATGCCCTGCAGGAATTGCAACAGTCAATCCAGCGGATACTCTCCCCAGGTGAACCAGAAACGGTGCAGCAAGAGATTACTCGCCGAGACCCGGCACAATTTCAACAACGTTGTTGGGCAACTCGACAAAATCTGTGGATTGACCGCCTGGCTTCCGCCTGGCTGATCCGCCGTTTTATTGATCCACAAGCACACTTTCTCTGGCTGCAGGATATTGCTCTCTGCCCGCCTGCGGCTGTCGGTTTTGACTTTGATGGTGCCACCTTTACCCACACCAACCATTTTGTCACCTTTGAAACCCTTTTGCTCTCCTTTGCCCTGGATGGCAACCCTTCCCTGTGCCGTCTTGGCCTCCTGGTACACGCCCTTGATACCGGGGAAACAGAACTGCCGGAATCTGCCGGTCTGCTGCGCATCCTGGAAGGTCTTCGGCAAGAGACCGCTCATGACGATCAACTGTTGCATGAGGCCATGCGCATTTTTGATGCCCTCTTGCACTCCTTCCGCTTGGAAGCAGGTCAGGAGTGTGCTGCTGCAAACGAACGTTGAAAAGGTATCGCCATATAATCTTCTTGAAATGGTTATTACACTGATGTAGCATTTACTACAATTAATTATGACGCTGTTTGGTCTCCTTTCTGCAAACCTAAGGTGAATCATTATGCCTGAAACTGCCGTTCATTCTGCATCGCCAGCTCATCCGACACTGGCCCAGGCTTTTCCTTATTGGCTGAAACTGGGTTTTATCAGCTTTGGCGGGCCTGCCGGACAGATTGCCATGATGCACCAGGAACTGGTGGAAAAAAGACGGTGGATCTCAGAACACCGTTTTCTGCACGCCCTGAATTATTGCATGCTGTTGCCAGGACCAGAGGCGATCCAGTTGGCCATCTATATTTCCTGGTTGCTGCATGGCATACCAGGCGCTGTCATGGCTGGCATTCTCTTTTTTCTGCCGGCATTTGCCTTGCTCTCGCTGTTGGCAGCACTCTATTTGACTTTTGGCGATATTCCCTTGATGCAGGGTCTGTTTTACGGCATCAAACCGGCTGTGGTTGCCGTCGTATTGTTTGCCGCCTGGCGTATCGGCTCCAAGACGGTACGCAATGGTGCCCTGTTTATCATTGCTGCGTTGGCGTTTGTCGGCATTTTTTTCTTTAAAATTGACTTTCCCTGGATCGTACTGGCAGCAGGGCTGGCCGGTGCATTGGGAGGACGATTCCTGCCAGACCGTTTCAAGGGTGGAGGCGGCCATGGGTCCAGCGACAAACAGTATGGCCCGGCCCTGTTGGATGATGATACACCACCCCCTGCCCATGCCGCTTTTTCTTGGAAACGGCTGGCACAAATGATCGTTGTTTTTGTATTGCTCTGGAGTGTGGCCATGCTGACCATCAGTGGTCAACCGACCCTCTCGGCCATGGGAGAGTTTTTTACCAAAGCCGCTTTTCTCACCATCGGCGGTGCCTACGCTGTGTTGCCCTATGTTTACCAGGGAGCAGTGGAACATTTCGGCTGGCTCAGTGGCGCACAAATGATCGACGGTCTTGCCCTTGGTGAAACCACCCCGGGACCACTCATTATGGTGGTCACCTGGGTAGGCTATTTGGGAGGTGTCAGCAAATCGGTTGCCGTCCATCCGATTATCGCCGGACTGGCTGGTGCAACGGTTGCAACCTTTTTTACCTTCTTGCCCTCCTTCCTGTTCATCCTGGCCGGTGGTCCCATCGTTGAACAATCACGGGATGACATTACCTTTTCGGCCCCCCTCACTGGAATCAGTGCCGCCGTCGTCGGTGTAATCGTCAATCTGGCTCTCTTTTTTGCCTGGCACACCTTCTGGCCACAAGCCACCCTGGACAATCCTTTTGCCGGCCATTTCCATTGGCTGTCTGTCATCCTGAGCGTGGCCGGGTTTATTGCCTTGTGGCAATACAAAGTGGATATTATGCGAGTCATCATCGCCAGCGCCGTGATCGGCGTTGTCTATACTTTTGCCGTTTGACAAGGTTATGTGAGAAAAAAACTGTGCCACTATCCGCAACCATTTGACTCTTTCGGCATCCGTAAACAACAAGCATCTTGAGGTTATGCCATGCAATGGGTTACCCGCTCTCATGTCCACGTCGACCGTGTCGCCTGCCCGTGGTTGATTCTGCGCTTCATCGACTCAGAGGCCAAATTTCTCTTTGTCCCCAAAAGCCAGGTGCTGGCTGTCGCTGAACGGGAAGGTGCCATCTCCTTCGACTCTCCCGGGGCTCAATACCATCACGATGGCGATCTCTGCACCTTCTCCGTGCTGATCCGCGAGTATGCACTGACCGACAAGGCACTGTTGCGCCTGGCCAAAATTGTCAACGCCGCCGATAGCGGACAGTTGGATCAGGATCCTTACGCCCGTGGTCTGGAGGCCATCGCCGTCGGCTTTGCCCTGCGCTTTCCCGATGATGCCGTCAATCTGCAAAAACAGTATGAAGTCTACGATGCCCTGTATGCCTGGTGCCGCTTGCAAACCATGAAAGAGTAATAGCAAAGCGTATGTCTGCCTCCCGGTGGTCCACAATTGCCGATTTTCTTGGCCTGCGGCGCAGTATGGTCGGACTGTTGGCCATGGTTGTCCTGGTCGGACTGGGCGAACGGATGGCTGATCGCTTTCTGCCGATCTATCTGCTGGCTGTCGGCGGCTCCACCTTGGCCGTGGGACTGCTCAACGCCATGGAAAATTTGCTTGCTGCCCTCTACTCTCTGCCGGGAGGCTACCTGGCGGACCGTTGGGGGGTCAAACGTTCCTTGCTGTTTTTCAATCTGCTCAGCATGGCCGGCTTTCTGCTCGTCTTTTTGCTCCCCACCTGGGAAGCGGTCTTTATCGGTGCCATGCTGTTTCTCTCCTGGTCTGCCATCTCTCTGCCCGCCACCATGAGTCTGATCAACAAGGTGTTGCCCATGGATAAACGAACCATGGGTGCTGCCGTCCATGCCACGGTCAAACGCATCCCCATGGCGCTGGGTCCTCTGGTCGGCGGGCTGTGCATTGCCTGGTGGGGAGAAAAAGAGGGGGTGCGTGTCGCTTTTCTGGTCGCTTTTCTGCTGGCATCTGCCGCTTTGTGGCTGCAATATCATCTGATCGAGGAGGATGCCACTCCCGCAGTCGACTCTTTGCAAAAAAATCCTTTCCGCCTCTGGCCAGACATGCCGCAACCGCTCCGGCAACTGCTGGTGGCCGACATTCTGGTCCGCTTCTGCGAACAGATTCCCTACGCCTTTGTCGTCATCTGGTGCATGAAAATGATCCCGGAACCGGTCAGCGCCGTCGAATTTGGCATCCTGACCGCAGTGGAAATGGTCACCGCCATGCTCCTCTATATTCCGGTCGGCTGGTTGTCGGATCGTTGGGGCAAAAAAGGGTTTGTTTTGATCACCTTTCTCTTCTTTACCGCCTTCCCGCTTGTGCTGGCTCAGGCGCACTCTTTCTGGCCTTTGGTCGTGGCCTTTATTGTCCGTGGCTTGAAAGAGTTCGGTGAACCGAGCCGCAAAACGCTGATTATGGATCTGGCCCCAGAGGGGCGCAAAGCCACCTTTTTTGGCCTGTACTATTTGCTGCGGGATCTGTTTGTGGCCGTGGGAGCCCTGTTTGGTGCCTTTCTCTGGCAATGGGGAGCGCTGATCACCTTGCAGACGGCAGCCCTGTTCGGGCTGTTGGGAACCCTATGGTTTGCCTGGTACGGCAAGGATTTAACCAATCAGCAGACAGCGCCTACTGATTAAAGGCCGCTTCGCCGTACAATCGGCGGGAGCGGACATATTCCCGAATTTTGCCGTACTCCTCGACAATTTTATCGGCATTGTTGTATTCGGGAAACATGGCGGTTAAACGGGCCATCGGATCCAAGAGAAAAATGGCGCTGGTGTGACTGATCAGGTCAGCGTCTTTGTCGCCTTTTTCCTCCCCCTTACTGTTCTCTCCTTTGCCAGGCTCCCCCTTGTTCGCTTCCCCCTTATCGGCATCGCGAAAATCGGCTGCCGTAAAATAGGTCGCCCCCACCTGAAAGGCAAAGGCACGAATCTGCTCATCCGTTCCGGTCAACCCCTTGAAAGCAGGATTAAAAAATTGTACATATTGCCGAATATGGGCAGCGGAGTCCCGCTTGGGATCAACCGAAACAAAGACCACCTGACTGTTGGTTAAATGATTGCCCGCCTTTTCCTGCAACTGCCGGAACACATCACCCAACACCCCCAACGCCATCGGGCAAATATCGGGGCAATGGGTATAGCCAAAAAACAAAAAGGTCCACCGACCACGCAACTGATCAAGAGTAAACGACTTTTCATCCTGATCCTGCAAGGTAAACGGTTGTACGGGACGGGGAGACGGCAACACCGCACTGGATAAACCAGCCGGAAACAAAGGACCATCGGCAGAGCTTTGCATCCAGCGCCAAGCCAAAACCGTGCCGGCAAAAATCATCAATGATGCCATTGCCACGGTCCATAACGATACTTTGTTACCCATCGTCCTCTATCCTTTCTGACCTCTGCACAAGTTATTTTCGCCAGGATCCTAATGGGGCTGGATACGATTGCTGCTTTGCAGATTGAGCTTGGCCCACGGCAGCGCAACGGGCAAAACCGAGCCATCGTCGCCTGTCACTCTCCCCTCTGTCTCATCATCCTGCAGGCGACGACTCCATTGCAACTGTATCGGTGCAGGTGCCGTCGGTTGTGCCATGCGCTGGACATGCGGTTTGGCAGGTTGCACCGCCGCCTCTTTTGCCGCTTCCGGCTTGCTGCCAGGTGCCTGCTTGATCGTCTCCAATAACTGTTCCAACATGCCCAAAGAGGTCGATGCCGAGCCGTCTGCGGCACCATAGGCCTGCCAATCCGGCAGGGCCAGACGCTCCGGGGTCAACTGACCAGTCGTCTGCAGCAACTGATATTGGGAAGATACCCACTCATAGCGCGTTTTAACCAGATCCGTCTCGGAACGAAACAGCTGATTCTGCAACTCCAACAACTGAATCACCGTGCGGAATCCTGCGGCAAACTCCTCTTCGATCCCCTTGACCGCCTGTTTATAGAACGAATAGGCCGCCTCTGAAGAGGAGACCGTCGCCTTGGCACTGTACATCAACAAATGAGCCTGTTTGATCTCCCGCAATGCCTGCCTGTCCACCCGCTGCCAATCCGCTTCCCGGGCATTTTTGATCTCCAACGCCTCACGGGTACGGGAAAAAATCTTGCCTCCGGAAAAGAGCGGCACGGTCAACTGCACCGCAAAACTGTATTGGTTTTCCCCACTGATTTTTGCGTTACTGCCCCCCCGATAGGTCAACGCCGTTGCCTGCATGTCCACCATCGGATAGTGACCCGCCTTTTCAATATCAACCGCCACATCGGCAGAGTCCAGGCGAAAACGGGCCGCCTTCAAATCCGGCCTGCCTTCCCTCTGTTCCGATAATTCGGCCAGGGAACCCTTGATCAAAGAGATCGGTACATCCGGTACGGTCAGATTGTCCGGTACGGCCATGCCGGTCACCTCTTCACAACGTGCCCGGGCAACCATCGCTTCATTGCGAGCGCGAATCAATTCCGCCTCCGCCGAAGCCACCCGCGCCGTCGCCTGATCCACATCGGTCTTGGTCAAATCTCCGGCCTGCCGCCTCGCCATCGCCGCTTGCAGATTGTGTTGGGTCAACAATAAATTATCTTCTGCCAAACGCGCCACATTGCCGGTCAACAGCACGGATACCATCGCCTGGATACTCTCCAGCAATACCGATTGCACCGTGGCCTGATAATCCTCCTCCGCTGCCGCAATCATCGGTTTGCTCTGTTGCAAAGCCAGCAACAACTGCCTGCGAAATAAAGGTTGCTGCAAACTGAGAAAAAAACGAAAGGGGGGATTGCTGGAGCTGGTATTATCGGTCCAGGTATCGGAATAACGGGTATGCGAGGCACCGCCCGATACCTCCGGCAACAAGGCTGCCAGACTTTGATCAAACTTTTCTTTGGTGGCCATCAACGTCGCCTTGGCCGCCACAATCTTCGGATTGCTCTGCAGTGCCGACTCCAACACCTGCGCAAACGGGGTTCCGTTGAGCGTTTGCTCCGCCTGACTCAGAGAAGAGAACATCAGGAAAAAAATGAAGGCCGCCACCCCTGCTTTGCGCCACCTCACGCTGCAAAAAGGGGGTACGGCCATCCACTTGTGTGTCAATTTCATGCCAATTATCCGAATAACCGGCTTAAATCCGGTCGCTA
Source organism: Magnetococcales bacterium WMHbinv6 (assembly GCA_002753135.1). GTDB lineage: Bacteria > Pseudomonadota > Magnetococcia > Magnetococcales > Magnetaquicoccaceae > Magnetaquicoccus. The sequence goes on along the minus strand of PDZV01000019.1, from coordinate 6,694 downwards.
TTCACAGTGATCAACGCGCTGGCGAATCTCCCATAATCGCATTGACTGCTGCCTGGAAGATCGATTCTTTCTGATCCGTTGCTTTTCGCTGCACCGCTTGCTGGGAGTTTGTCTCCTCTGGCATCACGGCAGCCGCCAATACAGCCTGTTCTGCGTCGGTTTCATCCATCACATCTTGCCGGGCAGCACTCTCCCGATTGACACCCGGCTTGCCGTAAGCAGCACGCATCGGAGCCACTTCCGGCAATTGCACCGACCCCATCGCCGCATCCGGGTTTGCCGCAGGCTCGGCTTGTGTCTTCAGATCGTTTTTTCCGGAAGCTTTTTTGTTGTCAGAACCACTTGCCTTCGGTGCATCCTCTTCCATGCGGTTGGGATCAAGATCGCGCTTTTCCTTGTCCATCAGCCCATCAACAGGGGGGGGCAATTGACTGGTCACCGCTTGCTGTAACAAACCCATGCGGGCAAACAGCTCGTAGGCACTCTTGATATAGGTCAACTCTTCGACCAACAATCCATTTTTGGCGGCAAACAGCTCATTTTCCGAGTTCAGCACATCCAACAACGTCCGCTTACCCATCTTGAACTGATCGTGGTAGGAAGCGGTCACCTGCTTGCTGACTTCATAGTGCTGACGCATGAAGCCGATACGGGTCTGGGCCATGGTCAATTTGTTCCAGGACTCACGGGTATTTTCCTCCAAAGCCCGCTGCGTTTTATCCTGAAGTTGTCTGGCCTGTTCCAGCAGATTGCGCTGTTCGCCGACACGGGCCATGTCTGCCCCACCGGCAAAAGCGTTATAATTCATCCGCAACATGGCAGCTGCCGATTGGGAATGGCCTTCAACCCCGCTGACATTGGCATTGTTGCTGGCACTCAACTCCACATCCACCCGAGGCATCAAACCTGCCTTGGCAACATCCACACCCGATTCGGACGCCTTCACCGCCATGCGTGCCGCCGCCAACTCCGGATTGTCACGCAAGGCCACTTCCAATGCCTCTTCCACCGATTTGGGCAGCAACTCTTCCGGAACCTGCGGGCGGACCATCTCCTGCTCTTTCAAGGGCGCTACGCCAATAATCTCGGAAAATTTTGCCTGGGCATTTTTGTACGCTGCCTGGTTGCTGGCATGATTGGCCGAGGCCAAATAGGTGCGGCTTTTTGCTTGATGTACGTCAGCCTGCGGCCCGGCTCCCCCTTCATATTTGCGCTGCACCTTCGACAAAATCCGCTGGTGCAACAGGACATTATCCTTGATCAATTCCAGCTGGATATGCTTCATCACCAGTTCGACATACGACTGCACGGCCTGTAACGCCACATTGTCCGAGGTCAAAGCCAAGCGGGCCTGCGCCCCCTGCAATTGGGCTCTGGCCTGCGCCACCTTGGATTTGGTATCAAATCCATCGAAAACATTTTGTTTCAACATGACGCCAGTTTCGCCCCGATCCAACTCCAGCCAATGACCGGAACGGCCTGCCGTCGTATTGGCCGAGCGGGTGGTGGTGTTGTCGGAACGTTCCCGACCATAACCAGCGGTAAAATCCAAACGCGGCAGATAGCCTGCAAAAGCTTGTCGGACCTTTTGATCCAACGACTTGCCATACTCTTCGGCTGCCTGCACCTCCGGGTAGGTTTTTACCGCCAACTCTACCGCCTCACGCATGGTCATGCTCCATGCCGGCAGTGCAGGTGCAGCCACTGCCATCCCCGCCAGCAAAGCCAGCACACTGCAAGACAAACCCGTTTTTTTGCCACTTGTGATCATGAATGCCCGACTCCTGTCGTCATCGATGAAAAAATGATGAACTCCTGTCCAATCGATCCCCGCTCCAACGCTTTTCCAGCAAACCAAGGCGACTCCACGGAACTCATGCAATATCAATACCAAATAATAATGATTGTTTTTCTGAAGCGAATTTTGCGGATTGTAACACACCAACCTGCCTCCGGCAACCCGAAAAATGACCGCGAAACAATAAATTTTTCTAAAATTATCCGATAATACAGAAAGTTAGACAAAATACAGAGGACAATGACAAGGTTATTGGCAGGTTACCTTCGCGCAGCAGGTTACCCTTGCCGGATGCCCCACCAACAAAATGCCGGACGGTTTCCCGTCCGGCAATCAGAAACAACACGGCAAATTCAAAGCGTTAGACGCTATAGTACATCTCAAATTCAACCGGATGCGGGGTATGCTCGGTGCGATACACCTCACTCATCTTCAACTCGATCCAGGCATCGATCAGATCGTCGCTGAACACATCACCCTTCTTGAGATATTCACGATCGGCATCCAAAGCAGCCAGAGCTTCGCGCAGTGAACCGCACACGGTCGGAATTTGCTTCAACTCTTCTGGTGGCAGATCATACAGGTTTTTATCCATCGGGGCACCGGGATCAATCTTGTTCTCGATACCGTCCAAACCTGCCATCAGCAAAGCGGCAAATGCCAGATAGGGATTGGAGGCCGGATCCGGGAAACGAATTTCGCACCGTTTGCCTTTCGGGGAGGAAGAGGCCGGAATACGGATGCTGGCCGAACGGTTGCGGGCAGAGTGCGCCAACAACACCGGCGCTTCAAAACCGGGAATCAAACGCTTGTAAGAGTTGGTGGTGCTGTTGGTGAAAGCATTCAAGGAACGCGCATGCTTTTTGATGCCACCGATGAAGTGCAAAGCCAGGTCGGAAAGATCCGCATAACGGTTGCCGGAAAACAACGGCTTGCCATCCTTCCACAGAGACATATGCACATGCATACCGGAACCATTGTCACCACCCATCGGCTTGGGCATAAAGGTGACGGTCTTGCCGGCATTGTGGGCAACATTATGCACCACATATTTATACTTCTGGATATTGTCGGCCATGCTCAGCAGATCACCAAACTGCATATCGATTTCGCACTGACCGGCGGTCGCCACTTCGTGGTGATGAAACTCGATGATAATACCCATCTCTTCCATCAACATCGACATCTCGGAACGCAAATCCTGGAAAGAGTCCACCGGCGGTACCGGGAAATAACCACCCTTGACACCCGGACGGTGGCCGGAGTTGCCCTCTTCATAGTCGGTATCGGTGTTCCAGCTACCCTCTTCCGCGTCGATCGTCGACATCACGGTGTTGATGCTGATTTTGTAACGCACAGAATCGAAGATGAAAAACTCCGCTTCCGGACCACAATAGCAGGTATCGGCCACACCGCTGAATTGCAGATAGGCAGCAGCCCGTTTGGCAACAGCGCGGGGATCACGGCTGTAACCTTCCCCCGTGAAAGGATCGACCACATCACAAACCAGGATCATGGTGGTGGCATCGGTGAAAGGATCGAGAACTGCTGTGTGGGGATCTGGTTTGAACACCATATCCGACTGGTGAATTTCGCACCAACCGGCAATAGAGGAGCCATCAAAACCAAATCCGCTCTCGAAGACCTCTTCGGTCAAACGGCGGGCGGGAGTGGTGATGTGTTGCCATTTGCCACGAAAATCGGTGAACCGAAAGTCCACAAACTTGACATCGTGTTCGTCAATCATGGCCAAAGCCTTGCGAATCGCTTCCTGGTCAGACATACCGTTTTCCTCTTCCGAAGATATTGATGAATAGAAAATTTGTCTAAATTAGAGATTGTAACCCTTCTCATCGTGGAACACCAGGTCCAATCCTTCCGTCTCTTCTTCTGCACTGACCCGCAAACCGATGGTGGCATCGACACCTTTGAAGATCAGATAGGTGAAACCACCACTCCAAAGTGCCGTAGCCGCAATACCGATCAACTGCACACCGATTTGACTGGCCATGGTTGCTTCCGGCGTGCTGTAGCCCAACCCACCCAAAAAGGGAGCCGCCAGCACACCTGTCAACAAAGTGCCTAACACACCACCTACCCCATGCACCGGTGAAACGTCCAACGAATCATCGATCATCAAGGTGCGTTTAATGAACTGGGTCGCCAGATAACAGACGATACCAGCCAAAAAGCCGATCAACAATGCACCTATCGGCGTGATAAAACCGGAGGCCGGGGTGACAGTACCCAAACCGGCGACCATACCGGTCACAATACCCAAAATACTGGGTTTGCCATGCCGCACCCATTCCATGGCCATCCAGGCCAAGGATCCGGCGGCGGCAGCCATATGGGTCGACAACAAGGCCATACCGGCAGAACCGTTGGCCGCCAAGGCGCTTCCGGCGTTAAAACCAAACCAACCCACCCACAACATGGCCGCACCGGTAAAGACCATGGTCATGTTGTGCGGCAACATCAGGGTATGCGGAAAACCACGCCGTTTACCCAGAACCAGTGCCGCCACCAGTGCGGCAGCACCCGCATTGACATGCACCACTGCCCCACCGGCAAAATCCATAAATCCCATTTTTGCCAACCAACCACCGCCCCACACCCAATGGCAAACCGGCGCATAAACCAACACCAGCCACAAAACCGCAAACCACAGAACCGCCGAAAATTTCATCCGCTCCGCAAAGCCACCAATCACCAGCGCCGGTGTGATGATGGCAAAGGTCATCTGAAATGCCGAAAAAACCGTCTCAGGAATACCGTTGCTGACCGCCTCGACCCCCACACCACTGAGAAAACCTTTTCCCAGTCCGCCGATCCAATCCTGCAACGCGCCACCTTCACCAAAAGCCAAACTGTAAACAAAAGCAAACCAGAGTACAGAGACCAGACAGGTGATGGCAAAACACTGCATGAAGATGGAGAGTACATTTTTGGTACGAACAATACCTCCATAAAAGAGCGCCAAACCCGGAAGGGTCATGAACAGGACCAACGTCGTCGAGGTCAACATCCAGGCGGTGTTCGCCAGATTGACCGTCTCATCCGCCCCCCATAGCAAGGTGGGAAACACCATTCCACCCAAGCCGATTCCATATTTGATGCCAATCTTCATCCCTTATACCTGCCATTCCTGTGTGTCGGTCGTTAACAATCCCCCCTCTTCCGACTTGAAGAGTCGCTGCAAACTTACAAGAAACACGCCATAATGCATTACAGCGACTAAATATATATAATTATTAATTTTTTATTGGATTTCTACCTTTTTCCAGGCAATAACACGCTTAAAAACGATGCAACATGCTTGAAAATTAATCACTGCATGATTAATTCCTGCGCATTTTCTCCATTTCTCTCGAGTGCCACCATGGAATTCTTTCGTGCCCTCTTGCGGCAGAGAGCGGTTGTCCCTATATTTCCGGCTGGATGCTCGATCCATCCGTACCATAAAGTATTGAGGAATCATCATGCCGGAAATAATGATTGAAATCTCTGACCTGACCCGCTATTACGGCTCAACCAAAGCGTTGGATGCCATTGGCTTTCAAGTGCAACGGGGAGAAGTCATGGGGTTTTTGGGTCCCAACGGTGCCGGAAAAACCACGGCCATGCGCATTTTGGCTGGTCTGCTCTCTCCCAGCGAGGGAAGCGTGCATATCGCTGGCCTGGACATGATCGCCAACCCGGTAGAAGCCCGTGCCAAAATCGGATTTTTACCGGAGTCTCCCCCGATCTACGGTGATATGACCGTGCGCGAATATCTGACCTATCTGGCCTCCTTGCGCCGGGTCAGTCGTGATCGTTTGTCCGCAGCCGTCGAACAGACCATGGAACGTTGCGGCCTCTCACACGTCGCCAATCGTCTGCTGCGCAATCTCTCCAAAGGATACCAGCAGCGGGCCGGTATTGCCCAGGCTATCGTCCACAGCCCGGAGGTGGTGATTCTCGATGAGCCAACCGTGGGTCTGGACCCGATCCAAATTCGGGAAATTCGTCAACTGATCCGTGAACTGGGCGGTGAACACTCCGTTCTGCTCTCCACCCATATTTTGCCGGAAGTGAGAATGACCTGCAATCGGGTGGCCGTCATCAACCAGGGACGCATCGTCGCCGACGATACCCTGGAGGGTTTGGAACAGAAAACTTCCAATAAAACCACCTATTTTTTACGCTGGAGTCGCCCACCCTCCCCGGCAGTTCTGCAACAGATTCCCGGCATCGCGCAAATTCGTGCCCAAGATGGCGGATGGAGCATACTCCCTCAAACCAACCAGGATCCCATCCCCGAATTGCTGCAACGCTCGGTCAGCGAAGGGTGGGATCTGCGCGAACTGTTGCCTTCCAGCAACTCTTTGGAAGATATTTTCCTCAATCTGACCACCCGCGAGGAAGAGGCCGTCACCCCCTCCAGCACCAGCGAGGAAGCTGCATGAGAGCCATCTTGACCATTGCCAACCGGGAACTGCGCAGCATGTTCCTGTCACCGCTGGCCTGGACCCTGCTGGCGGTTCTGTTCGCCATTTCCGCCTATATGTTCATGGCTGCCGTTTTCAATTACCAAATCAAACAGGTCCAGTTTCAAGCCTATGGTGAGATGGCCAAACTCTCCTTGACCGATTGGACCATCTCGCCCATGCTGGGCAATGCAGCGGTCCTGTTGCTGTTGATTATGCCCATGATTACCATGCGTCTGTTTGCCGACGAAAAACGGCGGGGCACCTGGGCTGCCATCGCCTCCTCGCCCCTTTCCGGCATGGAAATCATTCTGGGTAAATATCTGGGGCTGCTCTATTTTCTTGCCATTGCCGTCGCCTTGCTGGCTCTCCCCCCTCTGCTGCTGTTCATTTTTGGCAAACCGGATCCCGGTCAAACCTTGTCTGG
>PDZV01000018.1 GCA_002753135.1 Magnetococcales bacterium WMHbinv6 | reverse complement strand
GCCTCCAGCAGCGATCCTGCCAATCACAAAACCGGCATTCGAAATGGCTGGGGTCACGGGTGATGCGGGGCAGCAGGTCGTGGGCCTCAGTTGCCTGTAGCACACGCACCGCTTTGTCTGTCATGCGCTGGGCCAACCCGGCATCAAAGGGCACCAGTTCAAAATGCAGCTCGGCAGTGTCCTTGTTGATGGCGACAAACAGAGCCGGGTTGGCAGAGATTCCAGGGGCGGTGGTCTCCATGTAGGCCTGATAGGTGGCAATCTGCGCGGCATAAACCGGCTTGGAGAGGGTCACCCCACGCTTGACGGTGTCGTTCCAGGATTTGTTGTTGAGGGATTTACACTCCCACAGAGCCGGGTAGCGCATGGGCACCTCCAGGGGACCACCGGCAATGATGCCGTCTACATGCCCCCGGATGCGCCCCTTGGCTACCGAAAAACCAAACTGCCCGCCATCCTTTTTCTCGGTAACCAGGTTGAACCCGGCGGCTCGCAACCACTGGATGGCCAATGCCTCGAACAGATGCCCGGCGGCAAAGATGCGCAGGGTTTTGCCACCGAAGCCCCGCTCTGCATCACGGGGCGCACCGGCGTACTCGAACTGCAATGCCCGCTCGCAGGCGACCCCCAGACGAGAGCCGCCCAGATATTCCCTGCGTGGCGAGTCTGCTTCCTTGGCCACCAGAGCAGTGTCAATCAGCCCGGTGACGATTTCGGCAAAGGTGGCGGTGTGGTTGAGGTCGATCATTTTTACGTGTGACTCTCAATCGGCTGCCGTTCATTTTTTCTCACCCACTCAAGAATTTTGAGAGGATCAAAACTCCGAATCATTCCACGTTCTGTTTCGCATAGAAACTCTCCTCGCGGAAACCCTTTAATGCCCCGTCTGACAACTAGAACCATACGATCTGACACCCTGCCATCCATATCGAGAATGCTGGCGAGTGCCTGTTGTTTCAACTCAGATATTTCCATTCTACCCTCCCATTGCCACTTTGATAAATTCCTCAGCAACTTGCGTTCCTGTACAGATTACTCGTGACAACGGTTGAACCAGGAAACAGATCTGGCGAGCGAATACCCTTTTCGGTACGCAAGAAAATCCCGGTTCATTTCGCTATCGCAGTAAATCTGTCCCATCGGCCACAGATGTTTTGGTTCTCTTTCATGGTTTCCGAAATGCTCCTTTTCAAAATGCTCCATGATGAATTCATGTTCTTTTGTGATTATCTGCATCTGGTCTGATTACTCCCATCACTGCCATGACGAATTCCGCTGTGAGTTGCGGCTCGATGGCGTTACAGTATTCATAAGCATTCATTAAATCCTTCACCAAATTCATTCTCTAATCTTTTCAATTTCGAGCCAAATCCAGGTCTTAATGCTATGAATGGATTGTGCTTTTCCTTCTTACCTTTCGCGATTCTGGAAAAACTTTTCTTTCTTTCATTGACATACTCACTAACGAGCAACAGCTCAGTTTTGACCATCAAGCCACTGACAGCTATGGCACCTGTATCGACATGAGTATGCTCAATACACACGCTTCCTTGTGACCCGCACATACACACGCCGCTTTTTAAATCCATAACCTCTTGCGTCTGCATCCACTCAATGAGCATTTTAACGTAATGTTTCTTTTTCATTTCCAATCCCCGATAGCTTTGATAAATTCCGCCGCGAGCTGCGGCACGATTGCATTGCCATAGCCCCGCAGGAGTCCCACTCTGCCGGGTACCCCATGAGCCAGCGGGAAAATTCCGGGTTGAGTTGGCCGGTGCTTGCCATCTTTGCACCCGATGAACTCAATATTGGCCCAGAATGGATAACCTGGTTGTTCAGTTGCTCCCCCTTCCTGCCTCCCCCTCGGCTGGAATAGCTCAGGATGTTTGCGTGCCGGTAATCTCGATGCGCCGGTGTCGCCCATCCCGCCAATTGCACCACATCCTCCAGGCGCGATTGGTTGCTCCGGATTCCGCTGCCACATCCGCCGTCGCTGGTCACCCTCGGCGTCGGCCACCCAATAAATACGCTGCCTGATGTGCGGTGCCCCGACGCTGCAAGCCGGGAGATCGATCGCTCCGCAGGCGTAATCCATGGCCTCCAGATCATCGAATACAAGATCGAGCCATTGGGCCCCACCAACCCGGCCAACCTGCTCTCCAAGAATCGTTGCAGGGCGGCACTGCTGGATGAGCCAGTGCCAGGCCGGCCACAGATGCCGCTGGTCAGCAAACCCCGCTCTCTTGCCTGCCTGGCTGAAAGGTTGACAGGGACATGACCCGGTCCACACCGGCCTGTCGTCTGGCCAACCGGCCAAACGGAGAGCGCAGGCCCACCCCCCGATGCCGGCGAAAAAATGGTGCTGCGTGTACCCGTTAAGATCGGATGGCCTGACATCCTCGATGCTCCTCTCGTCTACTTCCCCTGTCGAAATAGCGCCGGCCTGAATCAATTCCCGCAGCCATGCAGCAGAGCGTGGATCGTTCTCGTTGTAGTAAGAGGTCACCTATCATTTCCCGTCGTTGCCCATCATCTCTTCGGTCAATGCGTCAGCTAAGGCATTCAAAAAGGATGGAGGTGGAGCATTATTATGCCTCTGTAGTAAATCCTCATAACTCAACGCCATTGCATCCTGCAGAGATTTTTTTTCCTCGCTGAGCTTCGCAAAACGCAACCCTTTTTCTTTGGCTTTATTGCACCAATAGTTCCTTGTCACATTGCCAGGAGAAAAAAACGTGTCATAGTTGTAACCTTTGACAAATTCTTCAAACCATGACTGTTTGCGCCACTCAAGATAAACATGGAACATTAATGGCCGAGTTAAGTGTAATGATGTATCAATTGGAAGAAGTGTATACGGCTCATTGCGTTCAACAATGTCATGCGTTTTTACATCTTCTGGCTTTCCCCATTTGCGCACTACGGTCCCGCTAGCGTTACCGAATTCGACAACGAAAGCGAAAACACTTCCTCGCGAATCTATTGTGCCAGAAATAACATGATTGCAGGCGTCGATGATGCCGATTTCGTCTATATCTATTCCTTCCTCTACCTCGCGACTGCAAAGGCTTGAATATAATGCTTCCGAGATACGCTCAAGCTCTTCATCTGTCGGATAATTTTCATCAAGATTATTTTCCATCACTATATTCCTCCCACTATGTGCATGTATCCATCGCTCACATACTCAGTTCGGCTTCATGAAAATATACCAGTGTGTACCAGATTGTTTTCCCATCTTATTCCCAACAAGCGGCATGTGTTCACTGCAAGCCAAAACTTCACGCGCTGTGATTTGTATTTCGCTCCACTTGAAAACCAATACCCCGTTATCAGATAAAACTCTGAAACACTCCTTGAATCCCTTACGCAGCATTTCTTTCCAGTTTCCTGGCAACTTGCCATATTTGGCAGCAATCCAGCTTTTCGGACCTGCCCGCAAAAGATGTGGCGGATCAAAAATAACGAGCTTAAATTGCCCGTCAGAGAATGGCAGTGCAGTGACATCGAGATTAACATCAGGGCTGATATGCAACTGTCTGCCGTCACACAGCGTGTGCGTCTCTGTGCGATTATCGCCAAAAATTACGTCTGGATGGTGCCGGTCGAAATAGAACACCCGACTGCCACTGCATGGATCCAAGACTCGTTTGCTTGTGTTGCTATTCATCACTCACACGCCCCCAGTGCGCTCATGCATGAAAAAATCTCGTCGTCAAATCCAAACGAGAACTGATCGACATTTCCCCCGCGAGTTGTTCTTGCCCACTGCACAACATGATCAATCGTGGCCACGTTCGGATTGCCTGTTCAAGCGCCAAGCGGTGTTTTATCTACCCTAAAGAAATGGACAATTTTGTTTTGCTTTGACTGTATCTGCACCTGCCTCTCCCATTCCCGCACCATCTCAATCCGCTCAGGAAACAGTCTGGCGATCTGGCGAATTTCTTCCTTCGACGCATTGATGCAGGGCATGCAGCCGACGCGAGAAAAGCCCATCTGGTAGAGAGGGTTCATTTCCAGGCCATGCCGGGCATGGATGCTGACCAACATCGGCCAAGGTCCACGATAGAAGCGGCCTGTAGACGATGCGGTTGCATCCTGGTTCGGTCTCAATCTCTGGCAGCTTTGCGCGTTTGATCGACTCTTCAGCGCGAATTCCAACCCAACTGACAACCGTTTTCCCGTCCTCCAGGTATCTGTCGTGATAGTTGCTGATCGGCTCTATCTTCAGATCTGAAGTGCAAAACTTCATCTTCACTCCGCCTGGAAACAGGCCGTGCATCTTGCAGCAATCTAGGAACAGAGAACCTGTTGACGCCATCTCACTGGCTGCCTGCTCCACCTTCTCTTGCGGCACCCCTTCTGCTGGCCAGTACTTGATGATGTAGCGGCGCTTGCGGGCAAAATCCTCGCTGAAATCCGCCGACACCCACTCAATCTCCGGCCCGCCTGTCCTGGCGGGGAGCTGCCGGATATAGTCCAAGGTGATCTCGTGCTCGTTGCCGGTATCCGCGAACACGGCCTGGAACGGCACTCCGAGCTCCAGAGCGTGCAAGTACATCGCGGTGGAGTCTTTTCCGCCGGAGACAGAGAGAATGTTGATCTGGCTGTTGGCGTACAGATCAATCATGCCGCCACCTTCTTGAAATCAACCACCCACACCCATAGATTGGCATCCCAAGATCCAGTGCCGTTGATTGATTCCCATAAATGCGTGAAAGCTATGCGTCCGGTATCACTGCAGATCGGAGGTGGAGGCATTTTCATGTGGTGCATCCATTCGATTGATCCTTCTTCCTGCGCATCCTCCTCACTGATGTCTTGCAGCCGCTCAACCCGAATACCGGTTATCTCCAGCAGAATGCGGCTGGCTGAGCGCGGCATGTGGATGGATGGTGTCCACCTCACCTCATTGTCTGGATCACCTGGAAAAATACTCGGCCAAGCGTCTCCATTTTTATCTATTGCGTCGGCCCGATAAACTGGCAGGCTTCCAGGTTGAGCCATCGCAAATGTCTCCCGGACCCACAACCGGTCCCCAGGCTTGCCGTAGGGGGAAGATGCAGTGCACAGTGTGCTGTATCCCATCAACCCAAACCACAACCCTTCCTGCTCTCTCCACTCCACAACATCACTGATAGCTGCAGGCCACATCTCATCAGGGCAGTGGAATCCCTGCACAGCTTTAACGATCCTTCTCGTTTGCGTTTTCCTGCCTTCAAGAATTGCCCGGACCATCGGCCCGCTGAACAGAATTGGGCGCTCTTTCATTTCATTTTATCCATTGCAGATTTGATGGCTGATTCCGTCTCGATTGCAAAATTGATCGTCTGATTTGTTGGCAGATCGAGATTGTCAATATCGCTCATTGCTTCACGCAAGAATGGCAGAGCATCTTCAAGTTCTTTTTTTGCGGCTTCCATTTTATCTTGCAATAAATCCCGTTCTGCCAAAATGTCATGCGACGATTGAATCAGCGCCATATCCTCCAATACGAGAGGATCAGTATTCGACAGATATATGCACCTGATTTCATAGATCGCGCCGTTTCCTGCTTCGCCAAGGTGAAAGCTTTTTTTACCAACCGGGACTATTACCCACTTTTTCTGCTTACTCATCTCTGATCTCCTCCACACAAACTGAGCGCGCTGTACTGCTTTGGGTCCAAGCCAATGGATTTGACGCGCTCTTTGATAATATGAGCCAAGCCGTGACCGGTGATTGGCGATCCTGAAAGTTGCCCATGACGGTTGATGCCCTGAAAAAGTGGGCCATTAGAGATGCGAGAATAAAACATCCATTCGTTGAACGCCTTTGAAGCATGCGCACTGAGCTTGGTTTCATGGTTGTTTATCTTGATGGAAAACAGACAATCCCCAACATTCAGCACATTTTGTCTGGTCAATGCAGGCAGTGTCTTGCGTCCATACCCAGTCTCATGACCAACCAATAAAATGGCCTTATCGCGCATGTCTTTGAGACGATCATTACTTATAGCGGCTACAATTTTATGCACTTGGTCAGGAGTGAGTCTGGCAACCTTTCTTCGCGCAGTACCATATTTTTGGCGGATAAACAGCATTGCATTATGTACCAAATCTGACCGAGTGGGGTTCTCAAACTTCTGATCGACGTGTGCCCGCCCGATAGAAACGAACCACCTATGCAAAGTGGAATATTTATGGGTTTTAGCATGAGACAGAAGATATTTCGCAACGGATTCCGGTGTTGCAGGGATCTGCCCGCCGTGACTGAGAAACCGGTTCAAGTCAGATTTATAGGCTTTGATAGTGATTGTATTCATATTGCATCTCCGATTGATGAAAACGGAATATCATCATGCGTGTTGAAGTAGTGCTGATAGGCGGTGACAATCACCTCCACCATGGTTATCACCTCCTGTTTGCTGTAGTCCGCCAGGGGACGATGCATGCCGATGCTGCCGACATACTCCCCCAGGGGGGCTAAGGTGGCGGTTATCGCCTCTTGTTCAAACTTTGTGGCATCTATCATTGAAGTCACTCCTAAAAGTTTCACTTTAGATAAGGCGCATACATGGCCGGCTAAACGGACCAAAACGAGATCTGGTGAGCGGTGTAGAATTTTGCTGAAAATACGCTGCTCACGCTCCGGCAACTCGTCCAGCGCAACCATGCATCCATTCACACCTGTTGGCAGTGTCAGAAATCCTCGTCTGGGGTCGTGCCAAGTGGTCGGCTGCCTTGTCCAGACAGGAAGAGGCATTACGCAACCTCAGCCAGTTGTTGATTGTTGATGTTAAACACCAAATTCTGAATAACCTTTTTGTTGAATTTAAAAGTTAATAATGATGAGGCATGATAACGAGTCAGGTTGTGATCATTTCGATATTCAACCGGCAGATACTGCAACTGCGATTCGGTTGGCGCTTCACGTATCCATCGCTTGGTTTTGTGGGCAGAATCCGCGCTTTCGTGATCGTTGAGCCAATCATCGGCAGCAGACAAGCAGATGATCCGCTCGCCGATAGAGAGTAATTTTGTCGTCTCTCCCTTGGCACCACCCACAGCGTACCAGCGCCCGTCTAGAAAAAACGTACCTCCCCAGGCGTTGAATCCATTGGCCATCAGGGCTGCGTCATCACCGAAGAGATCCACCCATAAAAAACTGGAGCGGGCCAACAGATCAATTTCTGTCATAATGAAATCGCTGATTGGTCCTGTATCTTCGACATCACCTGCTTGTTCCCAAAAATACCCGCACAGAGAGCATTCTCTGACTGAGCGAGGAACGATGGCTTTGCACTCAGGGCAAGTTTTGGTGAGGGCTTCACCGACACCCTTTTTACGGACATCCAGATCCGCATCTTGCTCCAGAGATCCATGCAATTGTGTTGACGTGCCGAAATCCAAAACAATGCAATCTGTTTTAATAATTCCAGGGTGTTCGTTGGGATCGACAGTACGCAGACCACGACCCACCATCTGAATGAGAGTTGATTTGTACGAACTGGGCCGGAGAAGCACCACACAGGATGTGGGTGGGTGGTCCCACCCCTCAGTCAGCACGGCCACATTGACCACCATCCGGGCATCTCCCTTTTCAAATCTCCTGAGCATCGCTTTCCGTTCTCCATCCGGCAATTCACCATGAACCAGGACCGCATTCTCCCCAGCGGCGTTGAAGGCATCGGTGACGTTGCGGGCATGGTCCACGGTGGAACAAAACACCACTGTTTTGCGATCTCCTGCTTTTTCTTTCCAGTGCCGGATGACTGCCTCGGTGACCACTCCCTTGTTCATGATCCGATCAACTTCGACCATGTCAAAATCTTCTGCGGTGCGCCTGACTTGATGCAGGGCCTCGCGGGTACCAACATCGACTACAAAAGTTCGTGGCTGTACCAGATGGCCAGACGCGATCAATTCGCCCAAACGTACCTGGTCCGCCACATTGGAAAAGATGGGGCGCAGGGCCTTTTTGTCACCCCTCATGGGGGTGGCCGTCACCCCGTAGAGGCGGCATTGCGGATTGCGCTCCCTGGCGGTATTGATGATGCGGCGATAGCCTGCCGCCGCTGCGTGGTGGGCCTCGTCGATCACCAGCAGATCCAGCGACGGCATGTTGTCCAGATTGCTCTGCCGTGCCAGGGTGGGCACCATGGCAAAGGTAGTCCGCCCACGCCATGACTTGGTCTCTGCATCCACAATGGAGGTGGAAAGATCGGGGTTGACCCGGATGAACTTGGTCACGTTCTGCCGAGTCAACTCATCCCGATGGGCCAGAACACAAGCCTTGCCGCCATCAGCCAGCATCCGTCCGACGACGGCGGAGAGCATGATGGTCTTGCCGGCCCCTGTTGGAGCGACCGCCAGTGTGTTGCCGTGCTCGTGGAGAGCCTCCACCGACCGATCCACAAAAACCTGTTGCCTGGGCCTGAGAATCATCCCCTGTCTCCCTGCCTGTTTACTGCGCCCATTTCGGACGGTTCATGCCGCCTTGCGCTTGGTTGTTTTGGGCTGGAGCTTGATACTGATTCTGCTGTTGTTGTACTGGAGCTTGAATCTGCTGTTGCTGGAACTGGTTGGTGTTTTGTTGAAATTGTTGTGCCTGCTGGGGGTGGAAAACGGCAGATTGCTGCTGTTGTGGTTGATTTTGATGGTTGATCGACTGTTGCTGTTGAAAATTTTGCTGTGCTTGGGAGTGAAACGTTGTGGCCTGCTGCATCTGCGGTTGATAACCTGCAGGAGCCTGAAAATTGTTGGCGGATGCTGCACCATTTGTTGGGTTGAACCCTGTCTGCGCCACTGGTGCCACTGCTCCAGACTGGAATGCAAAGTACTCCTTATGGTCTGGAGTGATGGCAAACTTGATGACATTTTTTGGTTCGTCGTTCTGATCTTTCTCCACATCAAATTTTGCCAAAAACTCGATGCCATCCAGATCGGAAAACCCACGAATGCGACGGCATTGCATAGCATGCGGTGAGTTGTCCTTGTCGGAAATATTGCAGGCTGAATTGAGGATTGCACGGATAAAGGAGCGACCCATATTGCCCCATTCTGGCCCCTTTGGACTGTGCAGACCAATCAAGCTCCAAGCTTTGCGCTTGGCGAATTCCCCCTGAGTCACCACGAATTCGCAGTTCAGATAGACTGCACCCGTGTCGCCCTGGGTAGCGTATCCACCGGTCCAACCGAAATTGTGATTATCGAACCCACCAGGTTTGATCGTCATACGCACAGGCGCAATCGTTCCTTTTGGGATCACGTCATAGCTGTTTTGCGCGTTCGCATCATTGAAGTCTTGCCATGCAGGCGTATTCATTTGCAAATCTCCATCTATTGATTATTAATGACCTCGGCGGGAGCCGGTTGGCCATATTCAAGACGCTCCTGGATCGGACGAACAGGACCGCTGATCTTGGCCATCAGACGCCCAAAATGGGGCTCTTCAACCACACTCAAACGGCCAGAGCGGTCCTTGGCAGGCAAACCCCATGGATTCATGGTCTGGCAGACGAAGGCACGAAAAAGCTGGCCTGATTCGTTTGGCAGTTCCGTGATAGTGATCACCTGGTCAACGATTCCGGGCAACTCCAGACCGGTTTTGCTACCCTCAATCTGAGGAGCAAAATACCGTCTGTTGAAATCATCCATCTTCTCATCCAGGATGCCGACGAAGATGATGTTTTTACCTCTGGTATGCTGGAGATGGGTCAGCCAAGCGATCATCTCTTGACCGTGTAGGCCGTATGCGCCTCGCTGGTCGGGCTTGCCGGTTTTTTCGCTGAACGCCTGCGGTTGTCCCTTGCACCAATGAAAACAGAGCCGTCCGGCCACGGTTATGCTGTCGATAAAGATGGTCTGGTATTTGTTCAAAATTGCCGGGTCACCATATTGCTGACACACGGCGTTGTAGTGCGCTTGACTGAAATACTGGTCATTGCGCAAGGCCGGGTTGGGGCCACCAATGAAGACCGCAAAATCCCGGCACTCGTCCCAAGTGCGGGGGCGGATAGTATCACCGGACCACCCCTCAACAGCCAAATCGCCCGCCTCAAGATCGAAAAACAATGTAGACAGCGGGTCCAGTGTCCAGAGCTGGGACGTTTTACCGATACCGGATTTGCCAAACAGGCACGCCTTGATACCGCGCTGTTCATTCATGCGTTGATCGGCAGTAATGATCGGGAGTCCCATCACGCGACCTCTTTTGCGGGCGAGATTTTAAATGTCTGTCTACCGGGTTTAAGGGTGCGGGCCGGTTCGAACACCCGGCGGATGTTGTCCGGCCAGGCGGTATATTTCCGTTCGGAAACCTCCAGGGTGGTCTCCACGTACTGGGCGGGGTCGTCACCAGCCTCCCGAATGGTCTGGACGATCCCGGCCAACTTGCCCTGATCCCACTCGACTTTTTTAGGCATATCGGCAGTAATTTCAAACAATCCATCCTGAAAATGAACAATCCCGGTAGTCTTTCCTGCTTCTGAACGGAGATTGTTGGCTAGGTCACCAAAACGCCTCGCAAAAGCCCCGTTCAATAGATCGTTAATCGCCTTCATTCTGGTCGTGATGGTGACGACCTCCTGTTGCAGACGAATCAGATCCGCAATCGGTAATGCGGCAACATCGCCAACAGTCATCTGTTGCAATCGTTCCAAGGAAACAGTCTGTTCCATTTCATATCCTTCTGGTTATTTGGTTATTGCCTGCTCGTACATCTCCACGAGAGAATCCAGTTCTTCAACAGTATTACGGTCCAGCTTGCGCCGCTTGATCACCTCACGGAGCGCCTTGGTATCGAATCCAGATGATTTCGCCTCAGCGTAAACGGTTTTGATGTGATCGGAGACGACCGCTTTTTCCTCCTCCAGGCGCTCAATGCGATCAATAAATGCAATCAGCTCCTCATGGGTTACATCTTGTTCAGAAGATTCCACGTTCATAAACTTCACCTTTCCGCACAATGAAATTCGGTTTCCTGCGCAGCCCCTTTACCGGCTGCAACCAATACCTGACTAAATTTATTTTCTCGCCGATGATCGTTTCCGACATAACGAAATTTAATGTTGGTGCCTCTTGTTTTTTCTTCCACACCAGCTTCATAACCTCATCCAACATTTCTGCAAAATGCGGTTTTGATTGGTCGCGATAGGCCGGCAACACCTCTTCATTGATCCACTGGCGAAATCGTATCCTGGTCTGTTTTTCACCAAGTCTCATGAGACTGACAACTTCTGCACGCGGTATAAACGCACTGCGTTTGGTAGAAACAAGCTGAAAGACATTATGTATATCAGCAGAATGGATCATGAGATTGTTGCGTTGGTTTATGCGGACGCGAACAGGAATCCCATTAAATTTCATTGTCTTCGGCTTGTTTCTTTTTGTTTGTGTGTCCATTCCAAAACCTTGGTTAATTTTTGGTCTGCGTGGCAGGATTTGAACCTGCAACCTTCGGGGTAGGATCCCGGCGCTCTATCCTTTGAGCTACACGCAGCGTTCTGTAAGACCCGGCTGCAGATAAACAGGCATCAGCGCAGTCAGCCTCTTGGCCTTTTTGATGCGGGCCCTGGTGCAGTCTGGTGCCAGCACGATAGTCCCGGTATCTCCTTTTGAATTCGGCTTTCCACCCTGCCATGCGTATTTGCGCATTGGTTCCTTTGGTTTGGCCATGCGCATGCAGACTTTGCGGATATACTTTGCTTTTTTCTCATTCATGCTGATCTCCAATCGTTTGTTTTTGATCTGGGCGAGAGGATTTGAACCTCCAACTCTCGGCTCCCAAAGCCGATGCGCTACCAGTTTGCGCCACACCCAGTTACGTCAATTCGTGCATTAATTTCCTGATTATTTTTCGCTTTTTCTTCGTTTTCACTGCCATTTTGGCGGAAGATTCCACAATCAATCTCAGTCCAGATCTCACACCAAATTCGGCTGATACAGCCTCTTTCCGGATCCCTCGCAGGATGCTTTCAACAGAACCCAAATATGTGCAATTCGTAACCTTCATCTTCAATTTTACTTTGCAAATAATGATATATGTTGTGTTGCGCCTGGGAATATACCGTGCAAGTGCATCCCAGACGCAGGCCGTCAAGGCGTCAGATCATTAACAGGTCTGATGGTCTTCCTCTTCGGCACCATCGGCCTTTTCTGCACCATCAGCCTGTTCATCGGTTTCCTGTTCGGTCACTTCTTGATTGGACATCGTTTCCTCCATCAGTTTGAGTTGGTGCCGGATGGCTACACCATGAGCCACCCGGCAGGTTTTTTGGCTATCGATCCACCAACGGGATATTGCCGTTTCAATTACAAACGCAGTAGTCAGACAATTTTCCCTGCGCTCTGTTTTTTGGTGGCCGGCGCTGATCTCGGCTTGGCGCGTGGGTAGTGCTGGGCCTCCGTCACCTCTACCCCAGAATCGATGCGCATCAGCTTGCGCATTCACCAAATTCTATCTCTCCAGAGTCAAGCCTCCTACTTTCGCAGAGATTGCCGGGGATCGCGTAGCGGCTTTCCACGCTCGATATGATCGCCCCAGCTCGACCCAAGATCAGGCAACGGGTAGCCTGCTTGGAAACACCATGGCCAATGCCATGTCCCCGTCTGTTGAATTCTATTGCTTCTACTTTTTCAAAACGGGAATCGGGAACGGAACCTCGGAGGAGCAGCCTGAATTCAGTTTAGACAAATTGGGATTTTTGTTGAAATCTTCCTCCCGGTAACAGCCAACAGACGTGCTGTAGGTGGAGCACAGCAGCACGGTCTTGTCCACAGCTTTGCCATCCACTTTCATGATCGACACTTGCGCCCAACCATCGCCCTGGGGGCAGGTTGAGGTCTGGCCATCATCGGAACGGCTGACAATATTGTAATCACCGGTAAACCGAGGATTGGCGGCCC
The DNA here is from genome assembly GCA_002753135.1 of Magnetococcales bacterium WMHbinv6. Taxonomy (GTDB): domain Bacteria; phylum Pseudomonadota; class Magnetococcia; order Magnetococcales; family Magnetaquicoccaceae; genus Magnetaquicoccus. The sequence continues at coordinate 56,748 of PDZV01000018.1, read as the reverse complement.
GGTACAACTGGGCATTCAGCGTGGCGTTGTCCTTCGCTACCTGTCGCGCCTCCTCAAGACGATCAGCAGACACCTTTTCGCTGGAACAACCGGCGGCCATTACTCCGACGAGAAAAATCGCAAGAAAACGTTTCATAACTCCATTCTCCATTATCAATCAAATTATTGCCGCCTTCTCGCGGCGGCTCACGGTCACTATTCGGTAGACACCCCGCGCTGTTTTCGCCACGCTGCTACGCTTCTAATCGTGTTCCCCCGAAGAGGGGTTGATAGAGTTTACGACCCTCCCCATGTCGAGTGGGCATCTACCCCACTTGCAGGTTGTACCGCCCCTAGTACGTTCATCTCCCCGTTACGTCAGATTCTCCGTCCAACCAAAACGGGGCAGTGTGTTGCCGGTTTCTTTTACCGGCGAAGCCACACACTGTCGCAGTAGAGCGAACCGCAATATCGTCTGGTCAGAACGCTGAACTCTTGTCTCGCCAGGTCCAGCCCCATGCCGCCTCCCCGCCAGAGCGCCAGGTTGGGGAAGAGATACCACTCACCACCGGATCTAATGCGGAGGAGAGTGCGCTCGATTTCTGGATTCTACTCGCCCTTCTTTTTCAGATGGCTGCCGGGGGGGCGCATGGTGCCGCCAGATTCCTTGATCGCCATGCTGATGATCGCCGAAACTACCCCATATTTGATCGCCAATGCCGTTGTTGACTGCCCTGATTCGTATTCCTTGCGGATCTGTTCCGCCACATCTTCTTTGATGAAATGCATGGTTTTCCTCTGTGGTTATGATGCTTGCCTTGAACGGATCCACTCATCAACATCAGACTCAATCCATCCTACAGATCGTTCACTTAGCTTGACTTGTACTGGAAATTTCCCGCTCTTGATCATCCTATATAGTGAGGATCTTGGTATCCCTGACTTTGCGACAACATCATCAATTCTGAGAACTCGTTTGCTGTCCGTCATTGCTCATCCCCAGGTTTTCTTCTTTCCAATTTGTCACTTCATCTTCCAAGTAGAACACTGCAGTAGTGCCATCAACCGAGTGGTATGGTGGTCCTTTTCCTCTACCTCTCCAAACAGCAAGTGTTTTAGGGCTTATGCCAATCTTAGCTGCTGCCATGGTTGATGAGATTCTTTTCATTGGCATGTCTCTTGCTGTTATTGTGTGAAACGTCGCTTCATTGGGTATGATAATGGCGAAACATATTCGCCATGTCAAAGAAATATTTTCGCCATTTTTCAGATTGTTAAAAACATGAATGTTATCAAGAGAGTTATCGAGGCAACAGGTTGCAAGCAGTCTGATATTGCTAGACTGCTTGGTATTGAATCTGATTCTGTTTCGGCTATGGCCAGGGGGAAGCAAAGAACATATGTCGAAGTGTTGGCGATACTGTCAAAACATTTTCGCCTATCTGCGGAGTGGCTTTTAACCGGTGAGGGTCCACAACGCACTGATGATAGCGGGATGACTATTTTAGAAGGCGTAGATGGTGCGAGGGGGAAAATGACTTACATACCAGAGTATTCTATGGTTCGTGCATCTGCTGGAAATGGCTACATGGTCGAGCATGAATTTATTGATAATTATATAGCTTTCCGAAAAGAGTGGATGGCGGATATGAAGCTGAATCCTTCGAAAGTTGCGGTGATTCGAGCCGAAGGAGACTCAATGTCGCCAACAATCTCATCTGGTGATTTGCTCATGATCGATATGAGGGATTGCGATGGGTTCTCTCGTGACGCCATGTATGTGTTCAGCATGGATGACGGATTATTGATTAAAAGAATCCAAAGGATCGGGAAGGGCAGGATAGAGATTCGTTCAGACAACCCGGCGTACAGGACATGGATCCCTGATCCTGAAGAGCTAGAATCTATTCGGGTTATTGGTCGGGTTGTTTGGGCCGGAAGGTCGGTTTAACGCTTGCTTGGTTTTGTTTTGATGCCTGCCAGTTGGTCAAGGTGATCTGCCCACCATTGCATCATCTTGCGGCGTTCCTGGAGGTGTTCTGCCCGGTTGTATGCTGCTCTGACACTGTTGCGCTCGGAGTGTGCCAGTTGCAATTCTATGGCATCACGGTTCCATCCGTGTTCGTTCAGGATTGTGCTGGCCATGCTCCGGAATCCGTGTGTCGTCATTTCTTCCTTTGCGTATCCAAGCCTGCGCAATGCGGCTGTGGTGGTGTTTTCGGAAATGCACCGTTCTCTCGTGCGTTCTCCTGGGAAAAGATATTTCCCGTCTCCAGTCAGTGGCCGCAATGATTCCAGAATCGCAATAGCCTGTTTTGATAGCGGTACGATGTGCTGCTCTTTCATCTTCATCTTTGCAGCAGGGATCCGCCATTCAGATTTTTCAAAATCGATCTCTGTCCATTCGGCATGCCTGAGTTCTCCAGACCGGACAAAGACGAGAGGAACCAATTTGAGTGCGCACCTGACAACAAAAGATCCCTGATACCCGTCAATTGCTCGCAATAGTTCCCCTATCCTGGACGGATCTGTGATGCTGGCGTGGTGTTTCTCCCTGACTGGTGTCAGTGCCCCCCTGAGCGCATACGTTGGGTCCGTGTCGGCCTTTCCAACAGCAACTGCATATCTGAATATTTGGCCGATAATCTGTTTGACGCGATGGGCAGACACGACCACTCCACGCGATTCCATTCGCTCCAGGATTGCCAACACGTCGGCTGCCTTTATCTCCTGAATGGGTCTGGTACCAATGATCGGGAAGACGTCAATCTCCAAGCGGCGTGTCACCAGGATGGCATGTTTTTCTGTGTAGGTTGGCTTGATCCGCTTTTCGATCCAGGCCCTGGCTACAGGCTCGAAATGATCATCCTCCGGCCTGGCGATAGATCGCGTTTTTTCTTCGCGCCGCAGCTCCCCAGGATCTGTTCCTTCATCCAATAAAATTTTTACCTCGCCAAGCTTTGTCCTGGCTTCTTTCAGGGTAACGATCGGGTACTTTCCGATTGCCAGGGTCTTCTGTGTCTTCTGGTGCCGGTAAGCGATTCGCCATAATTTGCTACCGTTCGGCTCCACCTGGATGTACAGGCCACCTCCATCGGATTTTCGGTACGGTCTTTCTTCAGGCTTGAGATTGCGGAGCATTGTGTCTGTGAGGGGCATTTGTTGGTATCGTCCGTGTTGGTATGGTTGGATACCAACAAATATACCAACAAGTTTGTTAGATGTCATGAGACGTTTTGGGACAATACAAGACAACAAAAAACCCGCGATCATTGTCTTTTCGCGGGTTTGGAGACATTCTGGGATGTTCTGAGACTAAATAATGGCGTCCCGTACGGGAATCGAACCCGTGTTTACGGCGTGAAAGGCCGCTGTCCTAGGCCACTAGACGAACAGGACGAACAAAGCAGGCGAAGTCTAGCGAAGTTGATCGGCTATTGCAAGGTTCTTTATCTGGCGTTATTGTTTTTTTGTCAGCGGGTGGGAATAAACGCAACTGAACAAGAAAAAGAGGTAACCATTCCGGCAAGATGCAACAAACAGAGTATCCCAGCATTGTCATTCCTTCGGCCACGGCGGTGGTGGTGATTCGGGCCGAGGAGGGGCGGGCCTTGATTGGGCAGGCGGTAGCGGCGTTGCCGCAGGTGCAGGCGCGTCGGCACACAGGGCGCATGGTGATCGTGGGGGGAACCACAACCCGCTACGTGGTGCGCTCGCTGCTGGCGATGGATCCCGGTCGGGAGAGTTTTGCCGTCGGGTGGATTCGCGATGGTTTGTTGGGCGAAACGCCCGGCAGTGGGCGTGGGGCGGGTCCGTTGTTGTTTGAGGAGGGGGTGCAATCCCGTGGTTGGCCTGCGCCACTGCTGGAACGGTTTGCCGCAGGGGATGTTTATATCAAAGGGGCCAATGCCATCGATCCGCATGGCAACGCGGCGGTCCTGGTGGCCTCGCCGGTGGGGGGAACCATCGGTGCGGCGCTGGCCATTTTGTCGGCACGGGGCGGCGAGTTGATTTTGCCGGTATCGCTGCAAAAAACCATTCCTTCGGTGGTGGCTGCCTGCGGCTTGCTGGGTCAGGGCAAAGTGGATCGGGTGATGGGCAGCCCGGTGGGCTATATGCCAATTATGGCCGGCAGCGCCACGCTGGTGACGGAAGTGGTTGCCCTGCGCCAGTTGTGTGGGGTGCAGGCAACGCCGGTGGCGGCGGGTGGCGTCGATGATTGTACCGGGGCGTTGGTGTTGCACCTGCGCGGCAGCAGCGAACAGATCGATCACGCCTGGCAAGTGTTGATCGGTATTCGTGAAACGCTGCAACAAAACCTGCCCCCGCTGACCAAGGTGGTCGAACCATCCCATTGATGGCGGAGTGCGGTTGCGGCGACTTCTGGATCGCGCCCGATCCTGGCTTTGATCCTCTCTGTGGTGCGATTTTCCCTTTGCTGCAGTGCAATGCCTTGCAAAGAGCGGTTTGATTGTTTAATATCCACAGGTTTTCAGCTTTTTCATTTAACACGCTGCCGGTTGGCGGTCCGGGTGCCTCGCGATGCGTTGGTGGGCCGCAGCAGACAACCTCAGCGGACGAACAACCCACATGAAACAGGAGTAGCAATGGCAAAGTTTTCCATCCGCGAATTGCTGGACGCGGGCTTTCACTTCGGACATCAGACCAAACGTTGGAATCCCAAAATGGGGCGGTATATCTATACCGCCCGCAACGGTACCCACATCCTCAACCTGCAAAAAACCGTACTTATGCTGCGTGACGCCTACAGCTTCTTGCGTGAGCGGGCCAAAAACCATGGCGTCGTGTTGTTTGTCGGCACCAAACGGCAGGTGGTGGAGATGGTGGAAGAGGAGGCCCAGCGGACTGGTCAGTTCTATGTCAGCCATCGTTGGTTGGGCGGCACCTTGACCAACTGGAAGACCATTCAGGGCTCGATCCGCCGTCTCAAAGAGATCGAAAAAATGAAGACCAACGGCATCTTTGAAGCCCGCACCAAAAAAGAGGTGCAAAAACTGGAGCGGGAACGGGAAAAGATGGAACGTTCGCTGGGCGGTATCAAACACATGAGCCGTTTGCCGGATGTGCTGGTGGTGGTCGATACCAACCGGGAGTCGCTGGCCGTCAAAGAGGCCAACAAGCTGGGTATCCCGGTGGTGGCGCTGGTCGATTCCAACTGCGACCCGGATCCCATCGATTGGGTGGTGCCGGGTAATGATGACGCCATCCGCTCCTTGAAGCTCTTCTTGAACAAAATGGGTGATGCGGTGCTGGAGGGTAAAATGATGGCTCGCCCGGAGAACAATCCGGTGCTGAAACCAGAAGCAGTGGAGGGTGCCCCCGTCGACAGTGGTCTGGAAGAGATGGTCATCGAAAACGATTGATCTTGCCGGGTGCAAATAAAATATTCGGACACCCGGCCTCTGGCCGGGTTGGTTATGGAATCCCATCAGTAAGGATAAGACGATGTCGGTTAGTGCACAAATGGTAAAGGATCTCCGCGAGCAGACCGGAGCCGGCATGATGGACTGCAAAAAAGCCCTGCAGGAGACCAGCGGGGATATGGAAGCAGCCATCGACTGGTTGCGCAAAAAAGGTCTCTCTTCGGCTTCCAAAAAGGCCGGGCGGGTGGCGGCAGATGGTAAAGTGGTGGCGGTTGTGGAGGGCAATCGTGGCGTGGTGCTGGAGGTGAACACCGAGACAGATTTTACCTCCAAGAACGAAAATTTTGTCAGCTTTGCCGAAACAGCAGCACGGGTGGCCCTGGCGGCCAACGTCGATGATGTGGAAGCGTTGAAACCGTTGAGCTATCCGGAATCCGGGCGCACGGTTGCCGATGAGTTGACACACAAAATTGCCACCATCGGCGAAAATATGAATCTGCGCCGCCTGGGACGCATTGCCGTCAGTGAGGGCGTTGTGGTCTCCTATATTCACATGGAAGGAAAAATCGGCGTGTTGGTGGGGCTGCAATCGCCCTGTGCCGATCAAGCCGCCTTGGCCGACTTGGGCAAAAAATTGGCCATGCACGTTGCCGCTTCGGCACCGCCATGGTTGGATCGTTCTGCCGTGCCAGCCGAAGCCGTGGAGCGGGAACGGGCGATTTTGGCCGAACAGGCCCGTGCTTCCGGTAAACCGGAAAATATCATCGACAAGATGGTGTTGGGCCGTTTGGATAAATTTTATGGCGAAAGCTGCCTGTTGGAACAGCCGTTTGTGATGGATCCGGATCAGAAGGTGGTCAGCGTGGTGGAAGCGCGGGCCAAAGAGTTGGCGACCTCCATTCAGGTGACCGGTTTTGTCCGTTTTGTTTTGGGCGAAGGGATCCAAAAAAAAGAGGAGGATTTTGCTGCCGAGGTCGCGAAAGCGGCTGGGTAGAAGATTTCTTGGCGATGGGATGTCGATGATGGATCAAACAGCACAAAGGGTTTTGCTTAAAATTTCTGGTGAAGCTCTGATGGGTGAAGGGGTCGCCATCGACTCCCGTTTCCTGGAACAACTGGCGCTGCAGATCAAGACGGTACACGATCTGGGCGTTCAGCTGGCTTTGGTGGTGGGGGGTGGCAATATTTTTCGGGGCATGTCCGCTGGGGCCATGACCATGGAACGTTCCAGTGCCGATCATATGGGCATGTTGGCGACGGTCATCAATGCCCTGGCCCTGCAAAACGCCCTGGAACGGGTTGGCGTGCCGGTGCGGGTGCAGTCCGCGATTACCATGCCGCAGGTTGCCGAACCCTATATCCATCGGCGGGCAATGCGCCATCTGGAAAAGGGACGGCTGGTGATTTTTGCCTCTGGCACCGGCAATCCCTATTTTACCACCGATACAGCCGCCAGTTTGCGGGCGGCAGAAATTCATGCCGATCTGCTCTTGAAGGCCACCAAAGTGGATGGCGTCTACAGCGCGGATCCCAAAAAAGATTCTTCGGCACAACGGTTTGAACGGCTGACCTATGATGAGGTATTGGCCAGAGATTTACGGGTGATGGACTTGACAGCCATTACACTCTGCCGGGATAATCAGATACCGATGGTGGTATTTTCCATCTTTGAAGAGGGGGCCCTGGCGGCGGTCGTTCGGGGTGAAAATCGGGGCACACGGATAGGGGTGAACTAATGTCGGAAGCACTCTTTGCCACGTTGGACGAGCGGATGAAAAAATGTCAGGCTGCACTCCGCGAAGAATTGACCACGGTTCGGACCGGACGGGCATCCGGTTCGTTGCTGGATCATGTGACGGTGGAAATGTATGGTTCACACATGCCGCTCAACCAACTGGCCACCATTTCGGTGCCGGAAAGCCGCATGTTGACCGTACAACCGTGGGATAAAAAAAGCCTGAAAGCCATTGAAAAGGCGATTCGTGAATCGGATTTGGGACTCAATCCGCTCAATGATGGGACTTTGTTGCGGATTCCTTTGCCGGAGTTGACCGAAGAACGGCGCAAATCTTTGGTCAAATTGGTGCAAAAATATGGCGAACAGGCAAAAATCGCCATGCGCAATGTCCGGCGGGACATGATTGAACAGATCAAAAAGATGGAAAAAAATAAAGAGATCTCCAAGGATGACCTGCACGCCTGGGAAAAAAAGGTTCAGGAGCATACCGACCATTTCATCAAGGAAGTGGATGATATGCTGACACACAAAGAATCGGAAATCATGCAGGTGTGACAGACACCTTATTGGCAGTCTCATGAATGATTTGCAGCTTTCCCAGGACAAATTGCCCCGTCATATTGCCATTGTGATGGATGGCAATCGCCGTTGGGCGCGATCGCGTTTTTTGCCCGCCATTGAGGGGCATCGTCAGGGGGTCAAAGCGGTCCGGCGCACCGTGGAGGCGTGCCTGCACTATAAAATTCCTGTTCTGACGCTGTATACTTTTTCTTCGGAAAATTGGAAGCGCCCGGAAGATGAAGTTTCGGCCCTGATGAATTTGCTGGCCTACCATTTGCGCAGCGAAATGGACGAGTTGGTCAAAGAGCAGGTCTGTTTTCGCGCCTTGGGTCGCTTGCAGGAACTGCCGGAGGTGGTGCAGAAACATGTGCAGGAGTTGCAAGAACGAACCCGCAACAATCGGCAGTTGCGTTTCAATATTGCGGTCAATTATGGTGGTCGGCAAGAGTTGGTGGATGCCGCGCGTTCCATGATGCAAGCGGCCAAAGATGGCCACTTGTTGCCGGAAGCGTTGACAGAAGAGAATTTTGCCCGCTATCTGACGACTGCAGGTATGGATGATCCCGATCTGTTGATACGGACGGGCGGAGAACAACGCATCAGCAACTTTCTTTTATGGCAAATGGCCTATACCGAACTGATATTCTTGCCGGTCCACTGGCCGGATTTTGATGCTAACCACCTGCGTCTGGCCATCGAGGAGTTTGCTGGCCGTGAACGGCGCTTTGGTGCCGCTGTTTGAGACCGTTCTTGAACTCTTCTCTCCTTAAGCGGGTTGTTTCCGCACTGCTCCTGGCCCCGCCACTCCTCTATGCGCTGCTGTTTGGTGCGCCTCTGCTGTTGTATGGGATTGTCGTGCCGGTTGCCGTCTTGATGGTCCATGAATGGCATCGCCTGCGGGAGCCTTTTTCCTGGTCCCGTTTTGCTCTGTTGCTGTTTGCTGTGTTGTGGATCATGGCAGGCAGCTATCCGGGGTGGAATCTCTCCAGTCAGGATGAAATCGTCCGTTTATTGCGTTTACCATATGCTGCTGTGAGCGCCATTTTGTTGATTTTATTTTTGATCGAAGGAATGCTGCGTTATCGGCCCGGTTCGCCGGTGGTGGATGAAGCGGCCAGACGGTTGTTTGGCGTCATCTATTGTACCCTGCCGATGCTCATGTTATTGGAAATTCGTCAGTTGCAGCAGGGTGGATGGTTGCTTTGTTATCTGCTCTTTACGGTTTGGGCGACAGATATTGGTGCCTTTTTCGCGGGGCGGCGTTGGGGGCACCGCAAGTTGGCAGAAAACATCAGCCCCGGAAAAACCTGGGCCGGTTTTTGGGGCGGGTTGTTGCTGGCCTGTCTGACCGGGGCGTTGTTTGCACCGGTTGCGGCTTTGCCGTTTGCTTCCTGGCAAGCAGCGCTGCTGGCTGCTCTGCTCTCTGTGGTGGGACAATTGGGGGATTTGGCGGAATCGTTGGCCAAACGGGAAGCCGGGGTCAAAGATTCTGGCCAGTTGATTCCTGGTCATGGCGGTTTGTTGGACCGTTTGGATAGCCTGTTGTTCGCCACCCCCGTGTTTTATGTGCTGTTGTGGCTTTTTTCCATTCTGCCGGTAAAAGGAGGGGGGGCGCTTGGCGGTTAAATCGATCGCCCTGTTGGGATCTACGGGTTCCATTGGTGAAAGCACCCTGGATGTGATCCGGCAACATCCAGATCGCTACCGGGTTTCCGTGCTGGCGGCGGGTAACAATGTTGAACAACTGCTTCGACAGGCTCAAGAGTTTCGCCCCGATGTCGTTGCCATTCATCAACAGCATTTGGCGGCAGCGGTGGCAGAGGGGTTGGCGGGCAGTGGGATCCCGGTGTTGGCGGGTGCGGAAGGGGTGAGCGAAGCGGCAACCTGGCCTGCTGCGCAAACGGTGGTTTCGGCCATCGTCGGTGCCGCCGGTTTAATGCCAACGCTGGCAGCGATTCGCGCCGGAAAAGAGATTGCCCTGGCCAATAAGGAGTGTCTGGTGATGGCCGGAGCCCTGTTTATGCAGGAAATCCATTGCCACGCAACACGACTGATTCCGGTCGATTCGGAACACAATGCCATTTTTCAAGTGCTGCATAACGGCCAGCGGGATGCTGCGCCGTTACACCCGGCACATCAGGTTGAGCAGTTGTTGTTGACCGCATCCGGGGGCCCGTTTCGGGGATGGCAGCGGCAGGCTTTGGCCAAAGTGACTCCGGAGATGGCACTTGCCCACCCCAGTTGGCGCATGGGACGCAAAATTACCATCGATTCGGCCACCATGATGAATAAAGGTTTGGAAGTAATCGAAGCCTTTTATCTGTTTGCCGTGGCAGCAGAGCGGATTCAGGTGGTCATTCATCCACAAAGTATCGTTCACTCGATGGTGCGCTACCAGGATGGTTCGCTGTTGGCACAGATGGGTGTACCGGATATGCGGACCCCAATTGCCGTTGCCCTGGCCTGGCCGGAACGGATTGCCACCACCGTGCCGGCGTTGGATTTGGCGCAACTGGGTTCCCTGCATTTTTATCCGCCACCCGCAGCCAATGATTTTCCCTGTCTGGCCTTGGCCTATCAGGTTTTGCGTCAGGGAGGAGCGGCACCTTGCATTCTCAACGCGGCCAATGAGGTGGCGGTAGAAAATTTTCTGGCTGGTCGTATTGGCTTTTTGGCCATTGCCGCGTTGATTGATGGGGTTTTGACACGCATGAGCCCCAGTGGCTCATCGGTAACGATGGAAGAGCTTTTTGTTCTGGATCAAGAGGCACGCCGGTTGGCGGGAGAATGGGTCGCATTGCAATGATACATACCACTTTTTGGGCCATTGTGGTTTTGGGCGTTTTGATTTTTGTCCATGAATTGGGCCATTTTTTATTGGCTCGTTGGCATGGTGTGCGGGTGTTGGTCTTTTCTCTCGGGTTTGGGCCGCGGGTGTATGGCTGGCGGTCGGCGCAGAGTGGTACCGAATATCGGCTGTCGGCGATTCCCCTGGGCGGTTATGTCAAAATGTTGGGGGAAGCAGATGATGAACCGATTTCTGCCGAGGAGTTGCCCTTTGCCTTTCACAGCAAAACGGTTTTGCCACGCATGTTGATTGTTGCGGCTGGGCCTTTTTTTAATTTCCGCTTCGCTTTTTTGGCCTTGGCAGCGGCCCATATGGTGGGTGTCGGCGAATTGTTGCCGGTTCTTGGCACCGTCACGGCCAACTCTCCCGCCGAAGCTGCCGGTTTGCGTAAGGGGGATCGTATCACCTATATCGATGAGTTGCCGATCAGTCGCTGGTCGACGTTAAGCAGTACCATTAAAGCCTCCGATGGCCGTTTGCTCACCATGACGGTGGAGCGCAATGGTACGGCATTGATTGTCAAAGTGACGCCGCAATTGAAAGAGACAAAAAATCTTTTCGGCGAGACGGTGCGTGTGCCTCTGATCGGTGTAGGACCAGGGGATCGTATGGATACAGTCTCTTATGGTGTCGGGGAATCCCTGCTGAAAGGGTGGGAACATACCTGGTCGATGACCATGTTGACCTTGACCAGTACCTGGAAAATGATCACCCAGGTCGTGTCAGCCGACCAGATTGGTGGACCATTGATGATCGCCGATATGGCTGGCAAGGCTGCGGATCAGGGAACAAGCAATCTGCTGATTTTTATGGCTTTGATTTCCGTTAATCTGGCGATATTGAATTTATTACCGGTCCCGGTGCTGGATGGAGGTCATCTGTTTTTTCTGACCATCGAGGCAATACGCGGTAAACCGCTGCAGGAATCGGTTCAAATGGCCGCCAATCGCTTCGGCATGACGTTATTGTTGCTGCTTATGGTTTGGGCTCTGAAAAACGATCTTAGTCGATTTTTTCCGTTAGGACAGTAGGTTGCATCATTGTTGCTGTGGATAACGCAACCAGGAAAAGTGGTTGAACTCTCTGTGGTCTCTTGCGATAATCGGGAAAATTTGTATAATTTCGCGGTGGGCGGACTCTTGAATCGCTTCTCCAAACAGAGATGATCGGTAGCTAATCATATGAATCTAAAAAGTTCTTTTCTGAAAAAGTTTGTGGTCTGCGCCGGGTTGACGGTTGCCTTGTCCTCCTTGCCGGTTGTTGCTGAGGCGTCAACCATTCGTTCGATTCGTGTCGAAGGATCACAGCGCATTGAACCAGAGACGGTGCGCAGTTATTTGAAACTGGATGTGGGCAGCCCTTTTCATCCAGAAGCGACACGCGCCAGCCTGAATGCACTGTATGCGACTGGCTTTTTTAAAGATGTCGCACTGGAACAGGAAGGGGATACCCTGGTCGTGCGGGTGGTCGAAAACCCTATGGTGCGTGAGGTCACCTTTGAAGGCAATGATGCCTTTGCGGCGGATGACCTGAAAAAAGTGGTGACAACCAAAGCGCGCGCCATCTTTGAACGGGGCAAAACGGAACGGGATTTGGCGGCGTTGCGTCAGGCGTACCGGGTGAAGGGTTTGTTTCTGGCCAAAATTGACCTGTTGACCAAAACGGTGGATAACAACCAGGTGGATCTGATCTATCGGATCAGCGAAGGGGAAAAGTCCAAAGTTCAGGAGGTACGGGTCATCGGTAACAAAGGGATGAGCGAGAAACAGTTGATGAAAAAGCTGTTGATTCAACCCACCGATTGGCTCTCCTGGTATACCGAAAACGATACCTACGATCGGGAAAAATTGCTCTCCGACCAGAACCAGTTGCGCAATACCTATCTTGACAATGGCTATGCAAGGGTCCGGGTGGACTCCTCCGTGGCCGAACTGACTCCGGACCGTCGGGCTTTTTTGGTGACGCATACCGTGCATGAGGGGGGACGTTATAAATTTGGTCCGATTCGGATTGTCGGTGATTTTACCGAGTTGCCGGAAGCCGATTTGTATAAAGTGCTGACCATGGGGGAAGGGGACTGGTATTCCCAACACAAAGTGCGTGATTCCGCTGAAAAATTGATGGATTTGGTGGGTGACTTCGGTTACGCCTTTCTGGATATCAAGCCCGAGAAGATGATCAATGATGAGTCCGGGGTTGTGGCCCTGACCTATCAGATCAGCAAGGGAAAACGGGTATACATCAACCGGGTCGAAATTTCCGGCAATGTGCGCACCCAGGATAATGTGATTCGTCGTGAAGTGACTCTGATCGAGGGTGATCGTTTTTCTGCCTCCAAAATGCGTACGGCAAAAAATAAATTGCAGGGGTTAAACTTCTTTGAAACAGTAGAAGTGATTACACCTCCGGCAGGCGATACGGAACTGGTCGATGTCAAAATCAAGGTCGCTGAAAAGCCGACTGGTACCTTTACCTTGGGTGCGGGCTACTCCAGTCAGGAATCAATCCTTGGTATGGCCAGCATCAGCCAGAACAACTTTTTGGGCAAAGGGCAGCGGATGGTCTTTTCGGTCGCCCATTCCGGTGTGCGCAACGAGTACAACATTGCTTTCACTGAACCATACTTCATGGGCAAAAAGCTCAGTGCCGGTATCGATCTGTTCCGTCGGGAAACAGACCAGACACGTTATTCGTCCGTGCTGGAAAAAGCGACCGGTGGCAGCGTTTCATTGGGTTTTCCGATCTCCGATCATTTGACCAACACGATCACCTATAAGTTGTTTGAGACAGAAGTGCATTATACCGGTTCGGATCCCTCTCAGGCTTCGCAGATTATTCGTGAACAGGAAAAATTAAGTCCCTACCTGGAATCGATCATCAGCAATTCACTCTATTGGGACTATCTGGACAGTCGCATGGCTCCAACTGAAGGGCGCAGCCATCGTTTGATCACCGAAGTGGCGGGTCTGGGTGGTGATGTGCGTTTTGCCCGCGTTGTTACGGACAATCACCTCTATGTGCCGATCGATAACGACAAAGAGTGGGTCGGACATGTTCGAGGCCGGCTTGGTTATGAGGAAGGTCTTGGGGATAACTTGCCGCTTTTTGAACGCTTTTTCTTGGGTGGCAGCAGCTCTTTGCGTGGCTTTATGCCGGCAGGTATCGGGCCCCGTACCACGCAGGGCGACTCCTATGGTGGTGTCCACTTTGAGCAATTGAATACAGAAATCTTTTTCCCAATGTTGGGCATGTCGGATAAAGGACTGAAAGGGTTGGTCTTTCTCGATGCCGGTTATTTGGGTGACAGGGATCTGCCCAGCAGCATCAGTGATGCGGGGGGAATACGGGTATCATCTGGGGTAGGTATACATTGGAATTCGCCTTTTGGGCCGTTGCGTTTCACGTTTGGCACCCCGCTGGTGAAAGAGCCGAACGACAAGACACGTGTCTTTGATTTTTCCATCGGCTCCATGATGTAATTCTCCAGTCAAACTGATGGTATGGTAAACTGGCAATCGCTTCGGTGCGCAGAAAGAAAGGTGGCACAGGCATGAATACATTACGACACAACAAGCAGGTGCAATGGTTGCCGTTGTGTTGGCTGGTGTTGCTTGGTCTGATGTGGAGCGGCACTGCGGTGGCGGCGGACTCTTACAAGTTGGCGTTCGTCGATGTGCCACGGGCCATGGCGGCTTCGGATGCGGCGAAACAGGCGCGTGATATTCTCCAGAAAAAACTGACCACCAAACAACAGGAGGTGAGTGCCATGGAGGATGAAATCAAGACGATGAAGGCGGAGATCGAAAAACGTAAAGGTGTCAGCCGACCCGATGCAGGTCCCGATTCAGAAAATGAACTGCGCAGCAAATTGCGTGATTATCAAAGATTGGTGGAGGACAATCAGGCTGCCATTGATCGGGAGAATGGTCGTTGGACCAAAAAAATTACGGAAGCCTTGCTCAAGGTGATCGAAGAGATTGGTCGCGAAGAGGGATACACCGTCGTGTTCGGCAAAGGTCAGGTGTTGTTTGCGGCGGGTTCAATTGATATTACAGACCGTGTGTTGGTACGACTCAACGAGCGTACCAAAAAATGGTTTTAGGGAGTGTTCTCATTCGAGGCCAAAAGCCCTTCAAACAAGGGCTCTGCCGCGCACAGCGTAGTGACCCGGTGACGCCGTATCAAGATGGAATTGTTGGCCGCATGCCAACACTCCCTGATTTTTCCGTATCGAAAGGCTGACGCCCAGAAGAGAGACAGAACCGTCTGGCTGTTTTGGTGGAGTGGGGCGACTGCTGGGCAGGATGATGGCAATAGGATCGACAGAGTGTGCATGTTGGAGGGTTGACCGTGGATTCCGTGCAAGAAATTTTAAATATTTTACCGCACCGTTACCCATTTTTGTTGGTGGATCGGGTGATTGAGGTAGTGCCTGGTGAGCGACTGGTGGCCATCAAAAATGTTTCCTTTAATGAGCCATTTTTTGTTGGTCATTTTCCGGGTCATCCGGTGATGCCGGGGGTGTTGATTCTGGAAGCGATGGCCCAGGCGGGGGCTTTGCTGGCCGGTAAAACGGATCCGAAGTCGGTGTGTTCCCGTTTGGTCTATTTTATGACCATCGATAATGTTCGCTTCCGTAAACCGGTAATTCCTGGTGATCAGTTGCGTCTGGAATTGACTTTGTTGAAACGACGTAGGGATATCTGGCGTTTCGCCGGTCGGGCCTATGTGGATGATCAGTTGGTGACCGAGGCAGAGTTGATGGCCATGACCCGTGATTCGGATGGCTCTGCGGTGGCAACACAGGGGGCATCGGCATGATTCATCCTACTGCCGTTGTTGATCCGAAAGCAAAATTGTCGGACGGTGTCCGTATTGGACCCTATGCGGTTATCGGTCCGGATGTGATACTGGGTGCCGATGTGGAAGTGGGATCGCACGCCGTTATCGAAGGTCATACCCGGATTGGCGACGGCAGCCATATCTTCAATTTTGCCTCTATTGGCCAGGCACCTCAAGATCTGCATTATGCGGATGAGCCAACGCGGGTGGAGATTGGCAGTAAATGTCAAATCCGTGAATTTGTCAGCATTCATCGTGGTACGGCCAAAGGTGGCGGCATGACGCGGGTGGGAGATCATTGCATGATTATGGCCTATGCCCATGTTGCCCACGATTGCCGGGTTGGTGAGCAGGTGATTATGGCCAATGGGGCAACCTTGGCTGGTCATGTAGAGGTTCAAGATTATGCGGTGATTGGCGGTTTGACGGCAGTTCATCAGTTTGCCCGTATCGGACGCAATGCGTTTATTGGTGGTGCGTCGGCCATCTCCATGGATGTGGTTCCGTTTGCTTCGGCAGCAGGCAACCGGGCGCAAATTACCGGTGTAAACGTCGTGGGATTGCGTCGCAATGGTTTTTCCGAAGAGGTCATCAAAACCATCCGTCAGGCGCATCGATTGGTCTTTCGCTCCAATTTGCGGCTGGAACAGGCCATCGAAGAGATTGAGCGGCAGTTTTCCGATTCAACGGAAGTCCAGTATTTGTTGGAATTTTTGCAGACAGGGCAGAGGGGAATTTGTCGCTGAACGGTGCAACGGAAGGCCAGGGAATCGGGCTGATTGCCGGCAATGGTCAATTGCCGCTGTTGTTTGCTCAGGCGCTGCCTGGTTACCGGATTGTTGCAGTAGGACATACCGGTGAAACCGATCCCCGTTTGGCGGCGCTGGTCACCTCCTTCTGTTGGGTGCGTTTGGGCCAATTTCAGAAGATTCTCGATTTTTTTCTACAACACCATGTCAAATGGGTGGTGATGGCCGGTGGCATCACCAAAGCACGCATTTGGCAGGTCCGTCCTGATTTTCTCGCCTTGAAAATGGTGCTGAGCCTGGTACACCGTCACGATGATTTATTGTTACGGTCCGCTGCCGCCATTTTGGAACAGCATGGCCTACAATTAAAATCGGTTACCGATTTTGTTCCAGAGTTGCTGGCTCCGGCTGGACTGTTAAGCCAACGGCAACCGACGGCAGTCGAGTGGGCGGATATTCGTTTTGGTTGGTGGGCAGCCAAAGAGTTGGGGCGTTTGGACATCGGCCAAGGAGTGGTTGTACGGCAAAAAATGGTCATTGCCGTAGAGGCCATGGAGGGAACGGATGCCATGATCATGCGGGCTGGTCCTTTGGCTGTCGGCAAAGGTTGGGCAGATGACGGCGGCGGTGTGGTGGTGAAAGTTGCCAAACCGATGCAGGATCGGCGTTTGGATTTGCCGACCATTGGTCCGAACACGATTAAAAAAATGGTTGACGCCGGCTTGCAGGTGTTGGCGGTAGAGGCCGGCGGGGCCATCCTGCTTGAACCGGAGCAGACCCGGTCTTTGGTGGATCGTCACCATTTGGTGTTATTGGGCTGTCGGGCTGAGGAGATGGAGCGGCAGCCCACAAGCTCTTGATTGGTGCCGAGACAAGAACTGGTTGACAAAGGGGATAAATCAAGCGGGGGAAAAAATGAGTGCCATGATGTCAGAGCCTACACAGCCTGCGGCAGATGACAAGGTATTGCGTGCGGCGGTGATCGGTGTCGGCTATTTGGGCCGATTCCATGCGCAAAAATACCAGAAGATGGAAAATGTCTCGTTGCTGTGGGTGGCTGATAACGCCTTGGAGCGTGCCCGTTTGGTGGGTGAAGAGTTGGGGGTTGCCTACACCACAAATTTTGAAGAAATTTTATCAAAAGTCGATCTGGTCAGTGTGGCCACGCCGACAGAGAGTCATGGCCTCATTGCTGAACGGTGTCTGCAGGCTGGGGTTGCGGTGTTGTTGGAAAAGCCGATGACCAGCACCTTGGCAGAGGCGGATCGTTTGCTGGCTGTCGCGCAGCAGCACGGGGCGGTATTGCAGGTTGGACAGCTCAAACGTTTTCATCCGGCAGTCCAGGTTTTGCGTCAAAGCGGCTTGCTGCGGGCACCGCGTTTGCTTGAATCGTCCCGCCTGGCCCCCTTCAAAGGCCGTTCCCTGGATCTGGATGTGGTGCAGGATTTGATGATTCACGATGTGGATCTGGCGCTGACGTTAATCGACTCGGAAGTGGTTGCGGTGGATGCGGTGGGTATGCCGATTGTCACCGAGCAGAGCGATGTGGCGCATGCCCGCTTGCAGTTTGCCAACGGCGCGGTGGCGCAAATTACGGCCTCCCGTGTGGCGGCGGAGTCGGTACGACGGATGAAAATTTTTCAGACTGACGGTTTTTTTACCTTGGATTTTGCCCGCAATCAATTGACTCTGTTGCGGCGGGGTGCCTATCAAGGGAGCGTACCGAACGGTGGACTGGAGGGAGAAGAGATGCCGGTAACGGTCTATGATACCCTTGAGGCACAAATACGCGCCTTTTGCCAAGCGGTACGCCACGGCGAAAAACCTGTGGTGAGTGGTGAGGATGGACGTCGATCTTTGGCCGTGGTGCAACAGATTCGGCAGGCCATTGCTGCCTTTTCTACACCCGCCGGGACGGAAAAAGCACGTGCCTGAAACCGTGATGATGGTTGCCGGAGAGGCATCAGGCGACTTGCTGGGCGGGGCTTTACTGGCCGCTTTGCGGGAACGGTTACCCGATTTGCGGGTGATCGGGGTCGGTGGCCAGCGTATGCGTGCGCAGGGTTTGCAGAGTGATTATGATGTCAACGATCTTTCGGTGATCGGTTTGGTTGAGGTCATCCGTCGCTTACCCCGTTTATGGCAGGTCATGGCCTATTTGACCCGTTTGTTGCGACAGGAAGGCCCGGCCCTGCTGATTACCATTGATTTGCCGGACTTCAATTTTATGCTGGCGCGGCGGGCCAAAGCGTTGGGCATTCGGGTAATCCACTATGTCAGCCCGCAGGTATGGGCTTGGCGTGCGGGACGGGTCAATAAAATTGCCCGCAGTATTGATCATTTGTTGGTGTTGTTTCCCTTTGAAATTGCAGTTTATGCCCACACCAAGCTGCCGGTTACCTTTGTTGGCCATCCACTGACGCAACTGGCGGTAGCCCGCCATGGGCGAGAGGAGATGCGTGCCCGCTTGGGCTTGCGCCAGGAAGAAAAACTGGTGGTTTTGTTGCCTGGCAGTCGACATGGCGAACTGCACCGTTTATTGCTGCCGATGTTGGCAACCTGTCAGGCGTTGCATGGCCGTTTGCCCTCTCTCCGTTTTGTCATCGCCTTGGCGGATACGCTGACGGTCACCGATTTGGCCGCCTGCTGGCCGGCCGAAATGGTAGGCAGTCAACCGGGAAGGGTGCGGGTTGATTGGCGACAGGGAGATACCTACTCTTTGTTGGCGGCGGCGGACGCGGCTTTGGTTGCCTCTGGTACGGCCACGTTGGAGGCGGCTTTATTGGGAGCGCCGATGGTGGTTGTCTATCGGGTCAATCGTATGACCTACGAGATTGGTCGACGGGTGATTCGTGTACCCTATATCTCTTTGGCCAATCTGGTTGCTGGCTATGGTTTGGTGACCGAGCGGATTCAACGGGAGGTGCAGGCTGCACGTTTAGCCGATGACCTGCAGGCGTTGTTGACGGATGAAGAGCGAGTCAGCCATTTGCGCGCCGGTTATGCCGAGGTGCGCGCAAGTTTGGCCCATGCAGACCGGCATCCGGTGGATGTGGTGCTGGAAATGCTTGGGAAATCCTCCCGCGAAGGGGATTTCTCAGTACATTAACCTTTAAGAAGGCGGGAGAGTAGAGAATGGCAAGTGTAGCGTTGACTGCAACAAATTTTGGCGACACCATCGCGGGGCATGATATGGTTTTGGTTGACTTTTGGGCACCGTGGTGTGGGCCGTGCCGTTCTTTTGCGCCCATTTTTGACAAAGTTTCAGAAAAATATCCCGACGTGGTATTCGGCAAGGTAAATACCGATGAGGAGCAAGAGTTGGCAGGGGCTTTTCAGATTCGCTCCATTCCGACTTTGATGATTTTTCGCCAGAAGATAATCATCTTTTCGCAACCTGGCATGTTGCCGGAGTCCAGTTTGGTGGAAGTGGTCGAGAAGGCTCTGGCCTTGGATATGGAGCAGGTAAAAAAAGAGATTGCCGAACAGGAAGGTCAGGCATAATCCGCACCCTGGCATTAACGGAAAAAGAGGATCAGGCAAGCGATGAGGGGTTATTCTTGTCGAATGCGGTGGTTTGTGCTGCCGTGCATACTGTTCGGAATGGGTGGTTTGCTGGGATGTACGACGGTTCCTGAACGATCGTTGCCGCTGGCCCAGTCATTGCCCGAAGCTGGCGCAGGCAAGAATGCGGCTGTCCGGGTGCAAAAGGGGCTCCAGGAGGCGGAAGCGGGCAATTGGGAACCGGCAATGGGCTATTTTTCCGATGCCCTGAGCTATGCGGATCTGACGGGGTTGGAACGGGCGATTGTGCTGAACAATCGTGGGGTGATGCAGCAGCGGATGGGGGCGCATGAGGCAGCGATTGCCGATTTTTCGGCAGCGATGAAGATGCGCGCGGCGTTACCGGGTAGCAATCTGCCCGGTCGCGCTTTGTTCAACCGTGGGGTGTTGTATTATTTATTGGCAGAGTATGCTGAGGCAGAGAAAGATTTGGAACAGTATCTCCGCCATACACCGCCAGCAATGCGTTCTCCCTATTCGGTATTATGGCTCTATTTGGCGCGGGAGCGGGCAGGCAGTTCTGGTCGCTATGGTTTGGTGAGCAGTTGCAAAACGGTGTGGCGCGAGGAGGAGTGTGAGCGCAAGCCGGGGGAGTTTGCCCATTTACCATGGCCAGGAGCCATATTTGCCATGTATCTGGAGCAATTGAGTGCTGAAGAGTTGATTGGCCTTGTTCCCCGAGGCAAGAGTGAGCGGCAGGGCAAGGAGTATTTGTGCGATGCCTATTTTTATTTGGGTGAGTATTACAGTTTAAAAGGGGAATACAACCAGGCCCGACAGTGGTGGCAGATGGCGGTTGAGACGGGTATGAACCATTTAAGCGAGTATAGCGGATCCCAGATGGCGTTGCAGAGGGGATCGGTCATCAACTTGTCGTGGTAGGATTTTTTACCAGTATCTTCCTGTTGTAGCGACGATGACGGTAAGCAGGCCGAGCAGAAGATTGACGGAGACGGTGATACGGATACGATTAAGGTAGATGCCGGCTTCCGGGAGCAACCGTTTATGGACCATTTTGCTCATATTGCGGAAGTGTGTGGCGAAGAGAAAGACAAACAGGGAAATCATGGTCCAACCGAGCCATTGCATGATACGGATATAGGCAGGGGTAGGATCAGGGTTGGCGAAAGCGACATAGAGCAGGCCATAACCGGAGAGGGGCAAAGTAAAGACAACCGCCCAAACCCATGGGAAAAAACGTGAGAAGATGCGGAACCAGAGGTCGATACGGGATTCAAGTTCCAGGGGCAGGGCAGCAGGTCGCAGCACCATATGGGCAAAGAACATACCGCCGACCCAGATGGTTGCGGATAAAATATGGAGGGCGAGAAGTAACAGAGTCATCGACATAAGTCTTCCGTATCGCGGTTAGAGGGATGGAAAAGCCGGCAGGTTTGAACCCCGAACGAGGCTAAGACTGTAAAACATCGTTGGAATATGGGCAAGGATTTCATGCTGTCGCTGCTGTTTTGGCCTTGACTCGGCGAGAAAAGCTGTCAAAATGCAGCCCATTACCCCTTGGGGCCGTTAGCTCAGTTGGTAGAGCAGCTGACTCTTAATCAGCGGGCCATAGGTTCGAGTCCTATACGGCCCACCATACAAAACAAGCACTTACGGTCACTCACAAGGTGGCCGTTTTTGTTCCAGTAAGCAAATAGTAAGCAACAGGAAGAAAGTCGGATCTTTTCTGTCCTTGCCCGACCAGGGACAACCCGCCAACAAAAAAACCCCGGCCAACTGCTCCGGGGTTCTTGTCCTGACTCCGACAGGTCAACTTGCCGCTGGTCGTAGCTGGCCATCGACCAGGGTAAAAGAATTGCCGGACGGATCGACGTAGACCTGTGGCATGTCTGGAAGGGTAAAGGGTGGTGCCTGTACCGTGACAGTAGGCTTGCTCTGGTACTCTGGCCGCCTTGCCCGAAGCATGGCAAGCAGAAGGCTATCGCTATACTTGCGCACGGTGCCGACCTGTTGCCCGCCCTGGAAAACAGGTTCCTCGTAGCCGTCAACAGCTCGCGAATGCGCCGCTTCCTCCAGACGGTCGGCAAAGTCCTGCAACGCTATATCCCACGCCTCTGCAAAATCGGGGTCAGACGTTCGGTAAGTGTACAGACTCTTCCGAGTTGTGCCCGATACCTCAGCCGCCCGACGTACCACGCCGCAAGTGGCCAACGTCTCCAGGAAAATCTGTTTTCGCCTGGCGGTTATCGCGGGGGAAGCCACTTTCCCCCGGCACTGTTGCAAATTTGTCACACTTGGTTTAATACTCATGCCACCGCGTCCTTTGAAACAGATTCGAAATCAGGCACTTTCCCTGCCAGGATGGCATCAAGCGCCGGATTCTTCCCCGGAACGGAAATTACTTGCAGACTATTATCGACCCCAGCAACACCAAATCCGCCATCGGGTTGCGGGTCATGAAAAACCACAAGCTCTGAACGGTGATCTCCACGTTCAGAGGCAACGTAAAACACACCTTCTCCCAAAACAGGCAATGCGCCAGCATGGACATAATATTCAAACCATGACGCCGAATGAGCCCAGAGCATAACGCCAAGCCTGTCGCCACTCTCGCCGTAAACGGTCCATTCGGCTGTTATATCCTCGTCGCGAAAGAGAATCCAGACGCGATGTTGATTGACCATTCCGACCAGTACCCGCTTGCCGTCGGCGGTGAAATGCCGTTCCAGTCGCCCTACCACCTCTCGCCGGGGGTGTGCCACGCTAAAAGGAAATTTCTTCTTCATATGTCACCTCTTCGTCAAAATTCCATCATGCAATTAAAGACACGTAACGCCATGTTTCAGTTCGATTCCGTCGCAAGGCTATCATTTTACCTCCACCCTCTGAAAACGCCTCTGTTCGCCTTCTGCATGGTCTGTGCGCCAAAGATCCGCCAACCAGGAGAAATTCAGTTCATCCATTCTTCATCAAACCCTGCAAAAGGGTCATGACCGCCCGGATCGCAACCAGCTGCATCATGTGTGACACACTGAAGCAGTGAAGCAGTGCCACATGATGCAGTGATGCAGTGCTTCACTGCTTCACCTGCTTCACTAAAAATCAAATCACCTTTCTGACCAGAGAGAGGAATGTCATATCTACAGTCATGGTACTTCCCAACCTTGAGAAGCAGATTGCTCTTCACCATACGTGCGACGCTGGACCTGATAGATTCTGAATCTTTACCGATGGCTTCAGCAATTTCCTGGCGGGTCAGTGATCGGCAAGCATAGCGGATTGCCTCAATGATGGCGGTCTGCTCCGGGGTCAGACTAGCCCGTGCCGCTTCCTCCTCACCCATCAAGCGCCAGGTCATGGCCTCACGGTCCCATTCAATTTCAAGCGGAGAATCGTCCACAAGGTCACGGCCTGAACGGTGCAGGGTCAAATGCTTGTCAGAACCCGCTTTGCGCTTGACAACCAAAGTTCCGTCGCAACCTCCTGCAAGGCCAGTTGTGCCAGAAATTTCGTTTGCCGGTGATTCATGATCAACCATTTTGCGGGTATGATGAACAATCAGCACAGTGACGCTGTGTTTTTCAGCCAAAGCCTTGAACGATGCAACCGTTTGATAATCTTCTGCATAAAGGTCACCATTCCGTCCTCGTGGTGGTTTGATCCGTGCCAAAGTGTCTAAGATGACAAGCCGGGTTCCAAGGTGACGGGTCAACCATTTGTCTAATAGATCAACGCCGCCTTGGTCGATTCGCGGCCATTCCAATGCAAAATGGACATTGCCCGTTGGCTGATCATGACAAACCTGTGAGATTCGGTTCTGTAGCCGCCGTTGGTGATCTTCCAATGAGACATAGAGCGCCGTTCCTTGTGCGGCAAACAGGCTGCCGAACACTCGCCTCCCATAAGCCACTGACAATAGCAAGTGAAGACACAGCCATGATTTGCCAGCCTTTGGAGCGCCTGCCATAAGATAAACGCCTGGAGTTGATAGCAGGCCCGTGACGCACCATTCAACCGGATCAAAAGTTTTCGCCATCAATTCCACCATCGAGAACGAAACCGGTTTTGCGGGTTGCTCCGGTGCCGCCGTCGGTGCCTCAACCGGTGCCGCCTGCTCGATCAGTTGCCTGGTCGCGTCCAGACCGTTCAGTTTGTGGAAGTCGTTAATGTCTTTTCCGCTCTGGCCAGCCCCAAATCTTGGCACGGCCAG
The DNA here is from genome assembly GCA_002753135.1 of Magnetococcales bacterium WMHbinv6. Lineage (GTDB taxonomy): Bacteria > Pseudomonadota > Magnetococcia > Magnetococcales > Magnetaquicoccaceae > Magnetaquicoccus. Next base: position 32,912 of record PDZV01000018.1, on the reverse strand, counting down.
CAAGCCGCCTGACTCCTGCGCCGCTGCAGCTGCGTGGCGGTTTGGTGATCCGTCGGCCAGCAGGTCGGCAACAACGACAATTCGCGCCTCCGGGAAGCGGTTGCGCAGCCATTTGGCGACGTTCGGTAAATTGCCGTCTGCCAACCCTGCAACCGCTGTGCAACCGGTCGCCATCCAGCATGAAATGGAATCGGCAACGCCTTCTGCAACAATGATGGTTTGCCCGGTGCCGTCGCCGTTTGGCAGGTCGCCTGTCGGCCAGTAGCCGCCCCGGATTTGTCCCCCAGCCAGGAAAGACTTTCGACCAGCCTCATCAACCATCGCAAGCGAAGACAGGTTGCCATCAACGCAGATGCCCGCGACGAGTACCTGTTCACCCTGTAGTGGCCCTGCCTTGCCTTGTGGGTGCCACGACGTAATACCCTGAACCAGCTTCAACGGTATTTCCAGCAGGGTGTTTGTCGGCTCAATACCTTTGGCCTTCAGATAACCATAATCCGCCCCAACTGGCGTGGACATGCGGAGGATTTGCACCGCCCATTGTACCGCCTGTGCCGCTTTGTCGAGGGTGCTGGTCTGCGGTCGCGGTGCCGGTCGTGGTGAAGTTTGCCGGGTGGCCGCTTGCTCTGGTTTCCGTGGCGACTTCATGCCGGTATTCAAGCCAGAACGGATCGTGCTTTTTGCCTCATCAGCCGACAGTCCGACAGCCAAAGCCGCTTGAGTCAGTGCCGCCTCCGCCTCTCCCCGCTCGATCAAACCGCCGCCGATCAATTGCCCAATGCGGAACGCCGCCATGTTCAAGGCATCGTTGCGGTTGCTTTGTGTGCTGGCCAGGGAAGCGCATTCACCGGCAAGCGCCCTCCTGCCGTAGTGGTCGGAAGTCACTTGCCGCCCGCCGCCAGAACCGTTAAAATCATTGGCAAAGTTTCGTTGTGCCTCACGCCCCGGCCCGCCAGCCGGGGTTGTCATTTGTGCCATCGTCCGCCCCTCACTTACTCTTGCGGCCCGGAGGGGTTTGGCTTGTGCTGGCAATCACCCGTGATTCAATCCAGGCGTCCAGGTCTTGCTTGCGATAGATGACGGTCCTGCCCAATTTGGCAAACTTTGGCCCGTCGCCTCTGCATCTCATTTTTTCAAGGGTCGCCTCGGCCAGCTGCAGATATTCAGCCGCTTGCGCTTGGCGATAGTTCACGGAATTGTTTTGAATCGTGGCTTGCATTGTCTCATGCCTCAAGTTTGGAATGTTCCAGGGTGATCATTTCTGAAACCGGAATTGCTGGCCAACTTGAGGGAAGAGTATCAGACGACTTTCCCAGTTTGGGCTTAAACCGGGATAAGCCGGGATAAGCCGGGATTATGATTCGGTGGGATCTCTTCTTATTTCGCTTATGATGTTCTGGATTCGTTTGAAACTGGTCGGCCTACGGTCGGCCCTGGTTGCGGGGTCACACCATGATACCTGCTTGTTTTTATGGTCGATTTCTTGAATTATGCTTTCTTCGTCGTTGTTATTGTTCTGCATCTCAAGCAAAATATCAGAAAGTGTTATCTTGCGGTTTTTGATCTCTATTTGTAAACCGATGTAAGTTCTTTCGATCAGTTGTGTCAAAGCCGATGGCGCACGGTCACGTTTAATTTTTTGCCCTGATTGGGATGATGAATCTTCCCGGCTAGTGCCATTACTCTCGATGAGATTTCTTGCGTGTGACTCCGCCCTTGTTGTTTCTGGCTCTGCCTGCTCCGTGGTAGCCGGTGCATGATTCTGCAGGTCGGGTTTTATTGCTTCTATCAATTCAGCCTCGCCAAGGCTGGGAATAAGCTCTACTCGAAGATAAAAAGAATCAAGCTCTCCTCTCATATGTTTCTCGCGAAATTCAACAAATTCTCTATCTCTAGTATAATATTTACTTTTACGGCGATAGTTTTGGTAATAATATTGATATTGATCATCGCCAGGAGAAATCTCTTTAACTCTGTCTGCATGACCTTTTATTAATTTCTCCTTTATCCAATCATCCGTAATCAAACCTCTGTCACCATACGTTTTATTTGCTATTATTTCCCTAACCTCTTCCTCGGTTTCTTGCAAATGTTTGATAAGAAATGAAACAGCGCGCCGAACACTCACAATTCGTTCGCCGTCATTTAATTTTGACTTTATTATCTTTTCTAGTTGGATACTCGTAGTGTCTGCAAGAATTTGATTGCAACGAAGGAAGCTATCAAGATCTTTTGGTATGGCGCAGTCCTTATAATAGTCTTGATGGCACGGGTAAAGATCTTGATAACCACGATCAATGGATTGGTTATTCTTTAGTCTGGGGAAATAACCAAGGGCTCGTAATAAATGCCAAGCACTCACTTCAGTGCATGCAAATGTTTCACTCAATGCCTTGACGGCATCCAGCCACGAATCAATAACCATCTCCGCACACCTCAAAATACGTTGCCCCTCATGAAATGAGCCCGGCCAGGGGGTGAGGTATCCCCTTTTCCCGCCGTCGCGGTAGGCCGGGTTTGCTGTGTCACCGGGTGGTCGGTGAGAATCTTATCTGGTTAGCGGTACACGTCGCCCCGGTGACCTATTTTGATGATCAGAACAACCAGGCGGTCATCCTCGATGGTGTAGACAATACGGTAATCCCCCGCACGGATACGCCATAAATCTGGGTGTCCTACCAGCTTCTTGGCTCCAGATGGTCGCGGGGTGGACTCCAGACCGATCACCTTTTTGAGAATGCGTGCCTGCACGACACGATCCAACCGGAGTATCTGCCGCTTGGCAGTCTCATCCCAAAGAATGGAATAGATCATTGCAACTCGTCCCTGGTGAATCCCGCTTCACGCAACACATCGTCCAATGGGGTAAATGTGCCAGGGTTGCGCCGGTACTCCTCAAGAATCTGCCGTGCTTCAACAACGTCCTGGCGCTCTTCCAGATCATCCAGGAACCGCGCCAACGCCTCCCGGATCAGTTCGGGCAACGGTTGCCCTGTCTCGTCTGCAACCGATTGAAAAGCCTGCTCCATGTCTGCGGGAATGGTGATGGCCATGGTTTAACCTCCTGTGCCGACTCTTGGTGATAGTGGAATGACGTTGTCAGTGTTTTTGCCCTCCATGGCGGCCTGGATTCGTTCGCCGATCATGCGGGTTGCCTTCTTCAATGGATCGTCTGACAGGTGCGCATATCGCGCCGTTGTCTGCGTCTGGGTGTGTCCCAACAGCTTGCCGATGACTGGCAGACTCATGCCCATGGACGCCCCAACACTGGCATAGGCGTGGCGCAAGTCGTGAATGCGCAGTGTCGGCATCCCTGCCGCTTCCCGGATGGCCCGCCAGGAACGGTTGATGTTCACCATGGAATGACCTGCAATCTTACCGGCAATCACGTGGTCGTTACCTTCCAGCCGGGGGATGGTCGCCAACAGTTCCAACGCTGGCGGATTCAAGGCGACGCTCTTGGCTCCGGTTTTGGAGTCTGACAACCGCAATGCTCCAGACTGGAAGTCCACTTCAGCCCATTTCAGGGTCAGAATCTCATTCAGTCGTGCGCCGGTCAAGACCAGCAGCCGGATTGCGGCAATGGCATGGGGTGATGCCCCGCCCTGTTCCGCCTCAGTGATCGCCTGTCCGAGTCTGGCCAAGTCGTCATCGCTCAACATGCGTTCCCGCTTCTGCTCTTTATACCGCTTCACGTGCAACGTCGGGTTGGAATGGTCTGGACGTAATCCAACAGCCTCCATCCAGTTGAACACGACCGACAGCAACGCCAACGCCCGATTGCCCTGGTAGGGGGTTTCTCTTTGCTCGTGGTGCAGTTTGGCAACCTGGCTCCGGGTGATGGCATCAATACGATATGCCCCCAACTGCGGCAAGATCACACCGTTTGCCAGTTTGCGATACTCGGTAACGGTTCGCGGTTTGTTTTTGCTTTCGGCATGCTCGGTGAAAAACCTCTCCATGGCTTCGGCCAGGGTGGGAACCGTTTTTGCTGCCGCTCTGGTCTCTGCCGGGTCTTGGCCGGATGCCACTTGCCCCAACAGCTTTGATGCCTCTGCTCTCGCCTGGTCGGGAGTCACCGGCCCATGGGGTCCAATGGTCACCCGTCGGGTGCGGCCTGCTACCCTGTATTGTACCAGATAGATTTTGCGGCCCGCTGGTGTAATCTTCAATCCGAAGCCTGCCAGGTCGGAATCCCAGACGTATTCATCCTTATCCCCGGCCTGCAGAGCGTCCACCATCCGTTTTGTGATTTTCCCTTGCATAATGCCCTCCTGTTTGATCAGTGCTGAATATCAGTAAGCGGTAGGCCGCCAGTCAGTAAGCAGGATCAAAAAACAGTCAAAAAAATAGTCACCCAACACAGCAAGCACACTGCGATTTGCCAGTTATCAGGATTCCAGTAAGCAAATAGTAAGCAGAAGGAAGAAAAATAGCGGAAAAAGTCGGAAACGGCAAGAAAATAAAGTGATGAATTTATATGGTTTCTTATGGTACAAAAATAGTGCCGGAAACACAGGAAAACAGACTCTTAATCAGCGGGCCATAGGTTCGAGTCCTATACGGCCCACCAATAAAATCAGATACTTACGGTAACTCACAAGGTGGCCGTTTTTGTTTGGGGTTACACGGGGGTTACAGAATAGGGATTCCAAACCATTGTACCGCGCCACATGGTTTTAATATTGAGTCCCCTGAAATAAGCCCGATCCGAGCAAGGGCCACTTCTCCAGTCTTGGTGCGAGGTCTCGACCGATGTACACGTTCCTCTCGCCACAGCGGCATTGTAGACCCTTTTTTTCGTCAAAAAAGGGAATTTTCCCCTTTTACGCCGGAATTTCTGCCATTTTACCAGCAAGTTCCAAATTTTGGACACAAATGTAGCGCATGAACCGCTTGGTGTTGATGGCCAATGCCTTCATCGCACCCGCAAACTGGTAGATGCGTACAGAATCAGGCGTTACCTGAACCATCAATGACTGGTCAATCAAACGAAATGGCGCAGAATAAAACGACTTCTCAACATTCAGATAGGGGGTTTCTCTTTGCTCGTGGTGCAGCTTGGCAACCTGGCTCCGGGTGATGGCATCAATGCGATATGCACCCAACTGCGGCAGGATCACACCGTTTGCCAGTTTGCGGTACTCGGTACCGGTTCGCGGTTTGTTTTTGCTTTCGGCATGCTCGGTGAAAAACCTCTCCATGGCTTCGGCCAGGATGGGAACCGTTTTTGCTGCCGCTCTGGTCTCTGCCGGGTCATGGCCGGATGCCACTTTCCCCAACAGCTTTGATGTCTATGCCCTCGCTTGGTCGGGAGTCGCCGGCCCATGGGGTCCAATGGTCACCCGCCGGGTCCGGCCTGCCACGCGAAACTGCACCAGATAGACTTTGCGGCCCGCTGGCGTAACCTTCAATCCGAAGCCTGCAAGCTCGCTGTCCCAAGTGTATGCATCTTTGTTGCTTGCCTGGACAGCGTCAACAATCCGTTTCGTGATTTTTGCTTGCATGTTCAAGCTCTTGTGAATGTGGGAAATTGCAATCATGAACCGTCAAAACATCAGTCAGCGATTACTCAGTAAGCAATCAGTGATTCTATAGTAAGCAAATAGTAAGCAGAAGGAAGAAAAATAACGAAAACTGTCGGAAACGGCAAGAGGTAAATAGGCTTGATTGATATGGTTTCTTGTGGTGCCAAAAAAGTGCCGGACACACAGGAAAACAGACTATTGATCAGCGGGTCATAGGTTTGAGTCATGTACGTACAATCAGTAAAATCAAATACTTATAGCAACCAACAAGGTGGCTGTTATTGTTTTTGGCGTTTTTGGGTTCCTCTTTGGGTTCCTTTTGCTTTTTGGGTTTCTCGGTTGGCGGCAGACTTGCCGTCTGTTGGGTGCCTGTACCGCGCCATATGGTTTTAATATTACCGCGCTCACGACTCCTTTCTGATCATATGGTGATGATCTTCCTGCCGGGATGATCATAGCTCCTTATGCTATGATCATCTCAGTAGAGTTATTGATAACGGTAGCAGTCAGCTCACTGTGCGGCTTTGTCCGCTTCGTTTGTCGTGGGAGGGTTGGCTGCAGGCCGTTCAACCGGCTGGAATGCGTCTGCCTGGTCCTGGTTATAGCGCTGATGGCGTTTGCCGTAGGGCAGTGCCATAAGGGCAATCTGGTTGTTCTGGCGAGCAATGGGGACATAGTCAGTCGAAGCTGTCTGAATCGCTGCCGCCACGGCTTTGATGAGCAAACCTGCCAAGCCGCCGCCGGAATTATTGCCACCACTGGTGTCGGTGACCAGCAAAGAATATCGTTGCCAGATGGTCTCACCTGTTACGCTGGACACCAGCTTGAGGTTGACGCCCACGCTGACCGTGCCGCCCACGATATAATACTGGGTGTTCCAATGGGTGATCTCGACGAACAGCAGCGCATCCACGCCGAACTTTTTGCCAATTACCTGCGGTGGTGTGGTGAGTATGCTTTCCGTGTCATAGATACCATCCTGTTTTAACAGGTCGAAAACCACCGCAGGGGGCAAAAAATAGTAGCCATGTTGGGTAAAAGGCACCGGGGTCGTGGCAGCGTAGAGTTCCGTGGCATCCGCAGCTGTCGTTTTGTTGATTGGTGGTAACATGAGGATGCTGGCAGGTCTGAGTTCCCCGTACATGCGCGGAAACTCCTGCCCTTTGGTGGTGGTTGTAACACAGCCGCTCAGGAGCAGACCAGTAACCAATATCAGCAATTTGTTAAGAATTTTCATGGTCAATTCCTGCTGCTCAGGTTGATGAACGGGATTTGAGGAGTTCCTTGACCTTCTCCTTCAGACGTTCCACGAACGGCTGCGCTTCGGGGTAAAGGGCGATTTCCGCATTGTAGTGCAACATCGCTTCATCCACCCGCCCCTGTTTGAAACGCAAATAGCCTAACTCACAGTAAACCCCGGGGGGGACCGTTTTGTTCAGCTGTTTGGCCTGTTCAATAGTCTCCAGTAAGGTTTTTTCATAGGCTGACAAACTGTTGTCACCCGGTTCTCGCACCCGTTTGAGCGAAGCATCCGGCAGTGTGCCCCAATGGTAAAGTGGTTCGTGATGGGTGGCACAACCAGAAAGCAGAGACAGAGCAAGTAAGGCCAAGGCAGCAGACTTCATGGAACATGTACCTCCGTAGCGGTTTGGCTGGTGAACAGCAGGGTACGGTCGACCAGCTTGCTTCCGTTGCGCTGGATCACGACACGATGCAGACCGGAAGAGATGGCAAAAAGGCGCTTCTGAGGTTCTTCCGGCGGAGCCGCTTGCGGGTCTGTGGCAACATTGGGGCTGGTGAGTGTCATCAGATTTTTGCCATCGATGGTAAGCTCCGTACCCATCCAGTTACCTGTCAGCAACAACTGACTGCGGTCATCAACTTGGCTGGTGGATTCGCTGTAATGTCCACAGCCACTCAGAAGGAGCATAACGAACATCAACGCGACAACGGTAGATCGTTTCATGAGCAGTACGCCCTTGCGATAGATAATGAAAATAGAGTCCGTAACCTTTGTTACGGGGACAGAGCCCCCTCCAGCAGAAACAGTTCGTTGATTTTTGTGCGAGGGATGCTGCCTTTTACCACCTGAACCAGCGAAACCTCTCCGTTGGGATCCGGGTTGTCCAACGTGGCGGAAACCTGAACCGTGGCGACTTCAGTACCGGGCAGTTCCACCATCATGCCGGTCTGGGGGTTTTTGACCTGTTGACCTTTTTGCATCACTCGAAACTGGTCGCCAACCCTAATCCCCTGTGTTTTACCGCCAGAAAGCAGATAACGATCTCCCTCCTGGGCCAGAAGGTAACCACGCCAGGGTTTTTCGGACAAACGCTCAATTAGGTTGTTGACAAGTTTGGAGATGGCGGCAGAGATGGCTTTGTCGTTGAGAGAGGAGTCATAACCTGTCTGGGTGCCAACGCCCATGGTTGTGGAGCTGTCAGACACCGCTTCGCCGGCACCCTCTTCGGAATAGATCACTTGTGCGCTGGCAACATCCACCAGACGTATATTGACCTTGGCGTTGACCGTTTGCTTCAGGGTGCGATTGAAAATGCCGACATCACTGGTGGCCTTGCGCCCGAATTCGGAGACGGAACCGACAATGAGATAGTCGGCTTGCACCAGGTTTTGTTTGATTTCTCCCAGTTTCAGTTCAATCTGCACCTTGTCCAGGTCTGCCCGCTCGAAGAGTAAAAACTTGTTGGTGCTGGCCAGACGTGCCGAAAGAATATCCATGGCCTGTTTGCCGATGGGATCTTTATGCTCATCGATCAAAAAACCCTGTCCGTAGCGTGTCTCATTCGAGAAGCGGGCGATGGCTACCTTGCGCTTCAGAAAGCGCACAGGGTTGGCTGAATGGGACTTGTTGGCTGCACTGACAACAGGCTCCTGGGCAGGAAGCGGTTCGACTTTGACCCGTTCAACCGGTGCGCAACTCTGTACAAAAAGGCCCAGCAGTAACAGACCGAGGATGTGCATGCGTATCATCGTGATGTCCTCTAACGTTACAAAAGTTTAAATTGTGATGCCGTTGCAAAGAAGAATCATTCTCGTTTTTGTAAAGGTGAAAATCAGACCACCTTTACACTGCCGATGAAATCGTACAACAGGTGTACGCGGTCATCATAGAATCATCAATTAAGAAACGCAATGACCTGATTAAGCCCTGATCAAGAAAAGTTGGTTGCTGGCCTGCCAAATTGACCTCTTGGGAAAAAATTTGTTACTGATGAGGTGATATGCCGCAATCAATAATCACGGGATGATTGATTTATTGTATCAAAATAATAATCAATTGTGAATTGAAGTTGAATGTTTCACATAATCCGTGCCAACCTTGATCGGCAAATGTTTGTGAAGAGCAACCTCTTTGCAGGGATTGTGCAGCGCAAGATCAAACAGGCCGGTTTACACCACAGTTTTTTCACCATTTTTTGGTGGCGCAACGATGTCTGGCGGCAGTGGTCTGGTGTCAGGCAGTTTGCCTGTCATTCAAAATAATCTCTGGGCTTTATTTGTTTCTGGCGAGGAGCGCATAAATGGCGGTACGCGCCTGCGGCTCCATTTGGCGGTTCCTTTGCTGGCAAACGATGATTTTTCTGCCTGGTAGTAACGACGATAACCCTGTATGGCGTCGGCTGAGCGATAGATCTCCGGCATGGCCTGGGGGGGATCGTGCCATTCTGTGTCTGGCAAGGGTGGGGTGGTTGGCAGAGCGCGCAGGATCGACTGGCAGCGATGGATTTTGCCAAAACGGTAGGTGTATTCCTTGCACAAAGCCAGCGCAAAGCGCACCATCCAACGATAGTGACACAGGTTGTCACCCGCCCAAAGAACGGTGGGATGGTTGGCGTGGGTTGGTCGGTAGGGAGCGGCCACACCATGTCGCCACAGGGCTGAACAGAGAATTTGTGTTGACTCCAGCGCCATTTTCACCACGTGCTGATCCGAATGGTAACGCACGGCACGCGCGATCTCCCGATCAAGAAAAAACAGGTTCATGGCTCTTCCCTGGGGTGCGCTTGCCCCTGGCAGTGTTGCGCTCTCTCCGGGTTGCTCATCACTTTAAACATGGTTGCGTAATCGCAGTTCGGCAGGGTGAGGGTGGAGATACCATTGCCCGGCAAGATAGGGAGGATGAAATTTGCGCACATAATGGTTGAGCAGGGTAATGGGCACGATCAAAGGCAGATGTCCCTGACTGAAAGCCGCCAACAGCTCCTGCATCTCCTCTTTTTCCTCTTTGCTCAGCTGATTTTTGCAAAACCCTAACAGGTGCATGATCACATCCCGGTGTTTTTTGGTCGTTGCCAGGCGGTTCATCGCTTCCATCAGCAGAACACCGTAGGCAGCATACGGAATGGGTTGATCTTTATGCAGACTGCCGACCAGCCTGCCCAGGCGCCGCATATGTTCCGGGCTGTGGGCCATAAGCAAAAATTTATGGCGGGTATGAAAAGCGATCAGCTTGTCGGCAGAGGGGTGTTTCAGCAGGGTGAGCCAGCGATGGTAGACAAAAACCCGTTCAATAAAATTTTCTCGCAAAGCAGGATCATGCAGCCTTCCTTCCTCTTCAATCGGCAACAGGGGCATGCTATCGCGCAAAGAGCGGGCAAACAGTCCGACCCCTTTGTTGTCTGGCATTCCAGAAGCCGCATGGACCTTGACTCTTTCCATGCCGCAGGAGGGAGAATTTTTTTTCAGAATGCAGCCATGCAGTTCGCTGTCAGCAAGTCGGGCCAGGATCCGGGCGTTGGCTTCTGCCAGCATCGGAGTAAGATCACGACGGGTACGCTGGCTGATCAAACGCGGCGCTTGCAGATCACCCTCCAGTCGCATCGCTTCCCGGGGGATGCCGAAGTTTGCCTCCACTTCTGGACAAAGCGGAATGAAACGGAAGAGGGGGCCCAAGGTGCCGGTAATATAGCTGTCGTGCTTATGTCCGCCATCAAAGCGCACCTCATCACCCAGCAAACATTGGCTGACAGCGAGGGTGATCGGTGTTGTTTCCGCTGTTTCGCTGGCTGTGGTTGGCCGCAGAGCAGGAGCGTATGCTTCGCCCGTCATGCTTTTTCTGCCAGAAGGGTGGCGTGGCTGTTGTGGTCTGCTCCTGTGGTCGGTTCGTGCTGTGCGGGCAGATGCGTGGCAGGCCCCTGTGCTGCGTTCATCTCTGCCACTGCCTGATCTTCCGCCATCTTCCGGCGAACATAACGCAGGAGCAACCAGATTTTAATCGGGATGATCACCGAGGAGCCCCAGGCAACCCACAGAATGGTATTCATGTTCCCTTGCATGTGCTGTTTCCCGATTGTGCTGGTTGTCGTGCAGTCGTTGCGCCTTGCCTTGGCCATGATCGGCAATTTGCCCTGTTTTGGCAAGTCAATGGTGTCAGGTGTGGGATGCTCTTGTCACCTTTATCGGCTGTACGTTTTATTCTGTGCGGGTGCAGGACGGGGAGAGCGGACGGTTTGATGCAGGGGTGAAATCGGTCTGCCGTTACCCGAAGGTGCGCGGACAAAGAAAAAAATGTAGCATGACCCCGTTTTTTTTCATCTCCTGTCAGGTTGAACTGGTTTCTGTTGTTGGTGAAATATGATTTGCAATTGGGTTATCGTATATATCCGATGTTATATATTGACATGATGTTTCGGAACAATATGCTGTATTGTCGCTCGACTATTATTCGCGCATAGTGGCGCAAGAGCAAAAATTGTATATCTTGAGGGTGGATGAGCGATTTGTCGAAAAAAAAATGACCTTGAGTTGAATTGTGATGGATGATATGACCTGTTCGGGTCTTGTCGCCATATCCGGCATTATGGTTTGAATGCCCTCTGGTAACGAATATGCTGCCATTACCACTTTATGATTTTCTTGCCTTGCCCATCGGCAAAGAGAAAATATGGGGATGGGCTTTTCTCTCTGCAGGGTATGAACGACCGGGAAGAGAATGGCACATCGGTGATGGTGGTGGCACAGTGGCCAAAGGGCACAGGCAGGACGGAAAAAGTGTTGCAAGATGGACAACCAGGGAGTTGTGCAATGAAATTCGGTGAACGAATTACGGTGGCTCGCAAATGGGCCAAATTTACCCAAAAGGAACTGGCCGAACGGGTTGGTATCAGTCAGACGGCCATCAACAAGTTGGAATGCGGTCGGTTGCAATCTTCCCGTCGAACGGTATCCATTGCGCTTATTTGTGGCGTAGATCCGATTTGGTTGGAGACAGGTCGCGGTGAGATGACCCTGCGCGGTGCCCGACCCGGCATGACTGCCGAAGAGTTGGGCAATGCGGTGGATGGGGGTGAGTTGCAGAGATCAAATCTGTTTGCCCGTCTGCCGCTGCTCTCCTGGGAGGATGCGGCGCGTCTCTGTGCCGATCCATCCTATCATCCGACCAAAATTGATCTTTGGCTCCCCCTTGCTTCCAAATCCAGCGACAGGGGGTATGCTTTGCGTGTACCGGATGATTCCATGATGCCGGAATTTCGTGAAGGTGATCTGATCATTATGGATCCGACACAGACAGGCAAACACAACCAGTTTGTTGTGGCGCACCTGGACGGAGACACCTCCCTGACTTTCAAGCAGTTGATGGTGGTTGGCAACAAAACCTATCTGAAGCCGCTCAACCCCCGTTACCCGTTGCTGGAAGTGCAGGACAGCCTGACGGTTTGTGGCGTGGTCGTGGCGAAATACAAAGAGTATCACTATCAGTAGAGAATTGCCGCTCGGAGATAACAGGGAGAAGTCTTGCATGGCACTGCCGACCCCTGCCAAGGATAGCGCATGATGAGTGACAATTTTGACCAGATTTCGGTCGGTGATCGGGCAGAACTGGAACACTGCATTACAGCGGCTGATGTGCAGACTTTTGCCGATTTGACCGGAGATGACAACCCGTTGCACATGGATGACACCTTTGCCAATACCGTCGGTTTTGGCAAAAGGGTGGTGCATGGCATGTTAAGCGCCTCCTTTTTTTCCACGTTGATCGGTACCAAACTTCCTGGCAAAGGGGCTCTCTGGTACGAACAGAATCTCCGTTTCTTGCGCCCGGTACGGTTGGGGGAAACGATTCGGGTGCAGGCGGAGGTGGTTCATAAAAGCCTCTCGCAGCGCGTGCTGACCCTGAAAACCGTTGTCCTGGGAGAAGGGGGGGAACGGGTCGTGGATGGAGAGGGCAAGGTCAAGGTGTTAAAGCCGGTCAGCCAAGGAAAAGAGAGGATGGATAAAGAACGGAAAGCGGTGCTTGTTACCGGTGCCAGTCGTGGAATCGGGGCTGCCATTGCCCAGGCGCTTGCCCTGTCGGGCCATCCGGTGTTGCTCAATTGTGCCACCACCGTTGCCGATGCCCAGGCAGTGGCCGACGAAATCAACCGGTCAGGTGGCAAGGCCATGGTCTGGCAGGCAGATGTGTGTGATCCGGAGGCCGTCGCGGCCATGGTCAAGGCAGCGCAGGCAGAGTGGGGTGCCTTGGCCGGTGCCGTACATAATGCTTCTGCTGCCCTGATACCGACACCGTTGGCCGAGTTGCGCTGGGAGCAGATGCAACGCCACCTCGATGTGCAACTCAAAGGGGCTTTTAACCTGTTTGGCAGTATGGTGCCTGTGCTGGAGGCCGAAGGGGGCGGCATGCTGGTCACTATCGGCAGTGTCTTGACCGATAATGTGCCTGCGCCGCATCTTGCCCATTATGTTGCCGCCAAAAGTGCCTTGTCGGCCTTCACCAAATCTATTGCTGCGGATTATGGCCCCAAAGGGATACGGGCCAACACAGTCTCGCCGGGCATGACCCAGACAGCCATGATCGCCGATTTCCCGGAAAAAGCGAAAATGGTTACCAAAATGCAGACGCCGTTACGTCGCCTTGGTGTGCCGGATGACATCAGCGGTCTGGTCACCTTTTTGTTTGGCCCGGGGGCGCTTTATATCACCGGACAAAATTTCCGTGTCTGTGGTGGTATTGTCATGGCTTAGGTGGGGGTATGTCATCGTCATCTCTTTCCTTTTCTGCAATTTCCAGGCATGTGCAAGCGCACGAAAAAGAGATGCCAACGCAACTGCGTCTGGCCATTTTACGCAATATCATGCTGGAGCCATTGGCCACCTATCTGCGTTATGAGGCCCTGAGTCTGGATTGCCAAGCGCAGGTGACGCTGGGCGATTATGATACCGTTTTGCAAGAGGCGGTTGCCGGTGCCCCGACGGTTTATGATCAACAGACCCACGCCATCTTGATTGTTCTCTATCTGGAAGGGCTCTCGTGGGATTTGGCGCGCAATTTTGCCTCTCTCTCCGAGCAGGCGGTAGAGAACGAAATCAATCGCTTGTTGGATCTGTGCCACACCATCGTGCAGGGCATTCGCAGCAAAACGGCGGCCATGATTCTCTGGCACGGTTTTTTACCCTCTCCCTATCCTGCGCTTGGTATCTTTGACAGCCAAAGCCATGCCGGGCAAAGCCGGATGCTGCACAGGCTCAACACGGCAATTTGCGATGTGGTGCGGGCGGTTCCCAACAGCTTTTTTGTTGACATGGGCCACTGCCTGGCACGTGTTGGCAGCCGCCATTTTTTCGATCACCGTTTCTGGCATATGAATCGCGCCCCCTTTACCCTGGAGGCTTACGCGGAAATGGCGCGTGAGGTGAGCAAATTTGTGCGGGCCTCGCTGGGTAAAAACAAAAAATGTTTGGTCTTGGATTGCGATAATACCTTGTGGGGGGGCATTATCGGTGAAGATGGCATGGCTGGTATCAAACTGGGCACCACCTCTCCGGGTTCTGCCTATCGGGAGTTTCAGCAACAAATTCTTGAACTCTACAGCCGGGGTGTCATTCTCGCCCTCTGCAGCAAAAATAATGAGGATGATGTTTGGGATGTTTTGCAAAATCATCCGGGATCACTGCTCAAGCGGCAGCATTTTGCCGCCTGGCGGATCAATTGGCAGGACAAGGTGGCCAACATTCGTGAACTGGCCGTGGAACTGAATATCGGCCTGGACAGCATGGTTTTTGTCGATGACTCTGCCTTTGAGGTGGAGATGGTGCGCCGGGAGTTGCCGGTGGTGACGGTGCTGCAGCAGGCGAAGGAGCAGCTTTTTCAAGCCCGCTTCAACCTGCTTGCCTGCGGATTGTTTGATACGCTGACCCTCTCCCAGGAAGATCGCACCCGGGGCAGCATGTATACGGCCGAAGCGGAACGTAAACGGTTGATGCAGGCCACCACCGATCTGCATTCCTATTTCAAATCGCTGGCAATGCAGGTGGAAATTGCCTTTACCGACCAGTCCACCATGGCACGGGTTGCCCAGTTGACGCAAAAGACCAACCAGTTCAACCTGACCACCCGACGCTACAGCGAGGCGGATATCAGCCAATTTGTTGCCGGGTCGGCGGCGGATGTGTTGCATGTACGCCTGCTTGACCGTTTTGGCGATTCGGGCATTATCGGCGTCTGCATCTTGCGTTATCAGCAGCAGGAGGCTTATCTGGATACCTTTCTGCTCTCCTGTCGGGCTTTGGGCCGTGGCGTAGAGGAGGTGTTGTTACGCCATGCTCTGCATCTGGCCAAGCGGCAGGGGGTGCGGCGTGTGGTGGGCGAATATTATGCCACTGCCAAAAACAGCCAGGTGCAAACGTTTTACGGCAAGCAGGGTTTTACCCTGGATCTTGCGCCCGACTCTCCGGCAACGCACCGATATTTTTTTCCCCTGGAAGAACAGACGATTCCCGCGGATCCTGACACGTTCACGGCGATTATTTCACCCCTGCGCGGTTGACAGACAGCCATTTTTCGATTGCGAGTAAACCATGGAAGCAAAAATCAAACAAATCATTGCCGATGTGATGGAAGTGCCGGTGGAGAGCGTGCAGGATAGCTCATCCCCGGATACCATCCCCTCCTGGGACTCTCTTAAACATATGAATCTGATCCTGGCTCTGGAGCAACAGCTGGAGATTACCTTCAGCGAGGAACAGATTGCCGAAATGATGAGCGTTGAGTTGATTGTTTTGACGGTCAAAGAGTTGCTTTAGGGGGTATTGACCTGTTTGTGAGGCTCGCTGGCCTTCAGACAAGGCAGGGCCAGGCGAGCAGCGCAGCATGCACGGTCGCAGGTGAGCAGCGGAGCCTCCCCGCAATGCAGGAGCAAGGCTCCGAGGCCAAATGTCAACACGCCCTAGATGAGCTTGTGTTCGATGGCATAGCGCATCAGTGAGCTGGTTGATTTTAAGCCCATTTTTTCCAGAATATTCCTTCTGTGCGTCGAAACCGTGGATTTGGTTACGCCCAGTTCCGTGGCAATCTCTGTGACCATTTTTCCCGAGGCAAGCAGGCGAAAAACGGTAAACTCCCGATT
This sequence comes from Magnetococcales bacterium WMHbinv6, assembly GCA_002753135.1. Classification (GTDB taxonomy): domain Bacteria; phylum Pseudomonadota; class Magnetococcia; order Magnetococcales; family Magnetaquicoccaceae; genus Magnetaquicoccus. The sequence goes on along the minus strand of PDZV01000018.1, from coordinate 17,020 downwards.
GGAAAGGGCGCTGTGCGTGAGGGGTGTTTCTCCTTGCTGCCAGCTTTGCAGCAAAGCCTCACCGACTTGCGGTGTGAGAAATTTTTTCTTTTTATAAACCTGGCGAATACCTTCAATTAATGTTTTTGATGGGGCTACTTTCGATAAAAAGCCTTTGGCACCCGCTTTCAGGAAGGGAATGGCCAGAGGAATCTCCTCGTGCATGGTGTAGACCAATACCGACACATCCTGTTTCAAGCCCAGAATGCGGTTGAGAACCTCCAGACCGTCCGAATCCGGCAAGGTGATGTCGAGAATAATCACATCCACTTCCAGTGAACGCAGGGCACGTACTGCCTCCCGCCCGCTGCCGGCTTCGCCGACCACCAAAATATCGTGCTGTCTGCTGAGAATTTTTTTGAGACCTTCACGTAAAACTTCGTGATCATCAATAAGAAATACCCTTATCACGATAACACCTCAAATTTTTCGTCAATTTTTCGGGGAATGGTCACCTCAACCCGGGTGCCGCCAGAGCTATTCTTGCAGATTTGTACCTGTCCGTCCAACTGTTTGGCTCGTTCTCGCATACCTTGGATGCCCATAGTGACTTTAAAGCTTTTTTGTAAATCGATACCACGACCGTCATCGCTTATGCTGAAAATAATCGTGTCATCGACTGCATCCAAAAACAATGTCACCTGTGAAGCCGAGGCATGGCGCACGATATTGGTGATTGCCTCCTGCCCGATACGGAAAAGGGCAATTTCCCGTTCATCGTCGAAGCGAATATTTTTTGAGTTCGGATCGATGCGCGTGGCAAAGAGATGTTTATACTTGGCCGCCTGCCATTCCAGAGCAGGAAGCAGGCCACATTGGTCGAGTGTTTTGGGACGGAGTGCAAAGGCGATGCGTCTGGTCGTCAACATGGCCTGATTGATATGGTTCAAAATGTCCGACAAGCTCTCTTTGGCGTCAACAGCAGCATTTTGTTCGATGTCGTCGAGCAACAATTCAATTTCGATGCGGACGCGGGTCAGCAGGCTGCCCAATTCGTCATGAATCTCTTGCGAAATGCGCTTTTGTTCGTTTTCCAGGATCACTTGCTGATGGCGCGAAATATGACGGGATTGTTGTTGGGCGAACAACAATTTTTGCTCGGTGCTTTTCAGTTCGTTGATCACCATGGCATTGGTCAGGGAGATGGCTGCTTGCGCTCCCAGGATGCGGACCGATTCAACCTGAAAATGGGTAAACGCATGTGTTGCAAGGTTGTTTTCCAGATAGATCACCCGGTTGACCTGTCCGTTGTAGACCAGTGGGACACAGAGAATCGATTTTGATCTGTTGCGCAGGACATACTCTGTGTGGGCAAAATGATAATCGTTGGTGACATCACCCAGGGCGAGAAACTCTTTGGAACGGATGGCAAAACGGACAATTTCTTCCGAAAAATCAGCCCGCTTTTTATTGTCGAACTGTTCAGAGGTTTGATACAGTTGGTCGCGCTCGGTCACCTGTGCCAGCATGGTCAATTGGCCGTTTTCAACCGAAATCAGGCAACTTCTCTGCGCACCGGCATATTCCATCACGATCAGCAACAACTGATGCACCAGTTTGTTGAGATCAATCTCCCGCGAGATGGCTTGCGAGGCCATAATAATGCTGGGCAGATCCAGGGTTTCGGTGATCGATTTGGTGGTTGTGGAACGGGGGCAGGGAGAGAATGGTTGCATCTCCCGGTTGGAGCTGGCATAACTTCCCTTGGAATCGAGAAAAAAGCCTGGATAGCTCCAGTCGAAACTCAATACTTTGGCCGTGGCTCCCCAGCGGGCATAGGCATAACGCGCCTCGCCAAGATGGTATCGGGTCAGATGATTGATCCCCTGCTGCTGGTAAAAATAACCGGCCAGTTCAAACGCCAGCGCTTCAAAGAGGATGAATTCATGCTGCCTGCTCAACGCAATCGCTTTGTTGTAGGCATCCTGTGCTTGCGCATTTTTTTTCAGCACGCGAAACCGTTCTGCCTCCAGCAGTCGGAGCATCTGTTCCAGGTTCATCGGGCCGTGTTGTGCCCATTTGTGCAAGCGGGCGTGATTGTTTTCCACCTTCTCCAGCCACTTTGTCTGCTGTTCGGGTGGGGCCTCCGGGTATACGGCCAGATAATAGAGTGCTTCAAAAAATAAAAAAATGGGAACCTGTGCGCTTCCTTTCAGTGCAATCAGATTATGATTTGCCTGGGTGAGCAACGCTGCACAATCGTCAAACTGTCTGAACAAATAGCGCAGCATCAATAAAGCGATATAAACGTTACAGAGAATGGTGGTACCACCTGTTTGAATCAGTTTTGCTAATTTCTCCTTTTCATTATATTTTTCACCAAGAAGCAGATGCGGGGTCAGGGAATTTCCCATCAAATTCAGCACAGCCTGGTGAATGATGTCGACAAAATCGAGCAAATAAAGACTTTTGATGGTGATCAACTGGTTGCGATATTCTTGAATCTGCTTTTCGGCGACAGAGAGGGTTTCACCAAAGAAAAAGCATTGTGCAACATAGATGTAAATAATATAGGAAACACTTTCAATATCCCCTACATCCAAGCCATTTTTGATGCCATCTTTGTAGGATGGCAACAGAATGTTCAGATAATGTTCATGCCAGTGGCGGATGTTGCTGGAGTACATGAAAAAGAGGCGCATTCTGTGCTGCTCGTTCTGGCTTTTTTCCAACAACCGCATGGCCACTTGGCCAAATTGGTAGCCGGCCTCCATATCATCCCGGATACCACACAGACACATGCCAGCAAAGTCACAGACAATCAAAACCGAGGAGGGGGAGTGGCCGGAGCGAATGATTTTCTGCATGCCTGCAATAAGCAGATAGGGCATCCATCGGGATCCGATGATGGCAGCAACCGGCACGATGTTGGAGATGACATCCAGAACCGATTCGGATTGAAAATCACCAATGGCTGGCAGATTCAGCAACGATTCTGCCGAAATTGTACCCAAGAGCCCATCCAATCGCTGCCAGGCGTTGTCGACCTCCTCTTCACTGGGTTCGCTGTCTGGAATTTTTTCTTCCAACAGGCGCAACAGGGAGAGTCCATTCTCCAGTGCGGCAAAAAACTGCATGGCCGAGGTATGCGCGATGAGTGTTTCCCGCCGAATATAGACCGTGTCGAGCAAGGATCTGGCATGCGCTTCCACCGCTTGTACCAGTCGTGGCATGTCATGATAAAAGCCAGAGACGTAGGCCACATGGGCAGAGGCATTGTGCAGTTGCAACACCAGATCGTAGTGTGTTGACCATCCCTGCTGGTCAAAAATGGACAATCCAGACTGAAAATAGTGATAGGCGGTCTGATGTGCCGCCGAAAGCATGGCCTGACGACCGGCGCGCAGATTCAACTCAGCCAGTTGATATTTTTCCTGGGAAGGCATCAACGACTGACTGAGATTCAGGTGATTGGTTGCCCGAAGCAAATGGATGGAATGGGCAGCGGAGGGAATATTCTGCTGCAACAATTTGCCGATCTTGTAATGAATTTTGGTTTTTTGCCTTTTGTTGAGCAGGGCATAGGCCGATTGATAGACACGATCATGGATAAACTGATAACTGACCTTCGGGCTGTCCAGATAGGCTGTCAGTTTATGTTCTCCTTCAAAGGGTAAAATAAATCCGGCCTCCAAAATATCCTGACAGGCGGCGGCTGTCTCTTGTTTGCTCCAGCCGAGAACGTTGGCCAAGGTTTCGATATCAAAGGTATGGCCGATACAGGCGGCCACTTTGAGCAATTCCTGATTGAGGGCACTTTGGCTGCGGATTTTATCGGTCATCAGGTTGACCACGTTATCGGTAACCGTTTGTTGCCGAATGGCACTCAGTTGCCAACGCCAGACGCCGTTTTCCAAATGAAGCAGGCCATCATTGTAGAGAGAGAGCAAAAACTGTTTCAAAAAAAAGGGATTGCCGTTTGTCTTTTCGATGCAGACTGCGCTGAGTTCCTCCACCTCCTGGGCATCATAACGGGTGGAATCGGCGATGAGGTGACGTACATCTTCCGGTTGCAACGGGGTCAGATGGATGGTGTGACTGAAGGCCATCGTTCTGCTGATCGATTGCCGGAAAGCCTGCACCGGGGCCATTTTTTTAGCATCTTCGTCACGGCAGGCGCAAATCAGCAGAAAATGCATCAAGTCTGGTGCCTCCACCAGCCGCTCCAGCAGCTGCAGAGACTGGTTGTCGGACCATTGCAGATCATCCATGAAGATGGTCAATGGTGTCTCTTGGGTGCTGATGGTTTTGACCAGATCGAGAAAAGCCAGATAGAATTGATCCCGTGACTGGTTTGGTGACAGCTCATAAGAGTGATTTTGTATGCCGATGATGATTTCCAGCTCAGGAATTGCCCGGCAGATAATGGCGCTTCGGGACTCCAGGAGCGGTCTGAGCTTCTCCTTCCACAGGGTGAGCTGTTCATCGTTGCCGGTCAGCAGTTGACGCATCAGGCTCCTGAAGGCATAGATAATCGCACCGTAGGGCGTATTATCTTCCGACTGATTGAATTTACCGGAGACAAAAAAACCGCCATGCAACAAGACGTGGCTGCCGGTTTCGTTGATCAGGGCGCTTTTGCCGACGCCCGCATTGCCTGTGACAAAAACAAAGCCGCTTTCTCCCCGCCGGGATCGATCAAAGGCCCCGCGCAGAATCTGCAACTCCTGGTCACGACCAAACAGACGTTGGGAAAAAACAAGCTGTGCGGCAACATCGTCAAGCCCCATCGGAAAGAGAGGGACAGAGCTGTTCTGTTGCCAATGTTCCAGGCAGGTTTGCAGATCTTTTTTCAGCCCTGTGGCTGTTTGATAGCGGGATTCGGCCTCTTTGGCCAACAGCTTCAAGACGATTGCCGCGACCATTTCCGGGATGTTTTTCTGCTGTTCCGGCGAAAATTGTGCCTGTTTGGCCAGGTGGCAATGAATCAGTTCGAGAATGTTGCCTTTTTTAAAGGGGGCCTCACCGGTCAACAGATAAAAAAAGGTGGCACCGAGTGAATAGAGATCGGTACGAAAATCGACCGGGCGATTCATGCGCCCGGTCTGTTCCGGGGCAAGGTAGGCGGGGGTTCCTTCCAGAACTTGTTGGTTCCATATCTCCATGTGGGCTCTGGTCAGGGTGGTGGAGATGCCGAAGTCGATCAGGCGCACCAACCCTTTGTGCCGGTTCCAGATGATATTGGATGGGTTGATATCTTTATGGATGACCAGTTGTTTGTGAATGGTTTCGACAATGTGGCTGATCTGGATGGCCAGGGGCAAAAACGCATCCATGGCCATTCGCTGCGCATGGGCATGACGGCTCAAAGAATCGCCCCCGGTATCCTCGAGGACAATCATCAAGCTGTTGTGGTGTTTGACCAGGTCGTAGGCTTGAATGACAGAGCTTTCCTGCTCGGAACCGATTTGCAAACGGCGGATCAAGGCATACTCCAGCCTGACCCGGGCCAGTTGTTCCGGGTCTGGATGGGAATTGTTGAGTACCTTGAGGATAACCGGTTTGCCCTGCTTGTCTTTCCCCCGGTAAACGATGGTCTGCTCGCTGCTGTAGAGAATATCCTCGGTCTGATAACTACCAGTAAGGCTCATCTGTCATGGTCCTGTGCTTGATTGAAGGCAGAGACATGGTTGAAGAGCAGGCATGTCGTGTGACAGCATAAACCGTTATACGGCGTGCTTTCAGATCGTGATCGCTCGTGTATCGGCAAGAAGTGGCCACAAAGAGCGGGCGTTTTCCGATAACAAAGACAACACTTTTGGAGCATATCAGTTGACAGAGGGGCAGTAAAGAGCAGAGACGGTTGCGGATCAAGGGTCAGGAACCGGACGCGCTGCTTTGACCTTGTATTCGACGTCGCTGCAGCGCAGTGGCAGAAAAGCCTCTGCCGGGCGGTCTCTCGTATCGGCATAACAGGCCAGCACCCCGCTGGAGACCATGGTGGCGTAAATGCGTTTCACCTCTTCCGGAGTGAACGCCTGATCGGCGAGAAAGGCGGCCAAATAGGCGGCGGTGTTGATTTGTTCGCCATTCTGTTTTGCCAGCTCTTTGCCAATGCGGAAAGCCAGTTGCAGATGGGCTTTTTTGGCAAAACCCAGCCGTTTGCGCAGCCGTTCCAGGGCAGGGATGCGAATATCCCCGGAGGCAATCGGACGGGAATAGCCGGTGATATAGCCACGGCCAACCTTGCGCCGGTACTCTGCCGCGATGATGTCGCTGATCGGCATGCCGTCAGAGAGTTGTTGCCGGGCGCGCAGCAGAAACTGCATGCTCTCCACCACGGTCAAGGCCCCATAGGCTCTGGAATCGGCGGCCAGCGTGCCGGCCATGGTGGCCGCTGTCGGTGAGGTGCGCAGCGTTCCTGCCAACGCCCCGATCTGGTTACACCAGATGCGGGCATCCGGCCAACTGGTGCAGAGCAACGAGGCATCAAACCAGGCCCCCAGCCGTTTGCCCGGCAGACGACCGGTGGCATTCAAAACCATGACTCGCACGAAAGAGACCCGCCCCAAGAGATCATCCATCATCGAATAGTTGTGGTTATAGACCCCTTGATTGACCACCCAGCCCCCTTTGCGGCTGCGAATGATGGCACGATGGTGATCCCAGAATGAGGTATTGTTATGGTTTGGCATCGCATTCAATCACATATTGATCGTCACTCGGAAACGGATAGGCCGTCAGCGGCTGCATATGAAACTCCAGACCATGGGCCAGAAGTCCTGGTGCAGAGAGCAGTTGAAAAAGTCCAGCTCCAATCCAGGATTGCAGACCGGAAATGTTCAGGTCGAGAAAAGCGGCGGCGGCAACACCGGGAATACGCCAGCCCATCTGTTGGGTGGCCAACTCTTCGGCGAAGAGCTCTCCCCAATGCAGCGCTTTGCCCGCTCCGGGCAGTGCCAGCAATCTGCTGGCGATGGCTTGCGCCATTGGGTCTCTGCCGCCAAAACAGCTGCCGAAACCGGCAGCAGGCAGCCAATCTTCTCCCTGTTCTGCTCTCTGGCTCTCCTGCAGCAACGCCTGCGCAACCTGCCGGGGATCTTTTTTCAGCTGATAGCGTAAAAATTCCATGCTCTTGGCTACCTCACCTGCCCCCAAGTGATCACCACCCATCAGGCTCAGCGCAATGGGCAAAATATGTTTGGGATCGCTCTTGCCAACCCCGGCGATGATGGCAGCACGGGTGGCCGGATGGCGCGGGCCGGGATTGATGAGGCCAATCATCAAGTTGCGGAGCAACTCTTTGCGTTCCGGCGAGGGCAATTCTCCTTGCAGCAACAACAGCAACACATCTTCAAAGGAGCGTTTGTCCATCAACTCCAGCAGGTTGTAGCCGTGGCAATAGGCTTCCTGGGTCAGATAGTCATTCTCTGCGCTGGGCACCTCTTGCCAAATGGTGCTGACAATACGTTTGCTGAATTCGCCGGAGCGCCTGTTTTCCTGGAAATGTTTTTTCTTCATGGATTGACTCTGTTTTGCCGTTCCACCTTCTGGTTGTGGATGACCGTTCTGCTTTCGTTCAAGCGGCCCAACCCTTTCAGGCGATTGCCAATCGGGGGCACCGCCTCTGGATCGATGCGCACATCCAGGACGGTTGGTCCCATGCGGCGGCACATGCGCTCAATGTCCAGTTCGCGAAAATCCTGCAAGGATCGGATGACAAATCCTTCCGCACCCATGGCTTTGGCGATCAGGGTAAAGTCAATTTCCGGCAGTTCATAGCCGATCGCTTCGCCACCGCCCAGTCGTTGGCCATGTTTGACCATGCCCAGAGAGCTGTCGTTGAGAATGACAAAGATGACGGCAAGTCGTTCGCTGACGGCCACGGTCAACTCTTGACCGCTCATCAAAAAGCTGCCGTCACCGGTCACACAGACCACGGGGGCATAGCGGTTGCCCATGGCCGTGCCGATCGCGGCTCCAATGCCCCATGCCATCGCACCATAGCCAAAGGCGATGCGGTAATTGTTATGGTTGCGCAAATGCAGATAGTGGGTCATCCAGGCCCAGGAGTTGCCGGCATCGGCCAAAAAGCGGGTGTTTTCCGGAAAGAGATGGGCCAACTGATAGATCAGTTGCTGCGGTTTGATGCTGCTGCCATCCATCACATGCGACTGTTTGTCCTCCATCAAAATATTGGTCGGATGGTGCAGGGAGACAATATTTTTGTTGGCGTTGTTTCTGTTTTTGAGGGTGGCAGAGGCTTTGCCTGGAAACAGGGCACCGCCGCGCATAATTTTGGTTGCCCGTTTCACCAGTTCGCTGAATGTGGCCGGCAAAAAACCATGCAAGCGCAGTTTGGCCATGGGTGAATGCGAAAAATTTTCCATGTTGGCATCGATATGGACGATATTTTTTGTCAGTAAAGCCTCATCCCAGCCACCTGTGGACATTTCGCCAAAGTTGCTGCCGACAGCCAGAATCAGGTCCATTTCCTTGTCCAGAACAATCTGATGGGCACTGGCGTGTCCGGCAAAGCCAAAGACGCCATGGTAAAGCGGGTGATAGGCACTGAGCAAAAATTTGCCCGCCGGGGTGGTGACGATGGGGGTTTTGGTCAGCTCAGCAAAGGCAAGAATTTGCTCAATGGCTGGTGCCGCGCCCTTGTCCAGATAGAGGACAACTTTGCGTGCGAGCGCTATTTTTTCGCACAATTTATCGATCGACTTGTGATCGACGGTTTCCGGTTCCTGCAACATATCGGACAAACTGCAGGAGAGGTGCGTTACACCATCCAGCGAGTGGCCGAAAACATCCATGGGAATACTCAAATGGACAGGTCCTTGTGGATGACGTAAAGCGGTGGTGATGGCGGTCAGCAATTTTCTTTCCAATTGCTCCGGGTGGGATACCATGGCGTTATAACGGGTGCAACCTTCAAACACGCTCAAAATATTGACCGTGGGGCAGGTGGACTCTTGCAAAGCGTTTCTGCCAAATTTTGCCGCTGCCGGTTGCGCGGTAATCACCAACATCGGGATCCGGTCCTCATAGGCAGAGGCAACGCCGGTAATCAGGTTGGTGGTGCCCGGCCCGGAAGTGGCGCAGCAGACGCCCAATCGTCCCGTTTCGCGGGTATAGCCATCGGCCATAAAGGCAGCACCACTCTCATGGCGGGCAACCACGACTCTTGGTTTTCTGTTCTGTCGGGCAAAACGGGCAAGCGCATTGAACAACGGTTCAATCGCGCCACCGGGAACGCCGAAAATGGTGTCCACCCCAATCTGCTCCAGATAGGTCAGCACCATGTCCGCCAGCGTGGCGGGAGAGTGGATCTCTCCTGAAAGGGGTTGACTGCTCATATCGAGTGTTGATTCTGCATTGATCATCTCATTTTTCCCATCGTGTCCCACCTGTTGGTGGTTTGGTGAAGAGCTGGTCGGGCCTTTTCCTGTAAAAAGGTGGTCCCCGCCTTTAACGGTTACACGGCTACAGACTTACCTCATGCTGATTCTGAGCGGAAATTGTGTGTGCCTGTATGATAAAGCGCGCTTTCCGACAAACTTATTAAAATTTTGTCGTTTTACAGGGTGTAATTGACAACCATAATCATTCATTGTCCGGCATGACATCTATCCAATGACAATTTTGTGTCGGCAATAAATGATAAAAGTTGTATTTTTCTGAACAAAACACCCTGCCAACCACAAAACAGCAACAAACACAGTCTGTGGCTAACAAGAATCGACCCTGACGGCAGAGAAGGAGGTTATCCGCAGACGGGGTCAGCTCGAAAGCAGATTACGTATACCATTCATGCGGTTGCAGAGGGTGGAATTTGCACGCGAAACACATTCATGATGCTCATCGCGGTCTCCACATAATCCTCCCAGGAGCGATCGACGATTTCGGCAACGATCACATCCTGGACATGTTTTTTTCCGGATGATTTGATCAGTTCCGGGTAGGCCTGGTGGATGGACTCTTCGGTGAAGGCGTCGTCGATGCTCTCAACGGTCTCCTCGATGCTGCGAATGACATCATCCCGACAAATGATTCGTGCGATCTGTTCTACCGCCGGATTGCTAACTTTGCTATTCATCATGACTGACCCCCTTAAGTAACTACCAGCGATCAAGCTGGTATTTCCATGGTATGTAGCCGGGAGCGCAAACAGGTTCTGCGCAACCACCGGGCAAGTCAGAGTGCGCCAACCTTCTGCCTTGACCTTATTTTTCTTAAGGAGCAGATCTACCTTATTTTTTCGTCTCGTGTTATCACACAGAATATGTTTATTTTTGCATGCAAGTTCGAGAGAAAATCATATTTTGTTCAATTGGTTGATGTATTGTAATGTGGCGTTTAGGAAGTTATTTTCATGAATTGCGCAGCTATTGATAATAATATTTTCCCAAGCGGTATCGGGATGTGTTTCATCATGGGCGAGTTAAAAAAATGTAATCTTATTCGTAACTTGCCGATGTCTGCTGCGTTGTTTATTGGGAACGTGTCTGTTTTGCACAGATTCCCAGTTATGTTAGGTGCTGGGAATTACTACAAAAAACAAATTCGATGCAATCGCATATGAAAAACTGATAATACTGTATCACAGATAATAACAGCTATTCAACCAATTTTACACGCTCTCCGCACAATTGCAAACTTGTGGGTATCAATCATTATCATGGTAATAGAAGTCGTAGCTCTGTTTTGCTGCCAATAGCGCTGTGAGTTGCGTTGGTTTGGCTGCAAGTTGCGTCCTGCCGCGCAATGGGGTACTCTGATCTTTTGGCGACTAAGGCGCTTTTCTGTTGTGCAAGCCGAGGCCTTACAAAATGAATCGGGTGCTGACGACGATGGACGACTCTTTCTTCTATGACATTCATATCTTTTGCTGTGTCAACCAACGGGTGGCGGGGCATCCTCGTGGCGATTGTGCAAGCCGAGGATCCATAGATCTGCATGCTTACCTCAAAGAGCGGGTAAAATCGCTTGCCGGATTGGGAAGGGTACGGGTTAATCAAGCGGGTTGTCTGGATCGTTGTGAATTGGGTCCGGTACTGGTCATCTACCCGCAAGGAACCTGGTATCATTACCGCTCTCGAGACGATATTGACGAGATTGTGAGCCGACACCTGCAGGAAGGGCAGTTGGTCACAAGGCTCGTCTTGCGCCACGATGCCAGCCGGCCTCCTGTTCAGGCCGGGCAAGCTTGATTGCCGATTGTGGCGATGAAAGAGCGACTGGTTTATTCCACCGAATCAGGCAGAAGCTGTCCAGAGTGTCAGCAACCGGTTTCTGTCTGTATCTGTCGTCAAACGGCTGCGGTAAAAAGTGACGGTATTGTGCGTGTTGGGCGGGAAAGCAAAGGTCGGCAGGGCAAAGAAGTGACAGTGATCCGTGGCATTCCTTTGCAACCTTCAGCCTTGGCACAGTTGGCCAAAACCTTACGAACCGCCTGTGGCAGCGGCGGCACAGTCAAAGATGGGGTCATTGAAGTGCAGGGCGACCATGTACTCCGCATCATCACCATGTTAAGCCAACACGGATGGCAGATTAAACGTTCTGGTGGTTGAATGTTTGGTGTCCATGCTAATGAAGATTGTTTTTGCAAACTATTACTATTATTGTTGAACTGTCAGCCACCGTTCATCAAGTGCGCTCACCATGCAAAGCATGACTGACTTGCTTGATCTCCGGTACACCCTGATACCCTGGAGCCATACCGTCTGCGCGGCATGCTCCCTGGCATTTGCACTGCGATTTCCACCACTTGTCCTGATCGTGCAGCCCTTCCCGCTGACAAATCAATCGGTGGAATACCATTCCCCCTCTGCTGCGTAAAACTTGTGTCGTTCACACTCCATTTCGTGGTTGAATGCCCAGCATTCAAACAGCAACAGGTAGTGAAAAAATGTATTCATAGCAACCTCCTCATCGGTTGTCGTTGTGATAATGAGAACTGTATATACACTGAGATCAAATAATATCAATAAAGTTTCAACAAATTTGTCTGCGCCATTGTTTTTTGATTACCTTGTCTGTATGTCGTTTTACTTTTTTATTGATTACGAGTGTTTATAAATATTGCTCGCTGCTTCGCACAATCAATTCGGGGAGGTAGCCATGGGCAACGTTTTACTGTTTGATCCTCTCTTTGTCCTGCAAAGAGTCACCACAAAAGCAACCCTGGACGTTGGAGGAAAGAGAAGCCATCCAATACAGATGCCTCGTCACGCCGAAGCACCTGTATGCCGGCACCGGAAAGTTAATGCTCCAGGAAGCTGAAAAGCATGAGAGGGGCACGGGTGTGGATGAGTGAAAAGCACAAGGAGGCTGCTTCGCCTTTACGCATGGACTCTGGCATGCAACCGCGCCAAGCGAACTGGCCGACAAAACACGCTATTGCCGGTAGCCATCCGCTCCGAGGCGATCCATGAGCCTCCCCATGGGGTTGTTCGTTCAGTGACGCCTCTGGTTGGCCTCCCACACGCGCGGTGAGAAGCCAGCAAACAAAGAGAGATTGCCAATGTCAGTGAAACGGGGAGGCAGGATAACGGCCATGAGACAGAATCCTGCCCTTTGTCCAAATGCTCACTGCATATGGCTGGTATCGTCAGCTTTGGTCATGCCACGGGGCAGAGCGTGGGCAATTCCTTTATGACAGTCGATGCAGGTTTTATTCTGTGAAAAGCCCCGCTCGTGAAAGTCAAAGGCGCGCATGCCTTGACGAGTAAAATCCATCGTATTGAAATTATGACAGTTACGGCACTCTCGTGAGTCGGTATCCTTCATCGCCTTCCAGACATGTCGCGCCAACTCCAGCCGTTTCCCTTCAAACTTTTCTGGTGTATCGACGGTGCCAAGCAATTTATGCCACAACTCGTTGCTTGCCTGAATTTTGCGAATCGCCATATGCTGCCATTCGCGTGGTACATGGCAATCGGGACAGGTTGCCCGCACCCCGGTACGGTTGGAATAATGGATGGTTTCGCGATACTCTTTGAATACATTATCCTTCATTTCATGACAGGATATGCAGAATGTCTCAGTGTTGGTTACGGCCAGAGCCCATTGAAATCCACCCCAGAAAACCACGCCAAGCCCAAAGAAGCCCCACAGGACCATCCAGGTTTTTCTTTTCGTGAGTTCCACAATGTCTGCAAACAGATTCATGGCAGATTCCTTCTCTTAAATTGGCTAGACCGTCACACTACGCCAGTACCAACTTATTGCACAACCGCATCAACCGGCTGAAAAGTGTTTTCCACCAACGGCGGTGCATCCTTTTGCGGCACATGGCACTGGGTACAGAAATAACGTTGCGGGGAAATATCCGACATTTCAGAGCCGAAACGGTTGCGGAAATGGGTCAAGCTGATTTTGGTAGCCCTGGTCTCTTTGGCTTTGCCCCAACTGTGACAGGTCAAGCATTTGTTTTGCCGCAAGTCGATCTTGTAGGATTCGATCTGATGGGGAACAAGTGGCGGTTGCTGAAGATAGGCCCTCGGCAACGGGTGGCTGTCCGGCATCCATTTGGTCAGCTCCGGGGCATTATCCGCACCGTCCAAAGGCACCGACCCCCGCAACGTCCGCACTTCCCCCCCCTGGGCCGTAGAGACACCAATCCAGGCCAGGAAAACCACCAGGCACACTGCCCTTATACTCGGCCACATCCGTTTGTTCATAGCGCCACCCTCGATTTGTTGGGTAAATGAAAGGCGAATTCGTAAACATTTTCCGGGCAGACATCGATGCATCGCCCGCAGTTGGTACACTGCACACCCACAATGGTGGGTCCCAGTCCCAGGCTGCCACCCCGGAGAGCCGGATCGATTACCTGGGGTTCAGGACAGACCAGGTAGCAGTCCATGCAGTCGGTACAGGCTTCACGTCGGGTTGCATCCACCCGCAACAGAGCCCCATAAGAGAGCAGACTGTAAGCCGCTCCGGTGGGACAGAGTCGCCCGCACCATCCATGTGGGCTGACCAGCAGGTCAAAGAAAAAAATTCCCGCCGCCACCAGAAGCCCGGTCCAGAGACCAAACACCAACCCACGGTGGGTTAAGGCAACCGGGTTGATCCACTCCCACAGCAAAACACCTGACCAGGCAGCCGACAAAAGAACCAGGAGCAGCACACCATAGCGCGTATAGCGACTTCCTCGCCAACCTCCTGTGATGCCAAGCCGAGCCCGCATCCACGAGGCCCCATCGGTTACCAAATTGACCGGACAGACCCAGGAACACGGAAACCGGCCTCCGAGCAGCAGATAGAGCCCAAACACGACCATAAATCCCAGCACAGCCTGAAAAGCAGGCAAACCATGCGCCACGAGCAACTGGGCAAACAGCAATAGATCGGTCATCGGCACGCTTTCCAGCAGCACACTCGACGAGAGGTTACCCCGCAGCAGCCACGCACCCGTCCAAGGGCCGAGCAAAAACAGAGTCAAAACCAGAAGTTGCGAAACACGCCGCAGCACCAACCAGCGATAGGCTCCCCACCACCCCTTTTGCTGCCGTGCCTCTGGACCAGGTCGATTTTTCAATGGTCAACCTCCCGGTTTCCGAACAGGAAAGTGCATCTGCTCCGGGACCAGAGGCCCGCCCATTTTCTCTTTTTCTTCCCAGCCCAGGCGATAGTGATGTCCCAACTCCCCCTTGACCATCCCTCTGGGAAAAACCCGGATGGCAGCCTGATCAAGGACACAGGCCCGCTCACACTTGCCACACCCCGTACAATGCGCGGAATGGACCACTGGCAAAAAAAGAGCGTGGGTACCACTGCGCGTGTTGGGACGCATCTCCAGGGTGATTGCCTTCTGCATGACCGGGCAGACCTGAAAACAAACCTCACAGCGCAGACCAAGAAAAGCCAAGCAATTTTCTTGATCTGCCAGCACCGCAAGTCCCATGCGCGCCTTGGCGATATCCAGCAAACCCGGATCCAGCGCTCCCGATGGGCAGGCCTTGACACACGGTATCTCCTGGCACATCTCGCAGGGAATCTCCCTGGCATAAAAATAGGGAGTGCCCGCAGCCACTGCCGACCCGACATCGGCAAGTTTTATGGTATCATAGGGGCACGCCCGCGCACACAAGCCACAGCGAAGACAGCTGCCCAGAAACGACGATTCTGGAAGAGCGCCGGGCGGTCGCAACGCAACAGCTGCCTGGGCATCTGAAGATCGGGCGTGCATCCACAGCAACAGGCCGATCACTCCCAACCCAACCGCCTGGCCCGCACTCTTCTGCAAAAAACCGCGTCTGGTCATGCCGGCTGTTGCAGTGCCCTCTTTACCACCCTTGGTCAAAGTTGCCGGACGACGACCACGGGGCTCTTTTGCAACACTGTCAGTCTCCACCACCTCTGTACCCATCCCTGCTCTCCCTGGGAGGAACCAACGCACTCATCCCGCTAAACGGACAAGATCAACACCGCTTTATTCTCCCCCCCAAAGCCACCCGTCCAGAACAGAGACGGTGCCCACCTCCAAACTGCATCACACGCGAGACAACCCGTATCAGGCCTTGACCACCTTAACCGCACACTTTTTGAAGTCGGTCTCCTTGGAGATGGGGCATGTCGCGTCCAACGTCAGTTTGTTAACCAGACGAGCTTCATCAAAGAACGGGATAAAAATCAAACCCTCTGGAGGCCGGTTGCGGCCCTGGGTCTCCACCCGAGCCGACATTTCGCCGCGTCGTGAAACAATTTTGGCGATCATTCCCCGTTTCAGTGAGCGCCGTTCAGCATCCGCCGGGTGCATGAACACCTGCGCGTCGGGAACTGCCCGATGCAACTCCGGTACCCGACGGGTCATAGAGCCGGAATGCCAATGCTCCAGCACCCGCCCGGTGGTGAGCCACAGATCAAACTCTTTGTCGGGCGATTCGGCAGGCGGCTGAAAGGGCAGGGCAAAGATCCACGCCTTGCCATCCGGTTTGCCGTAAAAACGGACTTTTTCCCCCTCTTTGACGTAAGAATCATACCCTTCACGGAAACGCCACAGGGTCTCTTTGCCACCAATCACCGGCCAACGCAATCCCCGCACTTTATGGTAGGTGTCAAAGTCGGCCAAATCGTGTTTGTGACCGCGCCCAAAAGCGGCATACTCTTCAAACAACCCTTTTTGGAGATAGAAGCCAAAATGGTTTGATTCATCGTTGTCAAAGCCAGGCTGGAGTTGTGCAAGAGGAAATTTATTCACCTGACCGTTGGCGTAGAGTACATCGAACAAGGTCTTGCCCTGCAGTTCAGGTTTTTTGGCAATCAACTCGGCAGGCCAAACCTCTTCCACCTTGAAGCGTTTGGAAAACTCCACAATCTGCCACAAATCCGACCGAGCCTGGCCCGGGGCCTTGATCATCTGGCGCCAGAACTGGGTTCTCCGTTCGGCATTGCCATAGGCACCCTCTTTTTCCACCCACATGGCTGTCGGCAAAATCAGATCCGCCGCCATGGCGGTTACCGTGGGATAGGGATCGGAAACCACCACAAACGCCTCAGGGTTGCGATAGCCCGGCAGACCCTCCTCGTTCATGTTGGGTGCCGTCTGCATGTTGTTGGTACACATCACCCAGTAGGCATTCAGTTTGCCATCTTTCAGCATGCGATGGTGTACCACGGCATGGTAACCCGGTTTGTCAGGAATGGTTCCCTCCGGGAGGTTCCACAACTTTTCGGTGATGTCCCGGTGTTCCTTCTTCATCACGACCATGTCTGCTGGCAAACGGTGCGAGAAGGTTCCCACTTCTCTGGCGGTGCCACAGGCGGAAGGTTGACCGGTCAGAGAGAACGGCGAGTTGCCAGGCTCAGCAATTTTGCCAGTCAGCAGATGGATGTTGTAGATCAGGTTGTTCATCCAGGTACCACGGGTATGCTGGTTGACTCCCATGGTCCACAAGGACATGACTTTCAACTTGGGATCGGCATACATCTCGGCCAGAGCCAAAAGATCTTTTTGCGGCACACCGCTCAACTCGCTGGTTTTCTCCAGGGTATACTCGGAGACAAACGCCTTGAAATCTTCAAAGGA
>PDZV01000066.1 GCA_002753135.1 Magnetococcales bacterium WMHbinv6 | reverse complement strand
TGTTGATGACAGGTCAGCAGCCACTGCCGGTCCATACCTCGACCGTAGCCCTGATAGGCCAGAGTGCTGTCAAAAAAGCGGTCGCACAGCACCCAGCTTCCCTGCTGCAGGGCGGGCAGAATGACCTGCTGCAGATGGTCGCTGCGTGCCGCCAAAAGCAGCAGCAGTTCGGTCTGGCTGTTTAAATCGTGCGCACGACTCTGCAGCAGGCAACGGCGAATCTCTTCCGCCAACGGCGAACCGCCCGGCTCACGAGTGGTCAGCACCGGGATCTCCAACGCTTGCAGGCGGCTGGCCAGGATGGCCAGTTGACCACTTTTACCAGCCCCATCCCCCCCTTCCAGGGTGATGAAACGTCCGTTATGGCAGGATGCAGCCATGCTCACCTCTTTTTCGGTGGCGGAAGGTGACGTTGATAACGATCCACATTGGCTTCATGCTCTGGCAGCGTTTTGGCAAAAACGTGGTACCCCTCGCCACGGGCGACAAAATAGAGATCCTCCGTATCCTCCGGAAAAAGGGCAGCCCGGATGGAGGATTTGCCTGGGTTGCAGATTGGTGTCGGCGGCAGACCGTATTGGGTATAGGTATTATAGGGTGTGGCTTCCCGCAGATGTTGCCGGGTCAAATTGCCGTCATAGCCTCTCCCTCCGGCACTTTTTTGCAGCCCGTAAATAACGGTTGGATCGCTTTGCAGACGCATTTTTTTGCGCAACCGGTTGTGAAAAACGGCAGAGACGCGGGCCCGTTCGCTGGACTGCCCGCTCTCTTTCTCGATTATTGAAGCCAGAATCAGGGTTTCGGCGGGGGAGAGTTCGACCGTGCGCGCCGGGCGGTTGGCTCCCGGTTGATGGGCGCTCTGCCAGAGTTCATCCAGCACCTGTTGCGACTGTTTGACCATCCGGGCCAGCAGTTCCGAGGCGCTGTCGTGTTTCCGGTAGTGGTAGGTACTCGGAAAGAGCCATCCTTCCAGCGCCGTTGTGGCGGGCGGCAATCTTTTGCTCAACTCCGGGTCGGTGAGGGCCTGCTCGGCATCGGACCACCCTTGATTCTGCATACGCTGGACAATTTCGCTGGCCGTCAACCCCTCCGGGATGACCAGACGGTGTACCACCTGATTGCCGGAGGTCAGACGGGCCAAAATCTGCGGGGGGGTTTCTCCGGCGGGAAATTCATACTCCCCGGCCTGAATGCCGGAATCGAGACGGATGCCGTTGGATGACCAGTGCAAACGCTGCCAGCGGGCAAAGAGCTGAAACCAGCTTGCCGAGCGGACAATCTGTTTCTCTTCCAGCAGTCGGGCAATCTGCGCCAAATGCCAGCCCCGTTCAATTTCCAAAATCTGGCTTTGTTTGACCGCTTGTTGGGTAAAGCGGTAATAGTCGTTGGCCAGGCCAGCCAACAGGGCCGTCGCGGAGAGCAGTAAAATGGCCCAGAGGTAGCTGGAACGACGACGCCCGGAGGGAGGGGTCCCCTCTGGCTCCGGGCTGTCGTTGGCGTTTTGCTGACTATCGGGAGGAAGCTCCGCATCGGGAGGGAGTTCCTGCGTGGTTTGGCATGGAGTCAAGGGGCACGTTTCAGCAGCAGGGAGGCGTTGGTGCCACCAAACCCGAAGGAGTTGGAGAGCGCAAACTCCATGCGGCACGCACGGGCACTGTTCGGCACATAATCCAGGTCGCAGAGCGGATCGGGATAGTCCAGATTGATGGTCGGCGGAATTACCTGGTGATAGAGCGACAAGGCGGTAAAGATGGCTTCCACTCCTCCGGCGGCTCCCAGCAGATGACCGGTCATCGATTTGGTGGAGGAAATCATCAATTTCCTGGCTTTTTCGATGCCAAACAGGGTTTTGATGGCCTCGGTTTCCACCGCGTCGCCCTGGGGTGTTGAGGTGCCATGGGCATTGATATAATCGATCAGGTCGCTATCGATGCCGGCATCGGCGATGGCAGCACGCATGCAGCGGATGGCACCATCCCCGTTGGGATCCGGAGCGGTAATATGGTGGGCATCGCCGGACATGCCATAACCGATCACCTCGGCATAGATGGTGGCCCCGCGCTGTTTGGCCGCCTCCAACTCTTCCAGGAAGAGAACGCCAGCTCCTTCGGCGATGACAAAACCGTCCCGCTCCCGATCCCAGGGGCGGGAAGCCTGTTGCGGGGCATCGTTGCGCACGCTGAGGGCCTTGGCGGCGGCAAAACCACCGACGGCCAATTCACAGATGGTGGCTTCGGCACCCCCGGCCAGCATGGCATCGGCCTCCCCCCGGCTGATGATACGTGCCGCATCACCGATGGCGTGGGTGCCGGTGGCGCAAGCCGTCACCACGGCATGGTTCGGTCCCTTGAGGCCGAAGCGGATGGCGACATGACCGGAGATCAGGTTGATCAGCGACATGGGGATGAAAAAAGGGGAAATACGGCTCGGTCCTCGGCTTTGCAGCTGCATGGCCTGATTTTGAATCGCCATCAGGCCGCCGATACCGGAACCGATCATGACACCGACACGGGTGGCATTCTCTTCGGTACAGGTGAATCCGGCATCATCCCAAGCCATCTGTGCGGCAGCGATGCCGTATTGCATGAAGAGATCCATTTTTTTGATCTCTTTTTTGGCAATCCAGGCATCGGGTTGAAAATCCCGACACTCCCCGGCGATGCGGGAATCATATTCGGTTGTGTCGAATCGGGTAATGGGCCCGATTCCGGAGCGTCCGGCCACCAGTCCGGACCAGGTAGTCTCGGTCCCCAACCCCATGGGGGTTACCAGACCCAGACCGGTGATCACCACGCGACGATTCACGGCAGCTCCTTATTTCCAGACAAGTGCAGCAGGGTGAAGAGAATCAACCGCCATTTTTTTCGATGAAATCAATGGCCTGTTTGACGGTTTCAATTTTTTCTGCGGCTTCGTCAGGAATTTCGCAGCCGAACTCTTCTTCCAGGGCCATGACCAGTTCCACTGTATCCAGGGAGTCGGCACCCAAATCATTGACGAAATGGGCCTCTTCGGTGACCTGACCGGCTTCGACACCCAATTGTTCTACGACAATTTTTTTGACCCGTGCTGCGATATCGCTCATGTTCTGTTCCTTCAAATATATGAAACTCTGTCAAAAAATCGAATCTCACCCAGGAGATTCGCCAAACTGCCCTCTTGTTGCGGCCGGTTGCGCTGTGGCCGCTTTTGGTGACGCAGACTCTCTAGCCCATATACATACCACCGTTGACGTGCAAAGTGGTGCCGGTAATATACCGTGCTTCCGCCGAGGCCAGAAAGGCCACCGCATAGGCGACATCTTCCGGTTCACCGGGGGCACCCAAGGGAATGCGGGCCAGAATAGCCTCCCTTGCCTTGGAATTCAACTTATCGGTCATCGCCGAGCGAATAAAACCGGGGGCGACGCAATTCACGGTAATATTGCGCGAGGCGACCTCCAGGGCCACCGTTTTGCAAAACCCTTCCAGGGCGGCCTTGCTGGCAACATAATTGGCCTGGCCCGGATTGCCGGTATGGCCCACCACGGATGAAATATGGATAATACGGCCATGGCGGGCTTTGACCATGGAGCGCAGCACCAGCTGAGTCAGGCGAAAGACGCTGTTGAGGTTGATCTCCAGCACCTTCTGCCACTCATCCAGGCCCATGCGCATCACCAGGCCGTCGCGGGTAATGCCGGCGTTGTTGACCAGAATGTCGATACGACCAAATTTTTCCAAGGCCAGACTGATGGACTCATTGACACAGGGAAAAGAGGTCACATCGGCTTCAAAGGCTTCCGAATCGGGCGAATACTGGCGGATCTCTTCGAGTGCCTCCAGAATGCGGATCGATTCATTGCTGATCAACACCAGTTTGGCACCGCGTTTGGCCAGTTCCCGGGCAATAACCCGTCCGATGCCGCTGCTGGAGCCGGTGACAACGGCGACCTGATCCTTCAACATAACCCGGTTTTTCCTTTATTGGAAGTGATTCCATCCACACAGCACGACCGGAAGGGTGGTGATGATGCGTGAACCTGTTTACATCCTGGGGCCGGAAGATCTTGTCCTGACCGTCAATCGTCGACTGGCGCGGATGGTGCGGCAACGGCACGATCGGCAACAAGCGGCCCAAGGTGCGCTGGTGTGGCCGACGCCGACGGTGATGCCGTTGACTGCCTGGCTGGAGCAGTGCTGGGAGCAGTTGCTGGATGGCCAGGACTCCTCCGCAGGCAAGCAGAAGCCGTTACCGGTATTGCTGTCGTCTTGGCAGGAACGATTGCTCTGGGAGCGGATCATTACCGCCTCGACGGAGGGCAGCCTGCTGTTGCGCCCTGCCGAAGCTGCCGACTCTGCCCGACAGGCCTGGCAGCGTTTGCAGGAGTGGCAGGTTGCTCTGAACGAAGCCGACCTCTACGATCATGAGGATGCAGGGGTTTTTTACGCTTGGTCACAACAATTTGCAAGTATTTGTCAACAGCAGGGATGGGTGACCCTTGCCGCCTTGCCGCGCCTGTTGCGGCAGAGGTTGGCGCAACTTATTTTACCACAACGTATTTTTTTGGCCGGTTTCCGTGAGTATGGCCAGCCGCTGCCCCCTTTGTGGCAGACATTTTTTTCGGCATTGCAGCAAAATGGGGTCGAGGTTGCCGAGTTGCCGGTGCTGCATGGTGCCGGAGAGATGGCGCGACGTCGGGCGGCCAGCACGGAAGAGGAGTTGTTGGTGATCGCCGAGTGGGCGGCGGCGCTACTGGTGCAACAGCCGGGCTGCCGGATCGCCGTGGTGGTGCCCGCTTTGCAACGCATGCTGCCGCAGGTGGTGGAAAGTTTTGCCCGGGTTTTTTATCCGGGCATCAATCCATCGCAACTGGATCCGCGCAGCAAATTGTTCAATCTCTCTTTGGGGGCGCGACTGGCCGATACCCCGATGATTCGTGACGCCTTGGCCTTGCTGGCCCTGGCCCGGGGCCATGCCCCGTTGGAGCAGGTGACTGCCGTACTCCATTCCCCCTTTTGGCAGGGTGGCCAGCAGGAGTGGGCGCTGCGCAGTCTGCTGGATGAGCGGTTGCGGCGACGGGGTTTTTTGCATCTTCGCCTCAGTCGCTTGCGCCGGGAGGCGGCCCGCAGCGAACGAGAGAGCCCTGCCTGTCCGCTGCTGGCAGAGACTTTGCGCAACTTTAGCCAAGTGTTAAAGGCGGATGCCACCCCAGGGCAGGAGACAAGCCTTCTGCCTTCGCAATGGTTGGAACGTTTTGATCACTGGTTGCGGCTGTTGGGCTGGCCGGGTGAACGCGCCTTAAGCAGCGGCGAACAGCAAAACCGCATGGCCTGGCAGGAGGCGTTGAGCCTGCTGGCGACCCTGGACAAAACGGCGGGTCCCTTGACCCTGGCGGCCACGCTGGATCGTTTGACGCAAATCGTGGCAGAAACCCCGTTTCAACCCGAGTCGGAAGAGGCCCCGGTACAAATTCTCGGCCTGTTGGAGGCGGTGGGTGGCGATTTCAGCCATTTATGGATCAGCGGTTTGACGGTTGATAACTGGCCGCCGCCGCTGCAGCCCAACCCGTTGCTGCCGATTGCCCTGCAGCGCCGCCATGCCATGCCGTTTTGTGATGCGGAGCGGGAGTGGCTGGCGGCCCAGCAACGGATGCAGACCTTGATGTCGACGGCGGATTGTGTCGTGGGCAGTTACCCGATGCAGCAGGAGGGAGAGCCGCTATTGCCTTCGCCGCTCTGGCTGGCCCTGCCGCCGGGCGAAGAGGAGAGTCTGGCCTGCTCTCTGCCCTCTTTCGCACAGTTGGTGCAGGACTCTGCCCGCTGGCAATGGCAGCAGGAAGAGGAGCCGATACCCTACGATGTGCAAAAAGGTGCGGTCAGTTCCGGGGTGCTGAAGGCGCAATCGTTGTGTCCGTTTCAGGCCTATGCCCGCTACCGTCTGGGGGCGAAAGGCCGCAGCGAACCGGGCATCGGACTCGATGCCGCGCAACGGGGGCAATTGGTGCATGCCGCTTTGTCCCAGTTATGGCAGGCAGAAGCAGGGGAGGTGCAGCAGGGGGTGGCATGGTCGGAACAGGTGGCCGCACGCATCGCAACAGCGGTCGAGCAGGCCTTGCAACAGGCGGTCGAACAGTGGCCGGAACCGTTGCATCCCTTTTTCCGTCGCCTGGAACAGGCCCGCTTAAGCCGCTTGTTGGCCGCCTTCCTGGCTGTCGAACAGGAGCGACAGGCACCCTTTGTGGTGGCAGGCCAGGAGGTGGAACGGGTGCTGCGCCTGGGACCGTTGACGGTGCGGCTGCGCCTGGATCGTCTCGATCGTTTGGCGGATGGCTCACTGCTGGTTTTGGACTACAAAACCGGCCTGAGTCGGATCGATCACTGGCTGGGAGAACGTCCTTGGGATCCACAGTTGCCCTTGTATGTGCTGGCCGAGAGTCAAAACAGCCCGCAGCCGGTGGTGGGTTTAGCCTTTTGCCAGATTCGGGCCGGGTTGTGCCGTTTCAGTGGCCTGGCCGAGCGGGAAGGTTTGTTGCCAGAAGTAGATAATTTTCAACAAAAATTTCCAGAAATGACCGATTGGTCGAGCTTGCTGGCCGAATGGCAACGGGTGTTGACCGGCTTGGCCGAACAGTTTGTGCGCGGAGAAGCGGCGGTGGATCCGTTACCGGGGGCTTGTGATTACTGTGATTTGACCCCGTTGTGTCGCCGTTTGGCGGCAGGCATGTGCCTGGAAGTGGAGGAAGAGGCATGAACAACACCCCTCCGCTGGCACCGTTGGCCGATGCCGATGCCCGTTTGGCCGCCATTGATCCGCACCACTCTTTTATCGTGCAGGCTCCGGCAGGCTCCGGCAAAACCGGTCTGTTGACCCAACGCCTGTTGCGCTTGCTGGCAGAGGTCGAACATCCGGAAGAGGTGCTGGCCATCACCTTTACCCGCAAAGCGGCGGCAGAGATGCAAGGACGACTCCTGGCAGCCTTGCAGGCGGCGGCGACAGAGAGGGAGCCTCTGGATCCATTTCTGCAACAGACCCATCGACTGGCGGTCGCGGTGCTGGCCCGCGATCAGGCGGCAAACTGGCGCTTGTTGGCCAATCCGGGACGGTTGCGCCTTATGACCATGGATGCCCTGGCCGCCTACCTGACGCGGCAGTTGCCGGTGTTGTCACGCATGGGTGGCTCCTTTCGGATCAGCGACGATGCCGAGGTTGATTATCGCCAGGCGGCACGGGCAACGCTGGCTGCCGGGCGGGAACCGGGGCGCTGGTCGGAACCGATTGCCCTGTTGCTCGACCATCTGGATAACCGGATGGATCGGGTGGAGGCGCTGTTGGCCCGCCTGTTGGCCCGCCGTGACCAGTGGTTGTACTGGTTGGGTGGTCAGCCACTGCTGCAGGCGCGGGATGGCTTGCAACGGCTGTTGCGGCAGATTGTAATCGAGGGGTTGCAGACGGTGGATCGTGCCCTTGCCCGCGAGGAGAAGGAGCCGCTCTGGCAGTTGACTCTCTATGCCGGGGAACAGCTGCGCCGCAAGCAGGTGGCCTGTCGTTTGGCCGCCATGCTGCCGGAGAGTCCGGCACCGGGTTGTGCGCCAGAGGATCTGCCCGCCTGGCTGGCGATGGGCGACTGGTTGTTGACCAGGGAGGGGGGCTGGCGCAAACAGGTGGATCAGCGGATCGGCTTTCCGCCTGCCACGCAGGGGGGCAGTCCGGCGGAACAGGCGTGGCTGGGCAGGCAAAAAAAGGAGGCTGTGGCCTGGCTGGCCCACTGTGCCGAGCGCCCGGCGCTGCGGCAGGCCCTGGCGGAGCTGCGCCTGTTGCCACCGACGGCCTACAGCGAAGGTCAATGGACCATTTTGTCGGCCCTGTTACCGTTATTGCCGATGGCGGTGGCCCAGTTGCGGATCCGTTTTCAGATGAGCGGACAGGTCGATTTTGCCGAAGTGGCCATGCGGGCTGAGGAGGCGTTGGGCGATCCGCAACAGCCGAGCCATTTGGCCCTGCAACTGGATTATCGCGTCCGTCATCTGTTGGTGGATGAGTTTCAGGATACTTCGCAGGGGCAGTTTCGCCTGATTGAACGTCTGGTGGCCGGCTGGCAGGCAGGGGATGGCCGCACCCTGTTTCTGGTTGGCGATCCGATGCAGTCGATTTACCGATTTCGCGAGGCGGAGGTGGGGCTGTTTTTGCGCGCGCAACAGCAGGGTATCGGTATGCTGGGTTTGCGATCGTTGAGCTTGACCAGCAATTTTCGCTCACAAGCGGCACTGGTGGCCTGGGTCAATGATACCTTTCCGACCCTGTTTCCCGCGCGCGATGAGATGGCGGAGGGGGCCGTTCGCTTTCATGCTGCCGTTGCCTCGCGACCACCGTTGCCGGGCGAGGCGGTTGTGGTGCATCCCTGCCGTGATGAGCAGGAGGAGGCAGAGCAACTGGTCGCCCTGCTGACCCAGGCCCGACATGACGGTGAAGAAACCGCCATTCTGGTGCGCTCCCGCAGCCATTTGCGCGCCATTCTGCCCCGCCTGCAACAGGCGGGCCTGCCCTATCAGGGGGTGGATTTGGCCTCTCTCGCCAGTTCGATGGTGATCCAGGATCTGCTCTCCTTGACCAGGGCCTTATTGTTTCCCGCCGACCGGATTGCCTGGTTGTCGGTGTTGCGTGCCCCCTGGTGCGGTTTGAGTCTGCCGGATTTGACCCGTCTGCTTGACGAGGGTGGGCAAGCGGAGGTGACGACCATTGTGCAGTTGCTCGACCGTGAACCAACGCCCTCGCTTTCTGCCGAAGGGCAGCAGCGCTGGCAGCGCGTGGCCACCATTTTGCGCCAGGCCATTGCCCAGCGCCGTCGTTGTCAGGCTTTTCCGGGCATCAGCACGCTGCGTTTTTGGTTGGAGAGTTGTTGGTGTGCTTTGGGCGGGCCTGCCACGGTGCCGAACAAGGCCGAATTGCACGATGCCTACCGCTATTTTGCTTTGTTGGCAAGTTGTGAGCGGGGGGGCGATCTTGCCGATTGGGGCTCCTTTGTCCGCCGGGTGGACTCCCTGTATGCCGGGGCGGATGCAAAGGCACCGGGTGGCGTGTCGATTATGACCATTCATAAAGCGAAAGGGTTGGAATTTGATACGGTCATCGTGCCCGGCCTGCACCGTTCGCCCCGTGCCGAGGGGAGGGAGTTGCTCTCCTGGCAGGTGCTGGATAACGGTATTTTGTTGGGGCCGTTGAAACGGGTCGATCAGGAAGAGGAGGATCCGATTCAAAACTATGTGATGCACCTGCAACGGAAAAAGGCCGAACATGAAGCCAGACGTCTGTTGTATGTGGCGGTGACGCGGGCCAAAAAACGGTTGCATCTGTGCGCCAGTCGGCCCAAAGAGGGGAAGGAGCCACCCGGTCGCTCCTTTTTGGCGCTGCTCTGGCCCGCGTTGCAGCAAAGATTTGCCCCAACCGAGGCGGAGAGGGAACAGTTGGCGCGGGAGGCGGTCCAAACCCCACAGGGCAGGCGGGTGTTGGCGGTCGATTGGCACTCTCCACCGGCACCACCGCCGCTGCAACCGCTGGCGATAGTGCGCACCATCGAGGAGGCACCGGTCGAGTTTGCCCG
>PDZV01000065.1 GCA_002753135.1 Magnetococcales bacterium WMHbinv6 | reverse complement strand
TGATGTCGGGGTGTATGGCATGGCCGGCCCGGCCCTGGAAATGGTGTTACAGGCCGGATGGCAAGCGGAGAGCGGCGTTGCGCTGGAGGTGATCCCCGGCATCAGCGCGGTCAACGCCTGTGCCGCTTTGGTGGGAGCCCCTTTGACGCACGATTTCTGCACCATCTCCCTGTCGGATCTGTTGACCCCCTGGCCGGTGATCGTGCGCCGTCTGCAGGCGGCGGCAGAGGCCGACTTTGTCACCGCCCTCTACAACCCGAAAAGCAGCAAACGCACCACACAGATTATCGAGGCGCAAGAGATTTTTCTCTCCTGTCGCGCCCCGACCACGCCGGTTGCCGTGGTCACCGCCGCCTATCGCGACGACGCCCGCGTCACGCTTACCGATCTGGCCCATCTGCTGGAGGTGGAGATCGATATGGAGACCACCGTGCTGATCGGCAACAGCACCACCGTTGCGCAAGCGGGCTGGATGGTCACCCCACGGGGCTATGGCAGCAAATATGATCTGCAGGAAATTGTTGCCAAAAGATCCGCTACTGCTGCGGATAGATCGGTTTAATCTTCCGCCTCGCCGCCGTAGCGCAAAGAGGGTTGCTCGCGGGGCAAGAGAAAATGAAAGGTCGCCCCTTCGCCCAGAATGCTTTCCGCCCAGATTCGACCATGATGGCGTTCGATAATCCGGCGGCAGATGGTCAGCCCCAAACCGGTACCCAGGGGTAAATTTTCCGCGTCGCTTTGCACCTGGTGAAATTTTTCAAAAATTCGCTCCAAATCGGCATGGGGAATACCAGCACCGTTATCCATAACGGTCACACCGACCCCCTCCTCATTGGCCAACAGTTGCAGCGAAACCACCCCCTGGTCGACGGCGCAGAATTTGACCGCGTTGGAGAGCAGATTGATCACCACCTGCATGATTTTATCGGGATCGGCATCCAGACGCTGCGGTTCATCCCCGATCAGGTTGTGCAACTGAATATTTTTGTTCATGAACAGCTGTCGGGTGGCATCCACCGCTTCGCGGACAATCTGGGCCAGGTCCACCTCGGCCAGATGCCACTCCATTTTGCCCGACTCCATTTTGGCCAGATCGAGAATCTGGTTGACCAGGCGGGTCAACCGTTCGGTCTCCTTGATGATGATTTCGGTAAATTTCTGTCGATCAGCCACCTCCATCGATTCGTTGTCGCGCAGAATTTCGGAAAAGGCACGAATGGAGGTCAAAGGGGTGCGCAGCTCATGGCTGACGGTGGAGATAAACTCATCTTTGAGTCGATCCAACTCCTGCAAGCGCTGGTTGGCCTCCTGCAGTTGGCGGGATGCCGCTTCCAATTGGCGGGATTTCAGCTCCAGCCGCTGGCTGTATTCGATCACCTGGCTGGTTTCGTCGAGAATACGCATCACCCCGATTAAATCCAGCGCCTCCCCTTTGACCACCGAGGAGACCATGACCCGGGCCGAGGCCGACCCGATGGCCCCGGTCAAACGACGTTCGATAAAGGCCACCAAATGGGCGGGAGCCTGGGCCTCATCATCCAGATCCAGGTGTCGTTGTTCGATGTAACGCAGAATATCCCAGTCGGCCAGTTCAGTGCCAACGAAGCGGCCCAACAATTTTTTCAGATCGCCGACCGAGACAAAGCCGCTCCACAGATATTGATCCCCCCCTTTGGCCCCCTTGTCAAAGACGTTGACAAAATTGAGCGCCTGAATCTGTTCCACGGCATTCTGGCGATCAAACAGGGAGAGAATGACCAGCACCCCCACATTGGCGAACATGCTCCAAAAAATGGAGTGGGTGATCGGATCAAAGGCGGTGAGGCCAAACAGCGCCTGCGGGCGCAACCAACCGATGCCCCAGGGGCCATCGGTGAGAAAACTGGCATCGATCCAACCCGATTTGGCAAAAGAGGCCAGCAGCAGGGTATGGGCCCAGACCAGAAAGCCAGCCAACAAACCACCCATGGCACCACGACGGCTGGCCCCCTGCCAATAAATGCCAAACAGAATGGGTGGCGCAAACTGGGCGACGGCGGCAAAAGAGATAATGCCAATACTGACCAGGGTATGAGACTCCCCGATCAGGCGGAAGGTAAAATAACCCATCAACAACAAAATCAGAATAATGGCACGGCGAATGGTCAGAATGATGCCGGAAAAATCGTCATCGTAGCGACTGCGTATGCGCAGCAGCAACGGGATGATCAAATCGTTGCTGACCATGGTGGACATGGCGATGGCCTCGACGATCACCATACTGGTCGCCGCCGAAAAGCCACCGACATAAACAAGCAAAGCCAGCCAATCCTGTTGACCAAAAATCGGCAGAGTCAAGACAAAGGTATCGGGATCCATGCTGCCGTCCAGCAACAGCCGACCAGCCAGGGCGATGGGCAAAACAAACAGGTTAAAGGCCAACAGATAGAGCGGAAACAACCAGGAAGCCTGGCGCAGATGGTTGCTGTTGACATTTTCCACCACCAGAACCTGAAACTGCCGGGGCAAAAAGAGAATGGCCATCATGGCCAGAAAGGTCATGGAAAACCAGGCGGCATAACCACCCGGCACCACATCAAAGGTAAAAAGTTGCCGCAATTGCGGATCGGCCATCGCCTTATCGAAAAGATCGGCAAAGCCGTCAAACAGACCATAGGTGGCAAACAGACCCACAGCCAAAAAACCACCCAATTTGACCAGCGATTCAAAGGCGATGGCGGTTACCATCCCTTCGTGGCGTTCGCTGGCATCGAGGTGACGGGTTCCGAACAAAATGGAGAAAAGGGCCAGAATCAAGGCCACATAGAAAGCGGCATCGTTCCAAAGGGAGGTGGCATCTTCGCTGCCCCAACCACCGCTCATATGAAAAGAAAGCACCTCCAGGCTGCTGGCAACCGCTTTCAACTGCAGGGCGATGTAGGGCATGATGCCGATCACCACAAACAGGGTCACCACCCCACCCAACATGGGTGATTTGCCATAGCGGGAGGCGATAAAGTCGGCAATGGAGGTGATATGGTTGCGTTTGGCGATGGTGATAATTTTACCCAGCAGCGACCACCACATGGCCGCCATGATGGTCGGACCGAGAAAAATGGGCAAAAAACCAACACCGCTGATGGCCGCCCGTCCGACGCTGCCATAATAGGTCCAGGAGGTACAATAGACGGCGATGGAGAGGGTATAGATGGTGGCGTTATTGACCAGAGAACGCCCTTCAACCGCCCGCCGGTCGGCATAGTAGGCCACGGCAAACAACAGCCCCAGATAGGCGATGGATATGACCGGAAGCAACCATTGCCAGATCATCTCAGTGACGCTCCTTGCCATGGCCCCGCACCACCAGGGCAATCAACACCACAAACGACAGCCAAAACAGAAACAGATACAGAAACAACACCGGAATTCCGAACAGACGTTCCTGCTGACTGAACAGAGAGAGAATCGGAAAGTTTAAGGCCACGATCCCGAGCAGGGCCAGGGCCGCCAATCGATCCTTGCGATGTTTAGGGGGTAACATGGGCGTGATCCTCGCTGGAAGAAAAAGGGACGAGCTGCGCCGACAATTGTTGCAGCGCGGCTGCCAAACGCAACCAGCCTTGCTCGTTTCCTGGCAGGCCGAAGCGCAAGGCGTTCCATTGGGGAAAATGGCGCACCAGAATGCCCTGTTGCGCCAGCAGGTGCCAAATCAGGGCTGCTGTGGGGGTCGACAGCCATTGAAAAAGGGGGGTGCCTCCGTCCGGTGGCAGGCGATGGGCTTGCAGCAGTGTCGCCAGCCGTTGGCTGTGGAGCGGCAGCAGTTGCCGCGTCCGCGCAATCCAGGCCTGATCCTGCAGGGCCGCCCCTACCAGCCAGCGGCTGGCACCACAGACAGACCAGGGACCGGCCAAACGGCGCAACGCCTCAAGCAGCACCTCATCCCCCAAAACAAAGCCGCAGCGGGCACCCGCCAGACCAAAAAATTTACCCACCGAGCGCAACACGAGCAAGCCGGGCAGACCGCAAAAGGGGGCCAGACTCTGTTGCGGGGTGGCGTCCATGAAGGCCTCATCGACCACCAGCCATCCCCCCCGCTCCTGCAACTGTTGCCGCCAGGAGAGCAGCAGCTCCACGGGCAACAGGCCTCCAGTCGGATTGTTGGGGTTGACCACCACCACCACATCACAGGCCGCCCAATGGAGCTGCAAGGTGGGCCACTCCCACTCCAGCACCGTATGCCCGGCGGCACGCCAGCAGTGGGCATGTTCGCCATAGGTGGGTGTCAGCACTGCCACCTTGGAGGGGCCGCGCAGACGGGGCAGCAGCGTGATGGCCTGCTGCGTACCCGCCAAGGCCAAGAGCGACTCACTCTGGTAGTAGCCTGCAGCCGCCTGCCCCAACCCATCCTCCTCTTCCGGCAGGCGCAACCAGCAGTGATCCGGCACCGGCGGCACCGGCCAACCCTGTGGATTGATCCCGGTGGAGAGATCCAGCCACTGTTCCACCGCGATGCCGAATTGTGCCGCTGCCCGGCGTATACCGCCGCCATGTTCAAGCAAGGGTCCATCCTCCCCAGATCAGAGCCAGCACCCCCCAGAGCAGGATGCTGCGTTGCAACAACCGATTGGCGCGCAGAATATCCGTAATGGTGGGTAAATTGCCAGAGCCAAGCAGAGGATTGTCGATAATTTGCCCGTGATAGATGGCCGGACCACCCAATTGCCGTTGCAACGCTCCGGCTCCCACCGCCATCACCAGGGTGGCGTTGGGACTTTTGCGGTGCCGACAGTGTCGCCAGGCCTGCCACGCCCCGACCGTGTGGCCCACGGTCAGATAGGTCAACGCCGTCAAGCGGGCGGGAATCAGATTGAGCAGATCATCAAGTCGGGCGGCTGCCCAACCGAAATGGCAATAGCGTTCGTTGCGGTAGCCCCAGGTGGCATCCAGGGTATTGGCCAGACGATAGAAGAGTGCCCCCGGGGCACCGGCACACAAAAAGCAAAAGAGCGCCCCGAACAGGGCATCACAGCCGTTTTCCAGCACCGACTCGATGGCCGCACGGGCCACGCCCTGCTCATCCAACTGGTCTGTTTCGCGGCTGACCAGCCAGGCCACCCGCTGCCGGGCGGCCTGCAGCCCCTCCTGCTGCATGGCCTGCAGCACGGCCAGACTGTGTTCCTGCAGCGAGCGGCCACCGATGGTCAGATACAGAATGATCGCCTGCAACGGCCCGGACCATACCCCTGCCCCCTGCAGCAGCAGCCAGCAGAGTCCACATAACGGCAGCAGCAACAGCAACACCGCAACCATGCCGCGCAGCATGCGGTAGCGATCCGCAAGCAACGCTGGGCCATACAGCCGTTGCTCAACCTGCGCCGCCAGCCAGCCGAAGCCCACCAACGGGTGCCAGCGCGGCACCTCACCCAACCAATGGTCGAGCAACAGGGCTGGTATCAGCCAAAGGGCAAAATCGGACATGGTCGGCCTGCCACCAGCAACAAAGTTACAGTTCTATCCCCTTCATCGCCCGCACCCCCTGCTGAAAGGCATGTTTGACCTCGACCATTTCAGTAACTGTGTCAGCAACAGCAATCAGGGCGGCAGGGGCGTCACGTCCGGTGAGAATCACATGCAGCGAGGCCGGTTTTTCCACCTGCAGCCACTGCACCACCTCCGCCTCCTCCAGCCAACCCCAGGCGATGACGGCGTTGATTTCGTCCAGAACAATCATATCATAGGCAGCAGAGACCATTTTTTCCCGACAAAATTGCCAGATGCGCCGCGTGGTCGCCTTGTCTCGTTCCAGATCGGGACTATCCCAGGTAAAACCATCTCCCATGGTATGCCATTCGATGCCCAACCGCTCCGCCGCCTGCACTTCACCGGTTTTGCGGCTGGCCTTTTTGATGAACTGAATGACACAAACCCGCTTCTGCCACCCTGCCGCCCGCAGCGCCATGCCGAAGGCGCTGCTAGACTTGCCTTTGCCGTGCCCGGTCAAGACCAAAATACGGCCTGCTGTCTGCCGATCGCTCATTGCTCTGTCTCTTTCTCTCCAAATCGGGTGTTGTTGTCTGCCCATTGATGCTAGCATAGCCACCATGAAAAACCCACCCGGATTTCTGATCGCCGCCTGTCAATCACAGAGCGGAAAAACGCTGGTCACCCTGGCGCTGATGGCCCGTCTGCGCCAGGAGGGGTATCGTATCGCCCCATTCAAGGCCGGTCCCGACTATATCGATCCGCTCTGGCATGCTGCGCTCTGTCAACAGGCCAGTTATTCCCTGGATACGCTGATGGTCGGCAGAGAGGAAAGCCGCCGCTTGTTGCAGCAGCACACCCCACCGGGCAACTTGGCCATTGTCGAAGGGGTGATGGGCCTTTATGACGGTCGGCAGGGAGTCGGCGGTCCCGGTTCCAGCGCCGATCTGGCCGCCATCCTGCAACTGCCGGTTATTCTGGTGGTCAACGGCAAAGGCATGGCCGGCTCCATTGCCCCGCTGGTGGCCGGATTTTGTCAATTTGCGCACGGATTCTCGATTGTCGGTGTCATCGCCAATCGGGTCGGCAGCCCATCGCACGCCCGCCTGTTGGCCGAAGCACTCAGCACCCATCAGCTTCCCCCTCTGCTCGGCTGGCTGCCGCAGCAGGCGGCCCTGGCCCTCGGTGAACGACATCTGGGCCTGTTAATGCCCCAGGATCAACCCTTGCCCGACCTGGCACTGCTGCAACAGGCCCTGCAACTGGAGGAACCCCTTTTTCGCCCCCTGTTGCCACCACTGCCCAAACAGCCTGAAGGGGCAAAAACACCCATTCTGCCCGCTGCCAACGGACTGCTGCACGGCAAACAGGTGGCCATCGCCCGCGATGCCGCATTCTGCTTTCTCTATCCGGCCAACCTGGATTGGCTGCAACAAGAGGGAGCCACTCTGCACTTTTTTTCGCCGTTGGCCGGTGATCCGCTGCCCAACCGCTGCGACGCCCTCTGGCTGCCCGGCGGCTACCCGGAATTGCATGGCGACACCCTCTCTCGCTCGACCACCTGGTCCTCGTTGCGCCAGGCAGCTGAACAAGGTTTGCCAATTCTGGCCGAATGTGGCGGCATGATGGCCAGCGGACAAACGCTGATTGACCTGCAAGGTCAGCCATGGCCCATGGCTGGCTTGTTGCCTATAACCACCCGCATGACCAGCAAATTGGCCGGTCTTGGCTATCGGCAGGAACACTCCGGGGCCAGAGGTCATGAGTTTCATCACTCCAGCCGCGATGCGGCCAACCTGCCCGTTGCCTTTCGGGTCCTGCGCGGCGATCCG
This sequence comes from Magnetococcales bacterium WMHbinv6, assembly GCA_002753135.1. GTDB lineage: Bacteria > Pseudomonadota > Magnetococcia > Magnetococcales > Magnetaquicoccaceae > Magnetaquicoccus. Next base: position 2,406 of record PDZV01000065.1, on the reverse strand, counting down.
GGCATTCGCCTGGGCAATCTGCGCGCCTCCTACATCCACTGGTATTTTCCCTCCGCCCCCATCACCATCGCCTCCTGGCTCAGTTCGCCATGATCCCGCTTTCCCGGCGGCGTCAAATTCCTGTAACTCGCCCTGGCTTAACTTGACAGACGATACCGGATTGTGGATGATGCCAGAAAAATGAAAAAGTGTGCGATTTATTGCGTTTGTTATTGTAAGTCAGAATGTGATCGCCACCCTTTTTTCAGCCGTTGCCCACACAGCTGTCGGCTTCCCTGACAAGGGGTGACGAGCTTCCGTCATCCGAGAGGTCTGAATGTGTCTGTTTTTGTCGGCAACGAAATGAATTTGCTGTGTAACTTTTTGGTTTATAAAGTTTATTAATTATTGGATCAGCAGTTGAGCAAGCAGATCACAGTTGGCAATGAAATTGCTGTTGGCACCCTCAGCGGGATGTTTCACGCCAATCGGGTCAACCTCAACTGCGGGTATGAGAGCCATGCTTCCTAAACGCCATAGCATCGGAATTGTGAAAATCCTTTTGATCGCCTGGATCGTCGCCGGGATGTTATCGCCTTTCGCTGCCGACGCGGCGCACAAGAATCGTCGTTCCGCCCACAAAGCAGCCCATAAAATCCATAAAATCAGCAAAACACATAAAGCTCAGGCCGGCAAACGCGGCAAGCATGCCAAACGGCAACCGCCCCCGGTAGATCGCCAGTCGGCCAACTATGCCGACCTGGTCATGGAGGCCCGCACCGGTCGCATCCTGCATGCCACCGAACCGGATGAACTGCGTCATCCCGCCTCGCTGACCAAAATGATGACCCTCTATCTGGCCTTTCAGGCCCTGAAAAGCGGCCAGATGCACCTGAATCAAATGTTGCCGGTATCCCAAAATGCCGCCAGCCAGGAACCTTCCAAATTGGGACTGCGCCCTGGGCAACAAATTCGTGTCGAAGATGCCCTGCTGGGTCTGGTCACCAAATCAGCCAATGATGCAACCGTGGTGGTCGCCGAAGCACTCGGCGGCAGCGAAGAGCAGTTTGCCCGCATGATGACCAATAAAGCGCGGGCCCTGGGCATGAAAAGCACCGTCTTCCGCAACCCGTCCGGACTGCCCAATTCGGAACAGGTCACCACCGCCCGTGACATGGCCATCCTGGGTTACGCGCTGATTTATCATCACCCGCAATTTTACCCCTACTTCAGCCGTGTCGGTTTCACCTATGCAGGCATCCGTCATAACAACCACAACCACCTGATGAGCCGCTATCGTGGCATGGATGGCATCAAAACCGGTTATATCCGCGCCTCTGGCTTCAACCTTGTTGCCTCCACGGTGCGGGAGCAAACCAGACTGATTGGTGTCGTTTTTGGTGGCCGTTCAGCCGTCTCTCGTGACAATAAAATGGCTGTCCTGCTCGACCAGGCGTTTGCCAAAGTGCAGCATGAAAAAGCAGCCCGTGTTGCCGAGGCCGAAATCAGCGGCGCTGTCGACTATGTCATGCTCCCCAGCCAAATTCCGGCATTCTCTCCCGATCAGCCCGTCACCGTGGCATCGCGCAGCAGCGGCATGTAGCACAGCGGCATGTAGCAGCAGTAGATCAACAAATTCGCTCCCGGCAACAGACAAGGGGAGCCAGAAAAGAGAAAGGGTGGTCCGGAATCGTTTCCTGACCCCCCTTTTTTTTTGCTGTTACACAAGCATTGTTACACACACATCAAATTTTTCTGCGCTGTTCTAACAGTCCCTTGATCATCTGCATGCGCCATTCATGAAACCCGCCATAACCACGGGCCTGCAACTGAGCTGTGAAACGGTAGCGACCATCAAAAAGGGTTTCATGGGGCACCAACGGCGTCGGTAAAGGTCCCTCTTCTGCTCCTGCTTCCTCCCCGCGATCCTGATTGACCCGCTCTGCTGCTGTCAGATTGGCCTCCTCCCAGCCTGGTTCCAGATTCACACGCTCTTTATTGGCCTCAACATTTTCCTGCGCCTCGCGGCTTTCCGGATCGCTCTCTTCTGCAACCCGTTTACGCCGAGTCACCGGTTCCTCTTCCTGATCGAGAAAGCCGACATCCGCATGTTTCAAGCCACGATTGTCGCTGCTGTCCGCAAACCCTTCAACGGCAGGCGGCGTGCCGCCGCCACTGGCGGCGAAGCCGTCCACTTTCGGCGGTGTCGCACCATCCGAAGCCACCAAACCTTCGGGCGGTTTGCTAAACGGTACGGCTCCGGCAAACCCCTCATTGGCCAACGCGGTGTGGTATACCCCAGCGTCTGCCAACCCTTCCGGGGTCACCGCATGACGCACCTCTACCCCAGGACGTGAACCATCGGTGGGTGTTGTCACCGGCACTCCCTTTTTGTCACTGCCCGAGCCGCCTCCTTCGCTGGAAGAA
>PDZV01000017.1 GCA_002753135.1 Magnetococcales bacterium WMHbinv6 | reverse complement strand
TCTCTTTGAAAAAGGCTCTTTGTTGCGCTTGCAGGGAGAGTTTGCCGGCAGCCGCAATCAATGGCTGGAGGCGGACAGTCGGGTGCGGGCATGGGAGGATCTGGCCCGCAGCAATCCGGGCAAACTGCTGGGGGATATGGGCAGCCTGTTGGTCAACGACAAAGTGCGCCCCTATGAAGGTTATGACTATGAAAAAGTCTTATTGACCGCCCTGTTGGCCATGGACCATATCGCCCTTGGCGAGTGGGATGCCGCCCGCACCGAGATCAAAAAAACCCACGAGCGGGAGGCGATTATCGCCGAGTTGCATGCCAAAAAGGTGGTGCAGGAAGAGTCAGAGGCCAAAAAGCGCCAGGTGCGCCGATCGGTCAAAGATCTGCAGGGCTATCCGGTGGATACCTTGAACGATCCGCAGGTGATTGCCCTGAAAAACGGTTATCAAAATGCCTTCAGCCACTATCTGGCGGCCTTTGTCTACGAAGCGCTGAATGAACCCAGCCTGGCAGCACCGGGTTACCGGCAGGCGATTGAGTTGCGTCCGGATATTCCGCTGCTGGAGGAGGGGTTGCAGCAACTGGATCAGCGCCGAGCGCGGGTGGCATCCGGCAAAACCGATGTGTTGTTTGTCGTGGAGGGTGGTTTGGCCCCGGCGCGCAGTTCGATGATGATTCCCCTGCCGATTCCTGGTGCCGGGTTGGTCAGCATCTCTTTTCCAGTGATACCCGCCAATCCGACGGCTGCTTACCGTCTCAACCAATTGATGGTCGACGATACGGCGGTGGCCATGGCCGTGGTTACCGATGTGGATGCCATGGCGCGGCGTACCCTCTCGGATGAGATGCCGGGCATTATTCTGCGCAGCTTTGTCCGGGCTGCGGCCAGAGGAGTGGCCCAGCAGCAGACCAACAAAAAAGGGAGTGAATGGGCCAGTCTGGCCATCATGGTATCCGGCTTGGTTTTGGAATCGGCAGACGAACGTTCCTGGCGCACCCTGCCTGCCACCATGCAGTTGGGACGGGCCGCGTTGCGACCGGGCAAATATACGCTGCGTTTTCCGGCGGCCAATGGTACCCTGGTGAGCGTTCCTGTCGAGATTGGCGGGCGCTACCAAGTGATTCCGCTGCGGGTGGTGGGTAACACGCTCTATGTGGCGAGTACGCCGGGATCATCGCGCGGAACCTTGCCGGATCCGGCGCAAGCGGAAGAGAATAAAGAGAGTTCCCCACGCACCAAGGTGAAAAAGAGTCAAAAGAAAAAAGCTGAACCGGCAGCGGGTCAATAATGGGACAGGAGGACAAAATGGTAAAAGAGCAAAGGGGCCGTTGGCAGAAACAGGCGACAGGGTTGGTATCCGTGCTGATGTTGTTGGGCTTGTCGGCCTGCCAACCGCCGCCGCAGCGCAGTCCGGGTATTGCCAGCAAGGTGGAAGAGCTGGGGGTGATGTTGGAGGTGCAACCGGGTGAAATTCGCGTCGTGCGTCGCAACAATCTGTTGCACGTCCAGGCAGAGGTGATCAACCCCACCACCCAGGATCAGACGGTCTCCTACCGTTTCCGTTGGGTGGATGCGGCAGGTTTTGTCCTTGATGAAGAGGCCTGGAAACCGCTCTTGTTGCACGGACGGCAAAGACAATTTTTGCGCACTCCGGCCCCCTCGCCGAAAGCGGAAGATTTTCGTTTGGAGATGCACGCCCCCAATAATGCCGTACCGGTCGATTTGTCGGCCAATCAACCGCGTCAGCCCTGGAACGATGTGGTGCGTTGAGCCAATAGGCCTGGCCAGGATGGGCCGGGTATCGGCAACAGGGTAGTGTCCCAAATATCCACAACAAGGAGTCGCAGAAAATGGTGCAAATAAACACAATGATGGCAGGACGGCTGGTATCGGTGATGGCCTTGGCCTTGCTCACCGGCTGTGCCACCGGTTCCGGACCCACTTCGCCGCCGATGGTGGGCGGCAATGTACAATATGGGGATGCCAAGGCGGTGGAGACGGTCACCAACAGTTTTGGTTCCACCGATTTGCAGATGATTGCCGAAAGCATGACCCGTTCCATGTTGCAATCACCGGCCCTGACCGCTGGCAAACGGCGTCCCTTGATCACCGTCAACGAAGTCAAAAACAAAACCAGCGAGTATATCGATACCCGTGCCATTACCGACTCCATCCTGACCCAAATGACCAAGAGCGGTGCCGTGCGTTTTGTGGTCGATACGGCGGACATGCAGGATCAGACCGAAGAGTTGGCCCGGCAGAATCAGAGCGGTTTGTACAAAAAGAGCAGCAGCAAAAAAATGGGCAAGATGGAAGGGGCCGACTATCGCCTGGTCGGCAGCATCAGTTCCATCGTCAAACGCAGCCAGGAACTTCATGATGTCTATTACAAATTCAGTCTGCGGCTGACCGAAATTGAATCGGGTGTTGTCGAGTGGGCGGACGAAAAAGAGATCCGCAAGACCACCACTGCCCGTTGACCGAGAGAGCGGGCCCCAGCAGCGGGAAAAGGAGAGAGAGATGGCAGGAATCCGTTGGATGATGGCACTGCTGGCCTGCTTGGCCATGAGTGGTCTGCTGCAGGCCGCCGAAAAAGGAGCACTCAAAATTGCCGTAACCGATCTCACTTATGAAGAGAAAGTGCAGCACCATTTCCGTTCGCTATCCGCCGATTTTCGTCAATCGCGCCGGGAAGGGGTGCGGAGCGGCAGCGAACAGACCGATTTTTTGTATGACGAACGGGAAGGGGTCAAAGTTTACATCGATCGGGGCGAATTGCACAAATTTACCGCCGATCTCAAAGGGGAGTTGTTGCAGGCTGGCTATCGGGTGGTGCAAGGCAAACCGATCACGGGCAAAGATCAGGCTAAACTGTTCGATGTGCTGGATCGGATCAAAAAGGGATATTACAAAGGGGCCGATTATGTGCTGTTTGGCACCATCAGCAGTATTGATGTGCGTGATGAATCTGTCCCGGTGGCCGGAACCTCCAGCTATTCCCAGACGGTCAGTCTGGAGTTGGTGGTCGAATTTTCCCTGATCAACGTCAAAACTGGCGAGGTCAAAGCGGCCTTCAGTGCCATCGGTGAGGGATCGGATGCCCGTCTGCGCGAATCGGTGGCCGCACGGGTGGTGCCCAGTCGGGGACGGATGATCGCCGAAGTGAGCAAAGGGTTGGCCCAGGATGCCATCCGCCAGTTGCAGGGGCAGGTCAGCGGCGTTGCACAAGGGTGGCCCGCCCAGGCGGGGGGAGAGGAACGGTTGCCAGTAGAGGAGCAAATTACCATTTATCGTTGAATCAGCGGTGGGTTGCTCAGGGGATAAAAAGCAAAACGGATGCCGTGGTTGATGGCATCCGTTTTTATTGCTGAGCTGGTGTTCTACCGCTTTACCTTGGCTGCCGGCTATTCTACTGCCTTCACACGCTTAACTCTTCCACCTCATCCTCTTCCACCTCTTTGCCTTCCGCCAGCAGTTGCAGATACTCGCGGTGGCTGTGCAGGGCGGAGAGCAGATAGGCCAAGCTCATGACAAAAAGGGTGGAGGCCATGTGGATGGTCAATACGGAGATGAAAACCACCACCCCGACCAAGGTCAAAAAGGGGCGTTTGCGGTGGTAGTGAAAATCTTTCATGCTGCGAAAGCGGATGGTGCTGACCATCAAAATGCCCAACATGAAGGTCATCAGCAGCGGCAGCCAGCGCCACAAGCCCACGGCAGAACCTGCGTCGGAATGGATGCCCAACTCATGGTAGAATAAAATCAGGGCCGCAACCACACCGGCTGCTGCCGGAATGGGTAACCCTTGAAAATAGCGTTTGGAGACCCGCTCGTCCTGAATGACATGTTGCTGCACGTTAAAACGGGCCAGACGCAGCGCACCACAGACGGCGAAGAGAAAAGCTGCCGCCCATCCCAGGCGATGAAACGGTTCCAAGGCCCACAGATAGATCAAGACGGCTGGGGCAATGCCGAAGGAGAGAAAGTCGGCCAGGCTGTCGTACTCTTTGCCGAAGGCGGAGGTGGCATTCATGGCCCGGGCCACCCGTCCATCCAGGCCATCAAAGACGCCAGCCGCCAAAATGGCTTGGGCGCTGTACTCATATTTGCCACCCAGAGCAGCCATGATGGCATAAAAGCCGAAAAACATTCCCCCGGTGGTCAGCAGGCTGGGAAAAATATAGACGCTTTTGTTTTTATTGATCAGTTCGCTCATGGAGTAGGCTCCAGATGGGCGAGGATGGTTTCACCAGCGCGGGTGTGTTCATTCAATCCGACCACAATACGCGCCGACAGGGGCAGGTAGAGATCCACTCGGGAGCCAAAACGGATCAGGCCGAAACGTCCCCCTTGCACCACCTCCTGGCCCGGTTGCAGACGGCAGATGATGCGGCGGGCAATCAGACCGGCAACCTGCACGAAGGGCAAAAGAACCCCGGAAGGAGAGGTCAACAAAATTTCCATCCGCTCGTTTTCTACCGAGGCTTTATCCACAGCCGCGTTCAAAAAACGGCCCGGATGATAGGCCAGCTTGCTGACCGTGCCGTCGATCGGGCAACGATTGACGTGGACATTGAACACATTCATGAAGATGGAACATTTGCGGGCGGGCTGACCGGAGAGCGGAGCGGCGGCCACCTCTTCGATGACAATCACCCGGCCATCGGCGGGGGCGATGACCACGCCGTCACCTTGTGGCGGATGGCGTTCCGGATCGCGGAAAAACCAGATACACCAGCCGGTCAGGATCCAGAGCAACACAGAACCGATCACCGAGGGGCAGAGTATCTCTCCAGCGACGGCAACAGCGGCAAAAGCCGCGATAAACGGCAACCCTTCCACAGCGACTGGGCTACGCACGGAACAGGTGACTCCTGAAACAAGAGAACAGACGGGGGAAGCAAAACGGCGAGGGTTGCACAAAGAGACCCCCGCCGTTGGCGCTCCGGTTAATTTTTGCTTTTATCGACCAATTGACCCTTTTTGATCCAGGGCATCATCTCCCGCAGGTTGCGTCCCACCTCTTCGATGGCATGTTGCTGCCCACGGCGACGCAGTGCCTGAAAATGGGCCCGACCGGCCATGTTTTCCAGAATCCACTCCCGGGCAAACTGACCGGTCTGCACCTCGTCGAGGATGCGTTTCATCTCTTTTTTGGTCTCTTCGGTGATGACACGGGGACCACGGGTCAGGTCGCCATACTCTGCGGTGTTGGAAATGGAATAACGCATGTTGGCGATGCCGCCTTCATAGATCAGATCGACGATCAGTTTGGTCTCGTGCAGGCACTCAAAATAGGCCATCTCCGGGGCATAACCCGCCTCCACCAGGGTTTCAAAACCGGCCTGAATCAAGGCCGTGATGCCCCCACACAGCACCGCCTGTTCGCCGAACAGATCGGTTTCCGTCTCCTCCTTGAAGGTGGTTTCGATGATACCGGCGCGACCGCCACCGATGGCCGAGGCATAGGCCAGGGCGGTGCGTTGTGCATCGCGGGAGTAGTCCTGATGGATGGCGATCAAGGTTGGCACCCCACCGCCCCGGCTGTATTCGGCACGCACCAGATGGCCAGGTCCTTTGGGGGCCGCGAGGAAAACATCACAGTTGATCGGCGGATCAATCTGGCCGAAATGAATATTGAAGCCATGGGCAAAGGCCAGCGAACTGCCCGGTTTCAGGTTCGGGGCGATGGCTTCCCGATAGATGCGGGCTTGATGTTCATCGGGGGCAAGCAGCATGACCAGATCGGCGCTGGCCACCGCCTCCGGCAGATCAGCCACGGCCAGACCGGCATTTTCCGCTTTTTTCCGCGAGGTGGAATCCGGGCGCAAGCCAACCACCACATTCATGCCGGAATCTTTCAGGTTGAGGGCATGGGCGTGACCTTGCGAGCCGTAGCCGATGATGGCGATTTTTTTCGCTTTCAGGTGGGCCAAATCCGCGTCACGGTCATAATATACTTTCATGCAGAGATTCCTTATCAAAAGTCAATTGGTGAACAATAGCAGGCTGGATTATTTGCGGTTGCCACGTGCCAGGGCCACCTGGCCGGTACGGACCACTTCGGCGACGCCAAAGGGTTCGAGCATGGCCAGACAGGCATGCAACTTGTCGTTGTCGCCGGTGACCTCAATGATCAGAGAGGTCGGGGTCGCATCCACCACCTGGGCACGGAAGATGCTGACAATGTGCATAATTTCATTGCGCACACTTTTATCCTGTTGCGGGCGATCGGTACTCACCTTGATCAACATTAATTCCCGACCAACATGGGGACCTTCACTCAAATTGACCACCTGAATGACCGGGATCAATTTGTTGAGTTGCTTAAGAATTTGTTCAATGATCGGGCCGTCGCCTTCGGTGACCAGCGTGATGCGCGAAGTCTGTTTGTCACCGACCGGGGCAACGGTCAGGCTTTCGATGTTGAAGCCACGGGCAGAAAAGAGCCCGGAGACCCTGGATAATACACCCGATTCATTTTCGACCAACACGGAAATGATGTGTTTCATGGTTGTTTCCTATAGAAGCTCGCCCAGGAGCATGTCTTGCAGGGCCCCACCGGCAGGGACCATGGGATAAACGTTGGACTCGCGCCGTACCCGGAAATCCATTAATACTGTACCCGGATGGGCCAACCCCTGGCGCAGCAGAGGGATCACCTCATCGGGACGATCGGTACGCAAACCCAGGGCACCATAGGATTCAGCCAGTTTGACAAAATCGGGTGCCACGGCAATATCGGTTTGGGCATAACGGCTTTCGTAGAACAGCTCCTGCCATTGGCGAACCATGCCGAGAAAGCCATTGTTGAGAATCACAATTTTCACCGGCAGGCGATAGTGCAGGCAGGTGCCCAGTTCCTGAATATTCATCTGGATGGAACCATCACCGGTGATGACCACCACCTGCCGTTCCGGAAAGGCCACCTGGGCACCCATGGCGGCGGGCAGGCCATAACCCATGGTACCCAAGCCGCCAGAGGTCAACCAGTTGCGGGCCTCCTGAAAGCCATAAAACTGCGCGGCCCACATTTGATGTTGGCCTACGTCGGTTGCCACGATGGCCTGGCCGTCGGTCAGGGTACAGAGGGATTGAATCACATATTGTGATTCAATGACATCCGAACCCTGGGTAAAGCGCAGGCCTCTTTTTTTGCGCCACTGTTCGATCTCCTGCCACCAGGCTTGCCGATCAGGGGGTTGTTGATCGAGTTTTTCTTCCTGGATCACGGCGTTGATCTGTTCCAGCACCAGGCGGACATCCCCCACGATGGGCAGATCGACCCGAACATTTTTGGAAATGGAGGTCGGATCGACATCGATATGGATAATTTTGGCGTGTGGGGCAAAGGCGGAAATTTTGCCGGTGACCCGATCGTCGAAGCGGGCCCCGACGGCGACCAGCAGGTCGCAGTGCGAGACGGCCATATTGGCCTCATAGGTGCCGTGCATGCCCAGCATGCCCAAAAACTGCCGATCTTTGGCAGGAAAGGCACCCAAACCCATCAAGGTGTGGGTGATGGGCAGGTTGAGGGCATAGGTCAAACGGCGCAGCTCCTCCCAACCGTTGGAGAGAATAACCCCGCCACCGGTATAGAGCAGCGGTCGCCTGGCCGCCTGCAGCATCTCCACCGCCCGGCGTACCTGCCGTTGATTGCCTTTGGCCGTGGGGCGGTAGGAGCGGATGGAAACTTCACCTGCCGCCGGGGTGTATTCGGTTTTGGTATTGGAGACATCCTTGGGAATATCGACCAGCACCGGTCCTGGCCGCCCACTGGTGGCAATATAAAAGGCTTCGCGCAGCACACGGGCCAGATCACGGACATCACGTACCAAAAAATTATGTTTGGTACACGACCGGGTAATGCCGACGGTATCCACCTCCTGAAAGGCATCGTTACCGATCAGCGGTACCGGTACCTGGGCCGAGATACAGACCATCGGAATGGAGTCCATGTAGGCGGTCGCCAGGCCGGTAACGGCGTTGGTGGCACCGGGACCGGAAGTCACCAGGGCAACGCCCGGCCTGCCGGTGGCCCTGGCATAGCCGTCGGCGGCATGCAAGGCACCTTGTTCGTGGCGGGAAAGAATATGGGTCAAACTCTTTCCTGCTTTGTGAATTTCGTCATAGATATAAAGTGCCGCGCCACCCGGATAACCGAACACGGTGCTGACACCCTGTTCCTGCAGGCACTTCACCACAATTTCTGCACCCGTCAATTGCACCTTACAACTCCCAACAGAACTGAATTTTAAATGAGTTACAGTACGCGGCGCACCGTTTCCAAGACCCGCTTGCGGGTAAAAGGTTTTTCCAGTTGTTGCACGGCACCAAAATCGCGGGCAATGCGCAGGTTGAACTGGGCGTCCAGACCCCGCCCGCCACCGGACATGGCGATTATTTTAATATCGGGGAAAGATTCCTGCAGTTCCATGATCAGCTCGACGCCATCTTTTTCTGGCATCAAAACATCGGTGATCACCAGATCGAAAGGGGTGGAGCGAAAGCGTTGCACACCCTGCTTGCCATCTGCGGCCTCTTCGACCTGGTGCCCTTCCTCTTCGAGAATTTCCCGCAGCAAGGCCCGGATGGAGATGTCATCATCCACTACCAAAATTTTACCCATCTCTCTACACCCCTTCAAGCGCGATGACCTGACAAAACAGATTAGTGGCTAAGACCACAAATTACTGGGTTTGTTCCGAACGCGAACGCCGATAGGCTTCGATGGAGGCATCCCGGACTTCTCGAATCATGTCTCCTTTAACCGCTTCCAACAATTCTACCGGTACTTGCAAAAGGCGGGCAATGCTTTTTATCTCTTCTTTGCCCTGAAAATGGCGTTCGGCCAAGGTAATTTTCAAGAAGTCATCCAGGATGACGGCTTTGAAAGAGGCGTCGGGGATGGTCAAGTCGTCGGCGGCTTTTTTCCATGGTTCGCCCTTTTTGATTTTTTTGCGCAAAAAGTCGATGGCCCTGCTATGCAGTTGGTCTTGATCTTCGCTGAAACCAGGCTGAACAATCTCGAAACGGGCATCATAATCCTCGGTTTCCGGGCGCAGGGAATCTTTAAAGGTCGGGTTTGGTGGCGAGGCTTTGCTCATGGCGTCTCCGCAGCTTGGGCCGTTGAAGGTTGATCGGTGACGATAGGCTCTTTTTTATCCAGCAACAGAACAATCTGGCAGGCGACAAAGATGGAGGAGTAGGTACCCAACACCACGCCGACAAACAAGGCCAGAGCAAAATCATGAATGACCAGACCACCGAACAACAACAGCGCCACCAAGACCAGCACCACGGTCAGGGAGACGATGATGGTGCGGGAGAGGGTGTCGTTGATGGCCCGGTTGATGACATAGCTCATGGGCTGTTTTTTGGAGCGGATGCGCTCTTCCCGCACCCGGTCGAAGACGACAATGGTATCGTTGATCGAATAGCCGATGATGGTCAATACGGCAGCCAGCACCACCAGGGTGAACTCTTTTTGGGTAAAAGAAAACAGCCCCATGGTGATGATCACGTCATGGATCAGGGAAATAATGGCCCCATAGGCAAAACGCCATTCAAAACGCCAGGCGACAAAGACCAGAATGGCCAGCAGAGAATAAAACACCGCCCATAAACCACTGACCACCAGTTCCGAGCCAACCTGCGGACCGACAAACTCAACCCGACGCAACTCCACTTTGCCTTCACTGGCAACCGGTTTGAGCGTGTCAACCACTTTGGTGGCCAGGGCGCTTTGTGCATCGCTGCCGGAGGGTTGTTTGGCCACCCGGATCAAAATTTCTTCCGGGACACCAAACTCCTGGATGGAAACATCACCCAATTCCAGATGGCTCAAGGCGGCACGGACCTGATCCAGATGGGGTGGTTTGGCAAAGCGCACCTGCACCAGTGTGCCTCCGGAAAAGTCGATGCCCAGGTTGAGTCCGTGATACCACAAAGAAAAAATGCTGATCAGGGTCAACAGACCGGAAAAACCGAACGCCAGAATTTGTGAGCGCAGACACACAAAGTCAAAACGGGTTTTGCTATGAATCAGTTCCATAACGACAATCCTTTTCGTCTGCTTGACGTCGACCAGAAACCGGCAGGCAAGGTTTCCTGGCGACGTGGTCGCTTATACGCTGAGTGTTTTGACATGCCGACCCTGCAGAATCATATCCAGAACCACACGGGTTACAAAAACGGCGGTATACATGGAGATGATCAAACCGACCGAAAGGGTAACGGCAAAACCTCTGACCGGTCCGGTACCAAACTGATAGAGAACCAATCCGGTGATCAGGGTGGTGATATGGGAGTCCAGAATGGTCGCAAAGGCACGGGAATAGCCGTGATCGATGGCGGCCAGCGGGGTTTTGCCCAGTCGCAACTCTTCGCGGATGCGTTCAAAAATCAACACGTTGGCATCTACCGACATACCCATCAACAACACCGCTCCGGCAATACCGGGCATGGTCAAGGTTGCCTGCATCATGGCCAGGGCCGCCATCAACATCAACACGTTGAGCAGCACCGCCATGTTGGCCAGCCAGCCAAACCCTTTATAGTAAACCCCCATGAAAAGCAGAACCAGGGCCCCCCCGATCAAAATGGAGGCCAAGCCCTGATCGATGGAGTCTTGCCCCAGGGTAGGTCCGACGGTTCGTTCTTCGACAATTTTTACCGGGGCAGGCAGGGCACCGGCACGCAGGATGATGGCCAGATCGTGCGCCTCTTCGGTGGTAAAGCTGCCACTGATTTGCGCCCGACCGCCCTCAATCTTTTCCCGGATCACCGGGGCGGAATAGACCACATTATCGAGAACGATGGCCATGCGTTCGTTGACATGTTCACCGGTCAGTTGGGCAAATTTGCGTTCGCCTTGGCGATTGAAGGTGATGGAGACATACGGTTCGTTGTACTGGCTGAAATTGACCCGGGCATCGGTCAGCAGGTCGCCAGAGAGAACAGTCCGTTTTTTCAGTAGATAGGGCTGACGCCCTTTTTGCCCGCCCTCCCTGTTGCCATACAGGATCACATCACCCGGCGGCACCCGTCCGGCGGTGGCGGCAGTCAGATCCCCCTTTTCATCCACCATCTTGAACTCCAGACGTGCCGTGCGGCCAATCAGGGCTTTGGCACGGGTGGGATCGGTCAGTCCGGGCAGTTGTACCAGGATACGATCCTCCCCCTGTTTCTGAATGGTCGGTTCGGTGACACCGAACTGGTCAACGCGGGAGCGAATGGTCTGGATCGACTGTTCCAGGGCAAAACGGCGGATCTCCTTTTGTTCCTGAGGCTTGATCGCCAGACGCAACTTTTTGCTGTTGCTGTCTTCACTGAACAGGGTGGTGGGAATCTCTTTTTCCAGCACTTGACGGAATTTGGGTGAATCGGCACTGTCGGTCAACTGGATGAGTATGGCATCGAGGCCATCCCGCTCGACACTTTGATAACGCAACTGCTCTTTGCGCAGAATGGCACGCACTTCATCGACCAGATTTTCTGCAGTCTGTTCCACCGCTTTGTCGGCCTCCACATTCAGCAGCAGGTAAAGACCGCCTTGCAGATCCAGACCTTGGGCGATCACCCGATTTGGCAGCCAGGAGGGCCACCAGGAGGGGGTGCCACGATGAATGCTGGGGAAGACGTAGAGCAGCGAGATGATCACCGTAAACAGCAGCAGTGCCGGTTTCCACAGAGGTACTTGTCGCATGGGTATCAGCCTTGACTCTCTTCCGTTGAGGCGGGTTTGTTTTCCGGGGAGAAGGTACCTTTGGCGCTCACTTCGGCAACGCTGACCCGGCGGACACGGATACGCACCGGACGAAACATTTTGTTGCCGATCTCGACATCACCCACTTCCAGAACGATGACATCGTCTTCGACCCGATGAATGCGGCCAATCAGACCACCGCCTGTCACCACGTTGTCACCGCGTGCCAGATTGGCAACCATATCCTTATGGGCTTTGGCCTGCTTTTGCTGGGGACGAATCAGGAAAAAATAAAAGATGGCGAACAGGGCCGCCATAAAGATGATTTGACTCAGCACGGCTTCCGTGTTGGAGGCGGCGGCAGCATGGGCGGAACGGATCAGATCGAACATGATAAGTATACTCCACAGGAAACAAGTCGAAACAATGGCAACGGATCCGCCGGAGGCAGAAGTTTGCCGAACGGTGACGCTAGGACAGTGCAACCCGGTTGTAAAGGATTTTCAGTCATACCGGGTCGATTTGCTGAGCAACCGGTTACAATTCGACACCACCGACACGCTGGGCGTGAAAAGCAGTGCGAAAGGCGGCGAAGCGGTTCTCCTCGATCGCCGAGCGCATTTGTGCCATCAGTTGCAGATAATAGTGCAAGTTATGCAGAGTCATCAAGCGTAAGCCGCTGATCTCTTTGTTGCGGAACAGGTGGTGCAGGTAGGCGCGGCTGTAGTGGCGGCAACAGGGACAGTGGCACTGTTCGTCAACAGCACCCGGATCGGTGCGAAAACGGGCCTGTTTGATATTCATCGGTCCAAAACGGGTCAACAGCTGACCGTTGCGGGCGTTGCGGGTTGGCAGCACGCAATCGAACATATCCATCCCGGCGGCCACCGCCTCGACCAGATCTTCCGGCTTGCCGACCCCCATCAGATAACGGGGTTGTCGTTGCGGCAGCAGGGCGGGGGCATAGGAGAGAACTTCGGCCATTTTTTCTTTCGGTTCGCCCACCGACAAACCGCCCAGGGCGTAGCCGTCGAATGGCGCTTCGATCAGGGCAGCCGCTGATTCACGGCGCAAATCGGCCTCCATGCCTCCCTGCACGATGGCGAACAGGGCCTGTCCGCTCTCCGGTCGGCGGGCGGCCAAACAGCGGAGGCCCCAGCGCAGGGAAAGTTGCAGCGATTTGGCCAGATAGTCGCGGCTGGCCGGATAGGGCGGGCATTCATCCAGCTGCATCATGATATCCGAGCCCAAATCTTCCTGAATGCGCACCGCCAGCTCCGGGCTGAGCAGATGGGCGCTGCCATCCAGGTGGGAACGAAAGGTGACCCCCTCCTCACGGATGCGGCGGATTGCCCCCAGGCTGAATACCTGGTAGCCGCCGGAATCGGTCAGAATGGGACCGGACCAGTTCATGAAACGGTGCAGTCCACCCAATTGGGCAATCAGCTGGTGGCCGGGGCGCAGATAGAGATGATAGGTGTTGCCCAGAATGATTTGCGCATCGATTGTCTCCAGATCGGCAGAAGAGAGAGTTTTGACGCTGGCCGCCGTGCCCACCGGCATAAAAATCGGCGTCTGCACCGTACCGTGCCGGGTGTGAAAACGTCCCCGTCTGGCTCCGCTGGGATCGGTGTGCAGCAGTTCAAAAAAAGGTTGTGCAGTCAACGCTCTCTTCCTGGAAAAAGCAGCATGGCATCGCCATAGGAGTAGAATCGATACCCTCTCTGGATGGCGTGGGCATAATCCCGATCCAGACGCCGTTTGCCGATAAAGGCGGCCACCAGCATCAACAGCGTGGAGCGGGGCAGATGAAAGTTGGTAATCAGGCCATCCACGGTGCGAAAACGGTATCCCGGCAGAATAAACAATCCGGTCTCTCCGTTCCAGGGTTTGACCCGCCCACTGGGCAGGGCGGCACTCTCCAATACCCGCAGCGAGGTGGTGCCGACGGCAATCACCCGTCCCCGGCGGGCATGGGTATCATTGATCAAACGGGCCGCCTGCGGGGTGAGAATGGCCCGTTCCCGGTGCATCACATGGCGGTGGAGTTCCTCTTCGCGCACCGGTTGAAAGGTGCCTGGCCCCACATGCAGGGTGACCGTGGTGGTTTGAATGCCCTGCGCCCGCAGTCGGGCCAGCAGCGAGGGGGTAAAATGCAGGCCGGCAGTGGGGGCGGCGACGGCACCCGGCTTGTCGGCATAGACGGTCTGATAACGGTGCGGATCCTGTTCTCGATCCGAGTCGGTGATATAGGGGGGCAGCGGCAGTTGCCCATGGCGTTGCAGGGCCTGTGACAACGGTTCGGATGTACTTTCCACCCGGACACGGAAGCCGTTGCTCTGCCGTTGCAAAAAAGTGACGCTGAAGCCGGGGGCAATGGTGATGGGCAGACCGGGCTGCAGCCGTTTGCTGCCCGTTGCCATGGCCAGCCATTCGCCCGGATTTGCCAAAGGCTGCAGGAGCAAAATTTCGATCCGTCCCCCGGAGGGTTTGTGGGCCAGCAGGCGGGCGGGAATGACACGGGTATCGTTCATGACCAACAGGTCGCCGGGCTGCAACCACTCCGGCAAACGAGCAAAAACCTGATCATGGCGGCAATGCGGTAAACTGACCAACAGACGGGAGCGATCTCGCCTGCTGGCCGGACGCTGGGCAATCCGCTCCGGCGGCAAGTGGTAATCAAAATGGCTTAATCGCCAAGCAGTTGAAGAGGGAGAAAAAGCGTTGGCCAACAGGATACCCCGGCAGTTTTTAGGCAAAAGAGCGGTTGCCGTCAATCGTGACCACGGTAGAGCGTGACCCCGTTGCGTCCGGCCTTTTTGACCAGATACATGGCCTGATCGGCGGCATGCAAGAGCAGTTCCACCGATTCGCCATGATCAGGAAACAGACTCAAACCGATGCTGGCACCAATTTGACAGGTATGGCCGTGCAAAACAAAGGGTTCACTGAGGGCGCGGACAATTTTATTGCAGACGGCAAGCGCATGTTCTCGATCCCCGACGGCAGGCAAAATCAGGGCGAATTCATCACCGCCCATGCGGGCCAGGGTGTCGGAGTTGCGCAACTGCTCCCGGGTGCGGTCGCTGACAGCTTTCAGTAATAAATCGCCGATGTCGTGCCCCATGGTATCATTGACCGCCTTGAAATGGTCCAAATCCAGAAAGCCGACCGCCATCACCTGTCGGGTGCGGGTGGTTCGTTTCAGCTCCTGGGTCAGCAGTTCATGAAACAGCAACCGGTTGGGCAGCCCGGTCAGGGCATCATGAGTGGCCATATGCCGCGCCCGATCGTCGGCCAATCCCCGGTCAATCACCCCGGCCAAGGTGTTGGTGATCGTGGTCAGGAAGGCCTCCTCCTCCGGGTCGTAGCGGTGCAAGTGATCGACATAAAGGTTGAGAACACCCAACAGTCTATCCTGCAACATGATCGGCAGACAATAGTGCCCATGTTCTCGAATGCCATCAAAGGTGACATCATGCCGCTGATCCAACGCATCGGCAAAAACCATTTTGCGCGCTTGTGCTGCCTTGCCACATAAACAATACCCGTAAGGAATGCGGCGACATTCGCTCAACAGGGCGTTATGGAGATTTTTTTGCGCGACCATCTCCAGATGTTCGTCTTCGGTGACCAGAAAGATGGAACCTTTGTACTGCATGGCCAGCCAGGGCACGGTCAAAATAATTTCCAGGGCCACTTCCAGCTTGCGGTGCAACGGCAGCGGTTCAATGCCGATCTCCAGCAAGGCGCTGATGGCAATGCGGTTGACATAGGCCCGCAGATCCCGTTCTTCAAGAATTTTCAGATTGGTAATGTCACGAATAATGGCCGTACAAAAAATTTTGCCCTGTCGTTGCCATTGCGAAATGGTCAGTTCAATGGGAAATTCATTGCCATCCATGCGCACGGCCAGGCCACGCATGGGGGCGCGCGTGTGGGTTGCCTGTTCGGTCAGATCAGACAATATCCATTTTTTTTGCCACTCCGGGTCGAGCCAATTGGGTGAAAACAGATGTGCAATGGAGCGCTCCAGCAGATCCCGTTCCTGACAGGCAAACATGGTGGCACAAACGTGGCTGCAAAAGAGAATATCCCCCTCGGCGTTGAAAACCAGCAAAGCATCGCGCAGCGAATGGGTCATGGCCCGCATACGGGCTTCGCTCTCTTCCAACTGTCGGGCATGGTGTTGCCAATTGGCGGTGTGGGTGACAACATCCTGGGTCAACTGCAGCAAAGAGTCGGTCAGGGCACCAATTTCATCCTGACGACCGGTAATAACGGTTTCCAGGCTCTGCCGCATCTCTTGGGAGAGGTGCCGCTGCTTGATAAAGGCCTGCGCGACCGTTTGCAACTGCCGCACGTGCCGTGTCAACGCCATGATCCACCGCCCCAAGGTTGCCTGAAACAACAGGGCAAAAAGCAGCAGAGCAGCAGCGGCGGCGAAAAAAATTTCCGTATTGCTGAAGAGAGGATGTCCGGGCTGTTGTGTGTTCAGGTGAGCCGGGGCTCTCTCGGCGGCTTCTGGCAACCCTTGCTCTCCGGGTTGACGGCTCTGCCGCGAATCCTGGGCAACCGGGTCGGTCGGGCAGGCGTTGCACCAAGGAGCGACGGCGGCATGTTGTAAAATAACAGCAAAAAAAGCGACAATCAGAACCATCGCCAGCAATGCAGCCAACACACGCAGGATTGCCTGTTGCAACAAACCGGTACGGCGCATTTGATGTTCCTTCCTGGGACTCCGTTTGGAGAAGATGCCAAACGCAACGAACAGAGACCAAATTTTTGCAAAATGATACTGTAAATTCAGGTGTGCCGCAAGTCCCAGCGGTCAACAAACCCTGCAGGCGGCAACCGCAGCGGCAAAATCCAGGCGACCGTCATAGAGCGCTTTGCCGGTAATAATCCCGGAAATGTGTCCCCCGTTGGCATAAGGGCCGGAATTGTCCATCACCTGCTGCACATCGGCCAGGGAGGAGATGCCACCGGAAAGAATAATCGGGGTGGTCACGGCTTCGGCCAGGGCGCGGGTGGCCGCAATATTGGGTCCTTGCAGGGCACCGTCACGGGCAATGTCGGTAAAGATGATTTCGGCCACGCCCGCCTGTGTAAAACGCTGGGCCAGTTCAACGGCGCGGATATTGGTCACTTCTGCCCAACCTTGTACGGCGACCCAACCGTCGCGGGCGTCGATACCCACCAGCACACGTCCCGGAAAGAGCCGGCAGGCCTCTTGCACCAATTGCGGGTCGCGGCAGGCGATGGTTCCCAGGATGATGCTATGAATGCCCAGGCTCAGATAGCGCTCCATGGTCGCCAGCGTGCGGATACCGCCACCCAGTTGAACGGGAATGGTCAGGGCAGCAAGAATGGCGGCAATGGCGGCATCGTTGACCGGTTGCCCGGCAAAGGCCCCATTCAGATCGACCACATGCAGCCGTTGGGCCCCGGCATCTTGCCAATGGCGGGCCATGGCAGCCGGATCGTCGGAGTAGACGGTGTGTTGGCTCATGTCGCCCTGAAACAGGCGTACACATTGGCCATCTTTCAGATCAATTGCCGGAATGATCAACACGGGTCAAGGTCTCCATTCGGTGAAGTGGTGCAGCAGGCGCAAGCCATGGCGCTGGCTTTTTTCCGGGTGAAACTGGGTGGCAAACAGATTGTCGCGGGCGATGGCTGCCGTGAAAGGGATTCCATAATCGGCGCGTCCGGCAACGACCTGGGGATCTTGCGGGCAACCGTGATAGGAGTGGACAAAATAGAAGTGGGCCCCGTCCGGAATATCCCGCCACAGGGGGTGGGATTGTGTTTGTTGCACCTGATTCCAGCCCATGTGCGGCACTTTCAGGTGGCGGGTGCCATCTTCCGGATCGGCCATATCGGTGGCAAAACGGATGACCGGACCGGCAAACAGGTTCAATCCGGGATGGATGCCAAACTCGTGTCCTTCGCTGAAGAGCAGTTGCATGCCGACACAAATGCCGAGAAACGGTTTGCCCGCCTCAACGTGTTGCCAAAGCGCAGGCAACAGACCACTCGCCGTCAGATTGCGATGGCAATCGGCAAAGGCCCCGACACCAGGCAAAACCAGATGCGAGGCCTGTTTGATCTCCTCCGCCTGTTGGCTGATACGCACGCGGGCACCCACCGACTCCAAGGCTTTGGCCACGGAACGCAAATTGCCGGATCCGTAATCGATGACGATGATCATAGCCCGATTCCGCTAAAAGGGTTATTGGTCGGAAAGCACCCCTTTGGTGCTGGGTACCAGCTCCCCGCGACGGGGATCCAGGACGCAGGCCCGTCGCAGCGCCAAGGCCAGCGCTTTGAAGCAGGATTCAATTTTGTGATGGTCGTTGCTGCCATAGAGATTTTCCACGTGAATGGTGGAGCGGCTGTGATTGGCGAAGGCCGTAAACCATTCGCGGAACAGTTCCGTATCGAACTGACCGATTTTGCTGTTGCTGAAGGTGACATGCCAGACCAGCGTAGCCCGGTTGGAGAGATCCACCACCACCCGCGACAGCGATTCATCCAGGGGCAGGGTGGCAGAACCAAAACGGGCGATGCCCCGTTTGTCACCCAACGCCTGACGGAAGGCCTCCCCGAGGGCAATGCCGACATCCTCGACGGTGTGATGATCGTCGATATGGGTGTCGCCACGGGCGTAGAGTTCAATATCGAACAGACCATGGCGGGCCAACTGTTGCAGCATGTGGTCGAGAAACGGGCAACCGGTTTCGATCCTGGCAACGCCGGTACCATCCAGATTGATGGTGGCGCGCACTTCGGTCTCCTGTGTTTTGCGTTCGACGTGGGCGGTACGGATCACGATGCGCCCCCCAGACGGCAATCGACACTGTATTGGTGCGCCGTCAGCCCCTCCCGCTCGGCAAGGCGGGAGGCGATCGGGCCGATTTGACGCAAAGCGGTCAACGGGCCACCCAACAGGCTTGACCGTTTAATGAAATCGTATACCCCCAGCGGGCTGGAAAAACGGGCCGTACCCCCGGTGGGCAGCACATGATTGGGACCAGCCACATAATCACCAATGGCCTCCGGGGTGTAACGGCCCAGGAAGATGGCTCCGGCGTTGTCGATCATCGGCAACGCCGCTTCAGGGTCGGCCAGAGAGAGTTCCAGATGTTCCGGTGCGGCTTGCGAGGCCAGTCGGCAGGCGGTTGCCAGATCCGGCACGGTGATCAAGGCCCCCCGGCTGGCCAAGGCGACACGGCAGATGGCGTGACGGCTCAACCGCTGCAGCAGAGCGTCCAAGGCCTGTTCCACCGCATCGGCCAAGGCAGGAGAATCGGTAAGCAAAATCGATTGCGCCGCCTCATCATGTTCTGCCTGCGAGAGCAGATCGGCGGCAATCCATTCCGGGTTGCTCTCCTGATCGGCGATGACCAAAATTTCCGAGGGTCCGGCAATCATATCAATGCCCACCTGACCAAAAACCTGACGTTTGGCGGTGGCGACATAAATATTGCCTGGACCTACAATTTTATCGACCTGGGGCACGGTATGGGTGCCATACGCCAAGGCGGCAACCGCCTGGGCTCCACCCAGACGAAAGATGCGCTGCACCCCGGCAACCCGTGCGGCAGCCAACACCAGCGGATTGACCACCCCATCCGGGGTTGGCACCACCATGACCAGTTCGCGCACTCCGGCCACCTGCGCCGGAATGGCATTCATCAACACCGAAGAGGGATAACTGGCCAAACCACCCGGCACATAGAGACCCGCTTTGGCAATCGGGGTCAGCCGTTGTCCCAACTGCATGCCGGTGGCATCCTGATAGCTCTGGATGCCCATGGTTGGCATTTGCCAAAGATGGTAGGCACGAATCCGCTCCGCTGCCGCCTGTAACGCCGCCATGTCGTCCTCCGGCAACTGCTGGCAGGCGGCATCAATCTCCTGTTCGCTAAAGGCCAGCTGTTCGGCAGAGAGGTCAATGCGATCAAACTGCCGGGTAAAGCGGAGCAGGGCCGCATCGCCTTCCAGGCGTACCTGTTGGATAATTCCGGCGACCCGCTGCTCCACATCCAGCAGGCGTTCGCTGTCCCATTGCAGCAGGCGGGTATAACGTTCTTGAAAATCGTCCTGGCGACTGTCCAGGCGGGTGATCAGGTTGCTGTTCATCGTTGCTTCCATTGTTTGTACACTATGCCACTGCAAACAGGTAACGCTATTGGCTGCGATTGTTGTGCAAAATCAAGTAACAAGCAATACATCGCCCCTTTCAGACGACGCAAACCGCTTTCCGGCAGGCGTGCGGAAAAATCTGCTAACCGCTGATGCGTTGAATATTGGCACCCAGAGCCAGCATTTTTTCTTCGATACGCTCATAACCGCGATCAATATGGTAGATGCGCGAAATGACCGTTTCTCCTTCGGCAGCCAAACCGGCCAACACCAGAGAGGCGGAGGCACGCAAATCGGTGGCCATCACCGGGGCCCCGTAGAGTCGGCTCAAACCCCGCGTATGGGCCACGTTGCCGATTACCTGAATGTCGGCACCCAGGCGTTGCAGTTCAGAGACGTGCATGAAACGGTTTTCAAAGATGGTTTCGGTGACGCTGCTCGCCCCTTCGGCGATACAGTTGAGAACCAGCATTTGCGCTTGCACATCGGTGGGAAAGCCGGGATAGGGAGCGGTTTCCAGATTGACCCCTTTCAGGCGACCGAGACAACGCACACGCACACTCTCCCGTCCCGGATCTTCTTCCAGAATCAATCCGGCCTCCTGCAATTTTTGCACGGGCAAGGCCAAAAACTCGCCGCTGGTGCCGGTGAGGATAATATCTCCCCCGGTGACGGCGGCAGCAACCATGAAGGTGGCGGTTTCAATGCGATCCGGCATGATGCGATGGCGAGTGCCATGCAAGGCGTCGACACCGTCGACGATGATGGTGGAAGTGCCTGCCCCTTGAATCCGCGCCCCCATTTTGGTCAGAAAGTTGGCCAGATCGACCACTTCCGGCTCTTTGGCGGCATTTTCCAGCAGAGTGCGCCCTTTGGCCAAGGTGGCGGCCATGAGCAGATTTTCCGTGCCGGTGACGGTGACCGGTTCCATGGCGATGCGGGCCCCATGCAACCGTTTGGCGCGGGCATGGATATAACCGCCGCTGAGGTTGATCTCAGCCCCCATGGCACGCAGGCCGTCGATATGCAGGTTGACCGGTCGGGAACCAATGGCGCAACCACCCGGCAGAGAGACATCGGCCTGACCGTAGCGGGCCAACAGCGGACCCATGACCAAAATGGAGGCACGCATGGTGCGCACCAGGTCATACGGTGCGAGAAAATTGCTGATGTTGCGGTTGTCGATCTCGACGCCCAGCCGTTCATCCACCGTAATGGCCGAGCCGTGTTGGCCCAGCAGTTCCAGCATGGTGGTCACATCCAGCAGATGCGGGATGTTGGAAAGATAGACCGATTGATCGGTCAGCAAAGTGGCAGCCAAAGCCGGTAAAGTGGCATTTTTGGCCCCGCTGATCGGAATCGTGCCGCTGAGAGGGGTACCGCCCCGAACGATAATTTTATCCATAATGGGCGCAGGGTACAATAATAACGCCTTGCTGGCAAGCCGTTACCCGCAAAAGCTGCCTCAGGGAGAGAAAGTGACCTCTTTGCCACGGTCGGTCGAGCGCCGGCAAGCCGCTCAGATGGGGCATACCAGTTCTCCCAATTTTTGGGTCAATTTCAAGTTTTCCCGATAATCCACCGGGCAGTCGATGATCACCACCGTTTGGTCGGCAATCGCCTGGCGCAGGGTGGGGATCAAATCTTCCGTCCGTTCCACCCGGTAGCCTTTGGCACCGAAACTCTGGGCATACTGGACAAAATCCGGATTGTTGAATTGAATATGGCTCTCCCGGCCAAAATGTTTCAACTGTTTCCATTGGATCAAACCATAGGCAGCGTCGTTCCAGATCAGAATGATGATCGGTGTGCCGATACGCATAGCGGTTTCGATCTCTTGCGAGTTCATCAAAAACCCGGCATCGCCGGTGACGGCGACGATGGTTCGTTCCGGATAAACCAGTTTGGCGGCGATGGCACCGGGCACGGCGATGCCCATGGCGGCAAAGCCGTTGGAGATGATGCAGGTATTGGGATGTTCTGCCTTGAACATGCGGGCAATCCACATTTTGTGGGCCCCCACGTCGGAGATGACAATATCCTGTGCTGCCAAAACCTCGCGCAGATCCCAGAGAATTTTCTGCGGTTTGATCGGAAACTCCTCATCATGCGCCCAGGCGTTCAACTCCTGGACGATGGTTTCGCGCAGGGTATGGGCGACACGGCTTTTGTGAAAGCGGCTTTCGGCGGCAATCCCCTTGAGTGCCATGCCGATATCGCCGACCACCCCCACCTCCAGCATATAGTGTTCATCCACTTCGGCGGGTGAGGCGTCGATATGGATAATTTTGCGATCCCTGCCGGCGTGCCACAGATGGGGGTGATACTCCACAATGTCGAAGCCGACACAAATGATCACATCGGCGCGGTCAAAACCGCAGGAGACATAATCATGCGCCTGCAGCCCCACCGCACCCAGGGCAAGATCGTGGGAAAAGGGAATCACCCCTTTGGCCATAAAGGTGGTGGCCACGGGAATGTTCAATTTTTCGGCAAAATCGACCAGCATGGCGCTGGCATTGGCCCGAATCACCCCGTTGCCTGCCATGACGATGGGAAAATTGGCCTCGGCGATAACCTGGGCCGCCTGTTTGATTTTTTCCAGCGGCGGGTGGGGAATGCTGTGCTGCTGGACTTTGAGCGGCTGTTTGTCCACCGACATTTCGGCAATATTTTCCGGAAAATCGATAAAACTGCAGCCCGGCTTTTCGGTTTGCGACAGCTTGAAAGCCTTGCGGACAATCTCTGGAATATTGTTGGGATCCAGCACCTGGATGCTGTATTTGCTGATCGGTCGAAACAGATTGACCAGATCCAGCGCCTGGTGGCTCTCTTTGTGCAGACGGGTGGTGGCGGCCTGACCGGCGATGGCCACCACCGGGGCGCGGTCCATATTGGCATCGGCGACACCGGTGACCAGATTGGTTGCCCCCGGTCCCAGGGTGGCCAGACAGACACCGGCCTTGCCGGTCAGGCGTCCGTAAACATCGGCCATGAAGGCGGCCCCTTGTTCATGACGGACGGTGATAAACTGAATGGGACTCTCCAACAGAGCATCCATCAGATCCAGATTTTCTTCGCCCGGAATGCCGAAGATATACTGAATCCCTTCCTGTTCGAGACATTTCACGAACAACTCAGCGGCTTTCATGGGCCCTCCTTGGTGCCAGGAAAGAGAACAATGTGCAACGAAAACGATCGGTCGCTGGTATGGGGTGACAGATCAGGGACGGATAATGTGAAACCCCGACAGATCGACGGCGGGACACTCTGACGTTTCCACCCGCTCGACCCGCGCCCCTGGTGGACCATGCTGGCACCAGGCGATCAGGGCAGCGACGGCACCGGGTGAACCATGCACTTCTGCCTCGACCGAGCCATCCGCCCGATTTTTCACCCAGCCCCGCACGCCCAGTTTTTCTGCCTCCTCTTGGGTGGAGACACGATAATAGACCCCCTGCACGCGGCCAAAAATCAGCAGCCGTTTATGGAGCAGGAGATCTGCATCCATCTGCATTATCCCAACAGATCTTTGGAGACCAGACGCATCCTTGCCATGGCTTTTTGCAGATTTTCCATGGAGGTGGCAAAAGAGATGCGTAGATAAGGATCCATGCCGAAGGCCACGCCCGGCACCAGGGCAATCTGGTGCGCATCGAGCATAAAGGCCGCCAGTTCCATACTGCTTTGCATCACGGTGCCATCCGGGCTTTTGCTGCCGATCAGACCACCGACATGGGGAAAGACATAAAAAGAGCCTTCCGGAGCCCGACAGCGAAAACCGGGAATTTCGTTCAAGGTGTTGACCACAAAATTGCGGCGTTCGGTAAAGGCTTGCAACATCGGTTTGATCACCTTCTGCGGCCCGTTCAAGGCGGCAACAGCCGCCATTTGGGCAATGGAGGTGGCGTTGGAGGTGCTTTGCGACTGCATTTTGCCCATGGCTTTAATGATTTCCGTGGGTCCTGCCGCATAGCCGATTCGCCAACCGGTCATCGAATAGGTTTTTGATACCCCATGCACGATGACGGTGCGATTTTGCAGCGAGGGGACAACCTGGGTCAAGGTGACCGCCTCAAAACCGTCATAGACCAGTTTATCGTAAATATCGTCCACCACCGCCCACACATGGGGATGGCGTTCAATCACCGCACCCAGTTGTTGCAGTTCGGCAGCGGTATAACCGGCTCCGGAAGGGTTGCTCGGCGAGTTGATGACCACAAAGCGGGTTTTCGGGGTGATGGCGGCTTCCAGCGCTTGCGGGGTGATTTTGAAGCCGGTCTCCTCTTGCGAGTTGACAAACACCGGTACACCATCAGCCAGCAACACCATGTCCGGGTAAGAGACCCAGTAGGGGACCGGAATGATCACTTCATCGCCCGGATTGAGCATGGCTTGCGCCAGGTTATAAAAGGCCTGTTTGCCACCAACGGTCACCACCACCTGGTTGAGCTCAAAGGTGAGTTGGTTGTCGCGGGCAAATTTGCCGATAATGGCTTTTTTCAGTTCCGGTATGCCATCCACCGCCGTATATTTGGTAAACCCCTCTTTGATGGCCCGGATGGCGGCCTTTTTGATATGTTTCGGGGTGTCAAAATCGGGTTCGCCAGAACCCAGGTCGATCACATCGATCCCTTTCGCCTGCAACTCTTTTGCTTTGGCGGCGATGGCCAATGTGGGTGAGGGCTTTACCTTTTGGATGCGGTTCGATAAAAGAGCCATGATATTTTGTTTCCCGTGCTTGTTGCAGATCATGCCATAATGGGGTGAATCTCCCTACCCAGCAAAAATAGCACGTTACACTTAGGAGGACAAGTTTGTGAAAAGAGCTTTGCAGATACAACTCTTCAATTCCAAGGGGAGGCAAAAGGAGCCGTTGCGCCTGCGTGAGCCGGGGCGGGTCGGCCTCTACGTCTGCGGGGTGACGGTCTACGACCACTGCCATATCGGTCATGCACGGGTGATGGTGGTCTTTGATGTCGTTGTCCGTTATCTGCGAGCTTGTGGTTTGCAGGTGACCTATGTGCGTAATTTTACGGATATTGATGATAAAATCATCCAGCGTGCCAATGGCTTGGGCATTGCAATCGCTGCGTTGACCGAACGCTATATTGCCGCCTTTCACCAGGATATGGCCGGTTTGGGGGTGGCCAAAGCCGATGTGGAACCAAAAGCCACCGAACATTTGCCGGAGATGGTGGCGATGATCGACCGTCTGCTGGCCAAAGGGTTGGCCTATACCGGTGGCGGCGATGTCTATTATGCGGTCGATCGTTTTGCCACCTACGGGCAGCTGTCCGGCAAGCAGCTCAACGAACTGCAGGCCGGTTCGCGGGTGGAGGTGGATGGCTGCAAAGAAAACCCCCTCGATTTTGTCCTCTGGAAGGGGGCCAAAGCAGGCGAACCAAGCTGGCCCTCCCCGTGGGGCGAGGGACGCCCGGGCTGGCATATCGAATGTTCGGCCATGAGCTGCAAATATTTGGGGGAATCTTTTGATATTCACGGCGGCGGCATGGATCTGCTCTTTCCCCACCACGAAAACGAAATTGCCCAAACAGAGGGCAGCACCGGACACCCCTGGGTGCGCTACTGGTTGCACAACGGCTTTGTCAACGTGATCAGCGACAGTGGCGAACGGGAAAAAATGTCGAAAAGTTTGGGCAATTTTTCCACCATTGCCGATCTGTTGGCCCACTATCCGGGGGAGGTGCTGCGTCTGTTTATCCTCAACAGCCATTATCGTTCGCCGTTGGATTTTTCCGGCGAACTGCTGGAGGCGGCCCGCCATGGTATGGATCGCCTCTATACCGCCCTGGCCGCTGCCAAAAAACAGTTGGGTGCGCTGCCGGAGCCGATTTCCCTGGCCGCTCTCTCTGCCGAGCCCGATGCGCCGCTCTGGCAAGAGGTGGCAGAGCCCTTTTGTCTGGCCATGGATGATGATTTTAACACCCCGCAGGCGATTGCCGTGCTGTTTGAACTGGCCAGAACCATCAATCGCAGTGTGACGCTGCTGGCCCAGGGAGGTGCCGTGGAGCAGAGCGATTTGCGCAACCGGGTCAATCTCTTGCGCCAGTTGGCGGCGGTTCTGGGTCTGTTGCTGGAGGAGCCGGAACACTATTTCCATCGCCAGAACAGTGATGGGGGAGAAGATGCCCGCATTGAAACGTTGATCCAGCAACGTTTGGCCGCCCGCCAGGCACGCAATTTTGCCGAGGCCGACCGTATTCGTCAACAACTGGCCGAGGAGGGGATAACCCTGCAGGACAGCAAAGAGGGGACCACCTGGAGGCGTTCTTGATGCGCGCTCAGGTTGATTCCATGGCGGCTGCAGCGGGCAGCAGCGAGGAGGGGGGGGAGATCGTCTACGGTCTCAATCCGGTATTGGCCTTGTTGGCCGATGGCAGTCGGGTGGTGGAGTCGGTAACCATTCTCAAGGGCGGCCATGGACCCCGCCTGCAAGAGGTGGTTGATCTGGCCCGTCAACGGGGGCTGCGCCCCCATTTTGTCGAGCGTCTGGTTTTGGACCGCTTGACTCAGCGTGGGGTCCATCAAGGGGTGGCCGCCCGCGTCGGTTTACGGCCACAACCCTCCTTTGAGAGCCTGTTGCAACGCTTGTCGACGCTGCCACAGGCGGTTTTGTTGTTGCTGGATGGGGTGGAAGATCCGCGCAATCTGGGTGCCGTGTTGCGGTGTGCCGAGGCCTTTGCCGCCTCGGCGGTGCTGCTGCCGCGTGACCGGAGCGCGCCGTTGTCGTCGCTGGCCATCAAGGCGGCTGCCGGGGCTGCCGAACGGGTGGATGTGGTGCGTGTGGTCAATTTGGCCAGAGCCATCGAGGCGCTGCAGGAGGTGGGCGTGCAGGTGACCGGTCTGGCAGCAGAGGGCCAGCAATCGATTCGCACGTTTGCCTTTGCCGACAAAGTGGCCCTGGTGTTGGGCAGCGAAGGCAAAGGGTTGCGCCGGTTGACCCGTGATCGCTGTGATCATCTGTTGTCGATTCCCATGAGCGGCCAGGTGGGTTCGTTGAATGTGGCCGTTGCCGCTGGCGTTGCCCTGTATGAGTGGCGCAACCGGGTTGTTGCCATCCCCTGAAATTGAGTGCTGCACAGCCTGTTTGGGTTCTTTTTGCGCTATGACATTTTTTTCTTATGTCAGAGGTGTCATTTCGCGTTTTTTGTGAAATTTATTTGACAAATTGCAATATAACCCCTTTTTGTCACCCGGTTAAATTATCTGTAACGATATATAATCAATGGGCATTTTTTTGCGTGCCCTATGGAAAATTTTTTTTGTTGGCGTATAATGGTCCTTCCATGGCGCTGAGGTTATATATTAAAATAGAGCTTTCTAACTTTTGCAGGGAGCGTTTTTCTCGTGGAAATACTTCGTAGCACATGCAATCGGCTGTTTCTGCTGCTGGAGAAACAGCTGAATTTGATATTTGGCAATAAAAATAATCCGCTTTACCATTTGGGGTCATTGTCCTTCTTTTTCTTTTGGGTGATCCTGGTTTCCGGAATCTACATCTTTATTCCTTTTGAAACCAGTGTGGCCAATGCCTACCAGTCGGTCGAGTACATGACCCATCAGCAATGGTGGTTGGCGGGCATCATGCGCAGCCTGCATCGTTATGCTTCCGATGCGGTGGTGATCACCATCTTTCTGCACCTGGTGCGGGAGTTTGCCCGGGATCGTTACCGGGGTGTGCGCTGGTTTTCCTGGTTTACCGGTATCCCGACACTGTGGCTGGTTGTGTTGTTGGGGGTTTCCGGATATTGGCTGGTGTGGGATATGTTGGCCCAGTATGTGGCTTTGGGAACCGCCGAACTGGTGGACTGGTTGCCGGTGATTCCCAGTTCGATGATTCTCAACTTTCTCGATGGTCAGGTCTCGGACCGTTTTTTCACTTTGATGGCTTTTCTGCACCTGTTGGGCATTCCGGTGGCTTTGGTCTTCATGACCTGGACCCATGTTAGTCGTATCAGCCACGTCAACATCATGCCACCCCGCATTTTGGCCATCGGTTCTTTTGTGGCCCTGTTGCTGCTCTCTCTGTTGAAGCCGGCGATCAGCCATGAGGCGGCAGATTTGACCAAAGCGCCGATGACCCTGCATATCGACTGGTTTTATCTGAACATTTATCCTTTCATCGACCGTTTTGGACCGGGATGGGCTTGGGCCTTTTCCGGGGGGGTCACCCTGTTGTTCATGCTTTTTCCCTGGCTACCACCGCGCAAAGATCCCCCCCCGGCTGTCGTCGTATTGCCCGATTGCACCGGTTGCGGTGGTTGTGCCCGCGATTGTCCCTTTGGTGCGGCCTCAATGCAACCGCGCAGTGATGGTCGGCGCAATACACCGTTTCAGTCGGTGATCGATCCATCGCTTTGTACCGCTTGTGGCATCTGCCTGGGGGCCTGCACCACCTCCAATCCGTTCCGGCGCACTGGCGAAACCCTCACCGTAGGGATCGACATGCCGGAATATACCCTGGATCACATGCGTCAGGAGACCGACCGGGCGTTGCAGGGGTTGACGGGGGAACGCTCCTTGCTGGTCTTTGGTTGTCAACGCGGTGCCGACCTGGAACAGTTGCGGGCCAGTGATACAGCGGTTGTCCGTTTGCCCTGTGCCGGCATGATCCACCCCTCCTTTTTGGATTATGCCCTGCGCAAAGGGGCAAAAGGGGTGGTGGTGACCGGTTGTCGGGAGGGCGACTGTTATTTCCGTCTGGGTAACCGGTTGATCGAGGAGCGCATGGACGGGACACGAGAACCACACATGCACAAACGGGTGGATCGTGAACGGATTCTGGTGGTGTGGGCAGGGTCCGGGGACGAGGCGTTGTTGAAAGGAAAGGTTGCAGCCTTTCGTCAGGAAAAACTGGGTTAAGTGGGCGCGAGGCGAATGATGAATAGTGCTTTTCGATATCTGATGCAGGGGGTTTTTTACGCAGCGTTTTGTGGAGTGGTCTATTATTTTTCCACCTCACCGCGCTACCAATATCTGGATGCGGACAAGTCGGAGATTATGGTGGCTTTTAAACACCCGACCAAACGCAAAGAGGTGTGTCACGAAAGAACGGCGGAAGAGTTGCAGAAACTGCCGCCCAACATGCGACGCCCGCAGGATTGCCCCCGTGAACGGGCCGACCTCTCCATCCGCTTCTCCCTGGATGGCAAAGAGGTTGCCAATAAGAGTTTTGTCTCTCCCGGTATCCATCGCGATGGATCGGTCTTCGTCTATGCCAAATTTTTTATCCCGGCGGGCGAACACCGTTTCAAGGTAGAGATGCGGGATTCGGTACAGGAAGGGTATGATTTTACCCTTGAGCAACCGATCACCTTTAAACCAGGGCAAATGCTGCTGGTCAGTTTCGATGAAAATACCGACAAGTTTACCTTGAAGTAGCGGATCTGTCCGGCAATCGCAGACGGCAAGGGTCGGGAGCTGTTTTCCCGACCTTTTTTTATGCGCAGGCGTCGTTTTTTTTGCCTATTCCCTTGATCGGTCTTGTGGCTCTCTCTGTCAACCGGCACCAGGGGGTTTGACCGGCAGAGGTTCCGGACTCTGTTCCTGCGTGGGGGCAGGTTCCGAGGGTGGCAGCAGATAGGCTTGAATCAAGTGAAAGCTGGCCATGCTCAAACCCAGAATGATGAGAAAAAAAACCACGCTGCGTTGGGCAAAACGGCTGCCACGAGCCTGTTCCAACCGCTCCAGCAGCCAGTCAGAGATAAAGTAGAGCAAAATACCGGCTGCGGTGTAATAGATCATTTCCATCGCTGAATCCTATAGGCCAAAAGCAGATCAATAAAGAGAATTAATAGATATCTTTCTGGGTGTTGCTGACGTTGAATTTGCCCGTTGGGGTGATCAACTTGTCGTCCTTGATGACCGTTTTGAGTTTTCTGCTCTTGTCATCGACAACAACGATGGCCGATTTTTGGTCTTTGCCGTTCCAGACCGAAAACCAGACTTCGCTGCCATCGGCGTTATATTCTGGATGCACGACCCGCTTGACGCCTTCACCCAAATCGGCCCACTCTGCGATCGGCAGCAGCTCAAATTTTTTGTTGAGATGGTTGAGATCGAAGACGGCAATGGACTGAGAAATTTTGCTTTCTGGATTCAATGCCGCATCGACCCAGAGATTTTTTGACTTGGGGTGGGTTTTGATAAACAACGAGCCACCACCTGCACCCTGCAGGGTGCGTACCACTTGCCAGGCTTGCTCTGGATATTTATCGGGATCGGTACCGATCAGGGAGATGGAAGCATCTCCCAAGTGGCTGGTTGCCCACACCGGCCCGAATTGCGGATCAATAAAATTGGCCCCACGGCCTGGATGCGGAATGGCACCGACTTCGACCAATTTGACCAATTTACGGTTTTTGGCGTCGATCACCGCCACTTTGTTGGATTTGTTGGCCGCTGTCAAAAAATAACGATGGCTGGCATCCCAACCACCATCATGCAGGAAGGGGGCGGCAGCGATGCTGGTCACCGACAGATTGTTCAGGTCAGAATAGTCCACCAGCAGCACCTGACCGCTCTCTTTGACGTTGACGATAAATTCTGGATGCGCATGCGAGGCAACGATGGCAGCTACTCGGGGTTCAGGATGGAACTCCTGCCCATCTGCCGTATTGCCACGGGTGGAGACAATTTTCAGCGGTTCCAGCGTGTTGCCTTCCATGATCACAAATTGCGGCGGCCAATAGGAGCCGCCGATGGCATATTTATCTTCCCAGCCCTTGTATTTGGAGCTTTCCACAGAACGGGCTTCCAGACCGATTTTAATTTCGGCCACGGTATCCGGCTTTTCCATCCACAGGTCGATCAGGTTGATTTTGCCATCGCGACCGATCACGAACAGATAACGACCCGATGAGGAGAGGCGGGAGATATGCACGGCAAAGCCGGTTTTGATGATGCTGACAATTTTTTTGCTGTCGCCGTCGATCAAGGCAACCTGCCCGCTGTCACGCAGAATGACAGAAAACAGGTTGGCCAGATTGAAATGGTTCAGCTGCTTGCCGGGGCGCTTGTCGACCGGAACCAACACTTTCCAGCTGCCCTTGATCTCTTTCATGCCGAATGACAGCGGCGTGGGGGGGATGTGTTGCAGATAACGGGAGAGCATATCAATCTCTTTTTCAGACAGCGTACCACCCCAGTTGGGCATACCGGCTGCTGATCCGTAGGTGATGAACTCTTTCAGATAATCGGTACCCAGTTTCAGGGTCAAATCGATGGTCAAGGGTTTTCCGGTTGCCCCCTTGCGCAGCACACCATGGCAGCCGGCGCAACGCTCAAAATAGATCTGTTTTGCCGTGTTAAACTCTTCATCGGTCAGCACCGGTGCCTGACCGACAGCCGGCCCTGCAGCAGCGGCCATGGAGACCCCCAGGGACAAAGCATACACCGCTCCCAACATGGCGATGGCTTTCGGCATACCTCTTCTCATTCCGGGCGCTCCTTGTGATGGGCGTGAAAATATCGACCGTTTTGCCACCAGTTGCCTGAACACGATCCATTGCCGATAAGCAACCCGAACGACCGACAAAGACAGAAGGAGTCAACAGCGCTTGACGATCCCCATGGCCCCCGAACGGCGTCGATAAAACAGATTGAACACGGCAACGGGAGAAACCGTATCTGCAACACGAATGGCCGATTGTAAATCAGCAATGGCAAAACAGGATAGGGTTATCAGCAAGCTGACCAGCACCATGCAGGCAGGAACAAATGGCACCATCTGCTCTCGATAACGATTGTGCCGGAAACAGAGGCCGGTTGCCAATCCCAGCGCCTTGTTCGGCAATAATTGCTGCTGGCGTTGCGCTCTGGCAGCAGATCATTTTGATTTATTATGCTCTCGCACCAGGCGGAAGCCCAGATTGTCATCCCGGTCTCTCTCTTCGCCCACGCCTCGATAGGCGCAATGCAGGTAGATGAGCGCGCTGGACCAGGAACCGCCTCGGGTGACGTGGAACATTCCCTCCTTGGTGAACACAGGGGAGTGCAGGGCGTGCTGCGTGTACCCCTGTGCATCATGATGGTCCTGGACCCACTCCCATACGTTGCCGTTCATGTCGTGCAGACCAAAGGCATTGGCCGCTTGTTCCCCTCCGGCATGGGTCTTGCCGAGGCTGTTTTCGCCGTACCACCCTGCCGGCTGAGCAGAGAGAGGCTCTGTTGCGCCTGCCCGGCAGGCATATTCCCACTCCGCCTCGGTGGGCAGACGGAAACGTTCGCCGCTGCGCTCAGAGATCCAGCGTGCAAACTGCTGGGCATCCTGCCAGGAGATACCAACCACAGGATGGTTTGCCGCAGTCAATGCCTCACCCATGGTTTCATAATGGTCTTCCTTGCCCGTACGGAAATGTTCATTGATCCCGGAATCCCGTCGTTCTGGCGCAGAGCAGGCTCCGGCTGCGACACAGAGATTATACTCGGCATTGCTGGTTTCATATCGGCTCAACCAGAATGGCTCAAGGCAGACCTGATGTACCGGCCTGGCTCCCAGTGCCGGTTCTTCTGACCCCATCTGATAACAACCGCCAGAAAGCTGCACAAAGCGCATGCCCGTCAGTGGCTCTCGCCACTCCTGAGGGGAATGGTGACTCTCTTCGGCAAAGAGCGTGGCTTGCAGGCCCAGCAACAGAGTGATCAGCAGGAGAGGTTTTCGTGGTCCATAAAACATCATATATCTTTCGTTCCAAAAAAAAAGAGCGGCTGCAATAGAACATCGCAGCCGCCAGTTTGCAGACATTGCTTCGACAGCAGAATTATTTGGTGAAAGTGGCACGCATGTAGGTGATCACTTTCCACATTTCGTCTTCCGAAAAATTCTGCTCGGAACCGGGACCAAATCCCTTCATGTCTGTATTGGGGCTGCCGTTGAGCAGAATCCAATACAGTTGGCCATCCTTGCGGCCAGCCATATAACCAGGAGCCGACATGTTGGCGGGCTTGATGGTCAACTCACCTGCAGCAGAACCTTTACCATCACCGGTTTCGCCGTGACATTTGGCGCATTTTTTGGTGTAAATCTTTGCACCAGCCTTCAGCGTGGCCTCATCCGCTTCATCCGCTTTGATGGGGCTGACCTTGCTCAAAAAATCAGCCGGAGCGGTTGGCGTTTTGTGTTCGGCAGCACCCACCTGGGTGGAGAGCAACAGCGCCACACCCAACAGAGACAGAACAACGCGAGCCTTCATCAATGAACTCTCCTTCCCATGTTACCCCCGGTAACAAAAATTTGCTACCGGGGGAAGTGATTGCCGCGTGGACTAATAGACATCCATCTGGGTGTTGTAGACGTTGAACTTGCCGGTCGGAGTGTTCAAGCCGGTGATGCGTGCTTTTTCTTTCAGAGTCTTGTCATCCAGGACAACGATTTCGCCCTCTTTGTCCCACAGGGAGATCCACACTTCATCCCCTGACTTGTCGTATTCCATATGCACCACCTTCTTGGCAAAGGTGATCTCTTTCGGCGGATCGTTGGGCTTGTCAATATTGAAGACGGTCAACACATTGGACTTGTTGGGGTTGATCGTGTTGTCACAATAGACATTTTTGCTCTTCGGATGGGTTTTGACGAACAGGGAGTTGCCGCCCAGTTTCCATTCACGCACCACCGTCCAGGCTTTCGGATTTTTCGGATCGGTGCTGATCATGGAGACCAACCCTTCACCCAGATGTACGGTTGCCCAGACCGGTCCGAATTCCGGATCGACCCAGTTTGCACCACGACCCGGATGCGGTTTGACGCCGGTCTTGATGTTTTTGACCAGCTTGCGATCCACAGTATCGATCACGGAGATGGTGTCACGAGCGTTGGCCGCCACCAGGAAATAGCGCTTGCTGGCATCCCAACCGCCGTCATGCAAAAAGCGCTCGGCGTTGATTTTGGTCTCGGTCACGGTGCCAGAGGCCAATTTGCTGTAGTCCACCAACAGGACAACACCAGTCTCTTTCAGGTTGAGTACCCACTCCGGTGCATGATGCGAGGCGACGATGGAGGCCACGCGAGGCTCAGGGTGATATTCGTTGGTGTCATAGGTGTAACCACGGGTGCCGACAATTTTGAGGGGTTCCAGCGTATCCCCTTCCAGCACCACATAGTGGGGCGGCCAATAATCGCCAACCACCGCATATTTGTCTTCAAAGCCTTTGTATTTGGATGTGTCGATGGAGCGGGCATCCAGACCGGTGCGCACTTCGGCCACCAGATTCGGCGGATCAGCCCACATATCCATCATGGTTGCTTTGCCATCGCGACCAATGGCATACATGTAGCGACCACTGGCGGAGGTACGCAGAATATGGGTAGCAAAGCCGGAAGGAATGGTGACGATAACTTTTTTGGTGTCACCATCGATGATGGCAATCTGCCCTTTGTCACGCTCTACGACACCGAAATAGTTCTGCCAGTTTTTGCCAGCCGGGGGGGCCTTGGGACGTTTGTCCACCGGAACATGAATTTTCCAGGTGTTTTTCATCTCCTTCATACCCCATTCCGGGGGCATGGGGGCATCAATTTGCACATACTTGGCCATCAAAGCGGTCTCTTCCTTGGTCATGAAGCCGCTTTTACCCCAACCGGGCATACCACCATCCGTGCCGTCAAAGAGAATTTTATCCAGGGCTGCCAACGTCTTGAGACGGGTTTTCGCCGGGGTGATGTCTGGACCGGTGGCACCCTTACGCAACGCGCCATGGCAGCCAGAACAACGGTCAAAGTAGATCTGTTGTCCCTGTTGGAACTCTTCCTTTGTCAATTTGGGTTCCGGTTGCAACGCGGGTGCTTCCGCAGCAAAGGTGGTACCTGCCAGGCCAAAGGCAAGAGCGGCACCAACCATCGCGGACTGCCACAACAGAGTTTTGCTTTTTTTCTGCATAATCGGGCTCCTTACGGCAAAGATAAATTTGAGGTCAACTGATTGCAACATAATCGCAGGCGACTGTAAAGCGACACACAGACATAGGACTTGATCAAGATCAAGTCCTATGTCGATTCTTTATTTTTTACATTTATTTCGCGGAATTTCCCGCCTGTTTTGCGTCCCACTCCACCGCTTTGTGGACGATGCTGTAGTGACACTCTACGCAGGTTTTTTCCGTCTTTGTGTGCGGCTCAAGTTTTTTGAACCACTCTCCATCCGGTTTGTGACAGTTTTTGCAGCGGGCAGAATTTTCCGCAACCATCTGTACGCGGGCCTGTTTTGCCAATTCAACGCGCAGCCGTTCCCACTCTGGAATATCCCGCAAGCCGCTGGATATCTCATGGAACGGGCTTTCGCCATATCCCCCCTTATTGAGATAGAAAAATTTCCAGTTAAGGAACTGGTAGACCGAATGCGGCGCATGACAGCCAACACATCCAGGCTTTACCCCTCTCTCATTATCGAAATGGGGCGATTTGCGATACTCTTCATACGGATAGGCATGGCACTCGGCGCACCCTACAGTAACATTGAAAAGCCCCGGGTCCGGCTGCCGGACAGGATTAAAATCCTCCTTGGACTTGCTGGTCTCGCCCACCGGTTTATATTCGTCATAGTTGACAAAAATTTCATGGCAAGATGTGCAGAGACTGATCCGATTGAACCGATGGCTGCTCCAACCCAGTCCAGCCAGCACTACCAGAATCACCGCCAACGCCAAAGCCAAGCCTAACTTGTTTTTGAGAAAGTTCACCCCAACCTCTCCATGCACGTCGGTATCCAGTGGGAGCCTAAGCCGTCATTTGTTTAAAAATGGCAATATGTTTGGCATTATCCGCATGTACGGTGCCGTAGACATCACCTCTTTCGGCTGGGGCAATAGAGACGACAGTATCATTCCATGCCTGCTCGCCGTTTTGTGCCGAAATGGCTATTGGCAGGATCTCATTGGGGCTGACTCCCCCATCCCGCCACCAGACATTGTCATCAATGTCGTCATCCTTCAGTTCTGGCTGCGCAAATGCAGGCAGAGGCTGATCCGGTTTGGCTTGGGCTACCCGTCCGTAAGCTGCCCGTCCTACCGAAGTAGAAAGAGCGACCACGCGAGGATGAATGCCTTGCGTGACCATGGCGCGGGTCACCATATAGCCTGCCGGAGTGGTCACACGGACCAGAGAACCATCCCGAATACCCAAAGAGAGAGCAGACTCCTTGTTGATCAACAACGGATTGCTGTGCCAGATCTCGGAGAGATATTTCAGGTTCGAGGTCATGGACAAAACATGATACGCCACCTTGTAGGTGGTCATGACAAACTGCCCTGCCTGCAGCTTTTCATGCTGTGGATTGCTTTTCAGTGTCGGAACCTTGACCTGAATCCGCCCGGAAGCGGTTGCAAATCCCGTTTGTTTGTATAACCCGTACTGAACTGCCAGAGGCTCACCATCCTTGACCACTTTGCGATCTGCCGGGTCCACTTTGCCATAGTCAGGCCAATAGCCCTTGGCAACCATTTTTTTATAGGCAGTTTCCATTCCCGGAGTGGCTGCGCACGACTGTTCCACCCACTTCTTGGCATTGGCAAAGGCCCAGTACTGTTTCATTCCCTTCTGCCCGTCCGGGTCAATGGCCTCGACAATTTTTTTCAATGTTTCCCGCACATCCTGTGCCTTGAACTGAGGACGAACGGCAGGGGTGCTGATACTCGCCCATGGCCACAACGCCGTAGGCGCACTCACCAGATCATGCCGCTCCACCGCCACCACATCCGGCAGAATCAAATCCGCCAGCTCCGCCGTTTCGCTCATGAACGGGGAAAAATCCACCAAAAACGGAATCCGTTTTTCATCCTTCAATATTTCGCGCCACATGCTGGCCGCCGGTGCCGAATAGACCGGGTTGCTCATATGGTTGAACAGTACCTTGACCGGGTGTTTTCCTGCCATCACCTGGAAAGGAAAGAGATAATTCAAGCGCAAAGCGGCACCGTCAACCGGCTTGGGGGCCGGTTGGGGGGCGGCGATATGAAACTGTCTGGGCAGACAACAACCCCCTTCATTGTCAATGTTGCCGGTGATAACCGCCAGCAGCAGACAGGCCTGCTCCACATCCACCCCCTGTTCCCGACGGCTGACACCGTTCATGCTGAATATGGAGGCGGGCTGGTTTTTGGCAAACTCGAACGCGATACGCTTGATGGTCTTTTCGGCAACGCCACTGATCTCGGCAGCTTTTTGCGGCGTGTATGGTTGCAACGCCACCAGCAACTCCTCGGCGGTGGTGTTGGTCCAGGTGCGAATGAACTCGTTGTCTGCCAATCCCTTTTGCAAAATATGCTGACACATGGCCAGGGCGATGAAACCGTCACTTCCCGGAAAAACCGGAATCCACTCATGACTGCGCCCCGCCGTATTGGACATGCGCACATCAAAGGTGACCAGCTTCAGGCGATTATTGACCAGGCCATCCGTCAACCGCTGCGCCAGAGGCAAGGCCGTTTCCATAATGTTGCCACCAAAATTGAGCACATATTTGCTATGCTCCAGGTCGGGCAACAGATAAGAGACCCCAAACATCTGTTGCAGCGCGGTCTGTTTTGCCACCCCTCCCAATCCGGGCGCACTGCTGCGCAGCAGAGAGCGGGATCCCAGCGTGTTCATGAAGCGGGACATGCCATCCCGATGCCCACCCTCGTTGACCACAATGGTGTCGGGCTCTGGCAACGCCTCCTTGACGCGGGCAGCCACCTCAGCAATGGCCGCATCCCACTCGATGGCCTGCCATTTGCCTGAGCCACGGGGGCCGACCCGTTTCAA
The DNA here is from genome assembly GCA_002753135.1 of Magnetococcales bacterium WMHbinv6. Classification (GTDB taxonomy): domain Bacteria; phylum Pseudomonadota; class Magnetococcia; order Magnetococcales; family Magnetaquicoccaceae; genus Magnetaquicoccus. Next base: position 37,611 of record PDZV01000017.1, on the reverse strand, counting down.
CGGGGTCGTGATGCGCTCTGGATCATAGGCACCCAGAAAAGAGGCCAGCCCTTTGGCGCAAAACTTGCCCCGACTGGCAACATGGTCCGGATTGCCTTCGGTTTTTTGAATGCGCCCACCCTCCTCATAGGAGAATCCCCCGTCAAAGTAGGGACACAAGGTGCAGGTATAATGACTGCGTGTACGCGGATGATAGGTGCGGAGTTGGTGAAAATTTTTACCGCCCAGTTCCAGTTCCATGGCGTGAGCCGGAGTGACCAAGGCCGATGCAGCCAGCACCTTGCCACTGATGGTCAGAAACTGACGTCTGCAGAGATCAGTCATGCTGTTCCATTCCTCAATCAATAAAACGACTGGAGATACTGACCGCCCATCACCCACCAGATGCGCATGCCGTACACGCCGACTGCCACCAGCAATGAGGCCACAATGGCACCAGCTTTGGTTCTTTTCAGGGGGGTGACGAGAATGATCAGCGGAATGAACAGGCCGATCACCATTTCAAGCCAGAGGTACGGAAAGCGAAACACCTGCATCAGTACCACTCCATGCCCGATGACCTCATTCTGACTGCCGTAAATGGTCTGCATAAAGTCAAGAAACAGCAGGAAAATATCAAAGACAATTCCGTACATCATAAACTGGGCCATCTCATACACCAGAGTCCAGTCAAACCGTTTCTCTTCCGGCAGCAGCATATTGCGAATCCAGACAATCACATTCATCAAGCCGATACCGGAGATGAATGCTCCCGTCAGAAACAGCAGCGGAGCCAAAGCCGTATGATTCAAAAAGCGGCCGGGATTCAACTCCATGACCACGCCGGTGTACCAGTGGGTGGAAAGGGCCAGCACAATGGCGACAATCCCGAATACTTTGGCAAAGGTCTGATTGCTTTTGATGACAAAATAGCTGTACACCATCATGGACATGGGATACAGACAAATCAACAGGGTACCCCAGGCCATCGGTCCCGTACTGTGCCAATAGCCAGGGATGAGCAGATAGATAAAGCGAACCGGTTTGCCCAAGTCCCAGGTCAGCAAAAAGGGAACCAGCAGCAACATGATGATGGCCGTTACGGAGGCCGTCATGGTGAGCGGTTTGTAGCGTTTGATCCCAAACACCCAACCAAAGCTGGAAATGACGAACGATCCTGCACTGGCCCCCACGAGCCAAAAATAGACCGAAATGGTCGTTCCCCACGCCACATGGTGGAAGGCATTGTAGGTGACGATGCTCTCTTCCATCGTTTTCCGTTATCCTTAGTCGAAGAGAAAAATCTTAAAGGCGGCCAAAGTTTCTTTCGCCTTGTGGGGAATCGTTTTCAGGTAGCCTATCCAGTTTTTGCCCACTTCGGCCATCAAGGATTCCCCTTCCACAATGTCGGCAAAAGCATCACCCTTGTGGTTGCGTTTGAAATCGTTGAACTCCTCACGATTCTGCACGCTGCGGTTGGTATAGCTGTGCGGTTCATCCATGATCTCCCAGTCTGCCCCGATATAGTAGACTGCCGGGCTGGTACCCAACTCCGGTTTGAGTACCGCCACCGTCTCTGTGGAGAGCAGCCTGGAGACCTCACTCTCTGGATCGTTCATGTCGCCAAAAATGCGAGCCCCGCCCACACAGGCCTGAACACAGGAGGGAAGCACCCCCTTTTTGACCCGATGAATACAAAAGGTGCATTTATCCACCACCATGCGCGGCAGATTGCCGTCCGTCCGTTTTTCCGGCAGCAGGTGACGGGCATTGTACGGGCAGGCCACCATGCAGGTACGGCAACCGATGCAGCGGTTATACCGTTGCAAAACGAAGCCCTCTTCATGCTTGTAGGTGGCTTGCGTCGGACAGTTGCGCACACAGACAGGGTAATCGCAATGGTTACACAGGCGCGGCATAAAAATCCGCTTGGTGTTGGGATAGGATCCCTTCTCCATTACCTTCACCCAGGTACGCCAGACGCCAAGAGGCAGGCCGTACTCTGTCTTGCAGGCAATCGAGCAGGACATGCAACCAATACACTTCCTGAGATCGACCACCATGGCATAACGCTTTTTGCCGCGCACACCCTTGGTGCCAGGGGTCTGGATACCGTAGGAACGGTGTTGCTTGGGTTGAGGTTCTTGGTCTCCCATGTCGGGAATCTTCTCTCGCAATGCTGGAAACGATAGCCTAAGCAGTAAAACAACACCCGGCGTGTACCACCCACCGGCCTTTTCAAACAGGATGCCCGTTTATGGACAACAAAACAAAGAAATATCGGGCGTTGCCAACCGAAATTTCTTGCACAAAGCCTTCACAATGACAGCGGCACAACGTGATTGACCCGACGGATTTTCCAAACCTGGCAAACCGTTGATTTCAATCGCTGGCCAACAGCAGGGTGCCTGCTTAATTTATTTAATATTGGCAACACACCTGAGCCGGTTTTTTGCTGTACTGTAGAATTGAGCTGCCTGAATCACCCCCCGTACAGCCCATCCACGGTCGGCGATACTAACCGGACCACACTTGCGATGAATTGATCTATGTTAATCGTTATGCGCTTTTTTTGCGATACACATTCCTCTCTTGCATATTGGATTAAATTTTACCATACCTGTCCTGAAAAGCCACTGCCTGTAGGGGAGGGCACTATCAATTTTCACTGGACTTTTATTCAGGCTGGTACTAGTCTCCGCACTGGATGAGCAAATTGTTTGAATTGATGAAAACGTTGTGGTTTTTTTTGGGTTTTTCGCCATGATCGCATCGCCTGTTATCCGTATGTTGCCACGGCACCGCCTGCTCGTCAGGGCATTGGTGGTCTGTGGCGTGTCTTTGGCACCGTGGACGGTGTCGGCCATGGAGGAGCGGCACCAGCAGGAGTTGCTGCACCTGCTGCGGCAGGATTGTGGCTCTTGCCATGGTTTGCGTTTGTTGGGAGGGCTTGGTCCACCACTGACTGCCACCGCCTTGCAGGGCAAGCCAAAAGCCTATCTCGAAAGCATCATCATGCATGGTATGCCGGAACAGGCCATGCCGCCCTGGAAGGGGATATTGTCACCGGAAGATGTCAGTTGGTTGGTCGATCGTCTACTGGAAGGAGTGGCAGAATGAAACCGTCGTTTGGCAGGTGGTTAACAAAATCGGCAACCGGTCTGCTTTTGTTGACGCTGCTGATTGCCATGGGGTGTGCCAACCCGCGTGGTACCGGTGACCTGGGGTTGGTGATCGAACGGGCCAGTGGTTCCTTGCAGGTGGTGGAAAACAGCAACAATGTCTCTCTGGGAGGGGTGACGGGTTTGGGTGACCTGTCGCACGCCGCCGCTGTCTTTTCCCGCGATGGCCGCTACGCCTTCATTTGCGGACGTGATGGCGGCTTGAGCAAGGTGGATCTGCTGACCCGACAGGTGGTCAAGCGGGTCATGCAATCCGGCAACAGCATCGGCGGTGCCATTTCACAGGATGGGCGCTTGTTGGCGGTTGCCAACTACAGCCCAGGTGGGGTGCGCATCTTTGACAGCGAAACATTGGAGATGAAATGGGATATTCCGGCCATGGGGGCAGATGGCAAACTTTCCAAGGTGGTCGGCCTGGCCGATGTGCCCGGTAAATCGTTTATCTTCAGTCTGTTTGATGCCGGAGAAATCTGGTTGCTGGAGGTCAACGAGCAAAAAGAACCGCAGATTCAAAAATGGCGGCAAGTGGGTGCGCAACCCTATGATGCCCTGATCACCCCGGATGGTCGCTATTATCTGGCCGGTCTGTTCGGTGAGGATGGCATTGTGCTGATCGATTTGTGGCACCCGGAGCAGGGGCCACGCCGTATTCTGCAAGGCTATGGACGTGGCAATGAAAAATTGCCGGTCTACAAAATGCCGCACCTGCGCGGTTGGGCCATGGCGGATCAACGCATCTTTCTGCCGTCCATCGGACACCACGAGGTACTGGTTGCCGATGTCAACTCCTGGAAAGAGGTTGCCCACATTCCGGTACACAGCCAACCGGTCTTTGCCATGGTGCGACCGGATAAACGACAGGTATGGGTCAATTTTGCCTTTCCAGACAATGATACCATTCAGGTGATCGATGTGCCCACGCTCAAAGTGGTCAAGCAGTTGCGACCGGGCAAAGGGATCATGCACATGGAGTTTACGCCGAAGGGAGAAGAGGTTTGGTTGTCGCTGCGTGATGAAAACCGCATCGAAGTCTACCGTACCGATACCTTTGAACGGGTGAGTACGCTGCCAGCCAACGCCCCCAGCGGTATCTTTTTTACCTCCAGGGCGCACAAGATTGGCCTATGAAAAATCTGTCGCCGTTGGATTTGCGCTTGCTCAATGAGTTTCAACACCATTTTCCGTTGGTTCCGGAACCTTATCGAGCCATGGCTGAGCGGTTGGGTGTTGCCGAGGAAGAGTTGCTCAACCGCTTGCAGAGTCTGCAGAATAAAGGCATCATCAGTCGTGTCGGGGCCGTGTTGCGTACCGGTCAAGTGGGCGTCAGCACTCTGGCCGCCATGCAGGTGCCGCACGAGGCGCTGGAGCAGGTTGCCGCTCTGGTCAACCGTTTTCCCGAGGTCAATCACAATTATGAGCGGGACAACGCCATCAATTTGTGGTTTGTGTTGACGGCTGAATCGCAGCGGCGCCTGCACGCTGTCATCGAGCAGATTGAAAGCGAAAGCGGTTTTGCCGTCTTCATGATGCCGATGATCAAACCGTTTCATATCGATTTGGGCTTTCCCTTGCACTGACTGCGAAAAAAAAGGGTCTCCATGTCCTCCTTATTGATCAACCCACGCGAAGAACGTCTGTTGACGGAAATCCAAGGCGGATTGCCCCTGGTTTCCCGCCCCTTTCAGCAAATCGGTGCGCGTATTGGCCTGACAGAAGAGGATGTGTTGCTGCTGCTCGGTGATCTGCAGCAGCGCGGGGTAATCAAACGCATGGGCGTGATTGTCCGCCATCATGAATTGGGCTACCGCGCCAATGCCATGGTGGTCTGGGATATGCCGGATGAGTTGGTGGAAGAGTACGGCCACAAACTGATTCGCCACGGCATGATCACCCTGTGCTATCAAAGGGCAAGAGTATTGCCCCACTGGCCATACAATCTCTATTGCATGATTCATGGTAAAGCACGGCAGGAGGTGCTGCAAATGGTGCATGCGGTGATCCATTGCTGCGCCATTGATCGCTTTCCGCACCAGGTGCTGTTCAGTCTGCGTCGTTTCAAACAACGGGGTGCCTACTATTTTAGCGAAGCGCTGCCAGAGTGGCAAAATGGCGCTGCTGAACAAAGAATCGTCTCACCATGATGGCCCATTTTGCCCTGATCAATCAGATGCAAAGCGGCTTTCCCGTGCTGGAGCGTCCCTTTGCAGTCATGGCTGACCGCCTGCAGATGTCGGAACAGGCGCTGATCGAAGCGATTCAATCATTGTTGGCGGCAGGAACTTTAAGCCGATTCGGACCGCTGTTCAATGCCGAGCTGATGGGAGGAGGCCTGACTTTGGCCGCTTTGGCGGTGCCGGAGGAGCGGTTTGCGGAAATAACCGCACTGGTCAACGCTTTTCCGGAAGTGGCACACAATTATGCCCGCGATCACCGCTTGAACATGTGGTTTGTGGTGGCAACCGAACGGCGCGAAGAGATCCAGTCGGTTTTGGCCCGCCTCGAAGCAGAAAGCGGCCTGCCAGTATTCAATTTACCGAAATTGGCCGAGTATCGTTTGGGGTTTCACATGCGACTGACGGCAGATTCTGTCGATACGGTGGCTATGGCTGTTCCGGATGTGCCGGAGGCGTGGAGTCGTTTTCCGCCGGCACCGGACTATCCAGACGCGGTCGATCGGGCCATCGTTGCGGCAACCCAGGGGGGCCTGCCGTTACAGTTGCGGCCCTATCAGGTGGTGGCTGAACAGATAGGGGTGGCTGCCGAAGAGCTGATGATGCGGATCGAACGTATGCTGGCCTGGGGTTGGATCCGCCGTCTTGGGGTTGTGCCCAACCATTATGCCTTAGGCCTGCGTGGCAATGGCATGACGGTTTGGGATGTGCCGGATGAACAGATTGAAACCTTGGGAATGTTGGTTGGTGGGCAGGATTTTGTCAGCCATTGCTATCGTCGGCCCCGTTTGTTGCCCGAGTGGCCCTACAATCTGTTTGCCATGGTCCATGGCCCGGATCGGGCCAGTGTGCTGGCGAAAAGTGCGCGGATCGAACAATTGCTGGCCGATGCGCTGCGCGGGCATACCCTGCTGCACAGTACCCGGATCTTAAAAAAAACCGGATTGCGTCTGGCGCACTGAGTAGGTTGTGCAGCCATCGTTGAGGGCAAGTCCGGTAGCAGATTTTTTTTACACGCTCTGATCGGTGATGAAGAGAGAGAGAGAGAGACGGTGCATCATGTTTCGGCTTAGCCAACTGTTACGACAGCTCCTGCACGAGCAACCGACGGGGCGGGAACAGAGCCGTGCTGCCGGGCGTTGGCAGGGGCCGGTGGTGGTCTGGAATCTGTTGCGGCGGTGCAACTTAAGCTGCCGCCACTGTTATTCGGTCTCCGCCGATCGGGATTTTCAGGGCGAATTGAGTACGGAAGAAATTTTTCGGGTGTTGGATGATCTGCACGCCTTCGGTGTTCCGGCCATCATCCTGTCGGGGGGCGAACCTTTGTTGCATCCCGATCTGTTTGTGATTGCCAAGCGAGCAAAAGCGCTGGGATTTTATCTGGGTCTATCCAGCAACGGCACGCTGATGGATGCCGAACAGGCGGCGCGCATTCAAGCTGTGGGTTTTGATTATGTTGGGGTCAGCCTGGATGGTCTGGAGGCACACCACGACCGCAACCGCATGCAGGAAGGGGCGTTTCAACAGGCTTTGGCTGGCATCCGTGCCTGCCGACAAAATGGGGTAAAAGCAGGCATCCGTTTTACCCCGACCAAGGAAAACAGCCAGGATTTGCCGGGACTGTTCGCTTTGATGGATGCGGAGGGGATTGATCGTTTTTATCTGTCGCACTGGAATTATGCCGGTCGGGGTAAGGGTAATCGCGGCGACGATGCGGCGCGCCGTACCACTCGGCAGTTGGTGGAATGGTTGTTTGCCCAAGCCTACAGCGATTGGCAACAGGGCAGCAACCGTGAAATTGTCACCGGCAATAATGACAGCGACGGTCCCTTTTTTCTGATGTGGGTCCAACGCCATCTGCCGGAACAGGCAGAACGGGCCAACACCCTGCTGCAACGCTGGGGAGGCAACGCCTCGGGTGTGGGTATTGCCAACATTGACAATCGAGGCTTGGTCCATCCCGATATTTTCTGGTGGGACCATATACTCGGGTCAGTGCGTGAGCAGTCGTTTGCCACCATCTGGAACAATCCGCAGGAGCCACTGTTGCTGGGTTTGCGGCAAAAACCCCGACCTGTGCAGGGACGTTGCGGGCAATGCCGTTATCTGTCGATTTGTGGCGGCAATACCCGTGTCCGGGCATGGCAGCTGACCGGCAATCCTTGGGCCGAAGATCCGGGCTGTTATTTGCAGGATGATGAAATTTTGCTTTAAACGGAGGAGAAGCAGATGATGAAACGCTGGGTGGTGCTGCTGTCGTGTCTGGGCAGTCAGGTGGCTTTGGCGGACAATCGGCCAGTTGCCGAGTTGTATGGCCGCTATTGCGCGGAGTGCCATCATGCGGAACGTTTAGGCGGCATCGGTCCTGCGCTCTTGCCAGATAATCTGAAACGGTTGCAGAAAAATGAAGCCTCTGAGGTGATCGCCAAAGGAAGAGAGGCAACCCAAATGCCTGGCTTTGCGGAACAACTGGCGCAGGAAGAGATTGATGCCCTGGTGCAATTTATTCAATCCCCACTGGCCAGCATACCGGCCTGGGGCATGGAGCAGATTCGAGCCAGCCATATTCAGCACCAGGATCCCGCCCAATTGCCGAGCAAACCGATCCATGATGCCGACCTGCTCAACCTGACCATGGTGGTGGAGTTGGCGGATCACCATGTCACCGTCCTCGATGGCGGACGGTTACAACCCTTGGTGCGTTTTCCAACCCGCTTTGCCCTGCATGGTGGTCTGAAATTTTCCCCGGATGGTCGTTTTGTCTATCTCTCGTCCCGGGATGGCTGGATCAGCAAATATGATCTCTATTCGTTGCAGTTGGTCGCCGAAGTGCGCGCCGGCTTGAATACCCGCAATCTGGCGGTATCAGGCGACGGCAAGACGGTCATGGTGGCCAACTATCTGCCCCACTCTCTGGTCGCTTTGGATGCCGAGCGGTTGCAGCCGTTGCAGGTGATTGCGGCGGTCGCAAAAGAGGGGGCGGCAAGTTCACGGGTCAGTGCCGTTTTTTCTGCGCCGCCGCGCAACAGTTTTATTGCCGCCATGAAAGATTTTACCGAAGTATGGGAAATTCCCTATAACGATCAAGCCCCCTCCAAAATTCTGGCCAAGGCAGATGAGGAGCGTGCGGAGTCTGGAAAAGGCGTGCCGGTGGATGTATCGCCCTTTCCGGTGCGCCGCATTCAGGTGGACGATTATCTGGATGATTTCTTTTTTGATCTTCCCTATCGACATCTGATTGGCACTTCCCGCAATGGCGGCAGCGGTCAGGTGGTGCAACTGGATATGGGGAAAAAAATCAAAGAGATTGCCATACCAGGCATGCCCCATCTCTCTTCTGGTATTCTCTGGGATTACCAGGGAGGCCAGGTGATGGCCACCCCCAATTTGAAGGAGGGGATGGTAACGGTCATTGATCTGCAATCCTGGCAGGTGGTCAAACGCATTGCCACCCAAGGTCCGGGGTTTTTTATGCGCAGCCATGAAAACACCCCATATGCCTGGGTCGATGTCTTTACCGGAGCGCACAAAGATCTGGTGCATGTCATCGATAAACAGAGCCTGGAGATTGTCAAAACCCTCAACCCGGCCCCAGGCAAAACCTCTGGTCACGTCGAATTTACCCGCGATGGCCGCTATGCTTTGCTGAGTATTTGGGAGAACGATGGCGCGCTGGTGATATATGACAGCCAGACGCTGGAAGAGGTGAAACGGTTGCCGATGCGCAAACCATCGGGCAAATATAATGTCTACAACAAAATCACCCGCTCATCAGGAACCAGCCATTAAGGGGGTCAGCGTTTGGCAAAAGTTTTGTTGCGCCGAATTTCCCGGAGCAGAAAAATCACCACCGAGAGAATACAGAGCCCGCCGATAAACATGCCGACGAAGAGTGAATAATCATAGCGATAGGTATCATCACGGGGGTCATAGGTGGTGCAAAACAGGCGCACGCGCCTGACCAGCAGATCAACAGCAGACTCCTCCTTGGCCGGCAGGCCAAGAATCAACTCTTTTAACGGTTCCACCAGTTGCGGGGTGGGAATCGTCTCACCGTAAGCTTGTCGATAAATTTTGCCATCCCGATCCACCACCGTCACTTGTGCCAGATGATCAAAGCCACGCGGTGATGGAAAGGCGGCAAAGCCGATCGTCTCCATCAACGAGGCAACTGCCGCGGCATCACCGCTTAAAAAGAGCCAACGAGGGTCGTTGACTTTTTGCTGGCGGGAGTAGCTCTCCATCGCCTTGGGTGTATCGTTGGGGGTATCAAAGCCGATGGTCAACACATGGAAAGCGTCGGCAGCAAAAATCTCTTTGGCTTTGGCAACGGTGGTTGCCAAAGAGCGGGTCGAGACGGAACAGGTGTGATAACAGCTGGTATAGACCAGATGGATCAACATCGGTTTGCCACGCAATTGTGTCAGGGAGACCGCTTCATTGTGTTGATTGAGCAAGGTCAAGTCGGGCAGAGTACGTCCGATGGCCGCTTGACTCAGACGCAGCAGTCGTTCCTGCTCGGCAGGCGAAGAGAGTTCTTCGCCCTGGACGGCAGAGAGGCCCAGCAGCCAGATGAGCAGCACCCTGAAGAAAAAAATCGGACGGTTGGCTGAATACGGCATGTGTTGATTCCCTTTGCATGGGGGCGTTTTTTTTTCCGGCAATCGTCGCCCACTCCCTGTTTCCCCGTTTGCCGCGCGATGGCATGGAAAAGAGAATGGCCAGCAAGTATAAAGGGGGGAGAGCGCGTTGAACAGTAGCAAATAAAAAAGGGAGGCACATGGCCTCCCTTTTTTGACAACCGAATTGACTGACAGCGTGCCTAGCCAAGTTTCCAGAGCGAGGAGAGATACTTGGCATTGATAAAGAAGTAGACCACAAAGCTCGCCAGGAAGACCAGCGCCAGAACAAAGGTACCTTTGGCTTCGACGGCATGACCGGAAGAACCGGTGCTTTCGATCGGGGTCCGTTCCAGACGATCCGGCGTTTCCACATTGTAGCAGGAGTCGGCCATCGGCAAACCGAAGCTGGAGAAGAGCGAAGCGCCCGGATCCAACCGTCTGCCGAAGACCAGCGAACCCACGGCGATCAGGCAGAACATGCCACCACCGACAGCGGCGAGAATACCACCCATCCCCGCGACACCCATCATCGCCACAGCGCTACCGGCAAACTGATACTGCATGGCGGCGTCGGCAAAGTTGATGTCCCAGTGACGACGGGGCACACCCAGCGTACCGGCACCCAACATGAAGAGGATCAACAGCAGCATGCCGGCGGTGAAGATATAGGGTTGCCATTTGGCCATACCGGGCATGATCAGTTCACGACGGAACAGCACGGGGATCAGGAAGTAGGTGATCGCCATGAAGGCCAGGGTGGTACCGACAGCAACCGTGGCGTGGAAGTGACCGGGGACAAAGATGGTGTTGTGGATGATCAGGTTGATCTGCTCGGTTCCCATGACCACACCGGTGATACCGCCGATGAAGCCGAACACGATCAGGGACATGAACATGCCGGAGAAGACCGGATTGCCCCAGGGAGCTTTACGCAGCCATTCAAAGAGGCCGTTGGTGTACCCTTTTTTCCGTTGCGCCACTTCGATGGCACCCGGCACGGTCAAACCATGGATCATGCTGGCCAGAACCGCCAGATACATGGCATAGCTGGTGTTGAACACTTTCCAGGTTGAGCTGATACCGGCATCCACCAACAGGTGATGGGCGCTGGCCAGTTGCAGGAAGAGAATGTAGAGCAGGAAGGCACCACGGCTGACTTTTTCCGACATGGGCCGGGCACCAAACAGGATGGCGGCGATGGCATACCAGACAGCGACATGGGCCGAAACGTTGATCTGTTGCGAAGAGTGACCCATACCCCACCAGAAGAGGCGATAGATGGCGGGATCAATGTTGCTGATCAAACCAACCGACCACAACAGGGTGGGCAGCAGAATGGCGGCACCACTGGCGATGGTGAAGATGGCAATGATGCAGGCGGTGACCGCACCGAAGGTTACCAGCGGTACGGAACCGTCATAGGTTTTTTCCCGTTTGGCAATCACCAGGGTGCCGAGGAAGATAAAACAGCCGATCAAGGCCCCGACGGCGAAAAGAATCAGGCCAAGGTAGAAGATCGGTTCTGCAGGCATCGGCACATAGGAGGTAAACATGACGCTGGAGTTGCCGCGAGCAAAGGCAACCATGGTCATGACCGAACCGATCAGCATAAGCAGAAAGCCGAGCCAACCCAAGCCCGGCGTTGCCGGTCGGCAGCGCAGCAGCGTTGAGGAGGCAAAATAGAGTACGGCAATTTCGAAGAAGATGATCCAGTAGATCAGGATGGCAGTACCGTGTGCCGTCAAGGCGGTATAGAAGGCCTCGGCGCTCAACAGGTGAATGCTGGGGGCACGGGTTGCGGCCACCAACAGGCCCAAGACACCACCAATCAGCAGGTAGACAACGCCCAAAACGGCATGGGCTTTCATCAGGGATTCGGCAGATTTATGGAAATAGAGCCCAGAATCCGGACATTTGCGAAACATTTTTACGGCCATGATTAACCTCTATCCTCTCTTATTTCACGTAAATTTTGCCCAGCATGGTGTGGTGGCCGACGCCGCAGAATTCGTTGCAGACCACGCCATACTCACCTGTCTGATTCGGGGTAACATTCATGACCAATTCATAGCCGGGAATAATCTGGGCATTGATATTGACCGGTTGGATGGAGAGGCCGTGCTGCCAGTCCAGGGAAGAGATATGCAAGCGATAGCTTTTATCTTTTTCCAGTTCCAGAATCGGCCACCATTGCCACATGCGGGACACCAGGTAGACATCGCTACCTGCGGGTGGTTTGACCACGGGAATGTCCATTTTTGTCTCTTTGCGCACGGTATACTTATCGGCCATGGCTTTGGCTTTGGCTTCAAAGGCCTCCGGTTTGATGCGATAGGCTTCGTTGGAGAGGTTCTGGTTACCGAAAACGTGCCAATAGGGCATCCAAAGGAACAGGACCAAACACCAGGCGAGGGCAATAATAATCCAGGTAATTTCGATTCTGTGAATCGGCTCTTTCCACCAAAGGATCTGGCTGGGAGGGGTAAGACTCATAGATAACGCTCCTTCTTAAATTCTTTGCCGTTATTTGGCCATAGGGATATTGATGATTTCGATGAGCCCCCACAAAAGATACAGGGCCGTCGGCATTCCCACACCAATGGCCAGCAGGGCAAAGGGATTGTCCAGCAGTTTTTGCATGCCGGGAACCGGCTCGTTACGAGAAACTTCCATGAATTTTCTTTCCCTCTCGTCAGAAGATGGTTAAAACAAGTTCTGGAACAGGCCAGCACACGATGTCGCGACGGGTCAAGCGCCGGATGGCGGTGCCCGTTAGCTATTAACAAAGTAAAAACAAAGAAGTACAGCGAGAAGAGGTTCTGCCACTTCTTATCGAACTGTGTAAGTGTGGCATTCAGGCGAAAAAAAAGAATTGATCTGTGTTAACTCGTGAAAAAAATTTTGGTGAGTTCAGGCTTGCCAATGATAGACCATCAGGTAGACAATCAGGCCACTCAGGGAGGCAAGCACCCAGAGCAGCAGCGTCCATCTGGCCAGTTGGCGATGCGTTTCCCGTCGTTGACGGAGAGCATAATAAAGGGTGAAAGGTATGATGGCGGCGGTGATGACTGCGGTCAGACCGTGGACGATCAATAAGCTGAAATAGAAAGTCCGAATGGCTCCCTGCCCGGGGAATGGGGTGATCCCTTGTTGGGCGTGATAGATCAGATAGGAGATCAGAAAGAGTGTCGCGGTTACAAGTGCCGCTATCATCAGCTGTTTGTGGCGTCTTTCCTGTTCGTTGCGGATGGCAAAATAGGCCATCAGTGCCAGATTCAGTGAGAGCAGGTTTAGGAAGGTGTTCCAATGTGGCATCAGAGTGATCATGGCGTTCTGGACGAATTCCGTACAGCGAAGGTTAAAAAGCGGCTTGAGATGTTACCGTTATGTTGAAATTTCCTTAACAACCTCCCCGATTTTCCGATACACTCCTCAGAGACTGGCATCGGATCAGGCAGTATCGAAGCGTGAGAGGATGCGTGAGTGTACCGGTTTGTGTCAAGGGAGAGAGGGCAAATGAAAGGATGGGCTATGAAGTCAAGTAGAATGACACATTTTATTGCCCCGCAAGGGAGTGGCAGGGAGAGGGAAGGGGATGGAACTGCGGCAGTGCTGCGGGTCGGTGCCCTGTTGCTGACCATGCTGCTGGTAACGGGGTGCGCACCTCGTGTCACGGAACCGGTACCTGTCCCCCGTTCTGATCTGACCTTGGACCTGCCGCTGGAACCTTCTTCGCCCAGCAAAAGCCGTCCGCCACAGTTGGTACAGACCGAACCGCCGCCATTGGGCAGTTTGCGCACGGAACGGCATGCCATTCCATCGGCAATGCCACCGCCGGGAACTGTCAAAGAGTTTGGCATTCCGGCACGAGATCCGGCAGCCTCACCTGCAGTTTATGCACCGGTGAGTGGTGGCAGCAAGGCGGCGGTGGCCAAGAAAAAGAGTACCGTCAAGAAAAAAGCGGTGAGCAAAAAGAAAAAACCGCTTGTCAAGAAGCGCAAGACAAGCAAACGGGCTGCTGCTCCCTGTGTCCCGGCACCCGCAAAATAGAGCAAGTGGCAGCAGTACCAGTAACTGCAGAGAACAAACGATTACCGTCGAAATCATTGATCAACTGCCGTATGACGTTGACCTTGGCAATGGGACATGCTGCATTTTTGCTCAATGCTGACTTATACAACAGGAGGCTGCTGTGAGAAGAGAAGTGCAAGGATCGGAAAAAAGGGTTGTCCGAATGGCTGGTTTGTTGCTGGCCTGGTTGCTGCTGGCACTGCCGGGCCTGGCTCAGGCAGAGTGGTTCTGGGAAGAGTGGTTCCGTCCTGCCGGTCCGCCGCCAGTCGTGCGTCCCGGCAATGGTTTGGCACTCTATGATCATGCCCCCCGCTCCTGGGCCCATTTGCCAGCCATTGTCTACGCTTCCGTACCGACGGTGGAGGGGCGTTATCCGGTGCAGGGGCAGCAGGCATTGACCGGTATGCCGGTTCATACGGTTCCGGTGCGGCCTGTTGTTGTGCAATCCCGTCCACATGATGTCTATGGAGGAGGAGATCAATGAGCAATCGTCACTTCTGGGGCAAAGCAACCATCGCCGCAGTGGCGGCGGCATGGGGTCTGGCGCTTGCGATCCCTTCCGATGTGATGGCGGAAACCATCTATTATCCTGGTTATTTGGCCTACTATCCCTATGGGGACGGCAGTTTTGTCTATGCTCTGCCCAAGCAGGAGGTGCAACCGGAAGCGCAGGTTGTCCCGCTCCAACCGGCGCGGGTGGTTGAATCCCCTGCCGGGTTGCCGGTACCCGCCGTGGCGGCAACGCGGCCTGGTCAGGCAGAAGTTTCCCGGGTGATGTTGTCCGGTTATTCGGTGCATATCGGCAGTTTCTTGAAACCGGAAGAGGCGGAAGAGATGGAAAGCGGCCTGCAAAAATTGGGGCTTCCCTTTTTCTTGGCTCCGGCAGTCAGCAACGGGGTAACCTATACCCAGGTGCATGCCGGTCCGTTCCAAATTCAAGATCAGGCTTTTACCGCTTCTGACCATATTCGGGACAATTTGGGCTTGCAAGGTGTGATTCTGGTGCATGGTGCGCAACAACGTTCAAGCAGCAAATAGCAAATATTGCAAATTTTAAGCAAGCTGCTTTATTCTTGAACGGTCTTCGTGTATGATCGCTGCGGTCGCATGGGGGGCCAGGATGGCCCCCCTACCCCTCCACAGTTTGCATTAAGGGGTGTTCCGATGTCGCAGCAAAGAGAGAGTGATTCTCTCCAGGTTTCCTCTCGAACTCGCCGTTGGCAAATCGCTCTGGGCAAGATTCCCGCCATCATCATGATGGTAGCCGTATTGGCGACGGCAACGGTGTTTCATCTCTCCTGGCGCACCGTGTTTCATCAAAGCATTTTTGAGTTGGCTCACCGTTTGGGCAATCGTATCACCAGTGAAATTGCCTACGAAATCAGTCTGTTATTGGGTGGTGCCAGCGCAGAAGTCAAATTGCTGCACAAGTTGCTGGCTGAAGATGTTGTCGATTTGCATGACTCTGCTGCCAGAGAGACTTTTTTTCTCGCTGCGCTGCAAACCAATCCCACCTTTTCCTGGGTAACCTTTGGTTTTCCCAATGGCGACTTTTTTGGTACCCAACGCCAGAACAGTGATCGTTACCGTTCTGTCAACCGGATTTGGAATCCAGAGAGCAAATTGGCCAAAAGCACAGATCGTTTTTTTCAGCGTGATGGTGAAATGCTGCATTTGCTCAATACCATTGCCAGCGATCAAAAATATTATGCCCCGGACCGGGCCTGGTATCGGGATGCTGTCCGCGCCGGACGGCGGGTTTGGACCGATGTTTATATCTATGCTTCCAGTCAAAAGCCGGGCATCGATGTGGCCATGCCGCTGGAAAAGGAGGGGCAATTGGTTGGTGTGATTGCCATCGGGATCGAACTCGATCAAATTTCTAAATATTTGAGTACCATTGAGGTCGGCAAGAGCGGTATCAGTTTTATCATCAACCGGCGTGCTGAATTGATTGCCTACCAGGATGCCGGCGAGGTGGTGGTCACTGATAATGTCGGGGAAAAATTGCGCCTGGGACGTTTGGCCAACGCCAAAGCACCGATGCTGCGTGTTGCCGCCAAAGCCTTGGACCAGTGGGATTTGACTGGTGTACAGAATGTGGGCAACCATGTGGCCGAGGTGGATGGAGAAGAGTATCTGGTCACTTTGGCACCCTCGATTCACAACGATTGGTTGATTGGCACGGTGATTCCTTCCAAGGAGTTTGTCTCTGAGGTGGATTCGATCCAAAACCGTTTGCTGTTGGTGGTCAGTTGTGCGGTGATTTTGATGAGTGCTTTGGTCCTGGCCTGGATTCGTGCCTTTTTGGTGCGACCTTTGACGGCGACCACCGATCTGGTCACCCGCATTGGTCAAGGCAGCGAATGGCAGGAGGAGATTGTTGCCACCTCACCGATCGTTGAAATCAACCGTCTGGTCCAGGCCATGCGGCAAATGGGGCGGGATCTGGTTACTCTGCGCAGCAAAGAACATGAACAGGTGCAACTGCGTTTGAACCAGGAGCGCAGCCTGGTGCAACTGAACCGGGCCATGCGCGAGGCGGACAATGTTGAGACGTTATGTCAAGCCAGTCTGCATTTTATGATTCGTGCCATGGAGGCCCAGGTAGGCAGTCTCTATCTGCTGGAAGAGGATGGCCGTTTGCGGCTCTATTCCAGTCATGCCATTGCGCCAGCACTGTTGCCAGAGACAATGAATTGTCGGGAGGGATGGCTGGGCTCGGTGATTGAGGAACGTGCCATCAAGGTGTTGACCGATATTCCATCCGATTGTTTTGTCATTCGCACCGGGGTGATGGATTTGCAACCCAGCACGTTGATTGCCATGCCTCTCATGCATAATGATCAACTTTTCGGGGTGATTACCTTGGGGCGGATCCAGCCGCTTCCTCCCTCTTCGCTGGATTTTGCCGGTCGAGTCGCCGGGGCGATTGCCGTGGCGATTGTTGGCATTCAGTCCATTTTGCGCAATCGTGCCCTGTTGAGCCAGACCATGGAGCAAAAAGAGGCATTAATCCTCAGCCAAACAGAGTTGAACAACACGATTGAACAGTTGCAGCGCACCAGTGAATACAAGTCACAATTTTTGGCCAACATGAGCCATGAGATACGCACACCGATCAATGCCGTCATCGGTATGAGTTATTTGACCCTGCGTACCCATCTGACCGATACCCAGCACGATTATATCAGCAAAATTCATTTTTCTGCGCACGCTTTGTTGGGCATTATCAATGATATTCTTGATTTTTCCAAGATTGAAGCCGGTGGCATGCACATGGAATCGGTAGGCTTCAATCTGGATGAAACCATGGAAAATTTGGCCAACATGGTCTGTGTCAAGGCAGAGGAGAAGGGGCTGTTTTTGTTGTTTTCCCGCAGTGAAGATGTGCCGACGCAGTTGATGGGCGATCCGTTGCGACTGGGACAAGTTTTGACCAATCTGACGGCCAACGCGATTAAATTTACCGCGCAGGGGGATATTGTGATCAGTATTCGCTTTTTGCGCGAATGGGAAGAGAAGGTCGAGTTACAGTTTCAGGTGGAGGATACCGGTATTGGCCTGACCGAGGAACAGATTGGGCGTTTGTTCAGTCCTTTTTCGCAAGCCGATGCCTCTACGACCCGCAAATATGGTGGTACCGGGTTGGGCTTGTCGATTTGCAAGCATTTGGTCGAATTGATGGGCGGCACCATTGGCGTCAACAGTGAATTGGGCAAAGGGAGCCAATTTCATTTCAATGCCTGGTTTGGTTTGCAGGCGGAGAACAATCCGCACAGTTTGATTCTCGGTGAAGAGATGACGGGCATGAAGGTGTTGGTTGTTGATGATCACCAACGCTTTCAGGAGATTTGCACCGACATGCTGAGAGCTTATTCCTGCCTGCCTTTTTGCGCCACATCCGCTGAAGAGGCGCTTCAGATGTTGGAGGAGGCGGTACGCGACCCGGAGCAGGAGCCCTATCGTTTGCTTATCTTGACCTGGAAAATGCTGCACATGAACGGTCTGGACCTGGCGCGACGTATTCGTGAACATTCTATGTTTGGGCAAGAACTTCGGATCATTTTGGTGACGCCATACAATCGTCAGGAGGTGATACCACCCTCTGAACGACATTTGCTCAACGCCTTTTTGCCGAAACCGGTCAATCCTTCCCAGCTGTTTGCTGCCATTCAGGCAGCTTTTGGTCACACAGTGCGAGAAGGAAGAAAAAACCGTAAGCTGGATCCGATACAGAGTACGGAAGCGGCGCAAAAAATCATGGGGGCACATGTTTTGTTGGCGGATGACAACAAAATCAACCAACAGGTTTCCACCGCCTTGTTGGAGGGGCATGGTTTACAGGTTACGGTGGTTGGTAATGGTCTGGAGGCGGTGGAGGCTGTCAGAAATCAAGCGTTCGATATTGCTTTAATGGATATTCAAATGCCGGAAATGGATGGTTTTCAGGCAACCAAACGTATCCGGCAAATGCCGGGAGGAGAGAATCTGCCCATCATTGCCTTGACGGCGCATGCCATGGTTGGTGATAAAGAAAAGTCCATTGCCGCCGGCATGAACGACCATATTACCAAACCGATCGATCCAGATAAATTGTTCAAGACCTTGGTGCAATGGATCACTCCTGCGGACCGTTCTGCCGTCAAGTCGGCTCAGTTGAGAGCGGAAAACAAAATGGTTACCGTGCCGCAACACGAATTGCCTGGCATTGACGTGAAGACCGGGTTGCGGCAGGTGGCCGGTAATCGTGAATTATTCAACCGTCTGTTGAGAGAATTTTATCATGATTATCAAAATGTTGTTGCAGTGATTCGCGGCCATTTGCAGCAGGGAAAGCGGCAGGAAGTGCTGCGGCAGATCCATACTGTCAAGGGCATAGCCGGATCATTGGGGGCGCATGCGTTGCACCGTATTACCCGCGATCTGGAAAATGCTTTGAAGGAAGAGTCAGAGTATGGTGTTTTTTTGGAACAATTCAGTGGCGAAATCGGACGGATTATTGCCGGGATTGCAGCGTTACAGCCCGATGTTCAGACAGTTATTGCCAATCCAGAGGTTGATGCTGCAGCCCAGGCAGTGACAGTTTCTGTTGGCGGCGAGATCAATCAGGAGAAATTGTTATCGTTGTTGCTGGAATTAAAGCAGCTTTTGTCTGCCGGGCATTCTCGCGCTCTTGACAAGCTGACGGAGACAAAAGTACACCTTGTCGGCACTTCCTGTGAGTCGCTGTGTCGGCGTCTGGAACAAGCCATTGAAGAATATGAGTTTGAAACAGCGTTGACCGCCCTGGATGCGCTCGCACGCTGTTGCAATGTCAATCTCATCGAGGAGGGGCGGTGATGGAACGCAAGGGCAGAGTCCTGATTGTTGACGATGAGCGTTTTAATATTACGGTATTGAGCAATCTGCTCTCCTCCTACTGCGAAACATTGGTGGCCAAGAGTGGTGAGCAGGCTTTGCGGGCCGTACACTCGGCACTGCCACCGGATTTGATCCTTCTGGATATCATGATGCCGGGTATGGATGGTTATGAGGTGTGTCGTCGTTTGAAAGAGGATGCAACCACCCGATCGATCCCCGTTATTTTCATTACCGCCATGCATGGGGTGGAGGACGAAGTCAAAGGGTTTGAATTGGGGGCCGTGGATTATATTACCAAACCGATCAGCCCTCCTGTGGTACATGCCCGTGTTTTGACCCACTTGGAAAACGTGTTGTCGCGTAACCGCATTCATGCCCTGAATAATGAGTTGACGCATTCTCTGGAAGAACAGAGGCGGGCTTATGAAGAACTGCGACGCACCCGGATTGAACTGGCGGAGACCCAGGCTGTTGCCATGATCATGAAGGCATTCGAAAAATTTGTGCCAAAACAGTTTTTGGAACGTATCGCCAAAGAAGGTTTGGAACATATCAAACCGGGTACGGTGGAATTGAGTACCATTACGGTCATGTTCAGCGATATTCGTTCCTTCAGCAAATTGTGCGAAAGCATGTCCCCCAGTGATATTTTTATGTTGTTGAATGGTTATCTGGGACGGATGCAGGGGGCCATCGATCATAATAACGGGTTTATCGATAAATTTATCGGTGATGCCATCATGGCTTTATTTGATGGCGATGAAAAAACCCAAGCCAGTAATGCAGCCCAGGCTGCGATCGGTATGCAGCAGCGTCTGCTCGCTTATAACCAGGAACGACTTTTGTCGCAGCGTGATCCGATTGCTATTGGTATTGGTTTGCATACCGGACCGGTGATGATGGGTACCTTGGGTAATGAAAGCCGGATGGATTCAACGGTGATCGGCGATGCCGCCAATTTGGCCGCGCGTCTGGAAGGTTTGACCAAATATTACGATGCCCGGATTGTGATTTCGGATGATGTTTTTGCCCTGCTGGAACCGGGTCGTTTTTTGACCAGACCTCTGGATCGAGTGATCGTCAAGGGGAAAACGCAATCGGTGTTGATTCATGAGCTGTTTGAGGCGGATCCAGAGCCGCTTCGTTTGCGCAAACAAGAGTTGTTAGAGCCGTATCTGCTTGGTTTAGAACATTTTTTTGCCCGTCGTTGGCAGCGGGGACGGGAGCTGTTCCGGAACTGTCTGGAGATTGATCCCGGTGATGTCGTGTCACAAATCTATCTGGAGAGAAGCATCCAGTTCTGTAGCGAACCCCCACCAGAGGATTGGAATGGTTGTTTTGCGATGCAGTATAAATAAGTCTGCACAACCAGGTGCCACAGGAGCGACACTTTGGCGGCTGGTTGATTAAATTTTCCTTATGATTCAAACGTTTTATGTTTGGTCTCAAATTTGCTTTAACATTCTGCAGTGCCGGTGCAACATCCTGTGTATCGGTAATTTAAGAAGATAAAACAGAATGTTAAGGAGACGCAGCATGAATGTATCAGGACATCAGCAACTGTCAGGAGTTCAACAGGGTAATGCAAACATTTCGGCATATGCGTTAGGCGAAGCTCTTTTTCCTGCGGATCATTCGATGGCCACTTTGGAAGTTGCAGCCCCTGTGCAAACGAACAAATCCGCTTTGGCGGGCAATGCGCTGGTCATGTTGGAAGCCCGCATGAGTGGTTTAATGCAGACCATCGCCGGCCTGCATGCCAAGAATGCTGAATTGCGCAAACAACTTGCTGATCGGGACGATTATATCGATCTGGTCGAACAGGAAAATGCCCTGCTCAGTCGGCAGGTGGATCGTTTCATGACCGCGCAAGGTCAGGTCATTCATGGTTTGAGTACGCTTCTGGGGCGTTTTGATGAAGAAGTGGCGAACGATGCGGATGGCCATTTTTTTACCGGATCGGATGACGGTGCTTTTATCACAACGGTCGGTAATGCCTGATCATTGACTTCAGGAGGAGAAGGTTGTGGCGCAGGTCATTCGTTTGTATTGTGGACAGTGCAATCCTCAGGATTTTTACCGTCCAGACCGGCGTGCCGCCAAGTTGAATTTGCAAGCGCGGGTTTTACCGTTTGTTGACAAACGTCGGTTACAGTTGGATCGTCGACAAACCTTGGATCGGCGCAAAATCGATCTTCCTCCTCCTGGTCAATGGGATCGGCGTACTCCGATTCGTGGTCGACGGTTTTGTGATGGTTACGCCTGGTTTGAGGGGTGTTTGGAAGAGGCCATTCGTTCCCAATGGCATGTCGAGTGGCATGAAGAAGGCGAGGATGATCGTCCTGCCAGAGTCTTGTGTCCGAAATGTCGCACCAGAATTCGCTAGTCTAACGAGGATGAGAGCAAGAGAGGTTTAATCGATCATATGCCGCTCATCCTGGTTGTCGAAGACAGTTTGGTGCAATCGTTTTTTCTGGAAAAAATCCTTAAAAACAATCAATTTCAAGTGCTGACCGCGACCAATGGCCAGGAAGCCTTGCAACTGATCAGCGAACGTTCCCCCGATCTTGTCATCAGCGATATCAACATGCCGGTGATGACCGGTTATGAGATGTGTCGGATCATCAAGCAGAATCGGCATTGGCAGGCCATACCGGTCATTCTGCTATCAGAACTCTCCACCATGGAGGAAATTTTGTTCGGCCTGGAGGCCAAGGCGGACAATTATATCCTCAAGCCCTACGAAGAAGCCGATCTGATCCGTAAAATCTGGGAGTTGTTGCGACTGCCGTTGTCAAAGTTGCAGTCAGAGTTTCCCACCCGTTACATTGAAATGCCGGGTGGGCGTCGTTTCCAAATTGACTCCAACCGGGATCAGGTACTCAATTTTTTGCTCTCCATTTATGAGAGCATTCTGCGCAAGAACAATGAACTGAACCTGTTGCACGACAAGATGAATCGCTTGAATGCCGATTTGTTGGCAGCCAAGGAAAAATATCAGACTTTGGTGCAAACAGTTCCAGATATGATTTACCAATTGGATGCCAAAGGGCGTTTTACCTTTATCAATCATGCCATGGAGCGTTTGGGTTACAGTACCGAGGAGTTGTTGGGACAACATTTCAGTACGATCATCGAAACCGGCGAGGTGGAACGGATCAGTTTTGCCAATTTGATCAAACAATTGAAAGGATCATCTCAACTCAAATCCCCGCCCAAGTTGTTTGATGAACGGCGTACCGGCAAACGCCAGACCCTCGGGTTGGAGGTGCGCTTGCGCCCGAAACAGAATCTGCCCGCCAACAGTGCCACCAACAGCAGCAAAAATGATCTGCCCTGTACCGGTGAAATCAGCAGTGCTGGCATGTACAGTGCGCCGGTACGTGATCGTCAGGGTCGTTTTATTGGCACTGTCGGTGTGTTGCGCGATATTTCTGAACGCAAGCAAGTTGAAGAGACGTTGAAACAGACCTATTTGCAACTGCAACAAAGCGAACGCCAGGCGGAACTGGCCAATCGGGCCAAGGGTGAATTTTTGGCCAATATGAGTCATGAAATTCGTACGCCGATGCATGCGATATTGGGCTTGAGCCAGTTGGTCATGCAGGGCAAGTTGGAGCGCAAACAACGGAGCCACATGGAAAAAGTGGTGCGAGCAGGGCGCAAGTTGTTGGCGATTTTGAATGATATTTTGGATTTTTCCAAAATTGAGGCCGGCAAGATCAGCATGGAACGGGTGATCTTTAATCTGGATGAGGTGATCACGGATCTGTTGGATATGGCCACCTGGTATCGGGAAGGGAAAGAGCTGTCCATTCGTATCGAAGCAACAGATCTCTTGCCGCGCTATTGGTTGGGGGATCCGCTACGACTCGGACAAGTGTTGACCAACTTACTGAACAATGCCATCAAATTTACCGAAAAAGGGGAAATTGTGGTTGCGGTCCGCGAATTGGTCCGTCATGGTGACCGTGTCGCTGTGGCTTTTTCTGTCCAGGACAGCGGAGTCGGCATGGAACCAGAACAGCTGGAAAAAATATTTCAGGCTTTTCAACAGGCCGATGGGACCATCACCCGCCGTTATGGTGGTACGGGCTTGGGGTTGACGATCTGTCGGCATTTGGTCGAGTTGATGGGAGGCACCATTTATGCCACCAGCAGCCTGGGTAAGGGCAGTTGTTTTACCTTTTTGCTGCCGATGCAGATTGCCGAGTCGGCAAACAGCACAGATGCTTCCGTTTTTCGCCAGAACGTGTTTAGCCATAACACGCTTAACCAGCAGGAACCGTCATGGCAGGCCCTGTTTCGTTTGCATGGAGTAAAAGTGCTGCTGGTGGATGATCATGAAATTAATTTGCTGATTGCACAAGAAATTTTGCATCAAGTCGGGATCAAATCCGATGTGGCGATGAATGGCCAGCAGGCCATCGAAAAAATTGCCGCGCAAGCCTACGATTGTGTGTTAATGGATATACAAATGCCGGTGATGGATGGCCTGGAAGCCTGTCGTTTGATTCGGCAGCGTCCAGGAGGAGAACATCTACCCATTATCGCGATGACAGCTCATGGCATGCAAGGGGATCGGGAACGTTCTTTTGCCCACGGTATGAACGACCATATCATTAAACCTATCGATCCGAAACAGCTTTATCAGGTGTTGTTGCGCCTGTTGCCTGGGGCGACGGAGAGCGAGAATGGTCAGTCGCTGCCGCGTCAATCTGTTCTTCCTGTGCGTGTTGACAATCGGCCAGCAGAAGAGTTGGAAGCCGCACTTGATTGGGTGGCCGCCATTCGCCGGGTGGGTGGCAACGAGCAGGTATACTGGCAAATTGTCCGCCGTTTCAGCCGTGGGCAAAAGGAGACCATACAGCAGTTGCGCACGGCGTTTATCCAGGGCAATCGGCAAGAAGCGCGACGTTTGGTGCATAGCGTGCGGGGTGCGGCGGCCAGTATCGGGGCACACTCGGTTGCCATGCAGGCAAATGAGCTGGAACAGGCACTCGTAGAACAGCGGGAAACGCCGCTTCTGGTCAATCAGTTCATGCAAGAGCTGGAACAGTTGTTGTTACTGTTGGAAGAAATTATCCACAAACAGGAGTCGCCTGCCGCCCAGGTCGAACAAACGGTTCGTGCCGATTCAGTAAAGGAGGTGCAACCTCTTTTGCAAAAGATGTACAATGCCCTGGACGGTGACTTTGATGAGGCGCGACGGAGCTTGGAGCAGATCATGCCCTATCTGCAGCGTCAAAGCGCGTATGCCCCTTTATGCAGTGAGTTGCTGCGGCATATGGCCGAATTTGAGACGGACCAGGCACAAACGATTCTTGTCAGGCTCATGGCGCAGTTGAAGCAGGAGAAAACAGATGAGCAGTAACCAGGCCAAACCCAAGGTGCTGGTGGTGGATGATTCGGCAGAGACCTTGGAAGTGCTGACGACCGTGCTTTCTGACCTTTACGCTGTGGTCCCCGCTCGCAATGGCGAAAATGCCTTATGCAAAGCACTCAAACCGCCGCATCCAGAGATTATTCTGCTGGATATTCTCATGCCGGATATGGATGGGTTTGAGGTGTTGCGCCGCTTGAAAATGGAGGAGGCAACACGGGAGATTCCAATTATTTTTTTGACGGCTGTTCCCGATCAGGAGAGTGAACTCAACGGTTTGCACTCCGGTGCTGTCGACTATATCCGCAAGCCTCTTTCGGTTCCAACTGTTTTGGCCCGCCTGGCGATTCATCTGGAATTGGCCCGCAGTCGGCAAGAGTTGGCCAAACGTAACGAAATGTTGGAGGAGGTGGTACGCCTTCGTGATGACATTGAAAGAATTACCCGCCACGATTTAAAAGGGCCCTTGTCGGCGGTGATCGGCTTTTCGGAGGTGGTTTTGGAAGAGGCGGGTTTGTCTGAATACCATGCTGATTGTTTGCATCGCGCCATTCACGCCGCCAATCGCATGTTGGAAATGATCAACCGGTCCATGGATTTGTATAAGATTGAAACCGGTCGTTATCATTATGAGCCGCGATCGTTTGATATGTGTCGGGTGGTCAATCGGGTCTGTCATGATTTATCGGCTCTGGTGCGGGCCCATCATGTGGTGATGGTGGTCGACATCGCCCGAGACAAAGAGGAAGATGGCTGCACCTTGGCAGCCGATCAAACGCTTTGCTACTTTTTGTTGGCCAATTTGATCAAAAATGCGGTCGAAGCCTCCCCTCCAGGGGCGCAGGTGACGGTGACGCTGGATTTTCGCACAGAGGCAATGGTGTCAATCCGGATTCATAACGTGGGCACCGTTCCCGAGGCTATCAGGGAGCATTTTTTTGAAAAATATAAAACGTATGGCAAGGAACAGGGGACCGGTTTGGGTACCTATTCCGCTTTGTTGATGGCGCGGGCCCAGGGAGGAGATGTGCAGATGCAGAGCAGTGCCGAGTTGGGTACGCTGGTGGTGATCACTTTACCCCGGCGGTAAAATGGCAGGGGTACGGCAAGCGGTTCCTGGATTGTAACAGTCTGGTAAGACAGGCAAAAGAGCAACGGGCAAGAGATGATACAAGAGAAACCATCGCCAGCATTCGCGACAGAAGAGTGGTTGCAGTGGGATGAGAGGCATGTCTGGCATCCCTTTACGCAAGCCGGGACCGCACCGCCGGTGACACCCATTGTCGCGGCGCGGGGGGCCAGTTTGTATGGTCCAGAGGGGCAAAGTTATTTGGATTTGATCTCATCCTGGTGGGTCATTACGCACGGACACGGTCACCCCCGCATTGCACTGGCCCTTGCGCAGCAGGCGATGATCCTGGAGCAGGTGGTCTTTGCCGGTTTTACCCATCCACCTGCCGCACAACTCGCCGCCAAGCTGGTTGCCCGGTTGCCGGAAGGGTTGAGCCGCCTCTTTTTTTCCGATAACGGCTCGACAGCTGTGGAAGTGGCCCTGAAAATGGCCCGTCAGTATTGGTACAACCAGGGAAAAAGGAAGGAACGTTTTCTGGCTTTTCAGGGGGGATACCATGGTGATACGGTCGGGGCCATGTCGGTCGGGGGTTCCAGTGGTTTTTTTGAGCCGTTTCGTTCCTTGTTGTTTCCGGTAGACTGGGTTCCCTTTCCCGCAACCTGGCAAGGGGATGCGCAGGTTGACGGCAAGGAACGGGAGGCCTTGCATGCCCTGGATCGTTATTTATCCGAGCATGGCAGCAGCTGTGCCGCCTGTTTAATGGAACCTTTGGTGCAAGGGGCGGCAGGCATGCGTATGTGTCGCCCCCAATTTGTGCAGCAGGTGGCCGAGCGGTTGCGTGCGGCAGGAGTGTTGTTGATTTTTGATGAGGTAATGACAGGATTTGGTCGTACAGGCACTCTGTTTGCCTGCCAGCGTGCCGCCACTACCCCGGACATTATCTGTTTGTCAAAAGGGTTGACCGGCGGCTTTCTGCCCATGTCGGTGACGGTTTGTCGGGAAGAAATTTATCAGGCTTTTGTGGGCGACAGTTTTGATCGGGCCTTTGCCCATGGTCACTCTTTTACCGCCAACCCGCTGGGTTGTGCCGCCGCCTTGGTTGCCCTGGCCCTGTTTGAGGAAGAGAACACCTTGCCGCGCATTGCCCAACTGGAAGCCATTCACCAGGCGCGGGTAACGGCATTGGCAGACCACCCGCGCGTGCGCTATCCCCGTGTTGTGGGCAGTATCGCCGCCTTGGATATTGTGGCCGACGATGCCGGCTATGCCTCGCGGATTGGTCTGTTCTTAAGAAAATTTTTTCTGGAAAGAGGCTTTCTGCTGCGCCCTCTCGGCAATGCCCTCTATTTGTTGCCGCCCTATTGCATCTCCGACAGCGAACTGCACCAAGCCTGGGACTGTGTGGCCGAAGCGTTGCACCAGTTGCCACCGGTTACGGCAAGTGAGATGAACGGGCAGCCCGTCTGATTGAAATTCTCTGATTGAAATTTGTGGCGTTTGATCAGCAACACACAGCCGATGCGGGGCAAGCATCGGCTGTGTGTTTTTTTGCGCGTGGCAATTATGAGGTCGACAGGGTGCCGCCAGCCGTGACGTAGGCCGCTTTTTGATCGGCGGAGAGCGCTCCAATCTGGGTTTCTGTGAAGGATCTGATGTTGGTCTTGAACAGGTTGAAGTCACTGACCTCCAGACCGATCACTTGCGATGTCGTCAGCAACGCAATCTTGCTGCTTAAGCCGACAATCTGTCCGTTGCTCATGGCAGTAATCTGGTCGCTGGACAGGGCCAAGGTCTGCTCTGTGGTCAACAGTTTAATTTGCGCCGAAGTCAAGCCGGTGAGTTGGGTTGTGGTCAAGGCTGCAATTTGCCAGGTTTTCAACGCCCCTTCCTGAGCAGCGGTCAGGGTGCGAATCTGGGTGGCGGTCAGCGCGGCAAATTGGGTGGTGCTGATGCCGCTCAACAAATCTGGCAGAATGGCCTTGCTCTGAATGGTAGAGAGGGCGGTAATTGCTGTGGCAGAGAGCGCGGCCAGTTGCGCGGTTGTGAATGAGGCCACTTGGGCGCTGGTCAAGCCACGAATCTGCGTGGTGTTCAGCGCCGCCAGATCGGTTGTTTCCAGACCACTGAATTGACTGACTGTCAGCGTGGCCATTTGGGTGCTGCTCAAACCGGTCACTTGATCGGTGGTCAGCAGAGCCACCTGGTCCGAGGTCAATATCCGCAGTTGGGCTCCGGTCAGGGCGGAAATCTGCGTACTGCTTAAGCTGGTGTAGAGGGCAGTTGTCAACGACGAAAGATGGCTGGTGGTCAATCCCTTGATTTGCGTCTGCGTCAAAGCAAGCAGATCGGTTGATTCAAAACCGTTCACCTGATCGCTGGTCAATACCCCCAGTTGCGTACTGCTCAAGGCAACAGCCTGGCTGGTGCTGAAGGCTGCCATTTGCGTGGTGGTCAACCCTCTTACCTGAACCACCGAGAGTTGACGGACCTGAGTGTAGGTCAAGGCAGCAATTTGGCTGGTTGACAGTACGGCAACCTGGGTACTGGTAATACCACTCATTTGCAACGTGGTCAGCGCACTGATTTGCGTGTCAGTGAATGCTGCCAGTTGGCTGGTGGTGATGGCTTGAATTTGTGCCGCCAGCCAGCCCCTGATCTGGGTGGTAGAGAGTGAAGCGACTTGCGTTTCGTCCAAACCAGCCATTTGTACCGTGGAAAATGCCCGAATTTGCCAACTGGCGAAGGCCGACAATTGGGTGGTGGTCATGGCGGTGATTTGTGTCTGGCTCAAACCTGCCATTTGCGAAGTGGTCAAAATGGCCACCTGCTCCGTCGTCATGCTGACCAGTTGTGTGGTGGACAGGGCAGCAATTTGCGCTGACATCACCCCTTTGATCTGAGTGGTGGTCATGGCTGCGATATCGGTGGTTTCCAGACCAGAAATTTGCGTGGTGGTCAGGGATTTGACCTGCAACGAGGTCAACGCCACTGCCTGATCGGTACTCAAGGCGGCAATCAGAGTGCTGGTAAAACCGCGCAACTGTGCCGAAGTCAGGGAGATCAGCACGGTGGTTGTCATGCTTTGCAGTTGTGTCACCGTCAACCCGGATACCTGGGCCGAGCTAAGCCCCTTCATTTGCGAGGAAGAGAGATAACCAATCGCCGTCGAAAGACCGCCAACCTGGGTGGCAGAAAGAGCAGCAATATGTGCCGTAGTGAAACCGGAGAGCTGAACTGCAGACAAGGTTTCCACCAATGTACTGCTTAAGTTGGCAATTTGTGAGGTGGTCAAAATACGGATCGTGCTGCTGGTCATGGCGGCCAGTTGCGTGGTGGTGAGCAGGGTCAATTGTGTACTGCTGAGCGCACGGGCCTGGGCCGTGGTCAAGGCGGCAATTTGTGTGGCGGATAAGGTGGTAAACTGGGTTGTCGTCATCGAAAAAACCTGTGCCGTATCCAACCCGCGCACCTGTGTATCGTTCAACAAGGCAATTTGCGTGACGTTCAAGCTGCTGAGCTGTGTTGTCGTCATGCTGCGCAGTTGGGTGCTGGACAACGCCATGGCCTGGGTGGTACTCAAGGCATCCACCTGGGTGGTATCCAGCCCTCTGAGTTGCGCCGTACTCAACGCGGCAATCAAGGTGGTATTCAAGCCCGTCAACTGTGTTGTGGTGAAGAGCGACAACTGCAAAGAACTCAACCCTTTGAGCTGGGTTGTGCTCAACACGTTAATGTCAGTGGTTTCCAAGCCGGAAATTTGCGTGGTATTCAGCGCGGCAATCTGGGTTGTGGTCACAGTGGCCAGTTGTGTGGTCGTCAACGCTTCGATATGGGTTGCAGCCAACCCGGAAAGCTGAGAAACGGTGATGACTTTGATGTCCGTGGCGGTGATCGCCTGCAACTGGGTTGTGGTAAAGGCCGCCAGGTTGGTGCTGGACAGATATTTCATCTGCGTTGTCGAAAAGGCGCTGATATCTGTTGCACTCAAGCCGACCAACTGGGTTGTGGTCAAGTTGGCGATTTTGTCGCTGCTGATACCGGCAACCTGGGTCAGGGTCATCGAGTTCAATTGGGTTGCCGTCAGGCTGCTGAACTGGGTGGATGACAGATAACGAATGTGGGTGCTGCTCAAGGCAGAGATTTGTGTCGTGGTCAAACTTTCCAGTTGTGTCGTAACCATGCCACGCAGTTGCATCGTACTCAGGGCGGCAATCAGGGTTGTGGTCATGCCAGAGATCTGGGTTACATCCAATACTCCCAATTGCACTGCCGACAAGCCAGAGAGTTGTTGTGTGGTCATGGCTTGAATATCGGTCGACTCCAGACCGGTCATCTGCGTGGTGCTCAGGGCGCGCAGTTGCGTACTGGTCACTCCGCCTATCTGGGTGGTACTCAATGCCGCCAACTGGGTGGTGGTAAAGCCGGTTATTTGCAGCACGGTCAAGGAGTTGATGTCACTGGATTCCAATCCGGCCAGCTGTGTCGTGGTCAAACTGCCGATCTGGGTGGTGGTAAACCCTTTTACCTGCGACGAGGAGAGCGCCCCCAATTGGATCGAATCCATGGCAGCCATCTGGGTCGCCGTCAGTGCCGCTGCCTGGGAAGTGGACAAACCAGCCAGCTGTGTCGTGGTCATCGACTGCACCTGGGTGGTGGTCAATCCCACCATCTGTGTGGTACTCAAGGTACGCAGTTGCTGACTGCCCAGCCCAGCCAACTGGGTAGTGGTCAACGTCGCCAGCTGGGTGCTTGACAACCCTTTCAATTGTAACGAATGCAAATTGCTGATCTGGGTATTGGTGAAGCCGGATAATTGGTTTGCATCCAGCACGGCAAGCAGGGTGCTGCTCAACCCTTGCAGCTGAGTGGTACTCAGAACCGTAATATCGGTCGACTCCAGACCACTGATTTGCCGGGTGGTCAAGGCGGCAATATGCGAACTGGTAATGCCCGCCATCTCCGTGGTGGTCAGCGAAGCCAGCTGGGTGGTGGTCAAACCGTGGATCTGTGTCGTGGTCAGCGCATAGATCTGGGTGGTGGTCAGATTATCCAGTTGCGTTGTCGTCAAGGCAGCCATCTGGCTGGAGTTCAACCCCTTGATCTGTTGTGCAGACAAAGAGGTCAGCTGGGTGGTGTCGAAGGCACCCAACTGGGTCGTATTCAAGCTGGTGATCTGCGTGGTGTTCAAACCATGCAGCTGCGTGGTGTCCAGGCTGGCAATTTGTGTTGTGGTGAACCCTTTAACCAGATCGGTGCTCAGAGAGCCGATTTGCGTCGTATTCAGGCCGTCAACCTGGGTGGTGGAAAGAGCGGCCAGCAGGGTGCTGGTCAACCCTTTGAGTTGCACCGTGTTCAGAGTGCCAATATCCGTGCTGGCCAAGCCGGCTATTTGCGTGGTGGTCAGCATTACGATCTGGCTGCTGGTCAGGCCACGAATTTGGGTTGTATCCATCGCATCAATCTGCGTCGTGGTCAGGCCGCTGACTTGGGATGTGGTCAGCATGGAGACTTGTCCACTGGTCAAGCTGCTCATATGGGTGACCGAAAAGCCGGAAACCTGCGTGGCCGTCAGATTGGCAATTTGCGTCGCTGTCAAACCGGCAATCTGCGTGGTAGTCCAGGTATTGATTTGTGTTGCGGTCAGGCCACGCAGTTGCTGTGTGGTCAGCGTCTGAACCTGGGTGCTGGTCAGTCCGACCATCTGGGTGGTGGTCAAGGCGCTGATTTGCGTGGTGGATAAGCTACGTACCTGCGTTGTATCCAGGGAGGTCAGCAAGGTGCTGTTCAGGCCCGCCATTTGTGTTGTTGTCAACGCGGCAATCTGGCTGGTTGTCACCCCGTCAATCTGGGTGATGGTCAGGCTTTCCAGCTGTGTTGAGGTCAGACCGCCCAATTGGGAGGTGGCGAGACGAATAATCTGCGTTGAGGTCAAACCATCGAGCTGGGTATCGGCAAAGTTGCTGAGCTGGGCGGAAAAAAGGCCACTCAGTTGGGCGGTGGTCAACTCGCTCAATTGTGCCGAACTCAAGCCATCCAGTTGTGTATTGGCAAATTGATTGAGCTGTTGAAAGGTCAAACCATCCAGTTGCGTGTTAACCAGACCATTCAACTGCAAGGAAGAGAGACCATTGAGCTGGGTGCCCGCCAAGCTGGCCAACTGGCCGGAAAGCAAACCGTTGAGTTGCGTGTCGGAGAGGTTGTTCAGCTGTGATGAGGTCAAGCCATTGAGTTGGGTGTTAGCCAAAGAGGCCGCCTGGCTGGAAGCCAGGCCATTTAGCTGGGTATCTGCCAATCCGGTAAGCGCAACAGAAGAGAGCCCGTCCAGTTGGGTGCCAACAAGGCTGGTCAACATGCTGGAGGTGAAGGCGTTGAGTTGTGTATCAACCAGTCCGAGCAACTGGCTTGAGGTGAGTCCATCCCACTGACTGTTCGCCAGGCCGGCAAGCTGCGTCGAGGTAAGACCGTTGAGTTGTGTGGCGGCCAACGCCTTGAGTTGCAGGGAACTCAAACCATCCAACTGCGTATTGTCCAGGCTGCCCAATACGGTAGAGGTCAGGCCATCCAATTGGCTATTGACCAAACTGGTCAGGGCGACGGAGGCAAGGTCATCCCACTGCGTATCTGCCAGCGTGCCGATTTGGCTTGAGGTCAAACCATCCAGCTGTGTTGCCACCAGATCGCCCAGTTGCACGGAAGAGAGGCCATTGAGTTGTGTCGCCGCCAACGAGGCCAGATCGGTGGAAACCAAGCCATCCAGTTGGGTGTCGACCAATGCGGAGAGCTGGCTGGAGGTCAATCCGTTGAGTTGGGTTGCCGCCAGGGCGGTGAGTTGCCCCGAGGTCAAACCATCCAGCTGTGTATTCGCCAAGGTGGCCAGTTGGTCAGAAGTCAAGCCATCCAGTTGTGTGTTGGCCAAGCCGGTGAGCTGTTCATAACCCAAACCATTCAACTGGCTTGCTGCCAGATTGGTCAGATGGAGAGAGGTCAGGCCATTGAGTTGGCTGTCGGCCAGTTGGTTGAGTTGCGCGGAAGTCAGGCCGTCCAGTTGGGTGTTGTTGAACTCTTTCAACTGGGAAGAGCCGAGTCCGTTGAGTTGACTGTCGGCGAAACCCGCCAATTGGACCGATGTCAGACCATTCAATTGTGTGCCAGCCAAGGCGGACAGTTGACTGGAACTGACACCATCCCATTGCGTGTTGGCCAGGGTCGCCAGCTGCACGCTGGACAGACCGTTGAGCTGTGTATCAGCCAGGCTTGTCACCAGCTGCGAACCCAAGCCGTCGAGTTGGCTGCCAGCCAGGGAGGCCAGTTGACTGGAGGTTAGACCATCGAGCTGCGTATCAACCAGGGCCGCGAGGTGAGAGGAGTACAAACCATTGAGCTGTGTATTGACCAACGACTGCAGCTGCAGCGAAGTCAGGCCGTCGAGCTGGCTGTTTGCCAGAGTTTGCAGCAGCGCAGAGGTCAGACCATTGAGTTGAGTCTCGGCAAAATCCTCTAATTGTGTCGATGTCAGGCCATCCAGTTGGCTGCCAGCCAGATCGGTGATTTGCGTCGAGGTCAAACCATCCAATTGGGTGTCTATCAAATCCTTGAGCTGAATGGAGGTTAAGCCATTCAACTGTGTGACAGCCAGGGACTTCAATTGCAGGGAGGTCACACCATCCATCTGTGTGTCAACCAGATTCTGCACCTGCAAGGAGCTTAAACCATCCAGCTGTGTATTGGCCAAAGCGGTTAACTGGCTCGATGATACCCCCTTCAGTTGGGTGACGGCCAAGGTGGTCA
Source organism: Magnetococcales bacterium WMHbinv6 (assembly GCA_002753135.1). Taxonomy (GTDB): domain Bacteria; phylum Pseudomonadota; class Magnetococcia; order Magnetococcales; family Magnetaquicoccaceae; genus Magnetaquicoccus. The sequence continues at coordinate 3,979 of PDZV01000017.1, read as the reverse complement.
ATTGGACGGATGTCAGCCCGTTCCATTGTGTGTCGGCCAAGGCTTGCAGATTAACAGAGGTCAGACCGTCCAGTTGACTGCCTGCCAGAGCCTTCAATTGGGCCGAATCGAGCCCATCCAGTTGTGTGCTGACCAATTTGTTCAAGTGGATTGAACTCAAGCCGTCCAGTTGCGTGTTGACCAGCGAGGTCAAATGAACCGAACTCAACCCCTTGAGCTGGGTATCGGCCAGAGCCGCCAGTTGGGTAGAGGTCAGGCCATTGAGTTGACTCTCTGCCAACCCTTGCAGATGAGCGCTGTGCAAGCCGTTTAATTGGGTGTTGGCCAAGCCGGGCAAATGTGTGGCGGTCAGACCGTCCAACTGGCTGTCGGTCAGGGAGGACAATTGTGTGGAGGTCAAACCATTCAGTTGCGTGGCGGCCAGACCACTCAATTGCAGGGAGGTCAAGCCGTTTAATTGTGTATCGGCAAAGGCGGTGAGATGGCTATCGTTGAGACCGTTGAGCTGCGAATCGGCCAGATTGAACAGTTGCAGGCCAAGCAGGCCATTGAGTTGTGTATTGGCCAAAGCAGCCAGATGAACCGATGACAGACCGTTGAGCTGGCTCTCTGCCAAGCTGTTCAACTGGTTGGATTGCATGCCATCCCACTGGGTGGAGGCAAAGCCTGCCAGCTGGGTTGCAGAAAAACCATCCAACTGGGTGTCAGCCATCTGGGTAATGACGGCGGAGGAGAGACCATCCAGTTGCGTGTTGACCAATGCGGCCAATTGCGCGGAGGTGATCTCCATCAGTTGGCTGTCGGCCAAGGTGAGCAGCTGACCGGATGCCAGGCCATCCAGTTGCGAGTCCGCCAGTGCCATCAATTGCAAATAGGTAAGCCCATCCAGCTGGCTGCCGGACAAAGCGGTAAGCTGGGTTGAGGTCAGACCATCCAGCTGGGTATCTTCCCAGGCGCTCAATTGGGCAGAGGTCAAACCATCCAGTTGGCTGTTGGCCAAAGCTTGAATGGACAGCGAGGTCAAGCCATCCAGTTGGCTCTCTGCCAGCGCTTTCAGCTGCAGAGAGGCCAAACCGTTGAGCTGCGTATCGGCCAGTGCTTTCAGCTGCAGAGAGGTCAGACCATCCAGTTGGGTGTTGGCCAAATTGGCCAATTCGGCAGAGGTGAGCCCGTTGAACTGTGTGTTGGCCAAGCTGGCTACCTGGGTGGAGGTCAGGCCGTTGAGCTGACTGTTGGCCAGCGCGTTCAGTTGCAGGGAGGTCACACCATCCAGTTGGCTGTTGGCCAGCGCGGTGAGTTGCGTGGAGGGCAGGCCATCCAGTTGGCTATCGGCCAGCGTTTGCAACTGCAGGGAGGTCACACCATCCAGCTGGCTGTTGGCCAGAGCGGAGAGTTGCGCGGAGGTCAAGCCATCCAGTTGGCTGTCGGCCAGCGCTTTCAACTGCAGGGAGGCCAAACCATCCAGCTGGCTGTTGGCCAGGGCGACCAGTTGCAGCGAGGTGAGACCATCCAGCTGCGTATTCAGCAAGTAGGCCAGTTGTGCCGAGGTCAAACCATTGAGAATGGTATCGGCCAAGCTGTACAGGGTCGTGGAGGTCATGGGCGAACCAGACTCTACGGTCAGTAAGTCGGCTTGCCCAAATACAGTAGGACCGTCTGTATATGCCATGATCAATGATCTCCTCTACACTTTTTCCGGAACGCCCACTTGTGTTGCATCCTTTTTGCCCTTAAGGCAGCTCCTCCAAAATAGCACACTATCTTCCCATCAATCAACGAAAATCATTGCCCAAATACCAGGCGCAAACAGGCAATAAATCGACTGCTTCAGGGTATGCTGCGGATGAAAATGGGGGATGTCTGGCAGGAATGGCTTTTAAACGGGGTGGAAACAGGCTAGACTATAACAGTGGCCGATTTGTGTAAGATATTGGTTGTTTTGGCTTTTTATTAAGGAGTGTGCGATGTTGCCCGGAAGTGGTTTACATATTGATCAAGCCCCGCCGATGAGTGTTCCGTTCCGCTTTTTTGCCACCGCCCCGTTTTTTTTATTGCTGTGTGGTGTTGTCCTGATCAAGGAGGGGGCAACTTTATTGTTGGCTCCGTTGCTGCCGGAAACTGTTGCGGTTGTACATCTGATTACTTTAGGTTGGATCGCTACCGTGATGATCGGAGCCATGTACCAGATGATTCCCGTCCTGGGGGGTGGGCCGGTGCCTTGGATCAAGGGCAGTCGCTGGGTGCATGTGTTATTGATCATCGGCGTGGTGACCCTGGTGCTGGAAGTGGGTGTCGGGGTGCATCGATGGCTGTTGTTGATTTCCAGCTTTGCCCTGGGGGCGGCGTTGACTCTGTTCATCATTCCGGTGGGCATCGCCCTGTTGCGGGCGCCGGTGGTCCATCCCACCTTGTGGGCGATGCGGTTGGCCATTCTCAGCCTGATTGCCGTCATGACCATGGGGTTGATTTTTTTGGGTGAGTATGCCCACGGCTTTCTGGCGATTGATCGCCATGCCATGCTGGGCGTCCATTTGATTTGGGGCCTGTTTGGCTGGGTGGCAACCTTGATGATCGGGGTCTCTTTTCATGTGTTGCCCATGTTTTACATGATGCCGCTCTTTCCGCGTGTGAAGGCCTATCAAATATTGACCGGTCTGGCCTTGACCTGGGTGCTGCTGCCAACGGCCATGCTGACCATCGATCCGTTACCCTATTGGTTGGCCTGGTTGACGGCCATACCGGCCTTGGCCGCTGTGGTGGTCTATGGCAAGACCATGCTGGAACTTTTTCGCCAGCGACGCCGCAAAAAGTGGGATGTGACCCTGCGCCTTTGGCAAGTGGGGTATCTGGGAGGCAGTTTGTCGATTGTCGCCTTTTGGCTGTGGCCGGTGCTGAGTGCCGAACGGTTGCGTTATCTGTTTGCCGTGTTGTTTTTGTTCGGCTTTGTCAGCAGCATCATGCTGGGTATGCTCTATCGCATCATCCCTTTTCTGACCTGGTTTCACCGTTACAGCCGTCAGGCCGGGCAGCCGGGTGTGCCGATGATGGAAGATTTAACCCCCAGGCGGTCAGGACAGTGGCAGTTGTGGAATCAATGGGTTGGCCTGGTGCTGTTGGTTGCGGCCATGTTGAGCGGCTGGGATCCTTTGCTGCGCTTGGCGGGACTCTCTCTGATCGTGGCCGCCTGTCTGATCTGGTATTTGCTCTATTTTGCCCTGCAACGCCGGGAGACAGGGGTATGAAAATCTTGTGCCTCTCTGCTGTTTTTCTCTTGGGCTGGAGTGTGCCGACCTTTGCCGCCGAAGAGGTGGCAGCGGCCCGCTCGGCAAAGGTCGAGCAGTTGCTGCAGGCGAAAAAGTGCATTCGCTGTGACTTGACCGGCATCGATTTGAGCGGTTTATCCTTGCAGGGGTTTATTCTCTCTGGATCGCAGCTTGCGGAGGCCAATCTGACCGCTGTGCAGGCCTCGAAAAGCAAATTGTATCGCGTCAAAGCGCATGGTGCCGATTTCAGTCGCGCCGATTTGCAGGATGCTGCCCTGGAAGATGCCGATTTGGCCGGCAGCCGTTTTGTCGATGCCCATTTGGCCCATACCAATTTTAAACAGGCCAATCTGGCCAATGCCGATTTTTCTGGTGCCAACATGCAACGGGCCTATTTGGAAGGGGCTTTTTTGCGGGGAGCCAATTTGCGTGGCGTCGATCTGCGCGGGGCGACGCTGTTCGGGGCCAATGTGCAGGAGACCCAATGGCAAGGGGCCCGGCTGGATGGTGCTTTCTGGAACAACGGCCATCGTTGTGCCGAAGGTTCCGTGGGGGAGTGTATCATCAAACCCTGATCACATTGTAACTATTCAGCACCCAAAACAATTGCGGGTTCAGGGAGGCTGGCTCCCTGGCCGGTCCAGGGTGGAACCCTGGGAATTTGCCTTTAATCTTTTGCCTTTGGCGCGCTTTTCACCGTAAGCAGATTTGCGCAG
>PDZV01000064.1 GCA_002753135.1 Magnetococcales bacterium WMHbinv6 | reverse complement strand
GAGATCATTCATAACGATGGCCTATCAACAGTCAATTCGGTGATTGTTTTGACATTATCAGCCTGGTGGTGAATAGCGATCAACTTGCCGATCCAGGTGCCGGTGGCATCCATAACCTGCAGCAGTTGTCCCGGCCGCAATCCTGACCGAAAAGGCAACGTCAGGTTCACGCGTGAGCGCTGATGTGCCCTGGTGTCCATCTCAGCTCGCCCCCTGGCGATGGCGCAGGCGGTTGATCCGATCAGCGAATCCACCACATCATCCCCGCGCCGATCACCGGCACCGCGATAGACTTCAATCGAAATGGTCATGGCGTCACCACTGGCAGGGGCAGATGCCGCCATTCGACGCCGACAACAGCGGTGGCCGCAGGAGCCGGACAATCGGCGGCGCTGGTTTGCAGACGCCAAGCTGTTGGTCGGGATCGATACCAGACATGCGCGGCCACCATGCCGCGCTGTGTGGCCACGACACTTTTGCCGTCGGCCTGGATCGACAGATCTCCCAGCCCGGTACCGCTCCAGATAATGCGATCGATCGCCTCAGTGGGGTGGCTTAGCTTGGCCACACTGCTGTTTTCAAACACCAACTCCTCGTCGTGATCGGACTGGACGATCCCGACTCGCGACAGAACCCCCCAGGAGGTGGTCACCTCATCCACCTGCACGTTGGGGCTGGCGTAGACCAAAAAATAGACCACATCCCCGGGCGCATGGGTTGTGGGGTTTTGTGGGACACCGTTGGATTGCAGAATGTGTTGGTTGAATCCATCCGGACGAGAATCCATCTCCACGGTCACATCGCCGGAATATTCCAGAACCTGACCGCTACCGAAACTGACTTGTAACTGACTGTTTGCCATGGCTTGCTCCTCAGTCGTAGGCCAGAAAGAGTATTTCTTCGTTGCGCGGATCATCCGCTTCCCATATATGGCAGCGTGTGACATAAGTGAGCCGCAACAGTGATTGCCCTTCATTTTCCGGCACGATGAGCGATTTACTGCCTGTGACCGCCTCCGGCACCCCCAGATCCTGATACTGCCAGGCGTAAGAAAGGATGGCGTAGATCGGATAGCGGGCAGTCGCCTTGCCCATTGAAAAATCCACCACCTCGATCTCTTGCCTCTCCTCGATCCCGATATAACGCAGCGCCACCAACGCATCACCGGTATGTACCAGCGTCACCTGCCTCCAGGGGATGGGATAGGCGCGAATTTGTTTGCTGGTCGGGTGCAAGGGATGGTCCGCCTGCTCCAGCGCCAACTGTGGCGCGCCGATGGCGACGCTGGCGTTGCAGACGATCAGGCGGTTGACCGCGTCAGCCATTTCCAGGGATTCAGCCCGCTCCAGAATATGATCACCGTCCAAACAGTGCTCGGGGGCAGCGGTCGCCATGGCGGGTACGGAGACTGGAAAGAGCGGGCGACAAACAACTGATCCATCCGGTGCGCTCTCGATCACCCCTCCGGCAGCTGCGACCACCTGTTTGGCGACCGCCAGCGGATCGGCGTTGACAGCAGAGAGCTGGCCGGGCGGAATGGTCCAGTGCGGCAATTGCCATTCGACCGGCCCGATCAGTGCGGCCACCACCGTTGAGGCATCGACCCCAGCCGACCAATCTTGTGTGATCGGTCGGACAAAGGGAGCGCCGCGCAACGCCAGCGGACTGATAGCGTTGATGGTGGGACTGATCCGCTCCGGACTGTTTTGTGCGTGGTTTTTGCGGTCCACGACCAAGCGATATTCTTCTCCGGCCAACAGCAAGCGCAGCGGATCACCAATATTGACAGAGGCAAAATCATCTGGATTATCCAGCTCGATATGGGCTGTCCAGGAGTGGGATCCTTCCTCGATGCTGACTTTGGCGGCCATAATCGCCAACGCCCGCTCCAGACCGTTGGCCGGGCTGGTGTGGTAGAGGGTATTGCTCGTCTGCAAAATGGTTGAGGGTCCGACATAAAAAGTCATGGCGCGGTGATGCGCGGTCACCCGGTCGGTCGCTGCAAGCACGACAACGCTGCGATGGCTGGCAGAAACCGGGGTCGCCTGGTAGTGGAGTCGACTGGTATGGCTGGCCGACAGAGCAATGCTGGTACAAAGAGCATGACTGGCCACCACCCGATCGGTGGCCGACAGAGCGATCACAGAGCGATGGCTGGCGGTAATGGGGCGCTGATAGGCCAACTGCAGGCGATGACTGGCGGAAATCGCTGCGGTTTGATTCTGGATGGTCAGCACTGAGCGATGGCTGACGGCCAGCGGATTGCGCAACAAGCGCCCGACAACACCGACTGGCAAGAGAGGCATCTGTATCGCCTGCGTCAAACGCTGCCCGACCGCAACCGGTTGCGGATCGGCCACTTTGATCGCCTGCAGCCATTTTTTTCCGCACGCAACAGTGGGTAGCGGTGGGATAAAAACCCCATTTTTCAGGGTGCGACCAAACATCACTGGCGCAACAGGAGGGACACCGATACCAACACGAGGGGATGCCAGATTGCCCACACCTCCTGAAGGCAGTACCGGTGCGGAATAAGCCGTGCGCACGGGAGCGCCATAGCCCGCCACAGACGATGGCGCTGCAAATCCGCCCGGCATAATGCGCAAGCCGTACTGTGGGCTGGGCAGCCCGGCAACGGCTTTGCCCGCTTTTTGCCCCCAACCAACGGCAGGCAGAAGAGCGACTACACTCCCGTTCGCCATCAGGACACCCGGACAAGGATCATCTTGGTTGTGGATGATGCCTGCAGACAGAGATAGTTCGCCCCGTTTTTGCTGATCACATCCAGATTGCTGGCCACGGAGGATGGCATTGCCCACACATCGCAGATGGTACTAATGTCGCCATAGAGGCAAGGCATGGCTGCGGCATCGGCAACACCAATCGGAATAAATGGGATCCACATCGAGCCATCGGCAGCGGGTACTTTTTGACCGCTGATCGCTGTGCAATAAGCGGAAAGCGTGCCGTGATTGGCCGTCAGTGAATGGGAGGCGGACGACCCGGTCTGCGTGGCCATGCCGGAGGTATATTTGCGCGGTGTAAAAGCCCCGGTGTCGTTGGCGACAGCATAGCCAAAATTGATAAACAGGGCGGGCGGAAAGCCGAACGAGGGCGTATCCCACAAACAGGCCCGGCTGCGCTCGAAACAACCCGACGGTCCGCCATTGCTGGGACTGCCCCAACCGGCGGCAATCGAGCTGGCCAGCAGCAGGAAACGGGCAGAAGCGAGAATATAAAGCGTGCCGCCATTGCTCAGATCCAAGCGCTGGGCATAGGAGGCCACATCGGAGTTATAGGCCAGATTGCTGCCGACATGCGTACCCGCATCCCAAGATTCGTAGACCTTGGCAAAAATGGCACCTGCGGTGTTGGTATCGATCACCACATATTTATAGCTGCTGCTGTCGGCGTTGGCAGCCCGCAGCGCCTGCGCATTGATGGCGGCGCTGACATCATGCACCGCCCAACCGGCGGCCACCGTTGCCGTGATGCTGGAGAGCGCTTTATTGCACGATGCCGACAGGGTGGCCACATCGGTGGTACCGGTCAGAATGGCCACCACATCGGCCAACACCTGCGCCTGGCTGGATCCGGCGCTGTAGACATATTTTGCATACATTATTGGCACTCCCCGTCGATGGTCACTGTGGTGGTGCTGGCGGCAATACTGGCCGCGTTGGCTGGTATGTTTTGCTGATACCAGACCGGTACCGCCGCCGGGCTGGTGGTAAAAGTCATCGAGTCGTTCAGGGCCCAATCCCCACCCCAACCGGACGCAGAAATGGTAAAGTAAGGGGTCAACGTGTCGGGATTGACAGGCCGGAATGAGGATCCCATCTGACCGCTGGCCACGCCACTGCCAAGGGTATCGCCATCAAGACGGAAGGTGCCGGTGGCTGGATCGGTGATGGTGACGGTCCAGGTTTGACAGACCGCACCGATCGGCAGAGGAATCAGATTGGCGGTATCGCTATAGGTGCCCGCCGCAGAGTGGACGGCAAACGCGCTGTAGGTGGCACTCACATCACCAGGCTGGATGCAGGAGGAGACCAACACCGGAACAGTACCGCCGACCGTCCAGGCCAGCGTGGTGGGTGAAACAAGCAGCGTCACCTCGCCACCGCTCGTGACCACAGCATCACTGGCATCATCCACGCTCACATATTCCTCCTCGCCTGCCGGGTTGCTGTCGGTTTTGTTGCTAACGCGCAGCAAATCACCCGGTCGAAACGGCTGCAAAGCGGCGGCACCAGAATGTTCCAGGGTGATGCGCAGCTGTGTCGCTCCCTGAGCAACCGACTCCTGCAGGGTGCCGATCCCATAATGCCGGGCGTTACCCAACTGATCCTGGGTATCGGTCTGGCTGCCGGTATAGCGCAGCGTCAGATAATCATCCCCGGCGCTGAGTGCAGCGATGAAAATTTTTGGATCAAGCAGCGTTTCTGGATTGGCCGTTTCGATTTTGATGAACAGCTTGCGCAACAACACGACACCGCTGACCCGCTGACTGTTTTGGATACCCGGGAATATGTTGCCACGCACACCAGCCGGACTGTTGGTCTGGCTCAACCGCCCACCATTCTGCGCCGGGGTGGTGTCGCTGGTCAGTGCGGATTTTTTCCAGACAATACTTGATTGGGTTATCGTCATGATAACTGCACTCCCTTTGGCAATATGATCCCGGGGACAGAAGAATTTTGAAACCGGCTCATGAACGACATATCAGGCCCCTCTAAATACTCTTTCGCTGTATATGGTGCTTGTGCAAATGCAGGCAAAAACGCCAACGGCACACTTCCGGCAGGAATCGAATCGGCATGGACAAGCACGTCTGGATGTGACGGATCTATTCCGAAAACTGGGTAGTTTTGTGCCGCCTCCCAGATCGGCATGAACGCTGGTCTGTCATACCCAGGCACTTGCCAACTGATATTGCCAGGAGACAACTCTGTAAATGGGGAGATCGTCCACGCATACCATGGCGAATTAGCCGATGCACCCAACAAAGACATCAAGCACTGGTAATTGCTCTGGTCATCAAAGACAAAGTAGGACTGTTTATTGACAAACTTGAATCTACCGCCAGTATCATGGCCATTCTGGAATTCCCTGCTTATGGATGCAGTATAGGCAAATACAATTTCGCCGAGAAAAAATGGGTACACCCGCAATGTGTCGAACGGCGATACATTCATCGTGGTCACCCAATAGCCGGTGGGTTGAAATTTAAAACCAGCTTGCGAGTGCCATCCAGCGACGACAGAGTAACCTGAGATGGGTATGACAGATCCACGTTCATACCTTTTACCTTGAACAGGTCCGACAAGGGCACACTTATGGTAGACATTTGCCGCGATGATTCATTGAATGGTGCCACCGACGCAAAACCAGCCCCCAAATCATCCTTGATCGGCGGAAAAAGCGGCTTTTTCAGCGTCAATTTCATTTTAAGCCGGTCAAACACCTGCGGAACTTCCCACCAACTGTTCGGATCATCACCACGTCTCTGTTGCGGGCTTTGGGCAAGCTGCGGAGCCGCCAGCGTCACTTCGGCCGGGTATTCGACAATGCCATCACCCCACTCCTGGCTCTGCATCTGCCGGTCATACTCTGACAAATCGGACAGCTCTTCACGCAGCTGATTGCTTTCCGACCAGCGTTGACGCGGTATCTCCAGCGGCAAAGAGATGCTTGGTCCGTTGCTGATGGCGATGGTCAGATGTGATTGCCAATTCAACGCGTTGGTGATTTGCGCCGGGGTGGGATGATCGATCCAGGTGCTGTTATCAACCAGAGAGACCACCATTTCCTCGGCGCGGTCGGCGCTGCTGACCAGACAGGGGTTGTACCACGGACTCTCATCGGTAGCCGGAGTCGCTATCGGTTTGGGAAAAACCGGCGGTTCCTGTCCGGCAAACTCCAGCAGATCATGGGTTTGCCCTGGCGATAGCTGCATCTGTTTGCTGCTGTCGACATTGTAATAACGATAGCGCACCGTCACCGGCCGGGTCACTTTTGTCTGGTTGGTGTAGGTGATCCGGACATGGACACGGAAGAGGTAATGATCGGCGATACCCACCGTTTTCACCTCATATTCCGGCCCGAACGAGGCCCGTGCGGTGATGATGATGCCGCCGTTGCGGTAGGCGAAGGGAATTTTCAGGGTGGTGATTGGCATCACAGCACCTCCAGCTTGATGCTGCCAACATGCAGCCCCTGCGGGTGGCCTGGAATCAACTCGTGCAGATCAAGGGCAGGTTGATCATGGTGGCGAAAAACGACATGAAAGGTCTCATCCTCCCAGAGCAAGACAAACCAGGCCCCGGCCTGCGCCGCCAGGATGGAGAGCGTCTGCACCTGCGTGCTGGTGAACCAGGTCATCCCCTCCCGCGCCTCCAGAGTGATCGGCCGCCCGCCACTCAAGGAAGCGGTAAAATGGATCACCCGGCCATTGATACTCCGCGCCGACTCCTGTGCCACCGGCGACCAAGTGTAACGATCAATCCAGAGCAACTCATCAGGCAGGCGCAAATCTCCCAACTGTTTCATCGCGTCCTCATCTGCTCTTTGAAAAAGCGCGTCACCGCTTCGGCGGTCTGACGATCGGTGCGAATCGCCGGCGCTGCCCGCTCTCCAACCATCAACTGGATGGTGGAATGGTGGCCCGACACCCCGGCCCCGACAGCTGCCGCTGCCGGTGCGGAAATTTGTGGAATAACCAGGTTGTCGATCAATCCGCCACGCGAAAGCCCCCGCACCTGATGTGGCTCAATATGCGGCAAACGCAAATCGTTCAGCGCCGCCAGCATCCCGGATCCATACCGTTGCACCGCCTCTTTGCGCAGCACAAACTCACCCGGCTCCAGCATGGCCGGAATAATGTCGCCGCCTCCATAGCCGCTCAACCGCCCGCCAGTGGCCAGATAATGGGCACCAACCATGCCACCCGAAGCATAACCATCGATGGTCCGACCTTCCTCTGCCGCCTGCCGTCGTGCTGAGGCAATTTTGGACAACTCCAGCAACTCGCGCAGGATTTTTTGCATGGCGGCATCCTCCAGGGCAGCCTGACGGCTACGCTCTGCATCTGCCTCGACAGCCTGACGGCTACGCTCTGCATCTGCCTCGACAGCCTGACGGCTACGCTCCGCATCTGCCTTGGCAGCCTGATTGTTGTGCTGCGCCTCGATCGCGTTCTGATTGTCTGCCTGGCTGTTTGATCTCTTTTCCAACTCATCCATCTGCCTGCGCAATTCAGCCAGCCGTTTTTCGGCGGCGTCAATTTTGACATGGATCTCCACAGTTTTGGATGGCTCCAGCGCCTGAATCGCCGCATGCAGCTTGTCCACCTGTTTGGCGACCGCCTCCACCTCGGCGGCCTGTTGCCGGTATTTTTCGCTCAGACTTTCCACACGGCTCTTGGCGGCCTCGGTCGCCACCTCTTCAATCTGCTCCCAGGCCTTGTCCGCATTGGCCCGCTCCGCTGCCGCCAGCTTGAACCCATCATAGGCGGCCTGCACATTTTTCAGCCCTTCGGCACCACGCATCGCCTCATCGGCGAGTCGCTTCTGTTCGTTGGCCAGCTTGCGCGCTTCGGCCCAGTCGCCGTCGCGTACCGCCTGCTTATAGGCTTTACCCAACACCCGCGCCTTCTGGATCTGCTCGGCAACCTCTTCGGCACGGTCACCTTCAGCCTCGCGATCACTCATGCCGCGCCGCTTGATCTCGCGCAGACGGTGATCGGTATCTTCCTTGTCCAACCGCGTGGTTTTGCGGGCATCCTCCAGCGCTTTGTAATGGTCCTGATAGATTTTTTCTTCGGCTTTCAGTGTCTGCTCGGTGGCCCGCAGCTCTGCCTCCAAGCCGCGCAGCTTTTCATCCAGCTGTTTTTTCTCTTCGCGCATCTCCTCGGCGTGCAGCTCATGGCGCAATTCGGCCAGCTTTTTTTCTTCTCCGGCGATGGCGGCCAACAGATTCGTGCGCGCATAAGCGCTTTTTTCCGCCGACTTTTCTGCGGATTTATCTGTCTCGGCAGTTTTACGCTTCAGCTCTTCCACTTCATTGATTTCTGATTGCAGCAAAACATAGCCTGCTGCTGCAGTCGCCAACGAGGCGAGCAGAGTGGCAGGATTCGCCAGCGACAGCGCCAGCTTCATCTCCTTGATTGCTACAATGAATTTGTATACGACGAGAGTAGCCAATCCAAATTGCACGATCGGTGCGGTAAAAGCCTCAGCCAGAAGAGCCAGAAAATTGACCAGCAACCCCAGATCACGCCCGATAACGGTTAGGGTATCGTGCGCGCCATTCCCCTTATCGGTGATCTTGTTCGCCACACTCTCCAGCGCCTCCATCAACCCTCCTTTGGCGATGGTGTCTTGTGCCAACTGAATGGCAGCGTGCAATCCGGCAAACGATTTGCGCGCACCCTCCAACCCGCCATCTGGAATCCTGGAAGCAATCTCGCCAAAACGCATCATCACCTGACGCAGCGAACCGTCTGTTTCTTGGATGGCCAGCGAGAGAAAATTGAACATCGCTGGTGCCTCACGACCAAACTGCTTCATCAGTCGTGATCCAAACTCCCCCTCCTCCATGATCTCGATCAGGGTGTGGATAGCGCGCGCTGTCTCCACTGAGGTGGAGCCCGTGCGAGCAAAACCAGCCGCCAATTGCTCAAACAGTTGACGGGTTTCGGCAACGGTCAGTCGAGCCGTTTGAGACGCAGCCACCCAGCGAGAATAGCCTTTTGCCGCCTCCTCAAGCGATATTCCAACCCGTGACGCCATGCCAACCAACCACTCAAACTCCTGTGCCCCGGCACGCGCCGAGCCGGTCAGCGTGGCCAGAGTGTTGCGCGCCCCTTGCAGCGCCAGCTCGGTATGGACAACAGCCTGACCAAAATGGACAACCTCCATCACCGCAAAGGCGGCGATCATCGATTTGACAGCACCGCCCAGGCCATGCGCACTGCTCTTCGCCCCATCCATCTCGGCAGTCAGTTGCGCTGTCTTGCGCTTGAGCGCATCCGAGGCCCGCCCCAAATCCTGCAACGACACAGTCCCAGAGCGCGCCAAGGCGCGATAAGAAGCATTCAAGGCAGCGATCTCTGCCTCGATCGTCGCCGTACTGCGCATTCCCAGTGTCTTGAAAGCATCCCCCGCGAACGACGACCCCATCTCCTTGCGCAGCAGGGCCGTCTTGACCGCCAACGCCTCTTCAGCCCGTCCCAACTCCTGCAATGATACCGCCCCGCTCACAGCAAGCTGCTGGTAGGCATTTTTCAGGGCAGCAATCTCCGCCTCGATCGTCGCCGTGCTGCGGATACCCAGCGTCTGCAGGGCCTTGCCATCGGCCATGGGCACCGCCATCTCCTGGCGCAGTTTGGCGGTCTTGACCGCCAGCGCCTCCTCGGCCCGCGCCAGATCCTCCAGCGTCATCCTGCCCGAATAGCGCAGCGTATCGTATGCCCCCTGCATCCGCTCAATCTCGGCCACCACCGCCTTGATCGGGCGCACGCCCAGATCTTTCCAGGAGTCGTTGACTTCTGCTGCCGTGATGCGCGATTGTTCACCGACCTTGGCCGCCGCCTCTTTCCAGGCCGCCGAGGCCTTGCTTGCCCCACGACGCGCCTGCTCAGCCATGGCCGCCGACGCCTCTTTCAGCCCGGTCGCCACGACCGCCGCCTGCTGACGGGTCTCCTGCCCCATCTCGGCGACAGCCCGCTTCCAACTGCCAGCCGCCTGCTCCACCCCTTGTTTGAGGGGGGCAGCATCGGCTTTCAGCAGCAGGGCAACAGTGAGGTCGGATTGACTCATCTCGATCGGCTCTCCGCTTCGTTCAGCTCGTCAATGGCACTCAGGAAGCGCCGCCAGGGGTACTCCCAGACATGGGCATGTCCGGCGCGGACCAGGGTGCAGGCAGATCGTCGGAGGATGCGGAGCTGCTCAGCAGCGCCCCTAACTGACGCGCCCGGATCCGTTGCAGCGGGTCGCGAATGCGTGCGAAAAAAGCTGGGTTCACCGTCCGGCAGCGCTGCACAATTGGGGCAATTTGCGACGGCGTCAGGCGGCTCAGCTCAGACCGCGTTACCCCCTCCGTCATCAGCAACACATCTCGCAGCGAGACCTCCTCAAACAGCAGGTCGCCAACCAAATCCGGCTCACTCTGCGTGGTCGTATTCGTCTCCAACCACGACTCCATATCAGCAACCGTCATCTCCTTGATGACAATCTCCTGCCCGTCTACCTCGATCGTGTTTTTACTCATTTGATCCCTCGTCAGATGTGATGTGTTTACAATAACGTCAGGGTATAGGGAGCCTCATAGCCGTCAATTTTGGTCGGGTTGCCCTTGATGGCGAAACCGGCAAAGTTTTCGGTGATCAGATCCACGCCACCCGCCGGGAAAAGACTGGTCTGCGGAATTTCCAGCCGCACCGGCTTGCCGCTGGCCAGATTGATCCCCTGTAACAGCACGGAGGCACGGATCGATGGCCGAATACCGCCCTTGATGCGGCTGCCCGTCATCGCCAGATGGTCATAGGTGACCCGCAGAGCCTCTCCAGAGGCGATTTGCCCCGACAGGGCAGGTGTGATCATGCCAGCAGCAAAATCGACGACAAAATCACGCCCCATCGCCAGATTGATCAAACCCATATCCTGCCAGTGGGCGGTGCCATCATCCAGCACCGTGCCGCCATCCACAGGCCAGTTCGGCTCTGCATTGGAGGTGGTGGTGCCAGCCTGGATACAGCGGTAATAATGGCCGTTGGCGACGGTTGGGCGGACACAATCACCGACAATTTTGGCTGTGGATGCGCTCCAGGTCACGGCGTTTACCCCGTTGACATGTTGCACGACCAGCTCGCTGCCCAGGTTGAAATGGGCCAGCTTATGGCCACGACCCGGTGTGGCCACAAACATCTCGATCACACCGCTCCCGGCTGGCTCGGAAAAAGCGTCGGCGTCACCGCGAAACATCAGCGCCAGCATCTCCGGATTGAAATCGTCGGTATTGATGTCGATCTCAACCGGTTCCGGCACCTGCACCGAGTCCAGCACCGCGCCGTAACTGCCCGGACTGGTGGAGGTGCGGTTGATCTGTTTCACCTTCTCGGTGACCTGCAATTTTTTGGTATTACCCAACGGCATCCACCCGGATGTGCTGCCGTCTGCGTTGATACGGTTTACGTACACATCCCCGGACAACAACAACCCTGATCCTGACATGGCATCACTCCTGCACCCGAAAAATAAACTCAATAGAAAATTGCATCGGAAAATAGATAAAACCCTCTGGCGAATAGCCGATCTTGTGCGCACTACCCACCCACTGGAACGGCTTGATGTAGCGCTTGGGGTCTGGATTCCAGCCGATCATGGCTTGCAATACCTTGCTGATCAGCGGCCCGGCCTCCTGGCGTGCACCCTCACCGGATTGCACCTGAA
>PDZV01000063.1 GCA_002753135.1 Magnetococcales bacterium WMHbinv6 | reverse complement strand
AGCGGCTTGTACGGCGACTTCCGGCGCCGGTGGTGCGGCAGATGCCTCTGCCACTGGAAGCTGTTCATCCATGCGAAACTCCTTCTGGGTGATGGGGGTAACGGACTGTTGTGTGATGGATTTGGGTAGTGCAAGCGCAGCGGTGAGATCCGCCATGGCATCCCGGATGGTTCCTACCCGATCAGCCAGACCGGCGGTGAGCGCGTTGTCGCCAAAGAACAGAGCGGCACCTTGCGCCCGAACTGCCGCTTCACCGATGCCTCGGTTGTTGGCAACTGCAGAGACAAACATGCCGTAGAGCCGGTCGACTTCCGCCTGGAGGCGACTTCTGGCCTCATCAGAAAGTGGCTCGTGGCAGGAAAAATCATCTTTGTGCGCTCCGGCACTGACAGTGGTAAAGCGCCGTCCCTCCTGGGCATCCCGCTGCGACTCATCCACATGGACTGCCACCACACCGATGGAACCAACACCCGCCGTCTGCGACAGATAGATCCGCTCGGCTGTAGAAGCGATCAAATAGGCGGCTGAAAAGGCGTCGTCTGCCAAAGCCCAGACTGGTTTAGCCTGCCGTATCTCACCGATCATGGCCGCCAGATCAAACACGCCTCCCACCTCGCCACCGGGACTGTCGATGTCCATGAGAATGGCCTTCACAGCCGGGTCGGTTGCGGCATCCAGCAACATCTCCTCGATGACGGCATAGCCTGTCAAACCAGAGATAGCCTCCACCGGGCCCACCCGTTTGACCAGGGTGCCGTGGATGGGGATGATGGCAATGCCGTCTGGCGTGATGATCGGTTGATCGGAACGGGTGGCGAGTGGCGTGTCCGGCAGGGGCAGCACGGCATCGATGCCGATGCGCGGTCCGATCACCGCCAGGATGTTCTCCAACCGGGCCCGTTCAACCAGGAGGGGTGTACCCAGAATCCGACCGGCAAGATGTGGGAGAAAGGTCATGCGCTGCCTCCAGAAACAAAAATACCCGCCAATGCGGGTGGAAATGACAATGCCATCGGGTTTGCAGCTATGCTGCTTCCTGCAGCCAACTGTTGATGAGATCCAACAGAGCCGGGAAGGTGGCAACATAGTAGTGCGGCTGGGTCTCGCGCTCATTTTGTGGTGAAATCAGGTTTTTCCCATATTTCTGTCCTGCCTCGGTCAGCACCCTGAATTTGTGCGTGACACCCTTCGATCCTGGCCGGGTCTGCTCTTCCAGGATGCCGAGAGCAACCAGGACGGTATTGGCCTTCACTGCACTGATGCCTGCACCATGCTCCTTGAGCAGATCGGTGAGCGAGCGGGTGAGCTTCTCCTCGGTGTAGTCCGGCAGGAATGCTGTACTACTATCCCCTGAATTCTGCTCTTCCCGCGCAGATTTTTTCTCAAGCTGCCATTTCTGTTAAAGATTCCGTGTTGGCATGTCTGGCTGTGATGAGAGCCGTAACGATGGTTCTCCCCTTGTCAGTGAGATGGTAGCGATGAGTTCCAGTGACTTTTTTGATGAGCTTGTGGGCTCGGAGTAACTGGATCTTTCTGGTCACTGATGCTGCAAGACGGCGGGTTTCTTCCGGTGTATGCATTCCTGGGAACAGGAATGTCCTGATATCACGGTTACGAAAGCCGTTTTGCGTAAACTCTCCTCGACTGATTGCTGTCAGGAGGTTGGCATCCTCCAAAGAGAGGGGATTCATCGCTCTGACTCGTTTCCCTTTCCAATCGGTTGAGCAACATACATCGGCTGACAGGTTGCCCAATGAAGTGGTGTTTTCCACGGACGCCATGGCGTTGAGGTAACGATCATTTGCCGCTTGGGAGACCTCGGCACGCCGATGCAGATCGGCAATTCCCTTGCGCATTGGAAGCCACTGCTCATTCACTTCCGGGAGATTTTCCGGCGAACGGAATACCTTGAAACAGGACGGATCATTGATGGTGGTTTCTACTCGCAAATTGCCACCTGGTTTGTCGTACAATTTGATGGAGTTTCCGCCCAGGCGATGCTTGATTCGTACACCCTCTGTCCTGCTTTTTACGTCGCTGACCACTTCGTCATGAAAATTTGCCGGCACTTTTCCATCGATTGGCAGTTTTTTCCCCAAAAAACGCATAATATCTGGACTCAAGAACGTGAGCAGCCCGTGCTGAACTAGCTTTGGATAGAGACGTTCCAAGATTGCAGGGTCTCGGAAAACGATGTCCGTCGCCCATTCACTCTGGAATGCAGACCAATAGTAATCTATCGGGTATGCTGAGAAAATCTCTTCGTGGTGTGGATTCAGATCGCGGGCAATACCATCCAACAATTCCGGCCAAGCACTCTTCAATTGCTGATCAAGCAGGCGTTGGGCGTGTTCAAAGTCGGCAACCCATGGAAAACAATTGTCGTAGCGTTTGTAGGCAAGCCCATCGGCATCCATTTGTTTGGCCAACCACTCACGTCCGTTGATGCAAATCTGAATGCTGAACGGAAACCATGTCTGGATCCTGGCGTTCATGAAACCAAAAACGGGATGGACCTGATACTGGTAGATGTGCAGGCACTTGCGTTGACGAGGTAGCAGTTCCAATCGTTTTTCATCCTTATTTCGATGCAGGTCATATGAGTTGCATGGTTCAACAGCCGTCAACACACACACTGGCCCCTCCTTGATTCCGTCGTTTTCGGCGATCTTGCGTGCCATTTCCTCCTTGCTGGTTTTACTCGATGGCAGGTAGTGCAGCGGCCTGGATGTTTGCTCGATCATCTGTTTGGTTGCGGTCTTGATTTTTTTGGTGATTTTAGATGCATGCTCGGCAAAATCTTTCAACAACACTCCAGCTGAATTGAGGTATGACTTCATCCCAGCCGGATAAGCCAGCGGACGTAGCGTTCCTCGAAACACCAATCTGTCAAATCCCGACAGCTTTCCGATGACATCGTTTTCGTGCTTTGATAAAAATGCGTTCATGGCGTTCCCCTTTGGATTCGTTGTTGTGGTGAGCAAACTTCAACATACCGAATCAGAAGGCGGAACGCCTATTTTTTTTGGTTGCGGCTATGCCGCGCTGTGGTGACCGACAACTCTGCCCTGTGGAACTTTTCTGCCGTCATCAACGGCAACGATGTGGATGTGATTGCCTCTTCTGTCCAGTTGACCGACACGAGCAGTGACCCGCAGGCCAAGGATGCCGCCCGGATACTCGCTATCCTTGGCAACGGCAGCAATGCCGACATGAACACGGTCATTGCGGCGTTGCAGGGGCTTGGCAGCAGTGCCGAGACCACCCGGGCGGTCAAACAGACCTTACCCATTCTGACCGGTGAGTTGTCCCAGGCCACGAGCAACGCCATGCGTGGCATCAACCGCATAGTGCAATCCCGGCAGGAGAGCAACAAAGGGTTGTCCGCCGGTGACGAAATTCTGACCAGCGGCCATGTCTGGGCCAAATCGTTTGTCGGCAAAACCAGGCAGTCGGAACACAAAGGGGTCTCCGGCTACGATGCCACCAGCAGCGGCTTGGTGCTTGGTTTCGATAAGGAGGTGGATGAAAAACATCGTCTGGGCGTGGCGCTTGCCTATGCCTATAGCGATATTGAGGGGGCTATGCTGGCGACGCCGCAAGCGGCACAGGTTTCTACCGTGCAACTGATCGGCTATGGCAGCCGCAATCTGGACGCGGTGACCGAACTCAATTTTCAGTTGGATGCCAGCTATCATTGGAACCAGGGCGATCGTACCATCAACTTTGGTGGCTTGAACCGGGTAGCCCAGGCCAGCTATGGCAGTTATTCCGGCCATCTGGGTCTGGGCTTGGGCAGAATCTATGCCGTGAGCGAAACCACCCAATTAGTTCCCTCGCTGCGCAGCGATTTTTCAGCCAGCTATAACCAGGCGTACCATGAAAGTGGCGCGGGGGCCCTGAATCTGCATGTCGAAGCAAGCGACAGCAGCGAATGGATATTCTCTGTAGACAGCAAGCTCAACCACAAGGTGGATGCGGCGACCACACTGGCGGTCAATCTGGGTGCTGGCTACGATTTTCTTGCCGACAGCGGCATGGTCAGTGCCGCTTATGCTTCGGCACCCAGCGCCGCCTTCCACACGCCGGGGCTGGAGACACCCCCCTGGTTGGGTCGGGGTGGTCTTGGATTGACCTATCGTCATGAGAGCGGTATGGAAATCAATGCCCGCTATGATGCGGAGACGCGCAACGATTATGTCAGCCAAATGGCATCGATGAAGGTGCGTTGGGCTTTTTAAGGGTGTTGTTAAACCATTTGTTGACTGCGCTCTGCAGGGCATGCTGCTGGGCTGTGGGATCCACCACGCCGACGGGAAGCATGATGCTTCCCGCTCTCCGGTGCTCAATGAAAACGATATGTTGTGCAGAATTGCAGGTGTGGATGGCGGCCAAAACCAGCATTTATGGTGGATCTCCGTGCTTTGTGTGGTCGCTTTATTCTTTGGGCGGCGGAGTGCCGACGAAGCGCGAGGCCAGATCAACCCAGCCTGCTGCTGGACCTGCCACTTCTCATTAAGCAGCTGCATGCTTAAGCCGTTTATGGTCAGAAGAGGTATGAGTAACATGGCAATAAATATATTTTATAGTTGCCAATTTTTTGGATTTGTCATGTCATGTATTGTCCAAATTGCATGATAAAAATTAATCAATTTAACAAGCATGCTCTGTTTTTTTAAGTGTTGTTCGCAGAAAGATCTCTACTCCTCTCCATCTTCCCGCTGCCAGTGGATGGCCTGCAACATGGCCTGCTCGATCTGCTGGGGGGTCATGTGCGGGGCAAGTTTGTCGCACAGCGGGCAGGGGATGGGGTGGGAGAGGGAAGCATGCCGGTTGCGGCTCATCTCCGCCAGATATTGCCATTGATAGGCCTTGACCAGGTCGACCGGAAACCCTTGCCCTTTTTCGTGCATCCAGCCCAGGTTGCGCCGGGCCATCAGATGGCCCTGGTTGGCGGCCAGGCGAAACCATTTGGCCGCCTCGTGATAATCCTTGGCTACCCCTTTGCCGTTATCATACAAGGTGCCGATGCCGTTTTGTGCCCGGGGATCTTTTTGTCGGGCGGCCATGCGCCACCAGTACATCGCCTGGCCATAATCCAC
This sequence comes from Magnetococcales bacterium WMHbinv6, assembly GCA_002753135.1. Classification (GTDB taxonomy): domain Bacteria; phylum Pseudomonadota; class Magnetococcia; order Magnetococcales; family Magnetaquicoccaceae; genus Magnetaquicoccus. The sequence continues at coordinate 6,419 of PDZV01000063.1, read as the reverse complement.
CGCTCCTTCGGTGCCCTCAAAATATCGTTCCCCCAGCCGGTATTGGGCCTCGCGATCCCCCTGTTCGGCCCGCTGCAACAGCCTTTCCCGCTCACCGGCCTGCAGGTTGCCAACCAGCAATAACAACAGCAGCCAGCCCAGCCGGTAATCGTATATTCTGCCCCTCAAGCCTCTGCCCATAACGCACTCCCTGGTCTGTTAGCGCAATATATTGTGGATGGATTGGCTCTCCAACAACAAAACATTCTGCTCTGCACTCTGCCCCTCGGCATGGTAGAAGCCGATGGCCTGGATCAACTCCGACTCCTGTCTGCTGGCTGCGCCGGGCAATGGCCCGCAGCGGGAGAGGCGACAAAAAGCGTTGAGATCATCCACGGTAATGGCAAAACGCTGCGCGTCGTGCTGCAAAACAATACAATATTCCATCAGATATTTGCTGACCCGTTCCTCGATACCATCAAACAGCTCAATCAGTCGCAACAAAACGCCCCCTTCGGTGCGTGCTACCAGTTCCTGCGCCTTTTGATACTGCCCCTGGTCCAGAAAGGCCGTCACCTCCACCGCCACCCGATGAATGGCCTGATGCGGTACATCAAAACATTTCATGTAGGCGGCCAGATTGAAATTGCTGCTCTCAAACTGATCATACCATTGGCCAAAAGCGCATTTGTGCGGGTTGGTCTGCACGGAGATTGGTTGTTGGTTGTTCAACTCATTTTTCAGCTTGCCCATCCAGTTCAAATGATCCTGGCGGCGCAACGCCATGGTGTTGATCAGTTCGTTGATCTCCGCCAGACGGGATGGGAGCCCAAAACAGAGGCGCAAATCCAACACCGGTATGTTTTCCTCCTGAAAGGGAATCACCCCGCGCACCTCGGCAGGCAGATGGGGTATGACCGTGCAAGAGGGCATATCGGTCACCGTTACCACCTCGTTGCAGGCGATGCCATACTGAATCTGATCGACGGTAAAAATAAAATATTTCTGATCGTGCATCGATACGTTGTTCATCGGTTTCTCCCGGACAGGCAGGATTGTTGGCAGTGGTTAAACGGTAAAATAACCAATACTTTCCTGCATGGAGCGCGACTGTTCGGCCAGCGATTCTGCCACCTGATACAGTTTTGTGGTCACCTCGGCATTGTCCTTGATCACCTGGTCCAGATTCTGGACCGCCTGGTTGACCTGCTGTGCCCCCTGATTTTGTTCAGCGGAGGCGTCGGCGATGGCCTGCACCAGTTGCGCGGTCTGCTCGATGTCCGGCAACAGGCGGGATAACGAGCTGCTGGCCTCTTCGGCAATATCGACGCTGGCATTGGAGAGGGTGGTGATGCCCGCTGCCGCCTGTTGACTCCGTTCGGCCAGTTTTTTGACCTCCATGGCCACTACGGCAAAGCCGCGCCCTTGTTCTCCGGCCCGTGCCGCTTCGATCGCCGCGCTGAAGGCCAATAAATTGGTTTGCCGGGCAATCTCTTCGATCACCACGATACGGTTGGCAATCTGCTTCATCGCCTCCACCGATCGGCGCACTGACTCGCCGGTGTTGCCTGCCTCTTTGACCACCTGGGCCACCAGATGGTGGGTGGTGTGGGCGTTGCTGGCGTTGTTCTGAATATGGCTGGTCATCTGCTGCATGGCGGTCACCGTCTCGGCGATGGAGAGGCTCTGTTTATGCCCACCGTCGGCCACCTCTCTGGCGTTGTCGTTGACCTGTTCGCAGTTGCTCACCACCCCAGCGGTTACCCCTTGAATGGTGGTCACCACCTCTCGGATTTGCCGTACCATGCGGCGCATCGAGCCGTAAATGCTGCGCTCCCGCCGACAATCGACGGTAAATTCCACCGACAGATTGCCACGGGTCACCTCGTTGACAATGGCCACCACGTCGGCAATTTCCGTCATTTCACAGCCGATCTGCTGCATCACGTCCCGATTGACGATCACCACAAAACTTAAAGAGCCGATCACCGCCAGAGGAATCAACAGACCGTACAGGCTCAGCTGCCAGGTGGCCTGTTCGGTGAGTCTGTTTGCCTGACGGCCCAGTTCGTCGACCATGCTGATTTCCACCGTGCGCAGTTGGTTGATTGCGGCAGTGCTGTGCTGAAACCATTGATTCGGGTCGATGCCGAACTGGCCGGAACCCGCCTTCTCAAAAGCGGTTTGCCGCATGCGCGCCACTTCGCCAAGGGCAGGAATGGCCATTTTTTCTTGAAAAAAACGTTGCATCGAAACAGTGGCCAGCGCCGTAAAGGTGTTGAGAAAAGCCGCCTGTTGCCCGGACAACAGCCCGAAACGTTGCAACATGCCCGGCCCAAAACCATCCTGGGCAAAGGTGTTGGTCAGCGTGGCCCGTTCCAGCCCGGCCTGCTCTTTGCCCAGCAGCAGATTAAGATAGGCAATGGTCTGGGCGCTCATCTCGGCAGAGGTGGCCAGCGTGGCCATGCCGCGCACCACCTGGATTAAACGGTCAATGATCCCGGTATAAAAGGTGAGCAACTCCGGGGTGCTGCTCTCTTTGCCGTCGATCCGCCGCCGCCATTCGCCCAGCCAGGGCAAAGCGCGGCGAGCCTCGTCAATCGGGGTGGTCAAATCGCTGCCGAAACGATCCTTGTCCACCTGCAGCAGCGTATGTTGCCAGCTCTGCAGCAGCTGATCGGTCAGCTCACGTTGTTTGGGCAGCTCCTCTTTAAACTTTTGCCCTTTGCTGCCGATAAAACCGGCACTCATGCCCCTCTCTTTTTGCAGTTCATGCACCAGACCTCCTGTCTGTTTGGCCAGTTCGGCCAGCGTGGCCATGGTCTGCATCTGCTGGCGCAGTGCAATCTTGTTCCAGATAATCTCCCCTCCCAGCCAGCAGAGTCCAACAAGCGGAAAAAACAGCATTAACATCATTTTTGTGCGCAGCTTCATGCTTTTCATTACAGCCCCCTCCTTCCTTGTCCCTGGTCAAATCCTCCCTGCGTGAACAATGCTGCCCACGATCCATCTTGCAACGATTATAGACCAAAAGGTGTTGATAAATAATTGTAATCATATATTGACTACCAGTCAGCCCCTGCAGCCACCTCTGCGCGGCAGAAGCGCCTCGCCGCCAGGATTAGGACTCTTTGGAGGCGACAGGGATGGTCATGGCCACATGGATCATCTCGCGTATCTCCTCATAAATCTCTTCGGCCTCCAGTCGCAGTGCCGGATCGCTTTCATTCTGGATGATGCCGAGACAAAATTTGGCCAACCTTTCCATCATGCCCAACATCCCTGGGGCAATATAATAGATGCGCGACAGACTCTCACTTTGGGTAAAGCCCATCGGGATGCCATGCAAATCTTCGATGACGTATAAATCAATCAAGCGCCTGCTTTTGCTGATTCCACCCGAGGCAAAAATTTTTTCCACATGTTCTAATGGATTGAGCATCATTTTTCCGATCTGTTATCGTTTTTTTTAGTGTGGGGAGTGCCCGCCAGGGGAGGGGACAATCCTCTCTTTTTCGTTATGGGAAATGGATCTGTTTGATTTGCTTTAAAGCATAGAGCGTGCCATAAATATTTATCAATAATATCAATTAGATGTATAAATAGGCCCGTTTATTTATAACAAACTGCAACCAAAACAGTTTTTGGAGATAAATTTGATAATCATCAAAAAGACTCCTAGCAGGTGGGCAAAATGGTGGCTCGTTGCCCTCAGAAGGCGGTTGTGCTGCGTCGGCGGGCGGGGGAGAAGGAGGGGGATTGTAACAAACTATTTTTTACACTTTTGCCTTCGGTGCAAAATATTTTTTTACACTTGTAGTGGCGTGGGCAGATTTGTCAAGATGGTTTGACATCATCTGTTTCTTGATCCAGGTCAAATCTTTTGTCACTCAATTTATTGTAAACTGACCCAACAGTGCGCAGCAGGCAAGAGGGCGGGTGCGCGGCGTGTTTCGTTGACCATTTTGCTAACGGGAGTTGCTATGAAAAAAACCATGGGAGTGTTGTTGCTTGCTTTGGGGTTGTCCTGCCTGACCACGGCCTCTTTCGCCGGACCGGTGGCCGATTCGGTCAAGGCCGGCATGGGAGAGGCCCGTGAAAATCTTCTCTCCTTGCTCGAGACCGCCGACAAGGCCGAACAAGCCAAAAAAATTGAGGCGATCAAGGCTGCCACCGCCAAAGTGGATGCCATCGTCGCTGCCAACGCCGCCGATTTTGCCGCTTTCAGCGAAGTGTTCGTTCCCTTCAAGAAAACCCGCGACGGCGAAATTGTCCCCATGATTCTCGCTGGCAAGGTCGATGAGGCCAAAGGTCTCGGCAAAGGGATTCAGGCGGAACGCTACAAAAAGATGATGGAAATTCTCGGCGGCGTCGCCAAATAATTTTTCACCGTATCCGGGAGCCGTCTTCTGCACACGACGGCTCCCCAGGCTGACATGCACCTTGCGGCTGGGATTGTCTTTACCCCTCAACGATTGACATCCACCACCACCCGGCCCTGCACCGAACCGGCCAGCAGCGCTTCGGCCAGAGGAATCACCTCGCTCAAGGCAATCTCCCGGCTCATGGCCTGCAATTTTTCCCGATCCAGATCCTGGGCCAGGCGCTGCCAGGCCTGTTGCCGTACCGCCGCTGGCACATAGACGCTGTCCACTCCGGCCAGGGTCACCCCACGCAGAATAAACGGGGCCACCGTCGCCGGCCAGTTCATCCCCCCGGCCAGACCACAGGCGGTTACCACCCCGCCGTAACAGGTGGTGGCGCAGACATTGGCCAACACCGTGCCACCCACCACGTCCACCGCGCCGGCCCAGCGCTCTTTGCCAAGCGGCTTGCCCGGTGCCGCCAACAGGGTGCGATCCATCACCTCCGCTGCGCCCAGACCAAGCAAATAATCGTGTAACGTCGACCTGCCGCTGACCGCAACCACCCGATACCCCAAACGAGCCAACAACAGAATGGCAATTCCTCCCACCCCGCCACCGGCTCCGGTGACAACAATTTCCCCCTTGTCCGGCGTCACCCCGTGCCGCTCCAGGGCCAACACACACAACATCGCCGTATAACCCGCCGTGCCGATGGCCATCGCCTGCCAGGCGCTGAAACCGGATGGTAACGGCAACAGCCAATCCCCCTTCAACTGCGCCTTCTGCGCCAGACCACCCCAGTGTTGTTCTCCCACCCCGAAACCGTTCAACAGCACCGCATCCCCAGCCCGATAATGGGCATGACTGCTGGCCAGTACCGTGCCCGCCAGATCAATACCCGGCACCATCGGAAAACGTCGCACCACCGGCCCGACCCCGGTAATGGCCAGGGCATCCTTGTAGTTGATGGTCGAATAGTCCACCGCAACCAGCACATCCCCCTCCGGCAAGGCGGCCTCGTCGATCGATTGCCGGGAGGCCCGATAACCTGCATCATCCTTCTCAATGAAAATGCCGTTGAACATGGGGATCCTTTCTTGAATAAAAAGAGGCCGGAGCCAAGAAAACAGAGCATCCGGCAGTGGAGGAGGGAGACCCTCCCAGTACTGCAGCCGCTTGTGGCAGGCGCTCAACCGGGCAGCCGCTGCAGATAGCTGACGATGGCCTGCCAAGCCCTGCCGTTATCCAACAGGGTATCATGATCGGCGAAGGGTTCCCGATACACCTGCGTCGGTCCGCCCCAGGCTTGGGCCAATCGTTCGCTCATTGCCGGGGGGACCAGGGTATCCCGTTCGCCCAGAACCACCAGCAGCGGTGAACGGATCGACCCGGCCTTGGCCAGCGAATCAAAGGGATGGCGCAACAACCAACGCACCGGCAACCAAAAATAGATTGATTGGGCCACCTCGCGCAGCGAGTCGAAAGGCGACAGCAGAATAGTGGCCGCCACCGGTCGCGCCGCCGCCAGCTGCACCGCCACACCACTGCCCAGACTGCGCCCAAGCAGCACAACGCGTTGCCCGTCGATGCTCGGCTGGGCGCTGAAATGATCATACAGCTGCACGGCGTCGGCCACCAGTGCCTTTTCACCAGGAACCCCTTCGCTGCCGCCATAACCCCGATAGTTGCACAACAGCAGCGACCAACCGGCAAACCGATCCGCCTCACTGAGCAAGTGCGACACCTCTTCGGCGTTGCCTCCGAAATAGATCAGCAACGGCGCTCTCTCTACCGTGCGAGGCAGCAGCCACCAGCCGCGCACTGTTACCCCGTCATGCGTGTGTAACGATACCTCCTGCAGCCGATGTCGCTGCAACAGCGCCGCCTGCCGTTGCCACTCGCGCAGCGGACGGGTGAGAAAAATCATTGTCTCCTGCCACAGATACAACCCGGTTGCCTGCAACAACAGCAGTGCCAACAACAGGCCAAGCAACCATTTTATCACCGTGCGTCCGCGCTGGGGTCAGGAGAGAGAGTGGTCAGAGGCGGCCTCAGGGCCTAACACCTCTTGCA
>PDZV01000062.1 GCA_002753135.1 Magnetococcales bacterium WMHbinv6 | reverse complement strand
CAGGGGGGTGAATAGTTACTCCAGGAGGAGACAATCTCCTCCTGGACCTCCTGGTGAGCCTCTGTTTTCCAATGTGATTGCCCTGGTGCGGGGTTGGATGTCGGCATCATTTGTTATTAGGCAGGAGAGAGACAGCCTCTTGCAGGCGGCGCAGGGCTCGTTCCCGGCCCAAGAGGAAGAGGGTTTCGTGGATACCGGGCGAGGAGGCGGTGCCGGTCAGGGCGACGCGGACCGGTTGCGCCAGTTGGCCCATTTCCAGTTGCAGATCGGCGACCACCTGCCGGAAACAGGCTTCGATGGCAGCCGCCTGCCATTCCGGCAACTGCTGCAAACCGTCGTGCAGGGCGATGATCGACTGCACGTTGGCGGTATAGAAATGTTTCTGTGCCGCTTTCTCTTCGTAGGGCAGGACCGATTCGGCAAAGAGGAAGAGACATTTATCGGCCATTTCGACCAAGGTTTTGGCCCGGGTCTGAAATTCGGGGATCACCTGCAGCAGCCACTGTGGATCTGGCTGCTGGATGCCGCGTTTTGCCAGTTGATAGATCAGTTCGGGCAGCAGTTGCTGCGGGGTGGCGGTGCGGATATGGTTGCCGTTGATCCAGAGCAGCTTGGAGAGGTTGAAGATGGCGGCGGAACGACCTACCTGGCGCACGTCAAAGAGGGTTTGCATCTCCTGGCGGGTAAACAGTTCCTGTTCGCCGTGCGACCAGCCAAGGCGGACCAGATAGTTGTTGAGGGCGTCGGGCAGAAAGCCATCCTCGCGATATTGCAGGACCGAGACTGCCCCGTGCCGTTTAGAAAGTTTGCTACCGTCGCTGCCGTGCAGCAGGGGCATATGGGCATACTCGGGCACCGGCCAGCCCAGGGCTTGAAACAGATGAATCTGCCGTGGGGTGTTACTGATATGATCTTCGCCGCGCAGCACCAGGGTGATGCCCATGTTGTGATCGTCGACCACCACGGCCAGATTATAGGTTGGTGAACCGTCGGAGCGGACCAGGACCAGATCATCCAACTCGTCGTTGGGAAAGCGGATGGTGCCCTGGATTTGATCTTCCCAGGCGGTACTGCCCTCGCTGGGGGTGCGGAAGCGGATGACATAGGGTTGATCGGTCGGTTGATCGTGCCGGTCGCGACAGCGCCCGTCGTAACGGGGTTTGATCTGCTGTTCCCGCTGGCTTTCGCGCAGGGCGTCGATGCTCTCTTTGCTGCAGGTGCAGCGATAGGCTTTGCCCTCCTCAAGCAGGCGCTGGGCGGCGGCCAGATAGAGAGGGGTGTTGTCCGACTGGAAAAAGGGGCCCTCGTCTGGATCGAGGCCGAGCCAGTGCAAGCCGTCGAGGATGGCATCGACCGCCTGTTGGGTGGAGCGTTCCCGATCGGTATCTTCGATGCGCAGAATGAAGGTGCCACCGAGCCGCCGGGTATGCAGTTGACAAAACAAAGCGGTACGCGCCCCGCCGATATGCAGAAAACCGGTGGGCGAGGGAGCAAAGCGGGTGCGGACGGACATGCGACAACCTCCGGAAAAACAAGCTATTAATAAATTTTCTTCCGGCACCTGATCCGGAAGCGTCAGCAAAAGTACGCCATTATATACCGTTCTGTGGGTGGGGCGGGAGTAGTTTTCTGCGCGGATGCGCTTTCTGACTGGCGTTAAGCCCAATGTGGGATTAGAATAATCGGCCTTGTCATTTTTTTTGAACTCTTTTTCTGCACATTTCAAGCCAGGGGGAAAACCCTGGGATAGAGGAGCTGCGAGCCGTGGGAGAGCCGAAAGATCTCAATAATCCGGCAACTTATGCCGAAGCGTTGGTCAAAGCGGTGTTGAATCCGAACCGGGAGTTGTTGGCCGCCTGGTTGGCGGGGGTGGAGGAGACGGCGCAGACGCTGCACACCTTGCCGTTTCAGGATTGGTATCTCTACTTTGCCGACCGTTTGCTGGACATGATGCCGCAACCGGAGCTGGGTTTTCAGGCCCGTCCGAAGCGGACGGTGGCCGCTCCCAAGGTGGGACGCAACGATCCTTGCCCCTGTGGTTCCGGGAAAAAATTTAAACTCTGCCATCTGGAGAGCGAGGAAAATCCGGAATGGAAACTGTGTTCGCCGACCCCGGCCATTCGGGCGATGGCCATTGCCCGTCTGGTGCATGAGTTGCCGTTGCCCCGATTGGAAAAAATTCCCCTGTCGCTGGCGGCACCGGTGGCGTTGACGGAGATGGCTTCGGTCTATCAGGCCAACGGTCGCCTGGAGGAGGCGATCAATCTGGTCAAGCAGGTGTTGGATGGCGATCGGCAGGATCCTTTCCTGTTGTATGATTACTGGATTGCCCGCTATGCCGAATGGTTGGTTGAGGCAGGCCGGGCGGTGGATGGAGAGCAGTTTTTGTTGGGCGAGTTTGACAAGCCCCGTGGGGTGCAGCCGTGGCAGGTGGCGCAAAAACTGGCCGCCTTCTACATCGATCAGGGCGATCTGGCCAACGCCGAAACCTGGGTGGAGAACGCCCTGCAGGGGGATGGCGAAAATCCCTTCAACCACTACCTGAAGGGGATGTTGGCCCATTTTGACTCGCTGTGGGAGGAGGCGGTAGATAGCTATCGCCAGGCGCTGAAATTCAGTGACCGTTTCCGCGAAGTGGAGCAGGCCTACATGCAGCAACTGGTGGAAGATGCCCTGGAACGGGCAGAAAACCAGCAGCCTCTCGATGAGGAAGAGGGGGAAGAGGACGAAGAAGAGGACGAAGAAGAGGGTGTGGAAGAGGAAACAGACACCGAGGATGCGGCACAAGGAAAGCAATCATGAAACGCAGTGGCTATTGCAACGAAATTGGCACCCATTTGATCGGGGAGCAGGTGACGGTATGCGGTTGGGTGAGCAGCCGTCGTGATCATGGTGGGGTGATTTTTATTGATCTGCGCGACCGCAGCGGTCTGGTGCAGGTGGTGTTCAATCCGGAGCGGCAGCCGGAGGTGCATCGTCAGGCGCACGGTCTGCGCAATGAGTATGTGTTGCAGGTCAGCGGTCTGGTTTCCCGCCGACCGCCGGAGACGGAAAATCCCAAGCTGGCCACTGGCGCGATTGAAATTCTCGTCGATCGGCTGGAATTATTGAACACGGCGCAGCAGTTGCCGTTCCAGTTGGATGAGGAGGGGGTCGGGGAGGCAACCCGTCTGCAGTATCGTTTTCTCGATCTGCGCCGGACGGAGATGCAGCGCAATCTGCAGTTTCGCCACCGGGTGATGCAGACGGTACGGCGCACGCTCGACGAGTCGGGTTTTCTGGAGATTGAAACGCCGATGTTGACCCGTTCGACTCCGGAAGGGGCGCGGGATTATCTGGTGCCGTCACGGGTCAATCCGGGACAATTTTACGCCTTGCCGCAATCGCCGCAACTGTTCAAGCAGTTGTTGATGATTGCCGGTTACGATCGTTATTTTCAGATTGCCCGTTGTTTTCGTGACGAAGATTTGCGCGCCGACCGGCAGCCGGAGTTTACCCAGATCGATCTGGAGATCTCTTTTGTCGGGGCAGAAGAGGTGATGGCCTTGGCCGAGTCGGTGATTGCGGCGGTTTTCCGTGATGCGCTGGGGCAGGGGTTGTCGTTGCCGATAGCCCGTTTGACTTATGAAGAGGCGATGGACCGCTATGGTCTGGATGCGCCGGATCTGCGCAATCCGTTGCAGTTGATCGACCTGACCGAAACGCTGCGCGAGACCGGTTTCAAGGTCTTTGCCCAGGCAGCGGCGATGACCGGCAGCCGTGGTGAGCGAGGGATGATCAAGGTGTTGCGTCTGCCGGGCGGGGCGCAGTTGACCCGCAAGCAGATAGATGAATATACCGAGTTTGTCGGCATTTATGGTGCCAAAGGCTTGGCCTGGATCAAGTTGAACGGTCCGTGGCAGGAGGATGGCTGGCAATCGCCGATTGTCAAATTTTTCTCGGAGGCGGAGAAGGCGGCCATTGTTGCGGCTACGGGAGCCGAGGTGGGGGATATTCTCTTTTTTGGTGCCGATCGGGCCTCGATTGTCAACGAATCGTTGGGTCGTTTGCGGGTCAAGCTGGGCAAGGATTTGGATCTGTTGCGTGGGGCTCCTTTTTCTTTTGTCTGGGTGACTGAATTTCCCTTGTTGGACTGGGATAACGAATCGCGGCGGCATGTGGCGGTGCATCATCCCTTTACCGCCCCGATGGTCGAGGATCGGGCCCAGTTGGATGCTCCGGAGATGGAAGGACGTTTTCTCGATCGGGTGCGTTCGCAGGCTTACGATCTGGTCTTGAACGGCACCGAGATTGGCGGTGGCTCCATCCGTATTCACGATCCCAAGCTGCAGGAGCGCATGTTGGCCCTGTTGGGCATCGAGAAAGAGGAGGCCGAAGAAAAATTCGGCTTCCTGCTCAAAGCCCTGGACTACGGTGCCCCGCCGCATGGCGGCCTGGCCTTTGGTTTGGATCGTCTGGTGGCCATTTTGTTGGGCGTGGAGTCCATCCGCGATGTGATCGCCTTCCCCAAAACACAAAAAGCCGGCTGCCCTTTGACCCAGGCCCCCTCATTTGTCGACCCTCTGCAACTGCGCGAACTCTACCTGCGCTCGACGCACATACCGAAGTAGCCTTTTCTGACCGCTCACCTCTCCGGGGTTGTTGCCCTGCCCCGGAGAGGTAATCTTTCGATAATTTGTTGATATTCAATAATAAATCATTTTATTTACACCTTATGGTTTGGCCTCTGCCTTGAATGAGTCTGCTTGCCGGTGCTGCGGTGCCGGTCGTGTGTTCGACGACTCTATAAGGAATGAGATTGCCATGAACAGTTCGATGACAAAAAATGCAGAGGATGGTTGCCAGGTTGCTTATACAAATGGTTGTTCCAGCAATCCCCCAACCACTGGCCAGAGTTGGCCTAAACCCAATGAATCCGTGCGCTACTCAACGTGGGCCGTGCCGATCAGTGCCTGGCGTCTGCTGCCTGCCCCCTGGTTGGAGGAGGAGAACGACAAGGAAGAAGCATAGTATGATGCGCTGAAGCTGTGTTTGACGATATGACTAACTATGTTTTGACGGGTGGGGAAATGTTGACAAAACGGATCCTTTAATCGTTGACTTGTCTTGGTATGGTTGTTAAACTCCGCGCCTGTTTTTAAGGTTGTTGGTTGGATCTCAACAGTTTTAGTCATTCATAGCCTTGACGGATTGTGCAATGCCAAGAAAACGTACACCGCAATTCTTTCCTTTTATGCCGGATAATAAAGAGAAGAGAGAGTACGATGTTTTGGGTGGAACCGAGTCGGTTTGGAGCAATCAGGTGCGTTTTCTCTATTGCTACCTGGACGACTTGGGCGTGAATGCCGTTCTGGTGGAGTCCGATTATTTTGATTGGGACTATTTGGCCCAGTACAAGGCTTTTTACAGCACCGGGGCTTTTGATTATGGCAATCGCTGTGAGAGGATCCATTTTTTTGCTTTTCCGGGATTGTCTCCTGCAGAGGCAAAAGAAGAGTTGCAATGCCTTTTTTCCTGTGCTTTGGGCAGTGAACCTCCCCGCACTGCGCAGATGGGGGAATATTTACAGCGAACGGAGAGTGGACAAGCACTACAAACGTTGCGTGATGCCTATTGTGGCTTTGTTGTGCGGCGTCCTTTGCATCGGCAATACCTGGGACGCACGGTTTTAGCCTGGCGACATGGCTACACAGAAAATGCAACAGAACCATACGAGACACAGGTTTTCTATCAATCGGTTGCCCATCCATGTGTCTGTAACGCCATTCCAGATTGTGAAGTGCATATTGCCGGAATCACTTTGTATGTGCATGGATTGGCATGGCAACAACAGGATATGGCTACCGGAGCTTGTGCCACGGTCAGTTTGTGGAGCGCCTTGCAGGCGGAGGTTTATGGTCCGCGTCGGGTGGCATCGCCGGATCTGACCCGCATGGCCAAGGAGATGGATTCGCAGGAGACCCATACCCTCTCTCTGGTTTATGTCGGCGATAATGAGTTGGCAGCCGCAATCCGGCAACAGCCGGGTTTGTCGTCGGAGTTTGTGCGCGGTGACTTGAACGGTGGCGGGTTGCATCATCACACCTACACCTTCAGCCTGGATAATTTCAGCAAGCATGTTCTGCCCTATTTGCGTTGTGGTATTCCACTGCTGGTGATGGGGGCCCATGCCAGCACGCACAAACAACATGTCAACTGTTTGATCGGCTTCCGTGAACCAGACCACATCGATCTGCCCATCGGTTCGGCAGCAGAGGGCGGCGCATCCTCCGTTATCTTCGAGGATGTTCATTATCGCAGCTTTTATGTGCATGATGATGGGGTTGGTCCCAACATTCGGGTGCGTTTGATTTGTCAGCGCCAACTGGACTTTTTTAACGAAGCGTGCCAATTGCTCGCTGAGTTGTTGGTTTGGTGTACAGATTCTGTGTTGGCACATCTGGCAGAGGTGTTTTGTTATCGTCATCAACTGCCGAATCAATCATTCCCATGGGCTAATCCGTATTCGGCCAATCAGTTGTCTGCTGCGTTGAAGCAGGCGGCAGATGGTTTGCGGCACGGCGTATCTTGGGCCAGTAAATTTCCTTGCGCCCAATTTGTTTATGAAAAGTTGCAACATCAAGTTGACGACGTTTTAGTTCTTGTCTGCCACTATTTGACCAATGACGAACTGGAGAAAATCAATCATGTTCGCTTCCATCTCGTTCGGAAAAATGCTCTGAAGAGACACTCTTCACGTGTACGGAAGCAGTTTGCGAAAGATAACCTGTTCAGCAACCTTCCTGAATCGGCGGATGTATTGCGTCATGTGCTGAGTTCCTTGTTCAGTTGCGCCGATTTTCTGAATATTGCCCAAGAATTGGATCGATCCTGGCCTCACGGCAGCCAGTATGCTCAATTAAGCTTACCTGATACCGATACAGCAGCTCTTCTGGTGATGGATCCAGAACGGGATAAACTGGGCAGGCCAGGTGTCAAGGGTCGTCCTTTTGAGGAGTGGCCACTCTGGGTGCCCTTCTCGCCCAGAAGCATCCATGTGGCTGTTCCTGAGGAGATTGTTACCCGGCCAAAACATCTTTTGCGCGCTGCCGAAGAAAAGCTGGCGGCAGTCAGTACTGCTTATCGCATGCAATGGCAAGCAGTGGCTGCCCAAGCTGCTCGTCAGGGCAGTGCAGCTCCATTCCCCGCTTCTGTCTGCTGGACGGTCACTTGTGCTTTTGTGGACCAGGCAACCTATTTTGAGAGATGGTTGCCTCGTGTCGCCATTGAAGATCAACCTGTTGAGGATGCCAGCTATCAACGGCAGCGCGAACTGTGGCTAAAGGAAGCGCGTTATCAGTTGTACTGCAAGGCACCACTGATGGGAAGATTTTTGGGACTTGTTCGTATTGCGTTTCGTTCGGAAGGGGAGAAGACTGCAACCCCAGCCGTTGATTTTTTGCTCGACTCGACGGGAAGTGACCAAACGGTGTTGGCGCACATGATGTTTCATCGCGGTTTGGATCTGGTCTTGCATGAAAATAATCGTACAGCACTGTTGCAGCAATTGGCTGGCAGTTATCCCTGCATGGATGTGGAACAGGCTTGTCGCTTTGGGGAAAAAGTCATCTGCTTTGCTGACAAGGTAATTCGGAAACGTCAGGTTCACAGTTCGCCGTCTGTAAAATGATGGTTGAGTTGCTGGTTTCGCAAGTTGTTTTAGCGCAGAAGGTGTTGCGAATTTTTTAAGTGATTGGCTAATTTGTTGCCTAAGCCGTTTTCCTGTGTTACTATTCGTATACGGTATAACAGGTATTGTGTTTATGTTGGACTGTAACATATTGAATTTTATAGATTTATTCGTGTCGGGTGTTTTTTGGCCGTGCTTCGGTACAGTGTCTGAGACGCCCGTTTGTTTCCAACAAATTACGAGAAAGAGGTTCCCCGTGAGCAAAACCCGAAACTTTCCAGAGGGGCTGCAAAGCAGGATTAACGATGTTTTGCAAAAGAGACTGGAGGCGGTGCGTGGGATGACCGGGAAAAATATGCAACAAACCGAATCTGTCGTTAATCTGCAAGCAGAACTTGCCGGTGCGCAGCCGTCAGCAGCTGGCTGCTCTCCTAGCCATGAGGTTTTTACCGCCAATCCGCGTACCAACAAAAAAATCATAGAGCAAGATCTGCAAAGGTCGCTGGCCTTTGCCAAAGCGCAAGGTTATGCGATCCCGACTGGGTCTTGACATCTACACCAACCCCCTTTTTTTCACTGAGAAGGGGGTTGGTGCTGCACAGCCCACTGAGTTGGAACAGCTGTCGCTGATGGATTTCTATCTGAACGAGATGGTTGGGCACCTGTTGGTTTCCTACGGGCAAGATCCGGTGCTGGCCGCCGATCCAGAAGCGTTGACCTTTGATTCTCAGCGGATGGACTCTGCCTTGCTCGATGCGTTGCAGACATGCTTTGCCGCCAACGCCGAAAAAGAGATCTCCAACGGCAGAGTTGGTTTTTCACCACATCCCTTCAAGGGAGCCTGTTTTCTTCTGGCTATGTGGCGGCAGCAACCGCTCGTGTGGGAAAGCCAAAAACAGGTGCCGGTTTGTCCTGTCGAAAAAATCAACGCACTCTTTGCCATGGAATTGGGTTGGGTGGTCAATCGACATAGCATGCTGCTTGGTGACCTGAATGCCTCTCAAGTAAACGAAAAAATTTCAATGGAGGCTCTGGTCAACGGTGCTGTGCAGGAGTTTCGACAAAGAAAACTTCAAGCCGTGCAACTGCTTTGCTCCCTTCTCAACGGTACGGTTTCGCAGCGCGAAATTATGCTCCATTATGAGTGCATGATCCATAAAATGATCCATTTTCCTGATACCGAAGAGGCATGATCCTTTGGCTTCACCCTGCAACCTGCCCTGCTGCTGATTATGTCGACATCAAAACCGGATGTCCATCTGTTGCAACCGGATAATGCCTGCAATCTGACCTTGTTGCGTCTTTTGCAGGCGGAGGGTGCCTGTTGTTTGAGCATCTATACAAGCGTGCAGGAGATGCGGCCTATTCGTTGGGGGGATAAAAAGCAGGATGGGCAGATTCTGGTCCTGGAGAGCGAATGGCTGGATGATCCAGAACCGTTGGTCGTGGTAGAAGAGGGGAACAAAGCTTCGGAGGTTCTGGCTTTTCTGCAGGTGCGATTAGGTCTGCGCAGGCAAATGGTGCCCCAACCGCAGCTGCCCATGATGGCCTTTGCCGGCGGGGTGTTGCTGCTGAGTAACCGGCGGATTAATCTCTACCAAATTGACGACTCGCCCGATTTGATCGTTGATGTGCTTGAAACGCCGGTGAAAAAGGGGACGCTGGCCAAACGTCTGTTGACCTTGTGGTACCGTGTGAACACTCATCGCCGTCTGCAGGAGGAAATTTTTCGTCGTACCCGGGTCTTGATGGAGACCTTGGCCGGGGCTATTGAGCAGCGGGATCAGACCACCGGGCATCATGTGCAGCGGGTGGCGGCTTTGAGTCGGTTGCTGGCAGAACGCTATTATCAAACGATCGGTAAAAGGTACAGCGAAGCCGATTTGGATCAATTGGCCCTGGCCGCTGCCTTGCACGATGTCGGCAAAATTGCCACCCCGGAATCCATTCTCAATAAGCCGGGCAAATTAAATAATGCCGAGGATACCGATATGAAAAAACATGCGCAAAAAGGTCACGATCTGTTGTCCGACACCGCCATTGAGGTGATGAATCTGGCCGCCGTGATCGCACAGCAACATCATGAACGGTATGGCGGCGGCGGTTATCCCGGCGGTTTGTGCGGTGAACGTATTCGTAAAGAAAGCCAGATCGTGGCCATCATCGATGTCATGGATGCGCTGTTGGCAGAAAGACCCTATAAAAAAGGGTTGCCTAAGGATGATGCCTATCGAATTATCACTGAAGAAAACAAAAATCATTACGATCCGGTCCTTCTGAACGTATTCAAAAGCTATTGGCCAGAATTATATCGAGAATTTTTGCAACATACTCCTCCTGTATCAAGCGCCTGCAACCTTTTCCACTGCTGATAGCCGATAGCTGCCTATCCTTTTGGCGGCGGTAACCACCCTCCTGTACGCAGAGCGGCCATAGGCCCTCTTCTGCTGCTTGGCCACCGCTGAAAGCACTCTCTTCCCCGCACAATTCCTGTGCAGCGCACGATTGATCCAGAATTGGTCGTAATCTGTTCAGATTGGCCTGAATTTGTGGATAACAATATCAATTATTATAAATTTTGACTGTTTTGGTCATAATTGTTTAGAATTGTTTTCTTGTTGTGTTAATTAATATTTGATCAAATAAACAATGGAATTTTTATTTCTGGTGAAACTGGTTTCATCGGTTATTGTTAACGTGCGCTAATGAATGAGATAAGAACCATGAAAAAGTGTTTATCTGTTATAACGCTGTTATTGGCGACTGGCTGTGGTAGTTGGAGTGATGCGGCGGATTTGTGTACCGCAGTTAGCACCTCGATCACCACTGCCCAGGGGGGGACGGACAACTGTGTACTCGATGCGGGGGAGAGTGTCACCATCAACGGCACTGGGGGCAACAGCGGTTCTGTGGTGTTGAGCGCAGGGGCGAGTTTGCATGCCATTTCGGTCAATGGCGTGGTGGCTGGGAGTATCAGCAACAGTGGCAGCATTATAGTTCCGGATGGGACGAAAAGTGGTATCTACCTCAATGGCGGCACCGCAAGCAGTATTGACAACAGCGGTACCATCAGCACCGTGCAACCAGGCGTCTACCTGACGGGCAACAGTACCATCAGCAACCGCATCACCAACTCCGGCACCATCTCTTCCAGCGGTAACCGAGGGATGCTTCTGGATAATTCCGTGGTCAACGGCTTGACCAACTCCGGCACCATCACCAGCAGTGCCCATAAAGGGTTATCTCTGGTCGATGGCACGATTAATAACGGGGTGATCAATACAGGCACCATCACCTCGACCAGTCCAGCTAGCGATGATGGCGTGGGAATCTATGGCACGCTGATCAATGGTGGCTTCAGCAACAGCGGTACCATCTCCGGCAGAACACAGGGTATCGATGCTGACGATTCGGCGACCATCAACGGTGGTCTGACCAACCTGGCCGGCGGGACCATCTCTGGAGCGACGGAAAACGCCATCGAAGTGGATGAGACCACCACCATCAATGGCGGCTTGACCAACCGGGGTACCCTGAGCGGGGCCTGGAACGCCATTGTCGTTTCGCAAAGCGCGGTGATCAACGGCGGCATCACCAATAGCGGCACCATCAGCAGTTCCAGCCAAAGCGGCATCTCCGTGCAAAGCGCCGCTGCTATCCATGATGGTCTGAGCAACAGCGGTACCATCAGCGGCGCATTGAACGGCATTGTCATGGCGCAAAGCGCGACGCTCAGCGGCGGGATCAACAATACAGGCAGCATCAGCGGAAGCAGCGCAAGCGGCGTGAGCATGCTGTCCGCTGCCACTCTTCAGGATGGGATCAGCAATAGCGGCACCATCACTGGCGCATTGAACGCCATCGCGGTTGCACAAGGTTCTACCCTTATCGGTGGGATCAGCAACAGCGGTACCATCACTGGTACCAGCAACGGCATTCTGGTCGATGACTCTGCCACCCTCAGCGGTGGGATGACCAACGGCAGCCAAGGGGTGATCAGTGGTGGCAGCAGTGCTATTCTGGTTGATAACGGGGCTGCCCTCAACGGTGGTATCAGCAACGGCGGCACCATCCATGGCACAACCTACAGCATTCAGGTTGCCAACGGCGGCAGCATGGATGGCACGGTCAACAACCTGGCCGGAGCGACGCTGGCTGGCAATCTCAGCGGGGCGATGAATCTGGACAACGCCGGTACCCTGGTGCTGAAAAGCGGGACAAGCCGGGGCAGCGAAACCACCACCGGCAGCGCCGGAGCCTCCAGCATCACCGGTACCTATAACCAAAGTGCAGGCGGTATTCTCCATCTGGCCGTGGACAGTACCGCCACCCCCGGCACCACCTTCAGCACGTTGACGGTCAACGGTACAGCCAACCTGACGGCCAACGCCAAGATTGATCTCGATGTCAAAAATGGCGGTGGCAACATTACCGCAGGCGATCGCTTTGCCGGGGTGATTCATGCCACAACCCTGAATAGCTCCACCTTTGTACTACTATCCCCTGAATTCTGCTCTTCCCGCGCAGATTTTTTCTCAAGCTGCCATTTCTGTTAAAGATTCCGTGTTGGCATGTCTGGCTGTGATGAGAGCCGTAACGATGGTT